>NZ_CP087710.1:3193952-3832742 GCF_020991065.1 Nocardioides okcheonensis
GGCTAGCACCGGCGATAGGGAGTCACGATGAACCGCGCACCCGTCCGTGCCCTCGCCCGCCCCCTGGGCACGGCCACCGCCGCCGTCCTGCTGCTCACCAGCTGCAGCCTCACCGGCGGCGACACGGCGTCCGAGCCCTCCACCTCCGCGACCGGGGGCGAGGGCGGCGGCACCGTCGTGCTCGCCACCCACGAGTCGTTCCAGCTGCCCAAGCGGCTGGTGCGGCAGTTCGAGGAGGAGTCGGGCTACGACCTCGAGGTCCGGGCCGCCGGCGACGCCGGCACGCTGGCGACCAAGCTCAGCCTCACCGCCGACAACCCGATCGCGGACGCCGCGTTCGGGATCGACAACACCTTCGCCTCTCGCCCGCTGGGCGAGGGCGCCTTCGCGCCGTTCGCGCCGACCACCGAGCCTCCCGCCGAGTACGCGCTGCCCGAGGGCGGCGACCGGCTGGTGCCGGTCGACTCCGCGAGCGTGTGCGTCAACGTCGACACCGACTGGTTCGACGCCGAGGGCCTCGCCCCGCCGAAGACCCTCGACGACCTCACCGACCCGGCCTACGCCGACCTGGTGGTCACGCCGGGTGCCTCGACCAGCAGCCCCGGCATGGCCTTCTTCCTCGCGACGGTCGCCGAGTTCGGCGACGACTGGCCCGACTACTGGACCGACCTCCTCGCCAACGGGGCCAAGGTCGTCGACGGCTGGGAGGACGCCTACTACGGCGACTTCACCGCCGGCTCGAAGACCGGCACCCGCCCGATCGTGGTGTCCTACGACTCCTCGCCCGCCTTCACGGTGGAGGACGGCCGCACCACGACCGCGGCGCTGCTCGACACCTGCTTCCGGCAGGTCGAGTACGCCGGCGTGCTCGAGGGGGCCGCCAACCCCGAGGGCGCGGCGGCGCTGGTCGACTGGATGCTCTCCGACGAGGTGCAGGCCGCGCTGCCGGAGTCGATGTACGTCTTCCCGGTGATGCCGGGCGCGACGGTCCCCGACGACTGGGCACGGTTCGCGCAGCAGCCGACCGACCCCTACGAGGTCGACCCCGCCGAGATCGCGGCGAACCGCGAGGACTGGCTGACCGAGTGGACCGACGTCATCTCCCGGTGACCGCGCCCGGCACGAGGCCCCAGGCGCGGCGACTGCTCGCGCTGCTGGCGCTCGCCGCGGGCCCCGTCCTGGTCCTCGGCGTGCTCTTCGTGCTGCCCGTGGGCGGCATGCTGGCCGAGGGGTTCGTCGTCGACGGCCGGTTCGCCCCCGGCGCCGTGCTGGACGTGCTCGCCCGGCCCCGCGTGCACCGCGTCGCGTGGTTCACGCTGTGGTCCTCCGCCGTCGCGACGGCGCTCGCGGTCGCCCTCGGCCTGCCGGCGGCGTACGCCCTGCACCGGCTCCGCCTCCCGGGTCGGCACGCGGTGCGCGCCGCGATGCTGGTGCCGTTCGTGCTGCCCACCGTCGTCGTCGGGGTGGCGTTCCGCCAGCTGCTGGGGGAGGGCGGCCCGCTCGGCTTCCTCGGCCTCGACGGCACCCCGGTCGCGATCATCGCCGGGCTGGTCTTCTTCAACGTCGCCGTCGTGGTCCGCACGGTCGGCGTGGCCTGGGAGTCGCTGGACCCGCGACCCGGCCAGGCCGCCGCCGCGCTCGGCGCCTCGCCGTGGCAGGTCCTGCGCACCGTCACGCTGCCGGCGCTGCGGCCCGCGGTCGTCGGCGCCGCCAGCGTGGTCTTCCTGTTCTGCGCCACCGCGTTCGGCATCGTGCTGACCCTCGGCGGGGTGCGGTACGCCACGGTCGAGACCGAGATCTACCTGCTCACCACGACCGTCTTCGACCTGCAGGCCGCCGCCGCGCTCTCGGTCCTGCAGATCGTCGTGGTGGTGGCCCTGCTGGCGCTGTCGGCCCGGCTGCGCGCGGTCCCCGACCCGACCGCCCAGCGGACCGTGGTGGCCGCGCGGCCGCTGCGGCGCGGCGACGTCCCCGTGGTGCTGGCGACGCTCGTCGTGCTGGGGGCGATGCTGGCGCCGATCGCCGCGCTCGTCGCCGGCTCGCTGAGCGTCGGCGACGGCTGGGGGCTCGCCAACTACCGCGCGCTGTCCTCCGCCGGCGACGGCCAGGCGCTGCTCGTGCCGGTCAGCGCCGCGCTCCTCACCAGCCTGCGGACCGCGGTCGACGCGACCTGGATGGCCCTGCTGCTCGGCGGCCTCGTCGCGTTCGTCGTGACCCGGCGCTCCCGCTCGCGCGCCGAGCGCCGGGTCCGGTCCGCTCTCGACGGGTTCTTCATGCTGCCGCTCGGGGTGAGCGCGGTGACCCTGGGCTTCGGCTTCCTCATCACCCTCGACCGGCCGCCGCTCGACCTGCGCGACTCGCCGCTGCTGGTGCCGCTCGCCCAGGCGCTGGTCGCGCTGCCGCTGGTGGTGCGCACCCTCACCCCGGTCCTCGCCGGCGTCGACGACCGGCAGCGGCAGGCGGCCGCGTCGCTCGGCGCGTCGCCCGGGCGCACGCTGCTCACCGTCGACCTCCCGGTGGTGTGGAAGCCGGCGCTGGCCGCGAGCGGCTTCGCGTTCGCCGCCTCCCTCGGCGAGTTCGGCGCCACGTCCTTCCTCGCCCGCGACGAGAGCCCGACCCTGCCCGTGGTGATCTTCCGGCTGATCGGGCACCCGGGCGAGATGAACTACGGCATGGCGCTGGCCGCGTCCGTCGTGCTGGCGGCGACCACCGCGGTCGTCATGCTGGCCGTCGAGCGGCTCCGGGTGCCGGGTGTGGGAGCGTTCTGACGATGCTCTCCCTGTCCGACGTCACCGTCCGCTACGGCGAGACGACCGCGGTCGACGGCGTCTCGCTCGACCTGCCCGACGGCGATGTCCTCGCCGTGCTCGGCCCGTCCGGGTGCGGCAAGTCGACGCTGCTGCGCGCCGTCGCCGGCCTGGAGCCGCTGACCTCCGGGTCGGTGTCCCACGACGGCACCGACCTGCGCGGCACGCCGACCCACCGGCGCGGGTTCGCGCTGATGTTCCAGGACGGCCAGCTGTTCTCCCACCTGAGTGTCGCGCGCAACGTGGCGTACGCCCTGCGGCTGCGGCGCACGCCGGCGGCGCGGACCGCCGCCCGGGTGCGCGAGCTTCTCGACCTGGTCGGCCTCGCCGGCTACGAGCAGCGGCTGCCCGGCACCCTCTCCGGCGGCGAGCGGCAGCGGGTCGCCCTGGCCCGGGCGCTCGCCGTCGACCCGCGACTGATCCTGCTGGACGAGCCGCTGTCGTCCCTCGACGCCACGCTGCGCGAGCGGCTCGCCGGCGACCTGCGCCAGATCCTGCGCGCGGCCGGCACGACGGCGCTGCTGGTGACCCACGACCACGAGGAGGCGTTCGCGCTCGCCGACCGGCTCGCCGTGATGCGCGCGGGCCGGGTGGTCCAGCAGGGTGCGATCGACGAGGTGTGGCGCGCTCCCGTCGACGAGGAGACCGCCCTGTTCCTCGGCTACGCCCGGGTGGCGCGCGACGACGCCGCGGCGCGGCTGCTCGCCGCGGGCGGCCTGCCGGCGGCGCCCGCCGTCGCGCTGCGGCGCTCCGCCCTCGTGGTCGACGCCGAGGGGCCGGTCACGGCGCGCGTGTCGTCGGCGCGCGCGACGCCCGAGCAGGTCCGGCTGCTCGTCGAGGTCGACGGCCTCGGCACCCTCGACGCGGTCGCCCCGCTGGGCAGCCGGGTCGCCCCGGGCGAGGAGGTGCGGCTGCGGGTCGACGTGACCCGCCTCGCGGTCCTGCCGATCGTGCCGGCATCGTGACCCGTCCCTACACTGACGTGCGTGTATCGATCGGCCTACGCCCTCCTCATCGGAGTCGCCGCCCTCATGGGCGCCCTCGCCGTGACCGCGTCGATCACGCTCGACCGCCCGCTGGTCGACCCCGAGGGCTTCCTCGGGCCGTCGTGGCTGCGGCTGCCGCTGCTCGTGCTCGGGGCGTTCCTGCTCGACATGCTGCCGCGCACGCTGTGGAAGTCGCGCTTCAAGCCCGCCGCGATGCCGGCCGTCGCCCGCGACCGGGTGCGCACGCACTGGAACCGTGAGCGGATCACCCTGGTCGTCCTCGGCCTGGTCTGCTTCTACATCACCTACGTCTGCTACCGGAACCTCAAGTCGTTCCTGCCCTTCATCATGGGCGAGGACAAGTACGACCGCGAGCTGCACCTCATCGACCGCACGCTGATGTTCGGCCACGAGCCGGCCACCATCTTGCACACCGTCCTCGGCACCGGGATCCAGGCGCACTTCTTCTCCACGATCTACCTGTGGTTCCTGCCGCTGGTGCCGCTGGCGCTGGCCGCCTGGCTGGTGTGGTCGCGCAACATCACCTTCGGCTACTGGTTCGCCACCTCGCAGTGCCTCGCGTGGACGCTCGGGACCGCCTCGTACTACGCGCTGCCCACGCTCGGCCCCGGCTTCCAGTACAGCTACCTCTACACCGACCTCCCCGACACCGGGTCGAGCGCGCTGATGGAGGCGCTGTCCTACGGGCGGTCCACGGTGCTGCGCGAGGGGGTCGAGGGCGCCGTCCAGTCGGTCGCCGGCTTCGCGTCGCTGCACACCGCGATCACCCTGCTGGTCGCGCTGATGGTGCAGTACACGCTGCGCAACCGCATCCTGCACATCGTCTTCTGGGCCAACTTCGCGATCACCGTCGTCGCGACCCTCTACTTCGGCTGGCACTACATCGCCGACGACCTCGCCGGTGTGGTGATCGCCCTCTTCTCCTTCTGGCTCGGCGGCCTCGCCAGCGGCCAGAAGTTCGACCGGCACGGCCTGGCCTCGCACCCGACGTCGACGACGTCGCAGGTGCCCGTCGACGTCGACTGACCCCGGTCCTGCGCCTGGAGTCCCCGGATATCCGGGGACTCTCGTGGTTGGCACCCGAGATCCCGGGTGCGAACCACGAGCTCCGGGTACGAAGATCACGCGCCAAGGCGTCGCCCCTCGCGCCGACGCGACTCGAACACAGCGCGGATCCGCGCGGCGAGGCGCTCGGGACGGGCCAGATCGGCCCACGTCACGCGGACGCAGGTCCAGCCGGTGAGCTGGCACACGAGCTCCTCGCGCCTCTTCTCGCGCATGAGGAACTCCTCCAGCGTCTCGCCGTCGCGCCGGTGGCGCTCGTACTTGACGCGCCCGTCGAACTCGACGAACACCCCGTGGTCCGGCCACGCGAAGTCGAGCCTCGCCACCACCGTGCCGCTCTCGTCGCACACCGTCCACTGCGGCTCCGGTCGCGGTAGTCCCTGGGTGTAGGTCACGTAGCTGAACCGGTCCTCGCCGACGGACTCCAGCCGCGCGTCGGCCAACCGCAGCACGATCGTCGCGGTCAGGCTCCCGGGCCAGTCGGCGTGCGCCTCGACCTGGTGCTCGAGGTCCTGCAGCGTCATCGCGCGGGCGTGCAGCAGGCGGTTGACCACGACCAGTGCGGGTTCGACACCCGTGACCGTCGTGACCTCGAAGGCGGAGCGGGGCGCGGTGCTCACCACGACGCCGTGGAGCTCCTCGACGTCGTCGTCGCCGAGCACGCCGCGGTGCGGGGTCCAGCCCGCGAGCTTGCGGCCGGCACGGTCGGCGCCGAGCCGGGTGGTGTGGACGACGCTGAGGTCGAACCCCCACACAGGGACGCACCGCTCGACCACGGACGAGACGTGGGTGAGCGCGGTCATCGGGTCGGCGCGGGCGACGACGGCGCGGCAGAGCAGGCGATGGCGTTCCTCCTCCGAGGCCTGCACCCACACGGGAGTCGGCACGTACGCGCCGTAGCGGACCCTCGTCAGCGCCCTCGCGCGGACGAGGCGTGCGATCTGGTCGTCGGTCATGCCCTCGGCGATCAGGTCGCGGCGAAGTCGTACGACGCCGGCGAGGGCAAGCGGTGGCTTCATCATGCGAGTCGGGGTGCCCGTGCTCGAGCCCTCTCAATCCCGTGGGATGCGGCCTGTGGACAGTGCGTCCGGGAGCGTTCGCGCGTGCTGAGCGCCCAGATCTCCCGCTTTGCACCCGAGATCTCGGGTGCAAAGCGGGAGAGTCCCCGGATATCCGGGGATTCGTGGTGGAATTACACAGATGTAGTTCGTCAAGGCGACGCGCCGACTGAAGGTGAAAAAGTTGAGGAAACTGTTCCCCGTGTGACGAAAGTTGATTAGCGTGCCTCGAGTTGCCCGTGCGATGGGGAAGTCGCACGGGCCTCCGAGACCTCAAGGGGAACCCCCGTGCCCGACGAGACACCCGCACCACGGCGTACGCCGGCGCGCTGGGCCACCGCTGCCCTCCTCGTCGCCGGACTGGCGCTCGGCGGTGGCCGCGGCGCCGCCTTCGCCGACGACGAGCCGGTGCCGACCGAGTCCGACGTCACCGCCGCCCGCGAGCGGGCCGATGCCGCCGAGCGCGACGTCGCCGCGGTCCGGGCCGACCTGATCCGCGCGAACCTCGCCCTCGAGGCGGCCGGTGACCGCGCGGCGCAGGCGGCCGAGGCGTTCAACGGAGCGCGCTGGCGCGCCGAGCAGGCCCGCGCCGACGCCGCCGACGCACGGGCCGCGGCCGACCGCGCGAGCGCGGACCTGGCCGAGCAGCGTGAGCTCTACGCCGACACCGTCGTCGCCTCCTACGAGGACGCCTCCCAGGTGCAGGGCCTCGCGGCCGTCGTCGAGGCCGACGGGATCGAGTCGCTGGTCGACCAGTCGGTGACGATGGGCAACACGTCCGACGCCCTGGACAGCCGCTACGACGCCTACACCGCCGCCTCCGCGGTCGCCGAGGTCACCGCCACGACCGCCGCGGACGCCGCCTCCCGCGCGGACCGCGCCGCGGCCGAGGCCGAGACGGCCCGCGACGCTGCCGCGGACGCCGAGGCCGAGGCCGGGGCGCAGGCCGAGGACGTCGCCGCCCGGAAGTCCGACCTGCTCGCCGAGCTCGCCGACCTGCAGGGCATCAGCGTCCGGCTCGCCGAGCGGCGCCAGCGCGCCCTCGAGCGCGAGGCCGCCGAGGCAGCCGCTGCGGCCGCGCAGGCCCAGGCCGAGCAGGAGGCGCAGGAGGAAGAGGAGGAGGCCGCCGCGACCCCGACGCCCACCCCCGCGCCCACCCCGACCCCCACGGCCACCCCCACTGCGACTCCCACGCCGACGCCCACCCCCACGACCCCCACGCCGACACCTACGCCCACCCCCACGCCCACCGTCGGCGACGCGGCGGCGGCCGTCGCGTTCGCCCGCGGCCAGATCGGGGAGCCGTACGCCTACGGCGCCGCCGGACCCGACGCGTGGGACTGCTCGGGGCTCACCGCGGCCGCGTGGGCCACCGGCGGGAAGACGCTCCCGCACTACTCGGTGGCGCAGTACACGCAGTCGACGCCGATCTCCGCGAGCCAGCTCCAGCCCGGTGACCTCGTCTTCTGGGGGGCGTCCAGCAGCGCCGACTCGATCTACCACGTCGCGATGTACGTCGGCGACGGCCGGATCGTCCACGCGCCGCGCACCGGTCGCGACGTCACCGAGGAGTCGATGTACTACTGGCGGGCGCCGAACTTCTTCGCCCGCCCCTGACCGACGACCGCCTCAGCGCACCTTGCGCGCGAAGCGCGCAGCGAGCTCCCCGGGAGCCAGGTCGCCGTCGAGGACCAGGCGGGTCGGCCAGGCAGACGTGTCGATGCCGGAGAGCTCCTCGAACAGCGCGAGGTCCTTGGCGTAGAGCGCTGCGAGCCGCGCGACGTCGTCCGCGGTCGGCGCCGTGCCCGGGACCTGCTCGGCGCCGGCGTGCCAGTTGCGCAGCGGCGGCACCCGCTCGAAGCGCGGCAGGTCGAGGAAGTCGGTCGTGCGGTGGATGGTCGCCTCGAAGTCGGCGAGCATCGCGCGCAGCTCGAGCAGCAGCCACTGGCGGCGGTCGAAGAGCTCGAAGCCGCGCTGCAGCTGCTCGCCGTAGAACCCGCGCGCCAGCCCGGTCATGTGCCGCCACCGCATCGGTCGCACGCCGTCGGGCACCTCGTCGGGCAGCGAGGTGTGCGGCCACTCGGTGAGGAAGTCCGGCCAGTCCGGCCAGGCCAGGTTGCGCGAGCGCAGCATCACCCAGTGGGAGAACAACCGCTCGAGCGGGTCGCGGAACACCGCGACCAGCGGCATCCGCGGGTCGTAGGCGCGCATCCGCTCCATCGCGTGCGGCCAGTACAGGTAGGTCGGCGAGGCGTCACCGACGCGGCGGTGGATCGCGGCCCGGCGGGGCGCGACGTAGTCGCGGGCGTGGTCCGGGGCGGACCAGTCGACGCTCTCGTCGTCGAAGTAGTGCCGCTCCTTGTCCGGGGGCTGGCACACCAGCGGGTGCTGGTTGAGGGTGACCGCGAGGGTCGACGTGCCGCCCTTCTGGACGCCGACGATCGCGAAGTCGTAGGCCATCACGCCCAGGGGGGTGGAGGGGGCGGGCTCGTTCATCGCCGCGAACCTACCGGCCCGGCTAGTTTGGGGCCATGACCACCCACGAGGTGCCGCCCGTCTCCGACCTGCCGAGCCTCGACCCGGACGTCGACGTCGCCGCGCTGCGCACCCTGCTCGACGGTCGCCACCGCGAGGTCCGCGACCTCGTGCGCTCCAACCTCGCCGAGCACGCGGGGATCCTCGAGGACGCCGAGGTGCTGGACCGCGCCGCCTACCGCGAGCGGGTCAGGGACGTCGTGGTCACGATGGCCGGCACCGGCCAGACCGGCATGGGCTTCCCCGCGGCCTACGGCGGCGGCGGTGACCTCGGTGCCTCGATCGCCGCGTTCGAGACCCTGGCCTACGGCGACCTGTCGGTCCTGGTGAAGGTGGGCGTCCAGTTCGGCCTGTTCGGCGGCGCGATCCTGCAGCTCGGCACGAAGCACCACCACGACGCGTACCTCGCCGACCTCGTCGCCGGGCGCACGATGGGCTGCTTCGCGATGACCGAGTCCGGCCACGGCTCCAACGTCCAGGCCCTCGGCACCGTCGCGTCGTACGACGTCGAGGCGCAGGAGTTCGTCATCACGACGCCCGACGACGCCAGCCGCAAGGACTACATCGGCAACGCCGCGGCCCACGCCGAGCTCGCGGTGGTGTTCGCCCAGCTCGAGGTCGGCGGCGAGCGGCACGGCGTGCACGCCTTCGTCGTCCCGGTCCGCGACGGCGACCGGGTGCTCGACGGCGTCCGGGTCGAGGACGACGGACCCAAGATGGGCCTCAACGGCGTCGACAACGGACGGCTCTGGTTCGACGGCGTGCGGGTGCCGCGCACCGCGCTGCTCAACCAGTTCGCCGAGGTGACCCCCGAGGGCCGCTACCTCTCGCCGATCGACAACCCCAATCGGCGCTTCTTCACCATGCTCGGCACCCTCGTGCAGGGTCGCGTGTGCGTCGGCGGCGCCGGCATCAACGCCGCCAAGGTCGCCCTCACCATCGCGGTGCGCTACGCCGATCGGCGCCGGCAGTTCGAGGCGAGCGCGACGGGGGAGGAGCAGGTCCTCCTCGACTACGGCATGCACCAGCGCCGCCTGCTGCCGCTGCTGGCCCGGACCTACGCGCTCCACGCCGCGCAGGAGGTCGTCGCCGGCCAGCTCCACGACGTCTTCTCCGGCCCGGGTCCCGTCGAGGACGGGGCCGACGAGCACGCGCGCCGGATGCTGGAGTCGCGGGCCGCCGGGACCAAGGCGCTCGGGACCTGGCACGCGACCCGCACCATCCAGGAGTGCCGCGAGGCGTGCGGCGGTGCGGGCTACCTCAGCGAGAACCGGTTCGCCGCGCTCAAGGCCGACACCGACGTCTTCACCACCTTCGAGGGCGACAACCACGTGCTGCTCCAGCTCGTCGCCAAGGGCCTGCTCACCGACTACGCCGGCGCGTTCGAGGACATGGACCAGCTCGGGATGGCCCGCTTCGTGGCCGGCGTCGCCGTCGACACCGTCGTCGAGCGCACCTCGGGCCACAAGCTGGTGCAGTCGGTGCGCGACCTGCTCCCCGGCGGCGACTCCTGGGACCAGGAGGCCGGGCTGCTCGACCCGAACTACCAGCTCGCCATGCTGCGTTTCCGCGAGGAGCACATGATCGCCGGCGTCGCGCGCCGCCTCAAGCGCGGGATCGACCAGGGCGACGACCCCGGCGTCGTCTTCTCGCGGGTGCAGGACCACGTCATCGCCGCGGCCCGCGCCCACACCGAGCGGCTGGTGCTGGAGGCGTTCGTCGCGCAGGTCCGGGCCGTCACCGACGACGACCTCAAGGCGACCCTCGGACTGCTCTGCGACCTGCACGCCCTGTCCACCATCGAGGCCGACCGGGCTTGGTTCATGGAGCACGGCCGGCTCTCCAGCGCCCGCTCCAAGGCGATCAGCCGCGAGGTCGGGGCGCTGTGCCGGCGGGTCCGACCGCTCGCGGTCGACCTCGTCGACGCCTTCGGGGTGCCCGACGAGGTGCTGCGCAGCCCCGACCTGCTGGGCTGGACCGACGCGGGGCCGGTCCGATGACGTTCGGGGGGCTGCCGACCCGATGGGAGCCGGCCGGCGCGAGCCGCGGGGTGGCGCTGGTCGCCCCCGGCCGGTCCTACCCGCCCACCGCGCCGCTGCTCGACTTCGCGAAGGTCGCGCTGCTGCAGCACGGCTTCACCGTCCAGCAGATCTGGTGGGACAGCCTGACGCGGGGCGAGGAGGAGTCCGAGCCGTGGGTACGCCGCCACGTCGCGGCCGCCCACGCACAGGAGGACGCCGACCACGTGCTCGTCGTCGGCAAGTCGCTCGGCACCCTCGCCGCGTCGTACGCCGCCGAGCGCGGGCTCGACGCGATCTGGCTCACCCCGCTGCTCACCACCCCGGCGGTGGTCGAGGCGCTCGGCGCCAACGCCGGCCGCCAGCTCGTCGTCGGCGGCCTGGCCGACGAGCTGTGGGACCCCGCCGTCGCGCGCGAGCTCGAGGAGGGCGGCTGCCAGGTGCTCGCAGTGCCGGACGCCGACCACGGCATGGGCACCCGCGACGCGGTCCGCACCGCCGAGATCCACCTCGAGGTGGCCCGGGCCGTCGAGACGTACCTGTCCGGCCTGGACGGGGCCTGACGCGTGCGGCTCCGGGCGATCGGCGAGTGGAGCGAGGACCCGCTCTGGGCCCGGATCTACCCGCACCTCGTCGAGCACCCGGTCCTCGGGGCGCCCCTGTGGCGGCTCGGCCTCGGCACCGACCTGTCCCGGCTGGAGGCCGCGGCCGCCGAGATCGGTGACCTCCCCGACGGTGCCCGCGTGCTCGACGTGCCGGCCGGCGGCGGGATCGCGCTGCGCGGGCTGCGGCCGGGCGCCCACGTCGACCTGGTCGCCGCCGACATCTCGCCGCGGATGCTCGAGCGCACCGCCGCGGCGGCCGTCCGGCTCGGCGTGCGCGACCAGGTCACCACGTCCCTCGCCGACGTCGGCCGGCTGCCGTTCCCCGACGACACCTTCGACCTCGTCGTCTCCTTCACCGGCCTCCACGTCTTCCCCGACCCGCACCGCGCGATCGACGAGATGGTCCGGGTGCTGCGGCCGGGCGCGACGATCAGCGGCAGCGCGCTCTTCGCCGACGACTTCCGCGGCCTCGAGCGCCGCTACCGGCTGGTCCACGCGGCCGGTCGCGCCGGGCGGGTGCTCGGCCCGATGTGCAGCTCGGCGGACGCGGCCGCCTGGCTCGCTGCGGCCGGCGCGCGCGACGTACGCGTCGAGATGAGCGGCGGGATCGGCTGGTTCCGGGCGGTCAAGGGACTCCCGGCCTAGGGTGCGGCCATGAGCTACGCACTGGTGTCCACCACCTTGGTCGACGCGCTGATCACGGCCGCCCGCCGGTGGTCGGCCTCCCCGCTCGCCCTCGAGCTACCGCCCGCGGTGGCCCACCGGCTCGACCTGACCGACGACGAGGCCGACCGGCTCGGCCTCCTGCTGCTGCTCACCAACTGGAACACCGTGGTCACGGGCAACGATCCCGGCCTGAGCCCCGAAGAGGTCGCCGAGCTCGAGCAGGAGTGGATCGACGACGGCGACCTCAAGCCCGTGGCGTACTCCTTCGAGGAGCTGCCGGGCGACCCCGCCCCGGGATCCGTGCTCGCCCTGACCCGTTGCTACCGCTACCAGACGGACTGGGAGGGGGAGGGCATCGGGAGGACGGCACCGTTCGTCGAGGCGCTGGAGGCCGCCGCGCACCATCAGGTCGGCGACTCGTCCGCCGACCCCCGGTCGATCCCGGGCTACGCGGAGACGCCCTGGCAGCCCGGGGCGGACGACCGCGACCTGTTCCTGCGCACCGCGACCTGACGCGCACCGGGCGGTCCGTCACAGATCGGTCCCGGGCGGTGTCTCCATGTCGACCACCCACCACGAGGAGACGACATGCCCAGCCAGTTCCGCATCCCGAAGGCCACCATCGACGGGGCCTACGGCGCCCTCATGACGCGCTTCGCGCGCCGCACCTGGGGCCAGGTGCCCGACAACGCCCACGTCCTGTGGCACCACAAGCCGCTCATGCGCGCCGTTCTCGGCTTCGAGCAGAAGGTCGCGAGGTGGCACGCGCTCGACCCGCACCTCAAGGCGTACGCCGAGATGGCGAGCGCCGGCGCGATCGGGTGCTCGTGGTGCCTCGACTTCGGCTACTTCATGGCCCACACGAAGGGCCTCGACGAGGCCAAGGTCCGCGAGGTGCCGCGCTGGCGCGAGTCCGACGCGTTCACCGACCTCGAGCGCGAGGTGATGGCCTACGCCGAGGCGATGACCGCCACGCCACCGGAGGTCACCGACGAGATGGTGGCCCGCCTCGACGAACGGCTCGGCCACGCCGCCGTCGTCGAGCTGACCATGATGGTGGCCGTGGAGAACCAGCGCTCGCGCTTCAACTCGGCGATGGGCCTGGCGTCGCAGGGCTTCAGCGACGTGTGCGAGCTGCCCCTGGCGCCGGCCGGGACGGCCCGCGCGTGAGCGACCCGACCGCGGCGTTCACCGCCCACCGCCGCCTCCTCTTCACGGTCGCCTACGAGATGCTCGGCTCGGCGGCCGACGCCGAGGACGTCCTGCAGGAGGTCTGGCTGCGGTGGGCCGACGTGCCGGTCGAGGAGGTGCGCGACCCGCGGGCGTACCTCGTCCGGGTCACCGCCCGGCTCAGCCTCAACCGGATGCGCACGCTGGAGCGGCGCCGCGAGGACTACGTCGGCACCTGGCTCCCGGAGCCGGTGCTCACCGCCCCCGACGTCGCCCAGGACGTCGAGCTCGCCGACAGCGTCTCGACCGCCATGCTGCTCGTGCTCGAGACCCTGCCGCCCACCGAGCGGGCCGTCTTCGTGCTGCGCGAGGTCTTCGACGTGCCCTACGCCGAGATCGCGGAGGCGGTCGGGAAGTCCGAGCCGGCGGTGCGGCAGGTGGCCAGCCGTGCGCGTACCCACGTCGCCGCGCGGCGTCCGCGGTCCTCGGTGAGCACCGCCGAGCGCGACGCGGTGATCGAGCGGTTCCGGGCCGCCACCGCCGGCGGCGACCTCCAGGCGCTGATGGACGTCCTGGCCCCCGACGTCGTGCTGATGACCGACGGCGGCGGCAAGGTGAAGGCCGCGCTCAACCCGATCTTCGGCCGCGACAAGGTCCTGCGCTTCCTCACCGCCGTCGCCCCCGACGCGCTCGAGCTCGAGCCGGTCTGGCTCAACGGCTCGCCGGCGATCCAGTTCGTGGTCGCCGGGCAGCGCGACGGCGTTGGCACCATGCTCGTCGAGGACGGCGTCGTGACCCGGCTGTTCCTCGTCCGCAACCCCGACAAGCTCGGCGCCGTCGCGACGGAGGTCGGCCTCGCGCGCTGACGTGCGGCCAGCTCGGCGTTCGCGGTGGGCGAAACCCGATCCGGCACCGATCGGGCCGGGCCGGGCGTTGGACCGGGCATGACGCAGAACCAGTCCCTCCCGGCCCAGCTGCCGGTGGTGTTCCTCCACGACACGGTCGTGCTGCCCGGCATGGTCGTGCCCATCGAGCTCGACGACTCCTCCCGCGCGGCGATCGACGCCGCCCGGCTCGCGCACGACGCCGCCCGCGACGGCGCCGGCGACGCCGAGCCCACCCGCGTCCTGGTCGCCCCGCGGCTCGAGGACCGCTACGCCACCCACGGCGTCGTCGCCGTGGTCGACCGCGTCGGTCGGTTCGCCGGCGGCAAGCCCGCGGCCGTGCTGCGCGCCGAGCGCCGGGTCGCGATCGGTGCCGGGGTGACCGGTCCCGGTGCCGCGCTCTGGGTCGAGGCCGAGCCCGTCCCCGCGTCGCCGCCCACCGACGAGGTCCGGGAGCTGGCCGAGCACTACCGCGCCCTGGTCGTGTCGATCCTGGAGCGCCGCGAGGCGTGGCAGGTGATCGACACCGTCCGGCGCATCGCCGACCCCGACGCGCTCGCCGACACCTCCGGTTGGGCGCCGTACCTCTCGGCCGACCAGAAGCGGCAGGTGCTCGAGACGCCGGACGTCGGGGAGCGGCTGCGGCTGCTGGTCGACTGGACCCGGGCCTACGACACCGAGGACGAGGTCACCTCCACGATCAGCCAGGACGTGCGCGAGGAGCTGGAGAAGACCCAGCGCGAGTTCGTGCTGCGCCAGCAGCTCGCCGCGATCCGCAAGGAGCTCGGCGAGGGCGAGCCCGACGGCTCGGACGACTACCGTGCCCGCGTCGAGGGCGCCGACCTGCCCGAGGCGGTCCGCGAGGCCGCGCTGCGCGAGGTCGACAAGCTGGAGCGCTCGAGCGACCAGAACCCGGAGGCCGGCTGGATCCGCACCTGGCTCGACACCGTCCTCGAGCTGCCGTGGAACGAGCGCACCGAGGACTCCCACGACGTCGCCGCCGCCCGCGCGGTGCTCGACGCCGACCACCACGGCCTCGACGAGGTCAAGGACCGGATCACCGAGCACCTCGCCGTGCGCGCGCGCCGGGCCGAGCGCGGGCTGCAGGTCGTCGGCGGCCGCGGCTCCGGCGCGGTCGTGCTGCTCGCCGGTCCGCCCGGCGTCGGCAAGACGTCGCTCGGGGAGTCCGTCGCCCGGGCGATGGGCCGGAGGTTCGTCCGCGTCGCGCTCGGCGGCGTCCGGGACGAGGCGGAGGTCCGCGGCCACCGGCGGACGTACGTCGGCGCCCTCCCGGGCCGCATCGTGCGCGCGATCAAGGAGGCCGGCTCGATGAATCCGGTCGTCCTGCTCGACGAGGTCGACAAGGTCGGCGCGGACCACCGCGGCGACCCCGCGGCCGCCCTGCTCGAGGTCCTCGACCCGGCGCAGAACCACACCTTCCGCGACCACTACCTCGAGCTCGACCTCGATCTCTCCGACGTGCTCTTCATCGCGACCGCCAACGTCGTCGAGCAGATCCCCTCGGCGCTGCTCGACCGGATGGAGCTGGTCACCGTCGACGGCTACACCGAGGACGACAAGGTCGCCATCGCGCGCGACTTCCTCGTCCCGCGGCAGCTCGAGCGGGCGGCCCTGACGCCCGACGAGGTCACCGTGTCGGACGCGGCGCTCGGCGCGCTCGCGGCCAGCTACACCCGCGAGGCCGGCGTGCGCCAGCTCGAGCGGCTGCTGGCGAAGGCGTTCCGCAAGGCGGCCACGCGGCTCGCGACCGGCGAGGTCGACCGGCTCGACATCGACGAGCCCGACCTGGTGGACCTCGTCGGCCGGCCGCGCTTCACGCCGGACAGCCACGAGCGCACCGACGTGCCCGGCGTCGCCACCGGCCTGGCCGTGACCGGCCTCGGCGGCGACGTGCTCTACGTCGAGACGTCCGTGGCCGACGGCACCGCCGGGCTCACCGTCACCGGTCAGCTCGGCGACGTGATGAAGGAGTCCGCCTCGATCGCACTGTCCTGGGTGCGGGCCCACGCCACCGAGCTCGGGATCGGGCCGTCGGCGTTCGACCGGTCGATCCACGTGCACTTCCCGGCCGGCGCCGTCCCCAAGGACGGCCCGTCGGCGGGCGTCACGATGGTGACCGCGCTGGTCTCGCTGCTCACCGGGCGACCGGTGCGCTCGGAGGTCGGGATGACCGGCGAGGTGTCGCTGTCCGGGAGGGTGCTGCCGATCGGCGGGCTCAAGCAGAAGCTGCTGGCCGCCCAGCGTGCGGGGCTGACCACGGTCTACGTGCCCGAGCGCAACCGCCCCGACCTCGACGACGTGCCGGCCGAGCTGCTCGCCGAGCTGGACGTACGCCCCGTGGGCCGGGTCACCGACATCCTGGCCGAGGCGCTCGAGCCGGCCGCGTCGGACGGGGCGGCTCCGGAGGTCAGCGCCGCCTGACGCCCCCGGAAACGGCGCGACTCGAGCGGACCATTGTCCGCTCGAGTCGTGTCATGCCGTGCGACCAGCGACCACGGCGTACGTCGAGCGTCCACAGGTCCGCTCGACCCACGGTGTGGGCGTCCGGAGCCTCAGGCGTCCTCGCCCAGGCTGTCGTCGGCGAGGTTCTCGAGGTCGTCGCCGTGGCCCTCGGTCTTGAAGCGCTCGAAGGAGGCGTGGACCTCGGCCTCGGCCTCGCTGCGGCCGACCCAGTCGGCGCCCTCGACGGACTTGCCCGGCTCGAGGTCCTTGTAGACCTCGAAGAAGTGCTGGATCTCGAGGCGGTCGTACTTCGAGACGTGGTTGATGTCGCGCAGGTGCTCCAGGCGCGGGTCGTGGCTCGGCACGCACAGGACCTTGTCGTCGCCGCCGGCCTCGTCGGTCATGCGGAACATGCCGATCGCGCGGCACTCGATGATGCAGCCCGGGAAGGTCGGCTGCTGCAGGATCACCAGCGCGTCCAGCGGGTCGCCGTCCTGGCCGAGGGTGTTCTCGATGAAGCCGTAGTCGGCCGGGTACGCGGTGGAGGTGAAGAGCATCCGGTCCAGGCGGATCCGCCCGGTCTCGTGGTCGACCTCGTACTTGTTGCGCTCACCCTTGGGGATCTCCACCACCACGTCGAACGTCAGCACGTCTTCCTCCACACTTCTCCGGAGCCCCTCCGGCCTCATCGCACGTCCGGCAACGGGCCCGACGCGTTGGTCTCGGGGCAGTGTCGCGCACAATGGCCCCGATGCGCGAAGCGAGAGGGTCCGAACGGCGGCGACGTGACGTACGCCACTCCCGTCGGCGGTGGGTCCGCACCGGGCTCCCGGTGGTGCTCGTGCTCGGCCTCCTGGGCGCCGGGGTCGGCGCCTACCGCTACGACTGGGGGCCGCGCTACCTCCCCGGCCTTGCCGCCGACCCGGTCACCGAGCCCGAGCAGGTGCTGCCCCCCGCCGGGCTCGACCTGCCGGAGTGGAGCGAGCCGGCCCCCGTCGCCGCGCCCGTCGACACCGCGGGCACGGTCGACCCGTCCCGGGTGGCGGCCGCGCTGCGCGCCGACCTCGCCGACCCCGACCTCGGGCCGCACGTCGTCGGAGCGGTGTCGTCGCTGACCCCGGGCTCCGCGACCTGGACCTCGCCGGACGGCACGTACGTCCCCGCCTCCACCACCAAGCTCCTCACCCTCGGCGCCGCGCTCGCCACCCTCGGCCCCGACCACCGCTTCACCACCACGGTCGTCCGCGGCGACCGGCCCCGCGAGGTCGTGCTGGTCGGCGGCGGCGACCCGCTGCTCGCCAGCCAGCCGCTGACCGTCGCCGAGCAGGGGACCGCCTACCCCGAGCGCGCCGACGTCTCGACCCTCGCCGTCGCGACCGCCGAGGCGCTGGGCGGCAGCGGCCGGGTGCGGGTGCGCTACGACGACACCCTCTTCACCGGCCCCTCCGACAACCCCGCCTGGCGGCGCGACTACGTCCCCGACGACGTGGTCAGCCCGATCACCGCGCTGATGGTCGACGGCGGCCGCGAGGACGACGGCGACACCCGGGCGGACGACCCGTCGCTGGCGGCCGCACGGGCCTTCGCCGACGCGCTCGCGGCCGCCGGGTTGACCGTGGCGGGGACGCCCGAGCCGGCGACCGCGGCGCCCGGCGCCGAGGAGCTGGCGTCGGTCCAGGGCGCCCCGCTGGCCGACGTCGTCGAGCGGGTCCTCGACGTCAGCGACAACGAGGCGGCCGAGGTCCTCGGCCACCAGGTCGGCCTGGCCGTGTCCGGCACCGGGTCCTTCGAGGCCGGCGCCGCGGGGGTGGTCTCGACGCTGCAGGACCTCGGCATCGACCTGTCCGGCGACACCGTCCTCGACGGCTCCGGGCTCTCGCGCCGCAACCGGGTCACGACCTCGTCGATGCTCGCGCTGCTGCAGCTCGCGGCCGGGCCCGGCCACGACGACCTGCGCAGCCTGGTCACCGGGATGCCGGTGGCCGGCTGGTCGGGCTCGCTGACCTACCGCTTCGACGACGGCCCCGCCGTCGCCCGCGGGCTGGTCCGCGCCAAGACCGGCACGCTCACCGGCGTCCACGCGCTCGCCGGCGTCGTCGTGGGCCGCGACGGGCTGCCGATGGTCTTCGTCCTCGGCGCCGACCGGGTCGCGGCGGAGGACGGCTACCTCGCCCAGGACGCGCTCGACCGGGCCGCCGGCCGGCTCGCGACCTGCCGCTGCTCGGCCTGACCGACCCCCGCCACTCGCGGGTTTCGACGCGCGGTCGCGCCCTCGCAGGCTCGGTCGCGCGCTTGCTCAACCTCCCGCCACACGCCGGGCACTCGTTCCTCGTACCCGGCTAGTGTCGTGACATGAACCTCGTGGACTGGGACCTCGCCGTCACCGTCGGCTCACGGCTCACCGGTCCGGGGCCGCAGGTCGAGCCCGACGAGGCACACGCCGTGGTCGCCGAGCTGCGCGACGCGGCCGACCGCTCGACGCCCCTGGTCCGCGAGTTCACCGGGCTGCACACCCAGGGCGGCACGGCACCGGTCCTGGTCGTCGACCGGCCCGGGTGGGTGCAGGCCAACGCCGACGGCTTCGCGCGGATCATGGCGCCGGTCGCGCGCAAGGTGGTCGAGCGCAAGGGCGAGCCCTCGGCGATGGCCGAGGCGATCGGCTCCCGGGTGACGGGGACGGAGGTCGGCCTGATGCTGGGGTTCCTCAGCAGCAAGGTGCTCGGCCAGTTCGACCCGTTCGCCGAGCCCCACGGCCGGCTGCTGCTGGTGGCGCCCAACGTCGTCCAGGTCGAGCGCGAGCTCGGGGCCGAGCCCCACGACTTCCGGCTGTGGGTGTGCCTGCACGAGGAGACCCACCGCGTGCAGTTCACCGCCAACCCCTGGCTGGCCCAGCACCTGCTCGCCCAGATGGAGGCGCTCGCCGACTCGGTCGAGCCCGCCGCCGTGCTCGAGGGCCTGCGCCGCGGCGCGGAGGTCGTCCGCGGCGGCGGCAGCATCATCGACCTGGTCTCGACGCCCGCGCAGCGCGAGGTCCTCGACCGCGTCACCGGCGTGATGTCGCTGCTCGAGGGCCACGCCGACGTCGTCATGGACGGGGTCGGCCCGACCGTCGTGACCTCGGTGAAGGACATCCGCCGCAAGTTCGACCAGCGCCGCAAGGGTGTCGGTGGCCTCGACCGGGTGCTGCGCCGCCTGCTCGGCCTCGACGTGAAGATGGCGCAGTACCGCGACGGCGCGGGCTTCGTGCGCCACGTCTTCGACAAGGTCGGCATGGACGAGTTCAACGCGGTCTGGACGGGGCCCGAGACGTTGCCGTCCAAGGCCGAGATCGCCGACCCGGACGCCTGGGTCGCCCGCGTGCTGTGAGCCTGCACCCGTCGGTCGCCGCGGTGCGGGTCCCGGTCCGCACCCTGCTCGGCGGGCTGCCGCCCGGGTCCGTCGCGGCCGTGGCGTGCAGCGGTGGCGCCGACTCGCTGGCGCTGGCGTCCGCGGCGGTCTTCGAGGGCCACAAGCTGGGCCTGCGGGTCGTCGGCGTGACGGTCGACCACGGCCTCCAGCCCGGGTCCGCCGACCAGGCCGACCGGGTGGTCGCCCAGCTCGCGGCGCTGGGCGTCGACGAGACCCTCACCGCGCGGGTCGCGGTCGACGGCGGGTCGGGGCTCGGCCCCGAGGCGGCCGCCCGCGAGGCGCGGTACGCCGTCCTCGAGCAGGTCGCCGCCCACCTCGGCGCCGCGGTGGTGCTGCTCGGCCACACGCTCGACGACCAGGCCGAGACCGTCCTGCTCGGCCTCACCCGCGGGTCGGGCGCCCGGTCCCTGCGCGGCATGCGCCCGGCGTTCGGTCCGTTCGCGCGCCCGCTCCTCGGCGTACGCCGCGACGACACCGTCACCGCCTGCCAGGTCGAGGGCCTCGAGGCCTGGGACGACCCGCACAACCACGACCCCGGCTTCACCCGGGTACGGGTGCGGACGCGGGTGCTGCCGGTGCTGGAGGACGAGCTCGGCCCGGGCGTGGCCACGGCGCTCGCGCGCACGGCCGACCAGCTCCGCGACGACACCGCGCTGCTCGAGCGGCTCGCCGACGACCTGGCGGGGGAGGCGCGCCGCGCCGACGGGTCCGGGGCCGGCCTCGACGTCGCGGTGCTGGCCGACGCACCGCCGGCGCTGCGCCACCGCGTGCTGCACGGCGCGGTCGTCGCGGCCGGGTCGCCCCCGTCCGAGCTCACCCGCGACCACGTGCTCGCCGTCGACGGCCTCGTCACCGCCTGGCGCGGCCAGAAGTGGATCGACCTCCCCGGGCCGCTGCGCGCGATGCGTCGCGACGGCCTGCTGGTGTTCGCCCGGCCCTGAGACCCTAGGCTGCAGCCCATGGACTCGTCCCACGTGGAGCACGAGCTGGTCAACGTCCTCTTCACCGAGGAGCAGATCCAGCAGCGACTGGCCGAGATGGCCCTGCAGATCACCGCCGACTACGAGGGACGCGACCTGCTGGTCGTCGGCGTCCTGCGCGGCGCCGTGATGGTCATGGCCGACCTCGCCCGGTCGATGCCGCGCCACCTCGAGATGGACTGGATGGCGGTCAGCTCCTACGGCTCCGGCACCAAGTCGAGCGGCGTGGTCCGGATCCTCAAGGACCTCGACACCGACATCAGCGGTCGCGACGTGCTGATCGTCGACGAGATCATCGACACCGGCCTGACCCTCAGCTGGCTGGTCAACAACCTGTCGAGCCGCAACCCCGCGAGCGTCGAGATCGCCACCTTGCTGCGCAAGCCCGAGGCGCTGTCGATGCCGGTGGAGCCGAAGTACGTCGGCTGGGACATCCCCAACGAGTTCGTCGTCGGCTACGGCCTCGACTACCGCGAGAAGTACCGCAACCTCCGCGACATCGGCACCCTCGCCCCCCACGTCTACTCCTGATGCCCAGCCGGCCGTGGTGCGAACGGGTCGTCCCGCTTCACCCCGGCTGGAAGAATGTGGGTCCGGGCGGCGTGTAGCGTCGCCTCCTCAACCCCGAACCGGTGAAAGTTGCCTGTGAAGCGCATATTCAAGGGCCCTTGGCTGTGGATCGTCCTGTCCGCCTTCGTGGTGCTGCTGGCGATCCAGTTCCTCGCGCCCAACGACGGCTACGACGAGGTCAAGACCTCGACCATGACCTCCTACATCGACAAGGGCCAGGTCGACGAGATCGAGCTCAACGGCGTCGACTTCGAGATCCGGGCCACCCTCGACGAGGGCACCCGTGACGCCGGGGACAAGGTCGTCTCGCACTACGCCGAGGGCGAGCAGGAGAGGCTCTTCGCCTCCATCGACGAGCAGCTCGCGTCCGGCGACCTGAAGAGCTACAACGGCGAGATGCCGCAGCCGAGCTTCCTGGGCTCGCTGCTGGCCACGCTGCTGCCCTTCGCGCTGATCATCCTGCTGTTCATCTTCCTGATGAACCAGGCGCAGGGTGGCGGCGGACGCGGCGTCATGCAGTTCGCCAAGTCCAAGGCCAAGCTGATCACCAAGGACATGCCGAAGACGACGTTCGGTGACGTCGCCGGCTGCCAGGAGGCGATCGAGGAGCTCGGCGAGATCAAGGAGTTCCTCACCGACCCGGCCAAGTTCCAGGCCGTCGGCGCCAAGATCCCCAAGGGCGTGCTGCTCTACGGCCCGCCCGGCACCGGCAAGACCCTGCTCGCCCGCGCCGTCGCCGGCGAGGCCGGGGTGCCCTTCTACTCCATCTCCGGCTCCGACTTCGTCGAGATGTTCGTCGGCGTCGGCGCCAGCCGGGTGCGCGACCTGTTCGAGCAGGCGAAGGAGAACCCGCCGGCCATCGTCTTCATCGACGAGATCGACGCCGTCGGCCGCCACCGCGGCGCCGGCATGGGCGGCGGCCACGACGAGCGCGAGCAGACCCTCAACCAGCTGCTCGTCGAGATGGACGGCTTCGACGTGCGCGGCGGCGTCATCCTCATCGCCGCGACCAACCGTCCCGACGTGCTCGACCCGGCGCTGCTGCGCCCGGGCCGCTTCGACCGCCAGATCCAGGTCGACGCCCCCGACCTCGACGGTCGCCACCAGATCCTCAAGGTGCACTCGCGCGGCAAGCCGATCGCTCCCGACATCGACCTGCTGGCGATCGCCCGCCGGACGCCCGGCTTCACCGGCGCCGACCTCGCCAACGTGCTCAACGAGGCCGCGCTGCTCACCGCGCGCGGCAACGCCAAGCTGATCACCGACGCCTCGCTCGACGAGGCCATCGACCGCGTGATCGCCGGCCCGCAGCGGCGTACGCGCCTGATGAGCGAGCGCGAGAAGCTGATCACCGCCTACCACGAGGGCGGCCACGCGCTCGTCGCGGCGGCCCTGCCCGGCACCGACCCGGTGCACAAGGTGACGATCCTCCCGCGCGGTCGCGCGCTCGGCTACACGATGGTGCTGCCCGACCGCGACAAGTACAGCCAGACCCGCAGCGAGATGCTCGACTCCCTGGCCTACATGCTCGGCGGGATGGCCGCGGAGGCGCTGATCTTCCACGACGTCACCTCGGGCGCCGGCAACGACATCGAGAAGGCCACCAACCTGGCCCGGGCGATGGTCACCCAGTACGGCATGACCGAGCGCCTCGGCGCGGTCAAGCTCGGTGACAGCAACTCCGAGCCGTTCCTCGGTCGCGACATGGGCCACACCCGCAACTACTCCGAGGAGACCGCCGCGGCGGTCGACGGTGAGGTCAAGACCCTGCTGGGCCACGCCCACCAGGAGGCCTTCGAGATCCTCGAGACCAACCGCGACGTGCTCGACGCCCTGGTGCTCGCGCTGCTCGACAAGGAGACCCTCGACAAGGCCGAGATCGCGAAGATCTTCGAGCCCCTCACCCGCCGACCGGCCCGCCCCGCGTGGACCGGCTCGCCGGAGCGGGTGCCCTCGTCGATCCCGCCGGTCGACATCCCGCAGGAGATCCGCGACCGCGCCCTGGCCGGCGGCACCGCCGAGGAGTCCACCGCCGGTGCGGTGCTCACCCCGCCCGGCGCGGGCGGCGACGTCCACGGCGGTCCCGCGGTGGGCCCCGACGCCCCCACCCCGCCCCGTCCGGACGCACCGTGACCGACCCGATCACGATGCCCGAGCGGTCCCCCGAGGACGTCCCCCAGTTCGACCACGCCCGCGCGGAGGCGGCGATCCGTGAGCTGCTGGCGGCCATGGGCGAGGACCCGGAGCGCGAGGGGCTGCTGGACACCCCGGCGCGCGTCGCCCGGGCCTACGCCGAGATGACGCAGGGCCTGCGGCAGACCGCCCGCGACGTCCTGACCACCACGTTCGACCTCGGCCACGAGGA
This sequence comes from Nocardioides okcheonensis, assembly GCF_020991065.1. Classification (NCBI taxonomy): domain Bacteria; kingdom Bacillati; phylum Actinomycetota; class Actinomycetes; order Propionibacteriales; family Nocardioidaceae; genus Nocardioides; species Nocardioides okcheonensis. The sequence goes on from NZ_CP087710.1 coordinate 3,217,554, forward strand.
GATCGTGCTGGTGCGCGACATCGAGCTGTGGTCGATGTGCGAGCACCACCTGGTGCCGTTCACCGGTGTCGCCCACGTCGGCTACATCCCCGCGGAGACCGGCAAGATCACCGGCCTGTCCAAGCTGGCCCGCCTCGTCGACGTCTACTCCAAGCGGCCCCAGGTCCAGGAGCGGCTGACCACCCAGGTCGCCGACTCCCTCGTGGAGATCCTGGACGCGCGCGGCGTGATCGTCGTGATCGAGGCCGAGCACCTCTGCATGACCATGCGGGGCGTCCGCAAGGCCGGCGCCCGCACGATCACGTCCGCGGTGCGCGGGACGTTCCTGAGCAACCAGGCCACCCGCGCCGAGGCGATGGCGCTGATCCGCTCAGGCACCAGGTGACCGGGCGGGCCCAGCCGCGCCCGCCCGGTCAGCCCCGGGTCATGGGGATCGTCAACGTCACCCCCGACTCCTTCTCCGACGGCGGACGGTGGGACACCACCGAGGCCGCCGTCGCCCACGGCCGCCTGCTGCGCGCGCAGGGCGCCGACGTCCTCGACATCGGGGGCGAGTCGACCCGACCGGGCGCGACCCGGCCGCTGGTCGCCGAGGAGCTCGACCGGGTCGTCCCGGTCATCCGCGAGCTGGCCGCCGAGGGCGCCGTCGTCTCGGTCGACACGATGCGCTCCGAGGTGGCCGCGGCGGCGGTCGCGGCCGGCGCGCGCGTCGTCAACGACGTCTCGGGCGGCCTCGCCGACCCGCGGGTCCTCGACGTGGTCGCCGACACCGGCGCCACCTACGTCGCGATGCACTGGCGCGCCCACGCCGACCGGATGCGCGACTTCACCGACTACGGCCCCGACGGCGTGGTGGCCTCCGTGCGCCGCGAGCTCGAGGCGCGGCTCGAGGCGATCACGGCGGCCGGGGTGGCCGCCGAGCGGGTCGTGCTCGACCCGGGTCTCGGGTTCGCCAAGGAGCCCCGCCACAACTGGGAGCTGCTCGCCTCGCTCGACGCGCTGCTCGGCCTCGGCCGCCCGCTGCTGGTCGGCGCGAGCCGCAAGTCGTTCCTGGGCCAGCTGCTCGCCGACGACGACGGCCCCCGAGCGGTGGACGGGCGCGAGCACGCCCACGCCGGCCTGGTCGCGCTGCTCGCCGGCCGCGGGGTCGCCTGCCTGCGCGTCCACGACGTACGCGCGACGTGCGACGCGCTCGCGGTCGCCGCCGCGCTGGGCACCACGGAACCGGCCACCCCCGGCTGGCCGTCGCATGACCGGGAGACCCACCCGGACCACCCGAGGACCCCCGAGGAGGGGCAGTGACCGACGAGCTCGCCGTGAGCGGCATCGAGTGCTTCGCGCACCACGGTGTCTTCGACTTCGAGAAGCGCGAGGGACAGGTCTTCGTGGTCGACCTCGTGCTCGGGATGGACACCCGCGCCGCGGCCGCGTCGGACGACCTCGCCGACACCGTCAACTACGGCAGCCTCACCACCGACGTGAAGGCCGCCGTCGAGCGGGATCCGGTCGACCTGATAGAAACCGTCGCTCAACGCATCGCGGACGTGTGCCTGTTGGACAGTCGTGTTGAATGGGCCCGGGTCACGCTGCACAAACCTGATGCGCCCATCGACGCGACGTACTCGGACGTCGCGCTGACGATCACCAGAACGCGAGGTAGCTCATGACTGAGACCCCCAACCCGCACATCGTGGACACCGACTCCCTCACCGGGGAGATGCACCCGATCCGCCGGGTCGTCGTCGCGCTCGGGTCCAACCTGGGGGAGCGGCTCTCCTCGCTGCAGGGCGCGGTCGACGCGCTCGCCGACACCCCCGACTTCTTCGTCACCGGCGTCTCGCCGGTCTACGAGACCGAGCCGGTCGACTCGCCCGAGGACGCCGGCCCGTACCTCAACGCGGTCGTGCTCGCCGACACCACGCTCCCGGCCGCCCGGCTGATGGAGCGGGCCCTGGCCATCGAGGACGCCTACGAGCGCGAGCGCAGCGACATCCGCAACGCGCCCCGCACCCTCGACGTCGACCTGATCGTGGTGGGCGACCGCCGGTCCAACGAGGACTTCCTGCGCCTGCCGCACCCGCGGGCGCACGAGCGTGCCTTCGTGCTCCAGCCCTGGCACGACCTCGAGCCCGACGCGGTGTTCCCCGAGCGCGGACCGATCTCCGACCTGCTCGACGGCGTCGACGGCTCGGGCGTGAAGCGACGCGAGGACCTCTCTCTCGACTTCCAGTGACTCCTCCGGACGACGACGACCCGGACGAGGGTCCGCGCGGCTCCCTCCGGCCCACGTCGGCCCGCGCCCTCGGCGTGTGCGCCGTGGTCGGGCTCGTCGGGGGCTGGGCGGTCCACCCGGTGTCGGTCAGGCTGGTCGGCCACGCGCCGCCGCTGTCGTGGGTGCCGGGGCTGGCCCTGGTGCTGGTCGCCGGGATCATGGCGTTCCTGGCCTGGCAGACCTGGCAGACGGTGCAGGTCCGCCGGGCGCGGCTCGAGGTGCACCAGGCCGTCAACCGGCTGGTGCTCGCCCGCGCGTGCGCGCTGATCGGCACCCTGGTGGCGGCGGCCTACGTCGGCTACGCGGTGAGCTGGCTCGGTGACGGGTCGGCGGTCGCCGACCGCTGGATCGCCCGGGCGCTGGTGGCGGCGGCCGGCGCGGCGGGGGTGACGCTCGCCTCCCTCGCGCTGGAGCGAGCGTGTCGCACCGACGGGGGACGTCCGCAGCCCTAGGGTGGCCCCATGCCTTCCCAGCAGCCCCAGCAGTCACAGGCGTCGCGCACGCCCGCTCGCCGCCGCCAGCGCAGCACGCGCCTGGCCGTGGCCGTCGCCCTCCTCGTGGCCGGCGCTGCCCTCGTCGTCGCCGCCCTCGCGTCCGCCTCCGGCGTGCTGACCGCGGTCGCGGCCGTCGTCGCCGTCGTGATCGGTGCCGCGGCGACCAAGATCACCCACTCCGAGCTCGTCCAGACGCGCCACGAGGCGGCCCGCGACCGGGCCGCGCAGGCGCAGGAGTACCGCGTCCTCACCGAGCGCCGCACGGCCGAGTCGATCGCGTTCGCCGATGACATGAAGCGCAAGATCGCCGACCGCGAGCACGCCATCGACGTGCTCGAGCAGGCGCTGTCGTCGGCGCAGAAGAACGCCGCCGAGCAGACCCTCAAGCGCGGCCAGGAGGCCCGCCGCGCCGACCAGGCCGAGCGCCAGCGCGACGACGCCCAGCGCTTCCGCGACGACGCCGACGAGCGCGCCGCCGAGGCGATCGTCCGCGTCGCCGAGCTCGAGGCCGAGCTCGACGTGCTGCGCGCCGAGGTCGACTCGCTGCGCGCCGCCGCGGCGCGCCGCGCGCACCGCAGCGCCTGACGCCTGCCACCCGCGCACCCTGAGCGGTGCGTGAGGAGGCTTTCGCGCCGCTCACATCCCCCTCACCCACCGCCCCGGTCGTACGCCGCCGGCCAGCGGTGAGTGAGGGGGATTTCGCGTCTCGGGAATCCCCCTCACGCACCGCTCGGGCGGCGGGCCGGGGCGATGCGGAAGGATGGGGGCGTGATCCCCGAGGACAACAGGTTCGAGAGCGACCCCACCGACGCCCTCCCGGAGGATCCCGGACTGCCGGGAGGCTGGAGCGCCGAGGCCCCCGACGGGACCGACGCCGCCACCGTCGAGCGGCTCACCGCGCTGCTGCGCGGGCACGAGCGCGCCGGCCGCGGATGGGCCGGCTCGGGCGAGGAGGAGGTCCTCGTCGAGGTCTCCGAGCACGGCCTGGCGATGCGCGAGAACCTGGTCGTCCGCGACCCCGACGGCGTGATCCGGGCCTGGGGGAGCGTGCACGACCGCGCCGAGGGGCGGATGCTCTTCGTCCACATCGTCGACCGCGAGGTCGACGAGCGGCTGGCCGACCGGTGCAGCGACGTGCTGTTCGAGTGGGCCGAGGCCCAGGCCCGGTCCGTCGGCGCGGCCCGCGGCCTGGCCGTGCAGCAGATCGACACGGGCGCCTTCGCCGACGACGAGCGGCAGCACGCCTGGCTGGCCGACGCCGGCTTCGACCGGGTCCGCACCTGGTGGCAGATGAGCCGCTCGGTGGAGGCCGCCGAGGCCGAGCTGGTGCCCGACCCGGCGCGCTGGGAGCGGCAGGGCGTGGTGTTCCGGCTGGTCGGACGCTCCGAGGACGGGATGCCCGACGTCGCCGACCTGCGCGCGGTGCACGAGGTGCTCGAGGGTGCCTTCACCGACCACTTCAACTCCGCGGAGGAGACCTTCCAGGAGTTCATCCACCGCCTCCGCGAGGACCCCGGCCACCGCTGGGACCACTGGTGGCTCGCCGAGATCGTCGACGGCGACGGCGACCCCGAGCCGGCCGGCGCGCTCGTCGGCACGGTCAGCGAGTCCGCCACCGGCCCCGACGGGTCGTACGTCTCCTACCTCGGCGTCCTCGCGTCCGCGCGCGGGCGCGGCGTGGCGACGGGACTGCTGCGCACCATCGTCGCCGACGCCGCCGCGCGCGGCCGCGACCGCGTGGGCCTCGAGGTGGACGCCGACTCACCGACCGGCGCCGACGGGCTCTACACCTCGATGGGCTGGGGCACCAAGTACGTCACGGAGTCCTGGCACCGCGACGTGACCGTGGCCCCATGAGCGGGCGTCGCCGCTAGCGCAGGGACTCCCGCAGCGCGCGGTGCACGCCGCCGGGGGTGAGGACGCCGACGAACTGCGCCCCGCGGCGCACGCCGATCATCGGCCGGTCGTCGCGCAGCATCGCCGTCAGCGCCTCCTCGAGGGAGGAGTCGAGGTCGATGGCGGCCCCCAGGTCACCGGTCGCGACGCCGTCGAGCGGCTCGAGGTGCTCCTCGCGCAGGCGGGTGACGGTGAGCGTGCGCAGCCCGCCGGCGCCGACGAAGTCGGCCACCTGCTCGTCGGCGGGATGGGCCAGCAGCTCGGCGGGCGTGGCGTACTGCAGGAGCCGGCCGCCGGTGGCGAAGACCGCGACGCGGTCGCCCATCCGGATCGCCTCGTCGATGTCGTGGGTCACGAGCACCACGGTCTTGTCGAGCTCGTCCTGGAGCCGGCGGAACTCGTCCTGCAGGCGCCCGCGCACGATCGGGTCGACGGCGCCGAACGGCTCGTCCATCAGCAGCACGGGCGGGTTCGCGGCGAGCGCGCGGGCGACGCCGACGCGCTGGCGCTGGCCGCCGGAGAGCTCGTGGGGGTACTTGCGGGAGTACTGCGCGGGCTCGAGGCCGACGGTCGCGAGCAGCTCGTGGGCGCGCTCGCGGGCGGTCCGCCGTGACTCGCCGTAGAGCAGCGGCACCGTCATGACGTTCTGCTCGATGCGCTGGTGGGGGAACAGGCCGATCTGCTGGATGACGTAGCCGATGCCGCGGCGCAGCTCCACCGGGTCGGCGTCGGTGACGTCCTGGCCGTCGAGCCAGATCCGGCCGGCGGTCGGCTCGATCAGCCGGTTGATCATCTTCAACGTCGTCGACTTGCCACAGCCCGACGGACCGACGAGGCAGACCATCTCGCCCCGACCGACGTCGAGGTCGAGCTCGTGGACGGCCACGGTCCCGTCCGGATAGGTCTTGCCCACGCCCTCGAGCCGGATCATCGGTTCGCCGCTCCGTGTAGCGTCCATGCGGTGACCTTACTGGGGGTGGCCGACGACCCGAGCTGCTACAGCCGCCTCGTCAACGACTGGATCTGCGCGGACTACGTCGCCGACCGGCGCTCCGAGATCGTCGACGCGACCCTCCAGCACCTCGGGATCACGGTCGTGTCGGTGCTCCTCGGGCTGGTCATCGCCTTCCCCCTCGCGCTGCTCGCGCGGCGGCTGCCGCGCCTGGAGTCGACCGTCCTGGCGATCACGACCGGCATCTACACCGTCCCCTCGCTCGCGCTGTTCCCGCTGCTGGTGCCGTTCACCGGGCTGACCGCCACGACGGTCGTCATCGGGCTGGCGCTCTACGCCCTCACGATCCTGGTCCGCAGCCTGCTGGAGGGCCTGCGCGCGGTGCCCGCCGACGTGCGGGAGTCGGCCACCGGCCTCGGCTACGGCCGCGGCGGCCTGCTGCTCAAGGTCGAGCTGCCGCTCGCGCTGCCCGTCGTGATGGCCGGGCTCCGGGTCGCGACGGTGTCGACGGTCGCGCTGACGACGGTCGGCTCGCTGGTGGCCTACGGCGGGCTCGGCAACCTGATCAAGGACGGCGTGCTCACCAACTTCCGCGCCGAGCTGTTCACCGCCTCGGTGCTGTGCGTGGTCCTGGCGGTGCTCCTCGACGTGGTCCTGGTGCTGGCGCAGCGAGCGCTGACGCCGTGGACGAGGGGAGCGCGCGCATGAGGGTCTTCAGCGACATGTGGGCATACCTCTCCGACGGCGCGAGCTGGTCGGGGAGCGACGGGATCGCCGCGCTGCTCGGCCAGCAGCTGCTGCTGACCGTGACCGCCCTGCTGATGGCGATGGTCGTCGGGCTGCCGCTCGCGCTGTGGCTCGGTCACCTCGGGCGGGGCGGGTTCCTCGCCATCAACATCTCCAACGTGGGCCGGGCGATCCCGACCTTCGCGCTCCTCGGTCTCCTGGTCGTGGCGCCGTGGCCGGGCACCGACGGCCTGGGCCCGTACGGCCGCGCCGGGCTCGCCACCCTGATCGCGCTCACGCTCTTCGCCCTGCCGCCGATCATCACCAACGCCTACGTCGCCATGCGCGAGGTCCCGGCCGAGGTGCGCGAGGCCGCCCGGGGGATGGGCATGACGGGGACCCAGCGGTTCTGGCGCGTCGAGCTGCCGCTCGGCCTGCCGCTGGTCGTGTCCGGCCTTCGGCTGGCGCTGGTGCAGGTGTGGGCGACCGCGACCATCGCCGCGCTCGTCGCCGGCCCGGGGCTGGGCCAGGTGATCACCGACGGGTTCTTCCGCTCCAACTACGGCAAGGGCATCGCCGGCGCCCTCGTGGTGGCCGTGGTCGCATTGGTGCTCGAGCTGCTCGCCGCGCTCGTCCAGCGCGCCGCGGACCCCACCCGCAGGGGTGCGCCGCCCCGTGGTCGGAAGGACGCGCTGTCGGTGAACCCGGCTACCGTGGACCAGCCCGCCGAATCCGTCGGCTGACGACCCACCTCCGGACACGCGCAGCGACGCTGCGGGACACAGAAGGATCACCATGCACCTGGTTCGTTCGCTCGCCGCGGTCCTCGCGGCCAGCGCCCTCACGCTCACCGGCTGTGCCGGCGACGACCTGTCCAGCGACACCGACTCCGGCTCCGACGCGACCTCCGGCTCCGCCGACAAGGGCTCGCTGACCATCGCCGGTCAGAACTTCCCCGAGGCCACCCTCGTCGCGTCGATGTACGAGCAGCTGCTCGAGGACGCCGGCTACACCGTCGAGACCAAGCTCGTCGACTCGCGCGACGCCTACATGCCGACCTTCCCCGGCGACGTCGACATCGTCCCGGAGTACGTCGGCGGCATCGTCAACTTCCTCAACACCCAGGCCAACGGCGACCAGGCCGAGCCGTTCGAGGCCGGTGACGGCCAGCAGCTCGCCGACGACGGAGCCAGCCTCCTCGAGGACGCCGGGATCGAGCTCCTCGACATCTCGCCGGCCACCGACACCAATGCCTTCTTCGTCACCCAGGAGTACTCCGAGTCCGAGGGCGTCACCACGCTCTCCGACCTCGAGGGCACGAGCGTCGTGCTCGCCGCGGCGCCCGACTGCGAGGGTCGCCTCGACTGCGAGGGCGGCCTGTCCGACCAGTACGGCATCGACGTCACCAAGGTGCTGGAGCTCGGCTACGCCTCCGACCAGACCTACCAGTCGGTGCTCAGCGGCGAGTCCCAGCTCGGTGAGACCTCCACCACCGACGGCACCCTGGAGTCGCAGGGCCTCGTCGTCCTCGAGGACGACAAGGAGATCCAGCCCGCCCAGAACCTGGTGCCGGCCGTCTCCGCCGAGTTCCTCGCCGACCACCCCGACGTGGCCGACATCCTCAACCCGCTGATGGCCGCGCTCACCACCGAGAACCTCACCGAGATGAACGGCCAGATGGCCGTCGACCGTGCCAAGCCCGAGGACGTCGCCAACGACTTCCTCACCTCGGAGGGCCTGCTCGGCTGATCGTCAGACCTCGTGGTCCCGGAGTGCCAAGGCCTCCGGGGCCACGGTCGTCTCGTCGAGGACCGACGGCGGGATCGAGAGCCGCCAGGCGCCGGTCGCGATGTCCTGGGCCCGGGGGGCCGGCCCGTCGAGCGTCGCGACCCACCCCATCAGCGCCGTGACGTCGGCGCGGCGGTCCTGCTCGACCAGCCAGCCGGCGAGGCGGTGCACCGGCGGCAGCCCGCTGTGCACGAGCGAGCGGCGGCCCCACAGCTCCAGCACGCCGGAGCGCAGCAGCCGCCACCAGTCGGGCGTGCACCCGGGCACGAGCAGGAAGTAGCGCCACAGGTCGCCGGCCAGCACCCGGTCGCGGAAGACCCGCTCCACCTCGGCGTCGCCGTGCGCCTGCACCGACGACAGCGCCATCCGCTTGGTCTCCCACCGGTCGGTGAGGTCGGCCACCGACGACGCGCGGGTCTGGGTGATCGACCCGGCGCGGATCCGCCAGTGGTAGACGACCTCCTCGAGCACGTCGAAGGTGCCGTCGAGGAAGGCGCGGGTGGTCGTCGGCTGGTCCTCGTAGCGCACCCCCTCCGGCCAGGTCAGCCCCGCGGCGTCCCAGGCCGACCGGCGCCAGACCTTGTTCCACGCGAACACGTCGCCGAGGATCTCGGGCCGGTCCTCCACCCGCGCGCCCCGCAGCGGGCGGTGCAGGCGCCGCATCCACGGCGGCTCGGTGAGCGCGCCGTGCTCCCAGCGCACGACCGACCCGGTCGCGAGGTCGGAGCCCGACTCCTGCAGCGACCCGACCAGGTCGGCGTACGCGGTGCGGGGCAGCACGTCGTCGGAGTCGAGGAAGGCGACGTAGTCGCCGCGCACGTGGGCGACGCCGGTGTTGCGGGCCGCCCCGAGTCCCGCGTTGGCCTGGTGCACCACCGTGATCCGGTGGTCGCGGGCCGCCCAGGCCTCGGCCAGGTCGCCGGAGCGGTCGGTCGAGCCGTCGTCGACGATGACCGCCTGCCAGCGGGTGTGGGTCTGCGCGAGCAGCGAGCGCACGCAGTCGTCGAGGTAGTCCTCGACCCCCCACGCAGGGATCACCACCCCGAGCAGCGGGGCCCGGGAGAACAGCCGCTTCATGACCGACGACCCTAGGGGACCGCCGCGGGCACCGGGCGCCGGGCGTGGCGCCGGTAGGCTGCCCGCCGTGACCGAGCAGCCCAGAGCGATCGACGAGATGAACCCCGACGGAGTGTCCCGCAAGGTCCTCTTCGTCGCCGGCGCCGGACGCAGCGGCACCAGCACGCTGGCGGGCATCGTGTCCAAGCTGGGCATGCACGTGCCGCTGCCGGAGGTCCCGCCGGACGACTCCAACCCGCGCGGCTTCAGCGAGCCGCAGTGGGTCGTGGACGTCCACGACGAGTGGCTCGCCGAGGCGCTGGTCCAGGTCAGCGACGCACGCCCGAACGCGTGGTTCGACACCGGCCGCATCTGCAGCCGCGAGCCCGCGCGGATCCGGGTCAGCGAGTGGCTCGAGCCGCACTTCGCCGAGCACCCCGAGCTGGTCGTGAAGGACCCGCGGCTGAGCTGGTTCCTCGGCCTGTGGCGGGTCGCCGCGATCCGGACCGGCGCCACGCCGGTCTTCGCCACCATGCTGCGGCCGCCGGCCGAGGTGGTCGGGTCGAAGCAGAAGTACTACGCCAACAAGCTCGGCTCGGCCCACCTCGCGGCGAGCTGGGTCAACATGCTGCTCCACACCGAGCGCGCCACGCGGCCCGCCGAGGGCGACGGCGGCCGCGTCTTCGTGCGCTACGAGGACCTGCTGAGCGACTGGGTGCGGACGGTGACCGGGCTCGGCCACGCGCTGGACCTGCAGACGATCATCCACACCCGCAGCGACCAGATCCGCGAGGTGCACCGCTTCATCGACCCGACGCTGCGGCGGGTGACCTCGACGCTCGACGACCTCGGGCTGCCGCGACGCCTCCACGAGCTGACCGCGACCACGTGGGACGAGCTCAACAAGCTCGCCGACGAGGGCGGCGACACCCCGGCCGCGCACGCGACCTTCGACCAGCTGCGCGACGAGTACGTCGACCTCTACGACGAGGCGGCGGCGATCAGCCGCTCGTCGGCCGTCCACGCCCGCCTCCAGGGCCGCCGCCAGGCGTCCGCCGAGGCCGCGGCCGAGGCGCCGTCGAGGTCGCTCGCCGACCGGGTGCCCCACGACGTGCGCGCCGCGATCCCCCCGGGCGTGCGCCGCGGCGTGCGCAAGGCGCTCGGCCGCGAGCGGGACGCTGCGGGGACGGGGAACGAGCAGTGAGCGTCCCCGTCGGCGCCGGCCGGGGGATCACCAACCTCGAGGGCCACGCCGACTACGACATCGTCTGGCCCTGGGCCGACGAGCGCGGTGGGCCCGGCGCGCTGCGGCGTGGCGCCACCGCGGTGCTGCGGGTGAAGAACGAGGCCCCCGGCCTGCGGTTCGTGCTGCCGCCGCTGCTGCGCGCCTGCGACCACGTGCTGCTGGTCGACAACGGCTCCGACGACGGGACCGGCGAGGAGGCCCTGCGCGTCGCCGCCGAGCACGGTCTGTCGGACCGGTTCACGCTCAAGGAGTACCCCTTCGCGGTCGCCCGCGCCGGTGCCGAGCACCTCGCGGTCAACGAGCGCTCGGTGCACTCGCTGGCCTACTTCTACAACTGGTGCTTCTCCCACGTCCGCACCCGCTACTCCTGGAAGTGGGACGGCGACATGGTGCTGACGACCGAGGGCGAGGTGTCGATGTCCGACCTGTCCTGGCAGGTCGGGATGGCCGAGGCCGTGATCCGCTTCCCGCGCCACGGCCTCTACATCGAGTCTGACCGCCGCGCGTTCCTCGACCTGGGGCTGCGCAACATCGAGGAGTGGGGCTTCCCGATGAGCCCCGACTACGTCTACGCCAAGGCACCGGAGTGGGAGATCCGCACCACGCCGGACCGGATCGAGATGTTCGCGCTCCCGCAGGGGCTGTGCGTCGAGCTCAAGTGGCTCGACGGCGACGAGTTCGCCCACTGGACCAACCCCGAGTCGTTCGCGACCTCGATCCGCAACCGGCGCAAGCGCCGCGAGTGGCTGGTCTGGAACGCGCTCCACGACGGCCAGGTGCCCGAGGGCGTGGTGGAGATCGTCGCCCCCGAGGGCGTCCACGTCGTCGACCACGTCACCCACACCTGGCTGCCGCGCGCGCCGCGCCCGTTCGTCGTCGACGACCCCGACCACGCCAGGCTGCACCTGCGCGCCTGACCCGCGCTCCGTGAGGCGGTTCACACCCGCATCGGGATAGCCCCGCGCCGCCCGCCGGTTCCACCGGTTGGCGGCCGTCGCGATTCAACTGTTGTTAGTCGATTGACTTAGTGTTGTGTCTGCGACGGCCCGGGCACGTCTCCCGACGCCTGACGCCCCGCACTCGACGACGTACGACGAAAGGCTCACCGCCATGTCCGAGAACCTCCCGCAGATCGCGCCGCCCTCCTCGCGTCGCACCCCGCTCCTGGTGGGCGCCGCCGTCGTGGTGGTCCTCGCCGTCGTGGCGGCGGTGTTCCTCACCCGCGGCGACGACGCCGGTGCGACCGCCGGCGCCGAGAACCGCAAGGTCGTGCTCGGCACGGTCGGCGCCAGCGACCCGTACTGGCAGACCTTCGCCGACGCCGCCGCCGAGGAGGGCATCGACCTCGAGGTCCGCGACTTCGCCGACTACACCCAGCCCAACCCGGCGCTGACCGAGGGCGAGCTGGACGTGAACCAGTTCCAGCACCTCGTCTACATGGCCGAGTACAACACCGCCAACGACGGCGACATCGTGCCGCTCGGCTCGACGGCGATCTACCCGCTCGGCCTCTACTCGACGCAGTACGACTCGGTCGAGGAGATCCAGGACGGCGACACCGTCGTCGTGCCCGACGACGACAGCAACCAGGCCCGCGGCCTGCTGATCCTGCAGTCCGCCGGGCTCATCACGCTGAAGGACGGCGGCACGATCTACTCCACCCTCGCCGACATCGACGAGGACGCCTCCCGCGTCGAGGTCAAGGCGATCAAGGCCGACCTGACCCCGACCTCGCTGCCCGACGTCGCCGCCGCGATCGTCAACAACGACTTCGTGGAGAAGGCCGGGCTGGAGTTCGAGGACGCCCTCGCCACCGACGACGCCTCGGACCCCAACGCGCTGCCCTACGTCAACGTCTTCGCGGTCCGCGCCGAGGACCGTGACGACCCGACGCTGCTCAAGCTCGTCGAGATCTACCAGGACACCCAGGCCGTGCTCGACGGCGTGCAGGACGTCTCCGGCGGCACCGCCGAGCTGGTGAAGGTCCCGCAGGACGAGCTGCAGACGGCCCTCGACAAGGTCGAGGCCGACACCGCGGCCCAGCAGTAGCCCGTCCAGCAGTCCGAGCAGAACCACAGGAGGAGTCCACGATGCCGCTCGTCGAGCTGACCGACGTGCACAAGACGTTCCCGGGAGGTCGCGGCCGCGCGCCGGTCGAGGCCATCCGCGGGGTCGACCTGAGCGTCGAGGAGGGCGAGATCGTCGGCATCGTGGGCTACTCCGGCGCCGGCAAGTCGACGCTGGTGCGGCTGGTCAACGCCCTCGAGACCACGACCTCGGGGAGCGTGCGGATCGCCGGCCGCGAGATCACCGGCCTCAAGGAGCGCGAGCTGCGCGAGGTGCGCCTCGGGATCGGGATGATCTTCCAGCAGTTCAACCTGTTCCGCTCCCGGACGGTGTGGGGCAACGTCGCCTACCCGCTGGAGGTGGCGGGCGTCGCGAAGCCCGAGCGGGACAAGCGGATCTCCGACCTGCTCCACTTCGTCGGCCTCGCCGACAAGGCGCACGCCCACGTCGAGGAGCTCTCGGGCGGGCAGAAGCAGCGCGTCGGCATCGCCCGCGCGCTTGCCACCAGCCCGAAGCTGCTGCTGGCCGACGAGTCGACGAGCGCCCTCGACCCGGAGACCACCCAGGAGGTGCTGGCGCTGCTGCGCCGGGTCAACCGCGAGCTCGGCATCACCATCGTGGTGATCACCCACGAGATGGACGTGGTCCGCAGCCTGGCCCACCGCGTCGTCGTGATGGAGGCGGGGCGGATCGTGGAGGAGGGGCCGGTCCTGCAGGTGATGTCCGACCCGCAGCAGCCCGTCACCCGCCGCTTCGTGGGCACCATCGTCGACGACGAGCCCGACGCGGAGGCGCTGGCCGCGCTGCACGCGCGCCACCCCGGCCGCTTCGTCAAGCTCGCCTTCCGCGGCGACGAGGTGCGCCAGAGCGACGTGTTCGCGCTGCTGCTGAAGCACGGCGTGCGCTTCGAGCTCGTCTACGGCGGGATCGAGGAGGTGCAGGGCGACACATTCGGCAACCTGACCCTCGCCCTCGACGGCGAGCACGGGGCGGTGGACGCCGCCCTCGACGACGTACGGGCACTCGTCCCGGTGAAGGAGCTCCAGCGATGAGCGACAGCAACATCGGCCAGCTCTGGCCGCTCTTCTGGACCGCGGCCTGGGAGACCCTCTACATGGTCGCCCTCACCCTGACCATGGGCGGCCTGCTCGGGCTGCTCCTCGGGCTCGCGCTCTACGTCACCCGCAGCGGCGGTCTCTACGCCAGCCGCCCGGTCAACGCGGTGCTCAACGTGCTGGTCAACTTCTTCCGGCCGATCCCGTTCGTCATCTTCATCGCGGCCGTGCAGCCGCTCGCCCGGGTCGTCGTCGGCACCGGCATCGGCAACCCGGCGATCGTCTTCGGCCTGACCGTCGCGGCGATGTTCGGCATCAGCCGGATCGTCGAGCAGAACCTGGTGACCGTCGACCCCGGCGTCATCGAGGCGGCCCGCTCGGTCGGGGCCAGCCGGGCCCGGATCGTGCGCACGGTGGTCATCCCCGAGGCGCTCGGCCCGCTCGTGCTCGGCTACACCTTCGTGTTCGTGGCGATCGTCGACATGACCGCGATCGCCGGCGTGATCGGTGGCGGCGGGCTCGGCAACTTCGCCCTGCAGTACGGCTTCCGCCAGTTCGACACCGTCGTCACCTGGACCGCCGTCGTGGTGATCGTGGCGCTCGTGCAGGTCGGCCAGCTTGCCGGCAACACCGCGGCGCGGCGGATCCTGCGCCGCTGAGCCCCGTTCGCTTCAGAGCAGGAGCAGCGGCAGCGCCATGACGACGGTGAGCACGAGTGTCAGCCACGGGCCCAGTCGATCGAGTCCGCGCGACGCCGCGTCCTCGCGCATCGTGCCCGCGCCGCCGGCCTCGTCCGGGCCGATCACGGGGTCGGAGAGGTCGGGACCGCGCAGGGCCAGTGCGGTGTGCACGGCCAAGAGGGCGACGCCCGCTCCCAGAGCGGGGACCGCCGGCACCGTGAGCAGGGTCTGCCGGGCGAGGACGAGGACGGCGACGAACAGCGCGATCGGCGCGATGCACCCCACCAGTGCCACCCACCAGCGGCGCACGAGGGCACGCAGCAGCGCCTCTGCGAACCGGACGAGCAGAGCGGACCCGGCGGCGGCCAGCGCCACGACCGCGACCAGCCCCGTGGTGAGCTCGAGGTCGTCGCCCGTGCGCCAGGCCGCCACCGCGCCGAGCGTGAGCAGCATCGAGACCAGTCCCAGCCCGGTGGTCGCAACCTCGCGCGCCAGGTCGGAGGACGGGGCTGCCGGAGCGAGGTCGAGGTCGTCGGCGTAGGTCACCGGGTCGCCGAACGCCGATCGCGCGGATTCGCCGCTCTCGGCGCAGTGCGCCTCGACCTCGGCGAGGGCGGCTCCGATCCGTCGGCCGTCGACGCCGCGCAGGCGCAGCTCGAGCAGGAAGGCCTCGGACCAGTCGGTCTCGACGTGGGGCGTACGGGTGTCGATCGTCATCAGGGAGCCTTCCGGGTCGGCGCGGCGTGCGCAGGGCTGTCGAGGAACGAGGTGGTCAAGTCGGCGAAGGCCCGCCAGTGCTCGGCCTGGCGCTCGTGCTCCGCGCGTCCGGCGTCGGTGAGCGAGTAGAACTTCCGCCCCGGGCCGCCGTCGCCGGCGCGCCACTCGACGGAGACCAGGCCGGCCTCCTCGAGGCGTCCGAGCAGCGGGTAGAGCGTGCCGCCCTTGATGGTGCCGAGGCCGGCGTCGGCCAGCGTGCTGGCCACCGCGTAGCCGTAGGTCGGTCCGTCGGCGATCACGTGGAGCACGCAGACGCTGAGCGCACCCCGGAGCCACTCCGTCGGCCAGCTGGTCTCGCTGGAGTAGGTTGTCGCCATGACTAGATCGTCACGCCAACTAGTCGGCGCGTCAACCCTCTGCGGCCCGTCGGCGTGGCGTGCGTCACCCCTGCGGCGGGTTACCGCCCGGAATCGGCGGGCGTAGGCTCGGTGTTGATCGCAGTAGATCGGTACCCGCGAGGGACTGAAACGAAGAGGTCACACCATGACGCATGACCCTGCCTTCCGGGTGGGCGTGATCGGAGCCGGCCGTGTCGGCGCCGTCCTCGCCCGGGTGCTCCGCGACGCCGGCCACGACGTGGTCGCGGCCGCCGGCGAGTCCGACGCCTCCCGCGGGCGGATCGAGGCGCTGCTCCCCGGGGTGGAGGGCGCCAAGCCCACCGAGGTCGCGCGCGCCAGCGACTTGCTGCTGCTCACGGTGCCCGACGACATGCTCGCCAACGTGGTGCGCGTGCTCAGCGACAGCGGCGCCATCCGGGCGGGCCAGGTCGTGGTGCACACCAGCGGCCGGCACGGCCTCGCGGTGCTCGAGCCGGCCCGTGCGCTCGGCGCCCCGACCGTCGCGATGCACCCGGCGATGACCTTCACCGGCACCGCGGTCGACCTGCCGCGCCTGACCGGCTGCGTGTTCGGCGTGACGGCGGACGACGCCGACCGGGAGCTGACCGAGCGCCTCGTCGCGGACCTGGGCGGCCGTCCGATGTGGGTCCCCGAGGACCGTCGCACGCTCTACCACGCCGGTCTGGCGCACGGCGCCAACCACCTCGTCACCCTCGTCTCGGAGGCGATGGAGATCCTCTCCGCCGCCGGCGCCGACGACCCGGCCGCCACGCTCCGCCCGCTGCTGACCGCGGCCCTCGACAACGCCCTCGGCCACGGCGACGCCGCCCTCACCGGTCCGATCGTGCGCGGCGACGTGGAGACCGTCCGGGCCCACCTCGCCGACCTCCTCGCCAACGCGCCGCAGACGCTGCCGTCCTACCTCGCGCTCGCCCACGCGACGCTCGGCCGGGCCGCCACCGACGGTCGGCTGCTGCCGATCCGCGCCGCCAAGATGGCCCAGGTCCTCGACGCCGCCGAGGCGTTCGTGGCCGCGGGCACCGACCGGCGGTGACCTCGACGCCCGTCCTCGCGCGCACCCGCGAGGAGCTCGCCGCGCTGCTCGCCGACGCCCGTCGCGACGGACGACGGGTCGCGTTCGTCCCGACCATGGGCGCCCTGCACGCGGGGCACGCCAGCCTGATGCGCACCGCCCGCGCCGCGACCGACGGACCGGTCGTGGTCAGCATCTTCGTCAACCCGATGCAGTTCTCCCCGACCGAGGACCTCGACCGCTACCCCCGCACCCTCGACGCCGACCTCGAGGTGTGCGCCGCCGAGGGCGTCGACGTCGTCTTCGCGCCCGCCGTCGAGGAGATGTACGCCGGCGGCTTCCGCCACGACTCCGCGCACGACGGCGTCACCGTCGCGCCCGGCGCGCTCGCGACGATCCTCGACGGGGAGTCGCGGCCGGGACACTTCGACGGCGTGCTCACCGTGGTGGCCAAGCTCTTCGGGCTGGTCCGCCCGGACGTCGCGGTCTTCGGCCAGAAGGACTACCAGCAGCTCGTCCTGGTGCGACGGATGGTGCAGGACCTGTGCCTGGGCATCGAGGTCGTGGGCGCCGAGACGGTCCGCGAGGCCGACGGCCTCGCGCTGTCGAGCCGCAACGCCTACCTCGACGCCGACCAGCGCCGCGCCGCTGTCGTGCTGTCCCGGGCGCTGCGTGCCGCGCAGGACCGCGCGGCCTACGGCGTGCCCGCCGCGCGATGGGCGGCGATGTCGGTGCTCAAGGACGAGCCGTCGCTCGAGCTCGACTACCTCGCGCTCACCTCGGTCGACCTCGGGGAGCCGCCGGAGACCGGCGAGGGCCGGATCCTCGTCGCCGCCCGGCTCGGCAGCACGCGACTGATCGACAACCTGCCGATCGTGTTCGACCGCATCGCCCCCGATGCGAGACAGGCGGGGACCGCACCTGCGGCCTCGACCACACCCTGAGAGGAGCGGCTGATGCTGCGCACCATGATGACGTCCAAGATCCACCGGGCCACCGTCACCCAGGCCGACCTGCACTACGTCGGCTCGGTGACCGTCGACCAGGACCTGCTCGACGCCGCCGACCTGCTGCCCGGCGAGCTCGTGCACATCGTCGACGTCACCAACGGCGCCCGCCTGGAGACGTACACGATCGCCGGCGAGCGCGGCTCCGGCGTGATCGGGATCAACGGCGCCGCCGCACGCCTCGTGCACCCCGGCGACGTGGTGATCCTCATCGCCTACGGCCAGATGACCACCGAGGAGGCGCGCGAGCACCAGCCGCACGTGGTGTTCGTCGACGCCGACAACGCGATCATGGGCACCGGCTTCGACCCGGCCGAGACGTTCGACGACGAGACCCTGCGGCGGGGCGACGCGCTGGCTCGATAGGTTGCCGGGATGAGCGAGAGCCTGCCCGGTCGCCTGCGCGCGCCGGCCCCCGGGTGGACGACCCGGGCCGACGTCGTCGTGGTGGGGTCCGGCATCGCCGGGCTGACGGCCGCGCTGCGCATCCACGCGGCCGACCCCGACCTGCGACTGCTGGTCGTCACCAAGGACGTGCTCGCCGCCGGCTCGACGCAGTGGGCCCAGGGTGGGATCGCAGCCGCGCTGGGTCCGGGCGACACCCCCGAGCAGCACGAGCGCGACACGCTGGTGGCCGGCGCCGGGGCCTGCGACGTCGAGGCCGTGCGGGTGCTGGTGACCGAGGGGCCCGACGCCGTGCGCGAGCTGATCGCGCTCGGCACCCAGTTCGACCACCACCCCGACGGCGAGCTGTCCCTGACCCGCGAGGGCGGGCACCACCGCGACCGGATCGCCCACGCCGGGGGCGACGCCACGGGCGCCGAGATCCAGCGCGCGCTGATCGCCGCGGTCGAGCGCGCGCCCGCGATCGAGGTCGTGCAGCACGCGCTCGCCGTCGACCTGCTGACGGCCCCCGACGGAGGGGTGGCCGGGCTGACCCTGCACGTGCTCGGGGAGGGGCAGCACGACGGCGTCGGCGCCGTCCACTGCCGGGCGGTCGTGCTCGCCTCCGGCGGACTGGGGCAGGTGTTCAGCCAGTCCACCAACCCGAGCGTGTCGACCGGCGACGGGATGGCGCTCGCGCTCCGCGCGGGCGCGCGGGTGCGCGACCTCGAGTTCGTCCAGTTCCACCCGACGGTGATGTGGCTGGGTCCCGAGTCGCAGGGCCAGCAGCCGCTCATCTCGGAGGCGGTGCGCGGCGAGGGCGCGTTCCTCGTCGACTTCGAGGGCACCCGCTTCATGCAGGGCCAGCACGAGCTGGCCGACCTCGCACCTCGCGACGTCGTCGCCAAGGCGATCACCCGCCGGATGCTCGAGACCGGCCGGCCGCACATGTGGCTCGACGCCCGCCACCTCGGAGCCGCGTTCTGGGAGCGCCGGTTCCCCACCATCCTCCGCGTCTGCCGCGAGCACGGCGTCGACCCGGTGACCGAGCTGATCCCGGTGGCGCCCGCGCAGCACTACGCCTCGGGCGGCGTCGCCACCGACCTGTGGGGCCGCACCAGCGTCGCCGGGCTCTACGCCACCGGCGAGGTCGCCTGCTCGGGGGTCCACGGCGCCAACCGGCTGGCCTCGAACTCGCTGCTCGAGGGGCTGGTCTTCTCCCGCAGGATCGCCGACGTGCTGCCCACCGAGCTGCGGCCCTGGGCCGAGCCCGCCGACGACGCGCGACCCGTCGGGCTGGTCTCGGGCGACCGGCGCCGCGCGCTCCAGGAGGTGATGACCGCACGGGTGGGGGTGCTGCGCCAGGCCGACGGCCTCGCCGAGGCCCTCGACGTCCTCGCGGCCCTCGAGCACGGCGACCCCGTGGTCGGCACGCCCGCCTGGGAGACCACCAACCTGGTCACGGTCAGCACCGCCCTCACCGAGGCCGCCTCGCTCCGCACCGAGACCCGCGGCTCGCACTGGCGCGAGGACTTCCCCGACCGCGACGACACCCGCGCCGGGCACGTCGACGCGTGGCTCGAACCCGACGGCACGGTCCGCGTCGAGTGGTCGCACGCACCCTCGACCGACCCGACCACGACGGAGGCCCCGGCATGAGCACCCCCTTCGACACCACGGCCGCGCTCCCGGCCGACGTCCGCGCCGACCTGGCCGCGGCCGGGCTCGACGAGGCGTACGTCCGCGACGTCGTCCGCCGAGCCCTGGCCGAGGACCTCCCCGACGGTCCGCCCGACCCCACCAGCTGGGCCACGATCGCGGAGGACGCCACCGCAGAGGCCGTCCTCGCGGCCCGCGAGCCGGGCGTCGTGGCGGGGCTCGCGGTCGCGGCCCTCGTCTTCCACCTCCTCGGCACCGACGTCACCCACCGGCTGCCAGACGGCACCCGCGTCGAGCGCGGCGACGTGGTGCTGCGCGTCGCCGGACCGACCCGCCAGCTGCTCGTCGCCGAGCGCACCGCCCTCAACCTCGCCAGCCACCTGTCCGGCATCGCCACCGCGACCGCTCGCTGGGTCGAGGCGCTCGCGGGGTCGCCGACCCGGGTCCTCGACACCCGCAAGACGCTGCCCGGCCTGCGCGCGCTGCAGAAGTACGCGGTGCGCTGCGGGGGCGGGGTCAACCACCGCTTCGGCCTCACCGACATGGCGATGGTCAAGGACAACCACGTGATCGCCGCGGGTGGGGTGGTGCCGGCGCTGGCCGCGATCCGCGCCGGCTACCCCGGGCTGCCCGTCGAGGTCGAGGTGACCACCCTCGACCAGCTCGACGAGCTGCTCGCGCTGCCCGAGGTGCCCGAGCGGGTGCTGCTCGACAACATGGACGACGCGACCATGACCGAGGCGGTGCGCCGGACCGCGGGTCGGGTGCCGCTCGAGGCCAGCGGCGGCATCACCCTCGAGCGGGCCGCGCGGATCGGGGCCACCGGCGTCGACTTCGTCTCGGTCGGCGCCCTCACCCACTCCGTCGTCGTCCTCGACCTCGGCCTCGACCTCGTCGAATGAGCACCGCACCCACCAGGAGTCACTGACATGACGCTCCTCGCCGCCGACATCGGCAACAGCCACACGTTCCTCGGCGTGCTCGACGGCGAGGAGGTCACCGCCCACTGGCGGGTCGCGACCGACGAGCGCCGCACCGCCGACGAGTGGTCGGTGCTGATCCGGGGCCTGCTCGGCCCGGCCCTCGACTCCGTCGACGGCATCGCGGTGTGCGCGACCGTCCCCGCGGTCCTGCACGAGTGGCGCGAGATGATCGAGCGCCACCTCTCCCACGTCCGCGCGATCGTGGTCGAGCCCGGGATCCGGACCGGGATCCCCGTCCTGATGGACAACCCGCGCGAGGTCGGCACCGACCGCATCGTCAACTCGCTCGCCGCCGCCACCCTCCACGGGGGTCCGGCGATCGTCGTCGACTTCGGCACCGCGACCACCTTCGACGTCGTGAACCGCCGCGGTCAGTACGTCGGCGGGGCGATTTCCCCGGGGATCGAGATCTCCCTCGAGGCGCTCGGCCGCCGCGGCGCCCAGCTGCGCAAGGTGGAGCTCGCGCGACCGCGGTCGGTGATCGCGAAGAACACCGTCGAGGCGCTGCAGAGCGGCATGGTCTTCGGCGTCGCCGCGCAGGTGGAGGGCCTGGTGGCGCGCATGATCGCCGAGCTCGCGGAGCCTGTCGCCGACGTCTCGGTCATTTCCACCGGGCACCTCGCGCCCCTCGTCGTCGACGATTGCGGGTGTTTCACCGACCATTCCCCGTGGCTCACGCTCCAGGGTTTACGACTGGTATTCGAGCGCAATTCCTGAATTGCCTTGTCAGGTCTTTCCTGACCCTTTTGTGCGCGCGCTTGTTTGCTGCCACACTGCTTTTCGTCCGCAATTGTGAAAAGCAAAGGAATTCGCCATGGCTCAAAAGGTCAACATCGTTCTCGTCGACGACCTCGACGGCACCGAGGCCACCGAGACGGTGACGTTCGGGCTCGACGGCACCTCCTACGAGATCGACCTCAACGACGCCAACGCGGCGGCCCTGCGCGAGGCGCTCAGCGGCTACGTCGGCCACGCGCGCAAGGTGACCGGCGGCGCGCGCCGCACCCGTCGCTCGTCGGGCGGCTCCTCGTCCTCGTCGTCGAACACCAAGGACGTGCGCGAGTGGGCCAAGGCGCAGGGCATGGAGGTCTCCGAGCGCGGCCGGATCTCCGCGGACGTGCAGCAGGCCTACGACGCCGCGCACTGATCACTGCCGACCCCGTGGGCTTCCGGCGGCGCGCCGCGATGCGCGCGTGGGGCCGCGACGTCGTCCGTGAGCACACGCCGGCGGTGGCCGGGCTGATGGGGTTGCGGGAACCGCTGCCCCGCGTGCGCGTGCACGTGGTGCGGCGCGCGGACGTCGCGGCGTACTGCGTGCGCAACCACGTGCTGCTGTCCGAGCCGTGGTTCGCCGAGCACCCCGACGACGCGGGGGCCGTGGTCCACGAGCTCTCCCACGCGCTCCTGGCGCTCACCCGGATCCCGCCCGGCACGTCGTGGCTGCTCGAGGGCGTCGCCGACCTCGCGCGCAACCACGTGGGGCTGCACGCCCCCTGGTCCGCGCCGCACCACGAGCCGGGCGCCGCGACGGCCGGCTACCAGACCACCGCCCACTTCCTGGCCTGGCTGGAGGAACGGTCGCCGGGCACGGTCGCCCACGCGGTGGAGCAGGCCCGCCGCGGTCGTCACGACGAGCAGCGGTTCACGCCCGACGGGCGGGCGCTGGCGGACGTCGTGGCGGACTACGAGGCGGCGCAGGCCGGGTGAGAGCCCCGTCGGTGGCGGCGTCGCCCGTTCGCTGTCAGCGGACGCTCTGGTGAGCGGAGCGGGAACACGTAGGCTGATCTCGGGCGTTGAGCCCAGTGTCCGCTCTCCCGTCCCCGCGGGAGGCGAGCGGACCACGCAGACGTAGAGGAGCGCACATGTTCGAGCGGTTCACCGACCGAGCCCGGCGAGTTGTCGTGCTGGCCCAGGAAGAGGCCCGCATGCTCTCCCACAACTACATCGGGACCGAGCACATCCTGCTCGGCCTCATCCACGAGGGCGAGGGCGTCGCAGCCAAGGCCCTCGAGTCCCTCGACATCTCCCTGGAGGCCGTGCGCGCCCAGGTCGAGGAGATCATCGGCCAGGGCCAGCAGGCCCCGTCCGGCCACATCCCGTTCACCCCGCGTGCCAAGAAGGTGCTCGAGCTCTCCCTGCGTGAGGCGCTCCAGCTCGGGCACTCCTACATCGGGACCGAGCACATCCTGCTCGGCCTGATCCGCGAGGGCGAGGGCGTGGCGGCGCAGGTGCTGCAGAAGCTCGGCGCCGACCTCAACCGGGTCCGCCAGCAGGTCATCCAGCTGCTCAGCGGCTTCCAGGGCAAGGAGTCGACCACGGCCGGCGCCCAGGCCGCCGGCTCCGGCGGCGAGGCCCCCTCGAGCTCGCTGGTGCTCGACCAGTTCGGCCAGAACCTCACCCAGGCCGCTCGCGAGGGCAAGCTTGACCCGGTGATCGGGCGCGAGCAGGAGATCGAGCGCGTGATGCAGATCCTGTCGCGCCGCACGAAGAACAACCCCGTCCTGATCGGCGAGCCCGGCGTCGGCAAGACCACGATCGTGGCCGGCCTCGCGCAGGACATCGTCAAGGGCAACGTGCCCGAGACGCTCAAGGACAAGCAGATCTACACCCTCGACCTGGGTGCGCTGGTCGCCGGCTCGCGCTACCGAGGTGACTTCGAGGAGCGCCTGAAGAAGGTGCTCAAGGAGATCCGCACCCGCGGCGACATCGTGCTGTTCATCGACGAGATCCACACCCTCGTCGGCGCCGGCGCGGCCGAGGGCGCGATCGACGCCGCCAGCATCCTCAAGCCGATGCTGGCCCGCGGCGAGCTGCAGACCATCGGCGCCACCACCCTCGACGAGTACCGCAAGTACCTCGAGAAGGACGCCGCGCTCGAGCGCCGCTTCCAGCCGATCCAGGTGCAGGAGCCGTCGATCGCGCACACCATCGAGATGCTCAAGGGCCTGCGCGACCGCTACGAGGCGCACCACCGGGTGACCATCACCGACGAGGCGCTCGTCTCGGCCGCGACGCTGGCCGACCGCTACATCTCCGACCGGTTCCTGCCGGACAAGGCGATCGACCTGATCGACGAGGCCGGCTCCCGCCTGCGGATCCGCCGGATGACCGCGCCGCCGGACCTGCGCGAGTACGACGAGAAGATCGGCGACGTGCGCCAGCGCAAGGAGGCCGCGATCGACGGGCAGGACTTCGAGGCCGCGGCCCGCCTGCGCGACGAGGAGAAGCAGCTCGCCGCGAAGCGTGCCGAGCGCGAGAAGCAGTGGCGCGCCGGTGACCTCGACGAGATCGCCGAGGTCGACGAGGAGCTGATCGCCGAGGTCCTGGCCGTCGCCACGGGCATCCCGATCGTCAAGCTCTCCGAGGAGGAGTCGACCCGGCTGCTCAAGATGGAGGACGAGCTGCACAAGCGCGTCATCGGCCAGGAGGACGCCGTCAAGGCGCTCAGCCGCGCCATCCGTCGTACGCGCGCCGGGCTCAAGGACCCCAAGCGCCCCGGTGGCTCGTTCATCTTCGCCGGCCCGTCCGGCGTCGGGAAGACGTGGCTGTCCAAGACGCTCGCGGAGTTCCTCTTCGGCGACGAGGACGCGCTCATCCAGCTCGACATGAGCGAGTTCTCCGAGAAGCACACCGTCTCGCGCCTCTTCGGCTCGCCCCCCGGCTACGTCGGCTACGAGGAGGGCGGCCAGCTCACCGAGAAGGTGCGGCGCAAGCCGTTCTCGGTGGTGCTCTTCGACGAGGTCGAGAAGGCCCACCCCGACATCTTCAACAGCCTGCTGCAGATCCTCGAGGAGGGTCGCCTGACCGACTCGCAGGGCCGGGTGGTGGACTTCAAGAACACCGTCATCATCATGACCACGAACCTCGGCTCGCGTGACATCGCCAAGAGCGTGAACCTCGGCTTCGGTGCCGTCGGTGCGGACCCGGCGGGCTCCTACGAGCGGATGAAGAGCAAGGTGTCGGAGGAGCTCAAGCAGCACTTCCGTCCCGAGTTCCTCAACCGCGTCGACGAGATCGTGGTCTTCCCGCCGCTGTCGCGCGAGCAGATCATCGCGATGGTCGACAACATGATCGCCGCGGTCGAGCTGCGCCTGAAGGACCGCGACATGTCGCTGGAGCTGACGCAGCCCGCCAAGGACCTGCTGGCCGAGCGCGGCTTCGACCCGGTCCTCGGTGCCCGTCCGCTGCGCCGCACGGTGCAGCGCGAGATCGAGGACGTGCTCGCCGAGAAGATGCTCTTCGGCGAGGTCGGCCCGGGACAGATCGTCCTGGTCGACGTCGAGGGCGAGGGCCCGACGGCGACGTTCACCTTCCGCGGGCAGAAGAACTCGGCCGTGCCGGACATGCCGCCGCTGGAGACCGCCGACCTGGCGCTCGAGCCGCAGCGCGACGACGAGGGCAACCTCGAGGGGCCGGACGACACCGAGGGGCCGGTCGACGTGCCCCGCGACCCGTCCTGACCCGCTGAGTCACCAGATCACCCCGGGAGCGCCCAGCGCCCCGGGGTGATCTGCGTCAGGAGGCCGTCCGTGACCAGGCCGGCCAGGCAGCGCTCGCGCTGCTCCGCCTGCGGCCACGCGGCCTCGACCTGGGCGGCGCCGACCGAGTCGGCCTCGCGCGCCAGCGCCATGATCCGGCCGCGACACTGCCGGTCGGTGCCGGCCCACGCCTGGCCGCGGCGGGGCGGGCCGTCGTACGCCGGGAAGCCGGCGCCGCGCCACGCGCACAGGTCGGCGACCGGGCAGGCCCCGCAAGCCGGCTGGCGCGCGGTGCACACCAGCGCGCCGAGCTCCATCGTCGCCACCGCCCACGTCGCGGCGGTCGCGTCGTCGTCGGGCAGCAGGGCGGTCGCGACGTCACGCTCGGCGCGGGTCACCGCGGTGGCGGGGAACTCGACGCCCGACACCACCCGCGCCAGCACCCGGCGCACGTTGGTGTCGAGCACGACGTGGCGCTGCCCGAAGGCGAAGCTGGCGATCGCCGACGCGGTGTAGTCACCGACGCCCGGCAGCGCCAGCAGGTCGTCGTACGACGCGGGCACCTCGCCGCCGTGCCGCTCGACGATCGCGGCGGCGGCGGCGTGCAGGCGCAGCGCGCGGCGCGGGTAGCCCAGCCGGCCCCACATCCGCACCGCCTCGCCGGTCGGCTCGGCGGCGAGGTCCGCGGGCGTGGGCCAGCGCTCCAGCCACGCCTCGTGCACCGGCAGCACCCGCGCCACCGGCGTCTGCTGCAGCATGAACTCGCTGACCATGACCGACCAGGGCGTCGCTTCCGGGCCCCGCCAGGGCAGCTCGCGCGCGTGGTCGTCGTACCAGTCGAGCACGCACGCGTGCAGGGCGGCGGTCGTGGCGGCTTCCATCGCGGTGATCGTAGGTGAGGCCGGTGCGCCTCCGCCGCGATGGGCCCTCACCTCCCTAACCTGACCCCATGGCGACGAAGGTGCGACCCCGGGGACCGCTCCCGTCGCGCGTCTACTGGCGCCGCCGCCTGGTCGTGCTCGCGGTCCCGCTGCTCCTGGTCGTGGTGCTCGCACGGGTGCTGACCGGCTCCTCCGACGGCTCGGACGGCGCGACCGGCGCCGCCCGGCAGGCCGGCGCCGAGGTGCAGGCGCCCCCGGTGGGCCCCACCGCCGGACCCACCGCGCAAGTGCCCGCAGGCAAGAAGGGGCAGGAGACCGTGCCGCCCGAGCCGGTGCTGGCCGAGCCGAGCGGGCCCTGCTCCGACGCCGACATCGTCGCCACGCCGACGCTCGTCTCCGCGACCGGCGGTGCGGACGTCCCGATCACGATCAACCTCCGCACCCTCGACGCCGCCGCCTGCACCTGGCAGGTGTCGCCGCAGACGCTGACGGTCACCATCACCTCGGGCGACGACTTCATCTGGAGCACCCGCCAGTGCCCGGCGTCGATCACCCCGCAGGACGTCGTGGTCCGCCAGGCCGTCGACACCCCGGTCGTGGTCACCTGGAAGGGCGCCAAGCGCTCCGACGACACCTGCTCGGGCCGCACCGACTGGGCGCTCCCGGGCTTCTACCACGTCGAGACCGCCGCGCTGGGCGGCGACGGCACCGACGTGCAGTTCGAGCTGGTCGCCCCGCAGCCGGGCGTGGTCACCGAGACCGCCCAGCCGCAGCAGCAGGACGGCAAGGGCAAGAAGAAGCGCGACGGCGCCCCGGACGTCCAGGGCAACCCCGAGGGCTGAGGCTCCGTCTGCGCGCACGGTGTGGGTGGGCCTGCCGCCGGCTGCCGTCCCGGAGCGGTGCGTGAGGGGGGTTCTGGGCGTGCGAAGTCCCCCTCACTCACCGCCAAGGTCGGAGTGATCGTGCCGGCGGTGGTCCCCGAAGATCGTGGAGCTCCGGGGTCACCTGGTGGCTCGGATGTTCCACGCTCCCTCGGAAGTCCCCGGATATCCGGGGACCTCAGGCGCGGCCGCGCGTACGGGCGGTGGCTGAGCCACGTTCTGCGCGGCCGGAGTGTGGGTGGGGCACCGCTGGCGCGAGGTGGTCGTCGGGGTGCGGACGGAGGCGTGGGTCCGCGGGTCCGGAGGTGTGTCGTCGGAGAACTGCGGCCGTACGACGCGCCGCGGACGTCCCGTGCGGTCGCGCGGCCGCAGTTCTTCCCGGCCGTGGCCGCCCGCGTCGACCTCGTTCCTCGGTCGCCGCTGCGTGTCTCAGATGTAGCGCTCGGTGATGCTCGACTCGGCGAGGCGGGAGAGGCCCTCGCGGACGCTGCGGGCGCGCAGCTCGCCGACGCCGTCGACGGCCTGGAGGTCGTCGACCCCCGCCGAGAGCAGCTGCTGCAGGCCGCCGAAGTGCTCGACCAGCCGGTCGACGACCGCGGCGGGCAGGCGCGGCACCTTGGCGAGCAGGCGGTAGCCGCGGGGCGCGACGGCGCCGTCGAGGTGCTCGGCGCCGCCGAGGCCGATCGCGCGGGCGACGGCGGCCGGGTCGACGAGCTCGGTGGACGAGAGCGCCTCGAGGTCGGCGAGGTGTGCCTCGGGGGTGGAGCTGCGGCGGCGGCTGCCGGGGAGGTAGTCGCGCACGACCAGCTCGCGCTCGGCGTCGACGCCGGTCACCAGCTCCTCGAGCTGGAGCGAGAGCAGCCGGCCGTCCGTGCCGAGCTCGAGGACGTAGTCCTCGATCTCGCGGGCGATCCGGATCACCATCTCCAGGCGCTGGGCCACGACGGCGACGTCGCGCACCGTGACCAGGTCCTCGATCTCCAGCGCCGACAGGGTCGCGGAGACCTCGTCGAGGCGCAGCTTGTAGCGCTCGAGGGTGGCGAGCGCCTGGTTGGCGCGGGAGAGGATCTTGCCGGAGTCCTCCAGCACGTGGCGGATGTCGCCGACGTAGGCGGCGATGATCTGCATCGACTGCGACACCGAGATGACCGGGTGGCCGGTCTGCTTCGCGACGCGCTCGGCCGTGCGGTGCCGGGTGCCGGTCTCCTCCGAGGGGATCGTGTGGTCCGGCATCAGGTGCACCGCGGCCCGCTGGATGCGGGTGATGTCCTTGTCGACCACGATCGCGCCGTCCATCTTGGCCAGCTCGCGGAGCCCGGTCGCGGTGAACGGGACGTCGAGGGTGAAGCCGCCGGTGGAGATCGAGTCGACGAGCTTGTCCTGGCCGAGGACGATCAGGGCACCCGTGCGTCCGCGCAGGATCCGCTCGAGGCCGTCGCGCAGCGGGGTGCCCGGCGCGATCGAGGCCAGGGTCGCGCGCAGGCGCAGCTGCTCGTCGATGCGCTCTGCCACCGGATCCTCCACCTGCTGTGTCGGGGCGCCCCCGGCGCCGTCGGGTGAAGTGTAGGGGCGCGGGAGCCTGATCTCAGAGCGGAGGCGTGAGCCCGAGGGTGAGGAGCGCGCCGACGATGTCGTCCACCTCCACCACCTTCAGCCCGTCGACCATCCGGTGGCTGGGGATGCCGCGCTCTCCGGGCAGGGCCCGCCCGCGCGGCACGACGGCCACCTTGAAGCCCAGCCGCGCGGCCTCGGCGAGCCGCTGGGGCAGGTCGCGCACGCGCCGCAGCTCGCCGGCCAGGCCGATCTCGCCGATCGCCACCGCCCCGCGCGGCGGCGGGACGCTGAGGTGGGAGCTGGCGACCGCGACGGCGATCGCGAGGTCGGCCGCCGGGTCGTGGAGCTTGGCGCCGCCGACCGTGGCCACGAACGTGTCGCTCCCCGCGATCCGGAGGCGGGCGTGGCGCTGGAGCACGGCGAGGGCGATGTCGACCCGGGAGGACTCCACCCCCGACACGGTGCGGCGGGGCCGCTCCAGCGGGGAGGGGGTGAGCAGCGCCTGGACCTCGGCGAGCAGCGGCCGCCGGCCCTCCATCGTGACCGCGACGCAGGTGCCGGAGACGTCCTGGGTGTGGTGCTCGACGAACAGGCCGGTCGGGTCGGCGACCGCGGCGATGCCCTCGGACGACAGGTCGAAGCAGCCGACCTCGTCGATCGGGCCGTAGCGGTTCTTCATCGCCCGCACCATCCGGAAGCGCGAGTTGCGCTCGCCCTCGAAGTGGAGCACGACGTCGACGAGGTGCTCGAGGACGCGCGGGCCGGCGATCGAGCCGTCCTTGGTGACGTGGCCGACGATCACCGTGGTGATGTTGCGGGTCTTCGCGACGCGGATCAGCGCGGCCGCGACCTCCTTGACCTGGGTGACCCCGCCGGGGACGCCGTCGATCCCGGAGGCGCCGATGGTCTGGATCGAGTCGACGACGAGCAGCGTCGGTCGCACCTGCTCGATGTGGGTGAGCACGGCGCCGAGGTCGGTCTCGGCGGCGAGGAACAGCTCGTCGTGGACGCCGCCGGTGCGGTCGGCGCGCAGCCGGACCTGGGCGGCCGACTCCTCGCCGGTGACGTAGAGGGTGCGCTGGCGCACCCGGGCCGTCTGGGCCGCGACCTCGAGCAGCAGCGTGCTCTTGCCGACGCCGGGCTCACCCGCGAGCAGGATCGCGGCGCCGGGCACCAGCCCGCCGCCGAGCACCCGGTCGAGCTCGGGCACGCCGCTGGTGCGGGCGACCGACTCGGTGATCGGCACCTGCCCGATCGGCACGGCGGGGGAGGTGACCGGTCCCGCGCTGGCCCGCATCGTCGGCGCCCCGGCCTCCGCGACCGACCCCCACGCCTGGCACTCCCCGCAGCGGCCGACCCACTTCGCGGTCTCCCAGCCGCACTCGGAGCAGCGGTAGGAGGGGCGGGCCTTGGCCTTCGTCGACATGGTCCCCACGCTAGGCGAGGCCACCGACAGGCCGCGGGACGCCCGGCCGCCGGGTCAGCCCTCGAGCAGCGCCGCGATCTCGTCGAAGCCCCGGGCCCGGGCGTGCTCCAGCGCGGTCACGCCGTCGCGGTCGGGGAGGGAGCGGTCGGCGCCGTGGGCCAGCAGGACCTGCACGATCCGCTGCCAGCGCTCGGTGCCCTCGCCCAGGACCACCGCCTCGAGCAGCGCGGTCCAGCCGAGGTCGTTGACGTGGTCGACGTCGATGCGGGTGTGCTGCAGCGCCCAGCGGACGTAGGCGACGTGACCCCGCTCCGAGGCGGGGATGATCGAGACGCCGCCGTAGCGGTTGCGCAGCGTGACGTCGGGGTCGAGCGGCAGCAGCAGCTGGCCCATCGCGACCGAGCCGGTCACGCCGGTCACCAGCCACGGGGTGTCGCGCTGGACGTCGACGGCGTCGGGGTCCGCGCCGAGCCGGGCCAGCAGCGCGGCCACCTCGAGGCGGTCGTCGATGACCGCGAGCAGGAGGGGCGTACGCCGTCGCTCGTCGCGCACGTCGACGTCCGCCCCGGCGCGCAGGGCCAGCGCGGCCGCGTCGGCGTCGCCCGCCCGACGCGGCGGCGAGCAGCGCCTCCGCCGGCGCGGGACCGCCGGTCGGCGGCCGCAGCAGCCGGACGACGTCGTCACGCCCGCGCGTGCGCGCGACCTGCGCGGGCGTCGCCCCCGCCGCGTCGGTCGCGGTGACGTCGGCGCCGCGGGCGAGCAGCACCCGGACCTCGGTGAGATCGGCCCCCGTCGTCGCGACCGCACCGTGCAGCGGGGTCGCGGGGGTGGGCGTGGCGGTGGGCTCGGGCACGGTCGCGGACTCCGTCGGGTCGGTGGGGGTGGTCGAGGGGCCCGACGCCGGGGACTGCCCGGACGACTGTCCGGAGCACGCGGTCAGCAGCAGCACGCAGCTCGCGGCGACGACGCGCGCGCAGCGCAGGACGACCGGTCGGGACACGCCCCGATCCTCCCACCCGTCGTGGGGTCGGCCGCACGGCGGCGAAGGCTTATGCTCACCTCGAGTTGGATCGATCAAGGGGGGATGGGCCATGGGTCGCAGCGACCAGCGACGCGGCAGCAACCTGCCGGTCACCCCGCCGACCCTCGCCGACGTGGCCGAGCGCGCGGGCGTCTCGCGCCAGACCGTGTCGAACGCGGTCAACAACCCGGACCTGCTGCGTCCCGACACGCTCGAGCGGGTCCGGCAGACCATCGCCGAGCTGGGCTACTCGCCCAACCGCGCGGCCCGCAACCTCCGCACCCGCACGTCCTCGCTGATCGGGCTGCGCTTCGCGCCGGCCCAGGAAGGCACCGCCAACGCCGCGATGGACCGGTTCGTCCACTCCCTGGTCGAGGCCAGCGAGGAGGTCGGCTACCACGTGCTGCTGTTCCCCGGCGACGACGAGGACCCGGTCGGCGGCTACGACAACCTGCTGCGCTCCACCGCGGTCGACGCCTTCGTGGTCACCGACACCTACCTCGGCAACCCGCAGGCGGCGTGGCTGAGCCAGCAGCGGGCGCCGTTCGTCGCGTTCGGCCGGCCGTGGGACGACGAGGCCGCGCGCCACGTGTGGGTCGACGTCGACGGCGCCGCCGGCACCGCCCTCGCCACCGAGCACCTCATCGAGCGCGGCCACACCCGCATCGCCTGGATCGGCTGGCGCAAGGACTCCCCGATCGGGGAGGACCGGCGCTCGGGCTGGCTGCGGACCATGCACGCCCACGGCCTGCCCACCACGGGCCTGGCGTCGCGGGTCGAGGACGTGGTGCACAGCGGCGCCGAGGCGGCCGCCGTGCTGCTCGACGAGTCCGCCCCGACGGCCTTCGTGTGCGCCTCCGACACCCTGGCGATGGGCGTGCTCCACACCCTCTGGATCCGCCAGCTCGCCCCCGGCCAGGACGTCGCCGTGGTCGGCTTCGACGACTCGCAGGTGGCCCAGGTCTACCCGGTCGGCCTGACGTCGGTGCGCCAGCCGCTCGAGGACGTCGCGGTCGAGGTCGTGAAGGCGCTGCGCTCCCTGCTGTCGCACCAGCCGGTCGCCGAGCGGGGCGTGCTGCTCGAGCCGACGCTGGCGATCCGCGAGTCCAGCTAGTCAACCGGACCGGGTCGGTCGTCGTCCTTCCTCGTGAGAGCCCACCCGACCCGAGGAGATGCCCGTGGCCCGACGCGACGACGACTTCGTCGCCTTCGTGGACGCCCGGTCCGGCGCGCTGCTGCGCAGCGCCCGGCTGCTGACCGCGGGTGACCAGCACGCGGCGGAGGACCTGCTGCAGACCGCGCTCGAGAGGGCGTACGTCGCGTGGCCGAGGATCCGCCGCAAGGGCGCGGAGGAGGCGTACGTCCGCTCGATCATGACGCGCGCCGCGATCGACCGGACCCGGCAGCGCACCCGCCGCGGCGAGGTGGTGACCGACGAGGTCCCCGACGTGCCGGTGCACCAGGCGGGCCCGGAGGACCGCGACCACGTCTTCGCGCTGCTCGCCGCGCTCACGCCGCGCCAGCGCGCGGTGATGGTGCTGCGCTACTACGACGACCTCTCCGAGGCCCAGATCGCCGACGCGCTCGGGTGCAGCGCCGGCGCGGTGAAGTCGCACGCCTCGCGTGCGCTGGCCACCCTCCGGGAGCTGTCCGGCTCCGACCACACCGACCTGTCAGGAGTGCGGCGATGACGACCGACACCCAGCTCCGCGCCCGACTCACCACCGCCGTCGTGGACACCACCGTCCCGCCCGGGCTGGCCCGCGCCGCGCTCGCCGGCGGTCGACGACGTCGCCGCCGGCGCGCGGCCGCCGCGGTCGCGCTCACGGCTGCCGTGGTCGCGGGGAGCGCGCTGCTCCTGCCGGGCGGCGGACGGTCCGCCGACGGCGACCGCATCGCCGAGCCCGCCACGGTCGACGCGACGGCCGCGCTGGCCTGGGCGCGCTCGCTGCCGGAGGGCGAGGCCCCTGCGCTGCCGTTCTTCGGCGAGGGCGGGCTGTGGAGCGACGGCACGCGGTACGACGTGCCCGCCGAGGTCGACCGCACGGTCGCACCCCGCGCGGTCGACGGCGGATGGCTGGTCGCGACCGGCGAGGGAGACCGGCCGACCGGCCTCGCGGTGCTGGCGCCCGACGGGTCGCTGCGCGACCTCCCGGTCGCTCCGGCGTCCTACGGTGCCGAGGCGGTCGAAGTCTCCGGCGACGGGCGGCAGGTCGCCTTCCGCGACGTCGTCGTGGACCTGACCACGATGGAGTGGTCGACCGTCCCGCACGCCCCCGACAGCGAGGAGTCCGGCGGCTACGTCACCGAGGTGCGGATGATCGGCTGGACCGACTCGGGCCTGGTCTACGAGGGAGCGCCGTTCGAGAAGGGCCTCGGCACGACCTGGGAGCTGCGCGACGACGGCACCGCGCAGCCGTTCCGCGAGCCCCGCGGGGCGCACGTCCCCGACGGCAGCCCGGCGGACGTCGCCGTGGGGTTCGACTACGCCGCCGTCGACTCCGACACCTGCGTCAGGTCCTACGTCCTGGACGACCTGATGTGGCGCGAGCGCCTGCCGGTCGCCTGCATGGGCCGCTACCTCGGCGAGGCGCTGGCGGTGTCGCCCGACCGTCGCTGGCTGCTCACCGACGACCTGCCGGAGGTGTGGGACCTCGAGGAGGGCCGCTGGGGCCGCGTCGACATGCCCGCCGGCGTCGGCAAGCAGCAGATGGATGCCCAGATGGGCGGCGTCGTGTGGGAGGGCGGGGACAGCTTCCTGCTCCCCGTCTCGGACCGCTGGGACCCGGCGGTGCCGATCGGGAGGTCCTACGACCACGACGTGCAGGTGGTGCGCTGCACGATGAGCACGGGCGCGTGCGAGCGCGCGGGCGAGGAGCAGCACGTCACCGCCACCACGACGATGTCGGGCACCACCGAGCTGAGGTTCGCCCGGCCCTGACCCTCAGAAGTGCCGCCACCACAGGTTGACGGCGTAGTCGACCGTGGTGCCGGTGTGGGAGGCGAGCGCCTCCTCGGCCGCGTCGTGCGGCAGCTCGATGCGCACCACGGCCTCGAGGTCCTCGCGGGTCGTGAACGACCAGCCCATGTCGATCGGCCGGCGCCGCCAGCCGCGCACCGACCAGAACCGCTCGACCGCGACCGGGTCGACCTCCGGGAAGCCCCGGCGGAACCACCCGCCGAACGTCGAGCGGGTCGGGTCGTTGTCGATCACGAACGCCGTGCCGCCACGGCGTACGACCCGGTCGAGCTCGGCGAGGCCCGGCTCGGAGCCGGGGCCGAAGAAGTACGCCCAGCGGGCGTGGACGACGTCGACCGACGCGTCCGGCAGCGGCAGCGCCTGGGCGAGGCCGTCGAGGACGGTGACGTGCGCGAGCCGGCGCGTACGTCGTCGGGCGAGCGCGGCGAGCGGCGGGTGCGGCTCCACGCCGACCACCCGTTGCGCGGCCTCCGCCCAGGTGGGCAGGTGGAAGCCGCTGCCGCAGCCGACGTCCAGCACGGTGCGCCCGGACCAGTCGCCGATCTCGCGCATGGCAGCGAGGATCCGACCGTGGGGGTCGGCCGCCCGGTTCTCCAGCTCGTAGAGCTCCGGGGTGTTCCAGATGTTGGGGGAGGGGCGTGCCCTTGATCTCGACGCGCCCGTCACGACCTCGTCCCTCGGTCGTGGGGCTTGCTCGATCTGGCCGAGCCCACGCGCCGAGCTCGTTCCTCGCTCGACGCTGCTCGTCTCAAATCCGGACGAGCCCGTTCGGGGTCTGGATCTGCACGGCGACGATGCCGGGGGTGCCGTTGGGGGCGACCCACTCGACCTTCACGTCCTCCAGCGGGGCCTCGACCGTCTCGCCGAGCCACTCGCTGACCCGCTGCGGGTCGCCGGCGATCTCCAGGCACGCCAGCGAGAAGTCGCCGGTCGCACCGTTGCTCGGGTGCATGTCGGGCGCGGAGTCCCAGTGGATGAAGAACGGGAGCTGGGGGTCGGAGAGCAGGCCGTTGACGCCGATCTGCTTCCACAGCAGCTCGGTGCCGTCGGGGCGGTGCCGGTTGCCCTTGACGGCCTCGCGGCCGAGCCGCGTCTCGACGGGGGTGAGGTCGTCGACCGCGACGACCCAGCCCATCCAGCCGCCGCCGAGCACCGAGCGCGCGCGCACGGCCTGTCCGAAGGGAGCCTTGTCGCTGGCCGGGTGGTCCAGCACCTCGACGATCTCCATGTAGGTCCCGCCGCCGAGGGGCAGGATCATGTTGCGGGTGCCGAATCGGGGGTGTACCCCACCGTCGACGAACTCCGTGCCGAGCAGCCCCCCGATGCGCTGGGCGGTGCTGGCAAGTCCATCAGGTCCGGCGGCGAAGCTGACGTGGTCCAGGCGCATGACCAGATTCTGTGTCGCCCGCATGGCGGGCTTGACACCGGGGTCCGATTCTCTTGACGTCGAGCGAAATCCGGCCTGCGGATCCCGTGGGGTCAGCGCGGGTCGGCCGGGTGGAGCGCGAGCGCGGAGCGGGACCGGACGTGGGCGTCCGCATGCCGCACCAGCTCGGCGTACGCCGCGGCCCCCATCAGCTCGACCAGCTCGGCCTCGTGGGTGACGTAGACCGGCTCCGGCGCGACGTGCGCCTCGGTGTTGCCCGAGCAGTACCAGTCCAGGTCGTGGCCGCCGGGTCCCCAGCCGCGGCGGTCGTACTCGCCGATCGACACCTCGGTGTAGGCCGTGCCGTCCTGGCGCTCGACCTCGCGGAACTGCCGGCGGATCGGCAGCTGCCAGCACACGTCGGGCTTGGTCTCCAGCGGGTTGCGGCCCTGGCGCAGCGCGAGGCCGTGCAGCGCGCACCCGGCGCCGCCACCCCCGCCGGCCGGGGCGAAGTCGGTGCGGTTGTGGAACACGCACGCCTGCTGGTCGTCGACCACCACGGCGAGGGTCTTGCGCTCGCCGTCGTCGTCGGTCTCGACCCAGTCGGCCCGCTTGACCGTGCGCCCGGGGTGCAGCTGCCAGTCGTCGGGGGTGAGCTGGGCGACGAACCCGGCGACCCGCTGCTCGTCGCCCTTGTCGGCGAAGTGGGCGCCCAGCGTGCAGCACCCGACGTCGGGTGCGTCGGCGTAGATGCCCTGGCAGCCCTGCCCGAAGATGCACGTGTAGGAGGACGTCAGCCAGGTCAGGTCGCAGCGGAAGACCTGCGTGTCGTCCGCCGGGTCGGCGAACTCGACGAAGGCGCGGGGAAAGACGAGGTCGACTTCGGGCACTCCGCAACCCTAGTAGCGTGGCAGGCATGCGCCTGGGCGTCCTCGACATCGGATCCAACACCGGCCACCTGCTGGTGGTGGACGCGCACGGCGGCGCGGCCCCGCTCCCGGCGTCGTCGCACAAGCAGCCGCTGCGGCTCGCCGAGCACCTCGACGAGGACGGCGCCGTCACCGACCAGGGCATCGCGGCGCTCACCGACTTCTGCGCCTCCGCGACCCGGATCGCCGAGGACAAGGGCTGCGAGGAGATGCTCGGCTTCGCCACGTCGGCGGTGCGCGACGCGGTGAACTCCGACGAGGTCCTGGCCCACGTCGAGCAGCACAGCGGCGTCCGCCTCGAGGTGCTCTCCGGTGAGGACGAGGCGCGGCTGACGTTCCTCGCCGTACGCCGCTGGTTCGGCTGGTCGGCCGGCCGGCTGGCCGTCTTCGACATCGGCGGCGGCTCGCTCGAGATCGCCGGCGGCACCGACGAGGGCCCCGACGTCGCGTGGTCGCTGCCGCTGGGTGCGGCGCGGATGGCGCGGTCGTTCTTCGGCGGGGCCCGGCCCTCGGAGGACGAGGTGCGCGAGCTGCGCCGGCAGGTGCGCGCCGACATCGCCCGCGACGCCGGCCACCTGCTGCGACCCGGGGTGCCGGACACCGCGGCGGCGACGTCCAAGACGTTCCGCTCGCTGGCCCGGATCTGCGGCGCCGCGCCCAGCGGCGAGGGCCCGCTGGTGCCGCGCGTGCTCGAGCTGGAGACGCTGTCGGGCTGGATCCCCAAGCTGATGGAGATGTCGCCCGAGGAGCTCGCCGACCTTCCCGGCGTCTCGCCCAGCCGCACCCACCAGATCGTGCCGGGCGCGCTGGTCGCCGAGGCGTGCATGGACATCTTCGACCTGCCCGCCCTCGAGATCTGCCCGTGGGCGCTGCGCGAGGGCGTGATCCTCGCGCGCCTCGACCAGATCTCGATCGTCGCCGGACGCGGCTGACCCGTGCCCGCCACGACGCCGCTGGTCGCGCTCTCGACCGCCTCGGTCTACCCCGAGTCGACCGCCCACGCCTTCGCGTGGGCGGCGAGCCTGGGCTACGACGCGGTCGAGGTGATGGTCGGCATCGACGCG
This sequence comes from Nocardioides okcheonensis, assembly GCF_020991065.1. NCBI lineage: Bacteria > Bacillati > Actinomycetota > Actinomycetes > Propionibacteriales > Nocardioidaceae > Nocardioides > Nocardioides okcheonensis. The sequence continues at coordinate 3,254,547 of NZ_CP087710.1, forward strand.
CTCAGCCAGCAGGTCGACGCGGTGCAGAAGCTCTCCGAGCACCACCAGGTGCCGATCTGCGCGGTCCACGCGCCCTGCCTGCTGTTCACCCAGCGGGTCTGGGGCACCGATCCGTGGGGCAAGCTCGAGCGCTCCGCGGAGATGGCGCAGGCGGTCGGCGCGGACGTGGTCGTGGTGCACCCGCCGTTCCGGTGGCAGAAGGACTACGCCGCGGGCTTCGTCGAGGGCATCGCCTCGCTGGAGGGGCGCACGGGGATCGCCTTCGCGGTCGAGAACATGTATCCGTGGCGGGCGTCGTCGCGCCGGGGGATGGAGATGTACCTCCCGGGCATGGATCCCTCCGACGAGGCCTACGCCAACGCCACCATCGACCTGTCCCACGCCGCCATCGCGCGCGCCGACGTCGTCGAGATGGCGCAGCGGCTCGGCGACCGGCTGCGCCACGTCCACCTCACCGACGGCACCGGCTCGGCCAAGGACGAGCACCTGGTGCCCGGCCGCGGCGTGATGGGCGCCGCCGGCTTCCTCAACCACCTGGCCGGCACCGGCTTCAGCGGCCACGTCGTGCTGGAGATCAACACGCGTCGGTGCGCCGACCGCGCCGAGCGCGAGGCCGACCTGGTCGAGTCGCTGGAGTTCGCCCGCGCCCACCTCGGCGTCGGAACGCCGTGAGCGCGGGGCGTACGCGCTCCGCCCGGGGTCGGCGTCCCGGCGCGCCCGACACGCGCGCCGAGGTGCTCGCCGCCGCCCGCGAGTCGTTCGCCGGCAAGGGCTTCCGCGGCACCACGATCCGCGCCGTCGCCGCCGCCGCGGGCGTCGACCCGGCGCTGGTGCACCACTACTTCGGCTCCAAGGACGACCTCTTCCTCGCCGCGCTCGAGCTGCCCGTCGACCCGCGCGAGGTGCTCGCGCCCGTGGTGGCACAGGGGCCCGACGGCGCGGGCGAACGCTTCCTGCGGACCTTCCTCTCGGTCTGGGACGACCCGGAGATGCAGGTCCGGCTGCTCGCGGTGGCGCGCTCGGTGCTCTCCGAGGACGGGGGCGCCCTGCTCAAGGAGGGCTTCATCCCGGTCGTCGTCGGGCCGGTGCTCGCCCAGGTCGTCGCCGACCGCCCGGAGGTCCGGGTGCCGCTCGTCGCCAGCCAGGTCGTCGGCCTGATCGTCACCCGCTACGTCGTCGCGCTGCCCCCGATGGCCGCGATGCCCGCCGACGACCTCGTCGCGCGGATGGCGCCGGTGCTGCAGCACTACCTCACCGGCGACCTCGCCTGAGGCGCGTACCTCCGCCGCCGAACGCCTGCCTGCCCCGGGAGCGGTGACCCACCCACATTCCTGCGGTCGGGAATGTGGGTCAGCCACCGCTCGTACGCCAAGCACCTCGCGCGCCGCTGGGAGCGGTGTCCCACCCACGTTCCTGTGCCCGGAAATGTGGGTCACGCACCGCTCGGCGGGGGTTGACGGCGCACGCCCGCGAGCGCACAATTCAACACATGATGAAAAACGTCGTGGAGGTCCGTGACCTCGTCGTCGTGCGAGGTGCGCGCGAGGTGCTGCCGGGCATCTCGCTGGACGTTGCTCCCGGGGTCACCGGGCTGCTCGGGCCGAGCGGCTGCGGCAAGACCACCCTGCTGCGCTGCCTCGTCGGCGCGCAGCAGGTGCGGTCCGGGGACGTACGGGTGCTGGGGGAGCCGGCCGGCAGTGCGCCGCTGCGCACCCGGATCGGCTACGTCACGCAGGCGGCGAGCGTCTACGACGACCTCACGGTCGCGGAGAACCTCGCCTTCTTCGCGCGCGTGCTCGGCGTCGGGCGCCCGGCGGTCGACGAGGCGATCGACGCGGTGTCGCTCGGCGACCACCGCGACCAGGTGGTGGGCCGGCTCTCCGGTGGCCAGCGCAGCCGCGCCGGGCTCGCCGTGGCGCTCCTCGGCAGCCCCGACCTGCTCGTGCTCGACGAGCCGACCGTCGGCCTCGACCCGGTGCTGCGGCGCGACCTCTGGGCGCTGTTCCACCGGATCGCCGACGCCGGCGCGGCCGTGCTGGTCTCCAGCCACGTGATGGACGAGGCCGAGCGGTGCCACCGGCTGCTGCTCATGCGCGAGGGGCGGATCATCGCCGACGGCTCGCCCGAGCAGGTCCGGGCCCGCACGGGCGCCGCCGACATCGAGGGCGCCTTCCTCCAGCTGGTCGAGCAGGGGGTGTCGAGGTGAACGCCCGCGTCACCCTCGCCGTGGCCGGCCGCGTGCTGCGCCAGGTCCGGCGCGACCACCGCACGCTGGCGATGCTGATGGTCGTCCCGTGCGTGCTCATCAGCCTGCTGTGGTGGATGTTCGAGGACCTGCCCGGAGACCTGTTCGACCGCTTCGGCCCCGGCCTGCTGGCGATGTTCCCGTTCATCGTGATGTTCCTCGTGACCAGCGTGACCACGCTGCGCGAGCGCTCGTCCGGCACCCTGGAGCGACTGCTGACGATGCCGATGGCCAGGCTCGACTTCCTGCTCGGCTACGCCCTCGCCTTCGGCCTGCTGGCCGCGCTGCAGTCCGCGCTCGCGGTCGCGGTCAGCGTCGGGCTGCTCGGCCTCGAGGTGCAGGGCTCGGTCTGGCTGCTCGGGGTGGTCGCGGTGGCCGACGCGGTGCTCGGCACCGCCCTCGGGCTGCTGGTGAGCGCGTTCGCGACCACCGAGTTCCAGGCGGTCCAGTTCATGCCGGCGTTCGTGCTGCCCCAGGTGCTGCTGTGCGGCCTGTTCGTCCCGCGCGAGGCGATGCCGGGCGTGCTGGAGGCGATCAGCGACGTGCTGCCCCTGTCGTACGCGGTCGACGCGATGCAGGAGCTCACCGGCGCCGCCGACACGGGCGCGATCTGGCAGTCGGTGGGGATCGTCGCGTGCTTCGCGCTCGCCGCGCTGGCGCTCGGCGCCGCCACCCTGCGGCGGCGTACGCCCTGACCTCCTCGGATGTGAGGAGCGCGCCGGTCCGGCGTAGCCTTCGGGCCATGCAGTTGCTCCGCCAGCCGATCCTCCTGCTCGCCCGCAGCCAGGCGGTGAAGAAGCTCGTCTCCACGATGCCCGTCTCGAGCGGCATCGTCACCAGCTACGTCCCCGGCGAGGCCACCCCCGACGCCGTCGCGGCCACCGCGGGGCTCGTCGAGGACGGCCTGCGGGTCACGCTCGACTACCTCGGCGAGGACACCACCGACCTCGCCCAGGCCGAGGCGACCGTCGCGGCCTACAAGGAGCTGCTCGCCGACCTCTCGGCCCGCGGCCTGTCCGGGCAGGCCGAGGTCTCGGTCAAGCTCAGCGCGATCGGGCAGTTCCTGCCGGAGAACGGCCACAAGGTCGCGCTGGAGAACGCCCGCGACATCTGCCGCGCCGCCCGCAACGCCGGCACCACGGTGACCCTCGACATGGAGGACCACACCACCACCGACTCGACGCTGTCGATCCTGCGCGAGCTGCGCAAGGACTTCCCCGAGACCGGCGCCGTGCTCCAGGCGATGCTGCACCGCACCGAGGCCGACTGCCGCACGCTGGCCTATGAGGGCTCGCGCGTGCGGCTGTGCAAGGGCGCCTACATGGAGCCGGAGGCCGTCGCCTTCCAGGACCGCCTCGAGATCGACAAGTCCTACGTGCGCTGCCTCAAGGTGCTCCTCGGCGGCCAGGGCTACCCGATGATCGCCACCCACGACCCGCGGATGGTGCAGATCGCCTCCTCGCTCGCCAGCCGCTTCGGCCGGCACGCCGGGACCTACGAGTTCCAGATGCTCTACGGCATCCGCCCCGAGGAGCAGAAGCGGCTCGCCGCGGCCGGCGAGACCGTCCGGGTCTACGTCCCCTACGGCACCGAGTGGTACGGCTACCTCATGCGCCGCCTGGCCGAGAAGCCGCAGAACCTCGCCTTCTTCGCCCGGTCCTTGATCAGCAAGAAGTGAGTCCTGCCGGGCCCCACTAGATTGGCTCCATGAGCACTGCGATCATCGGCGCCGGCGTGATGGGGGAGACCCTGCTCTCCGGGCTGGTCCGGGCCGGGCGCCGCGTCGACCAGCTGCTCGTCGGGGAGAAGCGCGCCGAGCGCGCCCGCGAGCTCGAGGAGCGCTACGGCGTCGCGGTGGTGTCCAACCGCGAGGCCGCCGCGAGGGCCGACACGGTCGCGCTGGTCGTCAAGCCGCAGGACATGGGCGACGTGCTCGAGGAGATCGCGCCCGAGCTGCGCGCGGGCCAGCTCGTCGTCTCGCTCGCCGCCGGCATCACCACCGCGTTCATCGAGGCGCGCGTCCCCGAGGGCGTGGCCGTCGTGCGGGTCATGCCCAACACCCCGGCGCTCGTCGACGAGGGGATGGCCGCGATCGCGCCCGGCTCCCACTGCGACGACTCGCACCTCGCGGAGGTGGAGTCGCTCATGGCCTCGACCGGCAAGGTGCTGCGCATCCCCGAGAAGCAGATGGACGCGGTCACCGCGATCTCGGGCTCCGGCCCCGCCTACATCTTCTTCGTGGTCGAGTCGATGATCGAGGCCGGCGTCCACCTCGGCCTGCCCCGCGCCACCGCCACCGACCTGGTCGTGCAGACGCTGGTCGGCTCGGCCGCGATGCTGCGCGAGACCGGCACCCACCCCGTCGTGCTCCGCGAGCAGGTCACCTCGCCCAGCGGCACCACCGCGTCGGCCCTGCGCGAGCTCGAGATCCACCGCGTGCGCGCCGCGTTCCTCGCCGCGATGGAGGCCGCGCGCAACCGCTCGCGCGAGCTCGCCGAGGGGACGTGAGTCTCGCGCCCCGCCCGCTGCGCGGCGCGGGGGTGCGGTCGGAGTAACGTCCGCCACATGGAGTGCGAGGGGCCCACGTCGGTCGTGTTCGACCAGTCGCTCTGCGAGTACGACTTCGGCCCCACCCACCCGATGTCCCCGGTGCGCGTCGACCTGACCATGCGCCTGGCCGCCGAGCTCGGCGTGCTGGAGGGGATCGAGCGCGTGGACGCACCGGTCGCGACCGACGAGCAGATCGCCACCGTCCACGACCCCGCGCTGATCGAGGCCGTCACCCGCGCCGGCGCGACGCCGGGCTACGAGGACGCCGCGCGCGGCCTCGGCACCGAGGACGACCCGGTCTTCGCCGACATGCACCGCGCCAGCGCCCACGTCGTGGGCGCGACGCTCGAGGCCGTCAGGCGGGTCTGGAGCGGCGAGTCGCTCCACGCGGTCAACATCTCCGGCGGGCTGCACCACGCGATGCCCGACCGGGCCAGCGGCTTCTGCATCTACAACGACGTCGCCGTCGGCATCCGGCGACTGCTCGACGAGGGCGCCGAGCGGGTGGCCTACGTCGACATCGACGTCCACCACGGCGACGGCGTCGAGAAGATCTTCTACGACGACCCGCGGGTGCTGACGGTGTCGCTGCACGAGACCGGCCAGATGCTGTTCCCCGGCACGGGCTTCCCGAGCGACAGCGGCGGTCCGGGCGCCGAGGGGACCGCGGTCAACGTCGCCCTGCCCCCGGGCACGGCCGACGCCGGCTGGCTGCGCGCCTTCCACGCCGTGGTCCCGCCGGTGCTGCGCGCGTTCGAGCCGCAGGTGCTGGTCACCCAGCACGGGTGCGACTCGCACATGAACGACCCGCTCGCGCACATGATGCTGAGCGTCGACGGCCAGCGCGCGGCGTACCTAGCCCTCCACGACCTCGCCCACGAGGTCGCGGGTGGCCGCTGGGTCGTCACCGGCGGCGGCGGCTACTCGGTGGTCGACGTGGTCCCGCGGGCGTGGACCCACCTGCTCGCCATCGCGTCCGGTCGTCCCCTGGACCCGACCACCGCGACGCCCCCGGCCTGGCGCGAGCACGTCGAGCACGTCCTGGGCGCCACGCCGCCGCACCGGATGACCGACGGCCGCACGCCCGCCTACCGCGACTGGTCCGGCGGCTACGACCCGGAAACCTGGCTGGACCGGGCGATCCACGCCACCCGCATGGAGGTCTTCCCGCTCCACGGGCTCGACCCGCTGCCCTGATCCGGGTGGTCCGGGGCGGGAGGCAAGCCGACACGCCGTCGTCCCACAAGTTTCTCTGGCATTCCTCTTCCCCACGCGTCACGCGAGCCCTATTCTCACGAGGAGCGGTACGCCTGTGACGCCGGTGGGGAAGCCGGCGCCGTCACCGCTCGAGAAGGATCGGTGCCCCATGGCTGAGAACACCCCCGGCGACATGTCCGAGGCCCACTTCCTGACGATCGCCGAGGTCGCGTCGAAGATGCGCGTCTCGAAGATGACGGTCTACCGGCTCGTCCACGGCGGCGAGCTGCCCGCCGTGCGCGTCGGCCGTTCGTTCCGGGTCACCGAGGACGACGTCAACGACTACCTGCGCAAGAGCTTCTACAACGCCGGCTGACCCGGCGGTCGCGGCGAGACGCGATTCCACCCTCCGCACGCGTCCCCGTTAGGGTGTGCGGGTCCGGCCGACGAGCGTCGGCCGAAAGGAAAGGTCTCACCGTGGGTTCTGTCATCAAGAAGCGGCGCAAGCGCATGGCCAAGAAGAAGCACCGCAAGCTGCTCAAGAAGACGCGCGTCCAGCGCCGCAAGCTCGGCAAGTAACACCCCCTCGCCCATGGGACGGGTCGTGCTGGTCACCGGGATCTCCCGGGACATCGGGCGACGATTCGCGCGCGCCGCGGCCGGCGACCCGTCCATCGAGCGAGTCATCGGGGTCGACGTCGTCCCCCCGCGGGGCGACATCGGCGACGTGTCGTTCGTCCGTGCGGACATCCGCAGCCCGGTCATCGCCAAGGTCCTCGCCAAGGAGGACGTCGACACCGTCGTCCACATGAGCGTGATCGCCACGCCGGGCTCGGCGGGCGGGCGCGGGACGATGAAGGAGCTCAACGTCATCGGCTCCATGCAGCTGCTCGCTGCGTGTCAGAAGTCGGCGACCGTCCAGCGCCTGGTCGTGAAGTCGACGACCACCGTCTATGGCTCCGGCCCGCGCGACCCGGCGATGTTCACCGAGGACATGGGCCCCAAGCGGCTGCCGTCCTCGGGCTACGCCAAGGACGTCTTCGAGATCGAGGGCTACGTCCGCGGGTTCGCCCGCCGGCGTCCCGACGTCGACGTGACGCTGGTGCGCGCCGCCAACGTCATCGGCCCGCACGTGTCGAGCCCGCTGACGAACTACTTCCGGCTCCCGGTCATCCCGCGGGTGCTCGGCTTCGACCCCCGCCTGCAGTTCCTCCACGAGGACGACCTGATGCGGGTCCTGCGCCACGCCGCCACCACCGGCGCGACCGGCACCTTCAACGTCGCCGGCGACGGGCTGCTGACCCTGAGCCAGGCCGTACGCCGTCTCGGCACGCCGTCGGTCTCGCTGCCGCGGTTCGCGGTCGGGCGCCTCGGCGCGACCATGCGCCAGGCCCGCCTGTCGGACTTCTCGCCGGAGCAGCTGGGGTTCCTGACCTACGGTCGAGGTGTGGACACCACCCGGATGCGCACCGAGCTCGGCTTCGAGCCGGAGTTCACGACCGCCGAGGCGTTCGCGGACTTCTGCCGCTCGATCGCGCCGCAGCGCTCGATGGTGCCGCAGCGCCGTGAGGAGGCGGTCCGTGGCTGACGACGCCGGCGCCCGCGCCCGGGAGGACGCCGTCGTCATCCCGATCGGCACCGGCGGCCGCCCCGGCCGCGGCACCGGTCGCTCACGCCCCTCGTCCGCCGCCCGCGACCTCGCGCCCGGTGCGGCGAGGAGCGCACCGCGCCGGAAGGCGCGGCCCGAGCCGCGCCCGGAGCCGGAGGCGGAGGTCCCCGCGCCCGCCCCCGCGGCACCCGCCGAGGGACCTGCTCCCGACACCGGCATCCCCGTCGGCGAGTGGCTGGCCGCGCTGCAGGGCGCCGCCCACGAGGTCTTCGGCGACGACTGGGAGCGCCGGCTCGCCGAGCTGATGGCCTTCGCCCGGCGTCGCCTCGAGGGCGACTACGAGGTCGACGACTACGGCTTCGACCGCGAGCTGACCGAGCGCTTCTTCATGACGGCGCTGCGCCCGATCGCGGAGAAGTGGTTCCGCCTCGAGGTGCGCGGGCTGGAGAACATCCCCGCCGAGGGCGGCGCGCTGGTCGTGTCGAACCACTCCGGGACGGTGCCGCTCGACGGCCTGATGACGATGCTCACGGTGCACGACCACGCCGGCCGGTTCCTGCGCCCGCTGGGTGCCGACCTGGTCTTCAAGCTGCCCCTCGTCAGCTCGCTCGCCCGCAAGAGCGGCGCCACCCTCGCCTGCAACGAGGACGCCGAGCGGATGCTGTCGGGCGGCGAGCTCGTCGGCGTGTGGCCCGAGGGCTTCAAGGGGATCGGCAAGCCGTTCAGCGAGCGCTACAAGCTGCAGCGCTTCGGCCGCGGCGGCTTCGTGTCGGCCGCCCTGCGCACCGGCGTCCCGATCATCCCGCTGTCTGTGGTCGGCGCCGAGGAGATCTACCCGCTCGTCGGCAACGTGCCCTCGCTGGCCCGGCTGCTGGGCGTGCCGTACATCCCGATCACGCCGTTCTTCCCGTGGCTCGGTCCGCTCGGGATGGTGCCGCTGCCGTCGAAGTGGATCCTCGAGTTCGGTGAGCCGATCCGCACCGACTCCTACGACGCGAGCGAGGCGGAGGACCCGATGCTGGTCTTCAACGTCACCGACCAGGTCCGCGAGACCATCCAGCACACGCTGTTCGACCTGCTCGACGAGCGCGGCGGCGCCTTCGGCTGACGCCCCCGGTCAGGGGAGGAGCCCGCCGGTCGCGTCGTCCAGCGTGTGGCCCGTGAGCCCGTCGACCGTGCCGGTGACCTCGCTGATCAGGCCGCCGGTCGCGTCGTCGACCGAGCCGGTCAACCCGCCGACCGCGCCGCCGGTGAGGCCGTCGATGCCCTGGGTGATGCCCGACGTGGTGCCGGTGACCGTGCCGGTGAGGCCCTCGGTCACGTCGGTGATCGTGCCGCGGCCGGGCTTCGTCGGGCTGGCGGTCGGGACCGGCGGGAGGGGCGTGGGCGGGGTCGGCGCCGCCGTCGGCTGGCCGGTGGGCTGCGCGGTGGGGGTGGGGGACGCGGCCGACGGCTGCAGGGCCGGCGGGACCGTGATGCCGGTGAGGTCCTGGCCGGGCACCGGCGCCGCCTCGAGCTGGAGCTGGTCGGCGTCGAGACCGGCGAGCAGGTCCGGGACGGCCGCACCGGTGAGCAGGAACGGGGGCGTCTCGACGACGCCGCCCGTGCAGCTCAGGCACGCCGCGCTGGCCTCCTGGTCGAGGTCGGCGAGCATCTGCCCGGCGGCCACGAGCTGGTCGCGGGCGCTCTCCGGGATCGACGGCTCCAGCGCGTCGAGGCGCTCGAGGCTGGTGGAGGTGAAGTCGCGGACGTGCTGGGCGTCGGCCGTCGTGCCGCTGGCGTCGTAGGCGGTGAGGAGGCTGCGCACGCCCTCGCTCGACTGGCGGGTGAACGCGTCGAGGGTGTCGGGCACCGCGCGCTCCTCGCCGCGGTCGACGGCGGCGAGCTGCTCGAGCTCGTCGAGCCGGGTGTCGGCCTGGGCGAGCAGGGTCCGGCCGCGAGCCGCGTCGTCACCGGCCAGGCGCACCTGGGCCGACTCGATGCCGCGCTTGACGCCGTAGAGCGACTCCCCGGGCAGGGAGCCCTGGGAGGCGACCGCCATGGTCGCAGCCGCACCGACCACCGCGACGCCGCCCAGCAGCGCGCCGAGGCGGCGCTGGCGCGGACGCGACGTGACGGGCATGGCGAGCCGCTCGGGGGCGGCGGGCCGGCGGACCAGGACGGTGTCGGCCTCGGCCATCAGGCGCGCGCGCAGGTCGCTGACGAACTCCGGCCTCGGCTCGGGGTCCGGGACCGCTCGCAGGTCGGCGACCACCGCGAGCAGCGCCGCGAAGCGCTCGGCCTCACGGTCGGTGAGGTCCGCCCCGGGTCCTCGGGAGAGGAGTGCCTCGAACTCGTCGGCACGTCGGCGTGCCGAGAAGGCGGGTGTCATCGCGCTCGTCCTGTCTCACGGGTGGTGCTGGCCGTTCCTCCCACCCGGACGAACGAGGCAGGAGTGGCAGGGGTTACGGGATGTGTCACGCGTCTCTCAACCCCTCCGGGAGGAGCTTGGCGAGGTTGCGGACGCCGCGCAGCTGGAGCTGCTTGACGGCGCCGTCGCTGCGCTCGAGGGCGCGGGCGGTCTCGGCGATCGACAGCCCCTGCAGGAACCGCATGACCAGGCACTCGCGCTGCTCGGTCGGGAGCTCCGTGAGCGCCTGCAGCAGCACCTCGTTGGTCAGGCCCGCGATCACCGCGTCCTCGGGTCCCTCGGTCGCGTCGTCGTGCGGCGTCATGTCCTCGGTGGACATCTCGAGCCGCGTCCGCCCGGCCTTGAAGTGGTCGGTGGTGAGGTTGCGCGCGATGGTCATCAGCCAGGCGCCGAAGTCCTTGCCCTGCCAGCGGAAGCCGTTCATGCTGCGCAGCGCCCGGAAGAACGTCTCCGAGGTGAGGTCCTCGGCCAGCGTCTGCGACCGGGTGCGGTGGTGCAGGAAGCGGTAGACCGACAGGTGGTAGTGGTCGTAGAGCTGGCCGAAGGCCTCCGTGTCGCCGGAGCGGGCCAGCTCGACGAGGGCGATCAGCCGGTCGCGCTCGGCCTGGTCGCCCTCTGACGACGCGGCGCGGTCCTCGTCGCCGTACGGCCCGGGTCCGCCCCCGGTGCCGGCGCCGCCGGTCGGGACCTGGGCGGTGGCCATGAGCAGCACCTGCGGTGCCAGCGCGGCGGCGACGGCGCGGCGGAGCTCCTCGAGCCCCTCCGCGAGCGTCCGCTCCCGTGCCTGCTCCCGTGGCATCCCTCGCCCCCTCCCAGTGACGTGCCCTCCACGATAAGCGGCCGGACCGCTCTTGTGAACCCGTGAGTAACTACGAGTTACGCATCGTTCGGGCGGCGGGCCGCGCGGACGCCGAGGCCGGCCGCCACGGCACCGGAGACCGCGCCCGCCACGGCGGCGGCGGTCAGCCCGGCGCGGGCCGCCTTGCGCCCGGTGCGGTAGTCGCGGACCCGCCAGCCCTGGGCGCGGGCGTGGGCGCGCAGGCGGGCGTCGGGGTTGATCGCGCAGGGGTCGCCGACGAGCTCCAGCATCGGCAGGTCGTTGCTGGAGTCGGAGTAGGCCGAGCACAGCGCGAGGTCGAGTCCCTCGCGGGCGGCCAGCGCCTTGATCGCCTCGGCCTTGGCGGGCCCGTGCAGGAGGTCACCGACGAGACGGCCGGTGTAGACGCCGTCGACGTGCTCGGCGACGGTGCCCATCGCGCCGGTGAGGCCGAGGCGGCGGGCGATGACCGCGGCGATCTCGATCGGGGCCGCGGTGACCAGCCACACCCGCTGGCCCTCGTCGAGGTGCAGCTGGGCCAGCGCGCGGGTGCCGGGCCAGATCCGGTGGGCCATCGCCTCGTCGAAGATCTCCTCGGTGAGCTCCTCGAGCTCGGTGGTGGTGTGACCGGCGATGAAGGAGAGCGCCGACGAGCGGGCCTCGGCGACGTGCTCGGGGTCCTCGACCCCGACCACGCGGAAGTACGCCTGCTTCCACGCCGCCGACGCGATCTCGCGGGTGGTGAAGAACTGGCGGCGGTGCAGCCCGCGCGCGAGGTGGAAGATGCTGGCGCCCTGCATGATCGTGTTGTCGACGTCGAAGAACGCCGCGGCGGCCGTGTCGCTCGGCGTGGAGAGCGCGGTCTCGACCTCGGCGGAGGCGGCCGCGGCCTCGCCGGCGAGCACCGAGCGCTGCTGGAGGTTGAGCCGACGGGGACGCTCGGACGGGGTCACCCGTGCAGCGTAGCTGTGGAAGGATCGCGGCATGCCGCGCTCCGACGTCTCCGCACTCGTGGCCGACGCAGCCGCCGAGGTGCCCGACCGCCAGGCCCTCGTCGAGGCGGCGGGCCGGTCGATGACCTGGGCCGTGCTCGAGGACGAGGTCGCTCGCGTCGCCACCGGTCTGGGGCAGCAGGGGATCCGTGCCGGCCAGCGCGTGATGATCGCCCTCGGCAACCGGATCGAGTTCGTCACGACCTACCTCGGCGTGCTGCGCGCCCAGGTCGTCGCCGTGCCGGTCAACCCGCGCTCCGCGCCCGGCGAGGTGGCCCGGATGGTCCTCGACTCCGGCACGCGCCTGGTCGTCGCCGACGCCGGGTCGCTCGACGTGGTGCGGGCGGCGGTCGCCGAGCTCGGCGAGGCCGCGCCGCCGGTCGTGGTGGTCGGGGCGGAGCCGGACGGCGCGGAGCTGCCGTTCGCGGTCCTGCGCGCCGACGTCGTACGCCCGGTGCCGCCGCTGCCCGACCCGGAGAAGCTGGCCGCCCTGCTCTACACGAGCGGCACCTCCGGGACGCCCCGCGCCGCGATGCTCACCCACCGTGCGCTGCTGGCCAACATCGAGCAGGTCGCTGCGGTCGAGCCGCCGATGATGCACGGCGACGACGTGGTGCTCGGGGTGCTGCCGCTCTTCCACGTCTACGGCCTCAACGCCGTGCTCGGCGGGGTGCTGCGCCACCGCGCGCGGCTGCTGCTCGTCGAGCAGTTCGAGCCGCAGGCGGTGCTGGACCTGATCGACGACGAGGCCTGCAGCGTCGTGCCCGTCGCGCCCGCGGCGTTCCGCCACTGGCTCCCCGACGAGCACCTGCGCGAGCGCCTCGGCCCGGTGCGGCTGGTGCTGTCGGGCTCGGCGCCGCTGGAGCCGGAGGTGGTCGAGCAGTTCACCGCCCTGACCGACATCCCGGTGCACCAGGGCTACGGCCTCACCGAGGCGGCCCCGGTGGTCACCTCGACGCTGTGCAGCAGCGAGCTGCGCCCCGGGTCGGTGGGTGCGGCGCTCCCGGGCATCGAGCTGCGGCTCGTCGACGAGACGGGCGGGCCGACCGGCGGCGAGGACGCCGGCCGGATCGAGGTGCGTGGCGACAACCTCTTCAGCGGCTACTGGCCCGACGGGGACGACGGCCCGCGCGAGGACGGGTGGTACGCCACCGGCGACGTCGGGTTCCTCGACGCGTCGGGCGACCTCTACCTCGTCGACCGGGTCAAGGAGCTGGTCATCGTCAGCGGCTTCAACGTCTACCCGACCGAGGTCGAGGACGTGGTGCGCGAGGTCGAGGGCGTCACGGAGGCGGCCGTCGTCGGTGCGCCCGACGAGGAGACCGGCGAGGCCGTGGTGGCCTACGTCGTCGCCCCCGGCGCCGACCCAGCCGCGGTGGCCGACGCGGTGCGCGCCCACTGCGGTGAGCGCCTGGCCCGCTTCAAGCAGCCCACCCGCGTCGAGGTCGTCGACGCGCTCCCGCTCACCGTCACCGGCAAGGTCCAGAAGGGTCGGCTGCGCGGCCTGGAGCGACGCCGGCAGCTGGGACTGCTGGAGTGAGCACGACGCGCGTCACGCTCTACACCCGGCCCGGGTGCCACCTGTGCGACGACGCCCGGGCGGTCGTCGAGCGGGTGTGCGCCGACCTGGGCGAGGCCTACGACGAGGTCGACATCACCACCGACCCCGACCTCGAGGACCGGTTCGGCGAGGAGATCCCGGTGACGTTCGTCGACGGTCGCCAGCACGACTTCTGGCGCGTCGACGAGACCCGCCTGCGCACCGCCCTGGCCTGAACCCTTGTCGGGCTGAGCGCCACACGCCGGACGGGATGCTCCGCCCGGCCCACCGCGTTGGACCGGGTGTGAAGCTCTCCCTCCTCGACCGGTCCCGCACCCGCGCCGACACGAGCGACGCGGACGGCGTACGCGCGACGGTCGCGCGCGCCGTGCACGCCGAGGAGGTCGGCTACGAGCGCTTCTGGGTGGCCGAGCACCACGCGGTGCCCGGCATCGCGTCCGGCAGCCCGGCGGTGGTGCTGGCCGCGGTCGGCGCCCGCACGTCGCGGATCAGGATCGGCTCCGGCGGCGTGATGCTGCCGTTGCACCAGCCGCTCGTCGTCGCCGAGCAGTTCCTCGTGCTCGAGGCGCTGCACCCGGGACGGGTCGACCTCGGGCTCGGCCGCTCGCTCGGCTTCACCGCCCCGGTGCGCCGCGCGCTGCGCCGCGACCTCGACGCGCCGGACACCTTCGAGTCCGACCTGGTCGAGCTGCGCGGGCACCTCGCCGGCACGGCCGACGTCACCGCTCGTCCGGCGTCGCCGTCACCGGTCCCCATGCACCTGCTGGCCACGAGACGCGGCATCGGGCTCGCCGCCCGGCTCGGACTCCCCGTCGTGGTGGGCGGACCGGTCCTCGACTCCGACGACCTCGCCCCGGCGCTGACGGCGTACCGCCGCGACTTGCGCCCGCACCTCGGCAGCGAGGCGCGGGTGACGGTCTCGCTCGACGTCCTCGTCGCCGACGACGACGCGACCGCCCGCGAGCTCGCGCTCCCCGAGGCGTGGGCGATGGCCCGCTCGCGCCGGACGGGGGAGTTCCCGCCCCTGGAGAGCGCGAAGGCAGTCCGCGACCAGCCGTGGCCGGACCAGGTGCGGCGCCGGGTGGAGGCCTCGCTCGACCGCGCGGTGGCCGGGTCGCCCGCCACGGTCCGGCGCCGGCTCGAGGAGCTCGCGGAGCGCACCGGTGCCGACGAGCTGCTCGCGAGCAGCTCGACCCACGACCGCGACGCGCTGCTCGCCTCCGACCGGGCGCTGCGCGAGCTCGTCGGCTGAGGTCGCGCGCCCTCTGTTAGCCCCTCGGGAGGCGGTCGCGCAAGTTCAGGACACCCCGGCTGAGGTGGGTCTTCTCACATGTGCTAGCCCGCTCCGTCCGCGTTTTGTTCTCCCGTTCACAAACTCCTACAGTGGCTGAGCCAGGCGATCCCCGTCACCTGGCTGGAGAGAAGCTCGCTGTGACCGCACGGACCCCCGACTCCGCCCGGGACATCCCCGAGGCGACCGTCGCGCGGCTACCCGTGTACCTGCGTGCCCTGACCAGCCTGGCGGACGACGGCACGACCACCTGCTCGAGCGAGGAGCTCGCGGCGGCGGCCGGGGTCAACAGCGCCAAGCTGCGCAAGGACCTGTCCCACCTGGGGTCCTACGGCACCCGGGGCGTGGGCTACGACGTGGAGTACCTCCGCTACCAGATCGCCCGCGAGATCGGCCTGACCCAGGACTGGCCCGTGGTCATCGTGGGCATCGGAAACCTCGGCCACGCGCTCGCCAACTACTCCGGCTTCCGCAGCCGCGGCTTCCGGGTCGTGGCGCTCCTCGACGCCGACCCGGCGCGCCACGAGGAGGTCGTGGCAGGCCTCGACGTGCGCTCGTTCGAGGACCTCGAGTCGATCGTCGGCGAGCACGCCGTGTCGATCGGTGTCATCGCCACCCCCGCGGTCGCCGCCCAGGCCGTCGCCGACCGGATGGTCGCCGCCGGCATCACCAGCATCCTGAACTTCGCGCCGACCGTGCTCGCGGTCCCGGAGGGCGTGGACGTGCGCAAGGTCGACCTGTCGATCGAGCTGCAGATCCTCGCCTACCACGAGCAGCGCAAGTCGGTGGTCCCCGCCGAGGAGGTGGCGAGGTGAGCGTCCTGGTCGTCGGGATCTCCCACAAGTCCGCGCCCGTCGAGGTGCTCGAGCGGCTCGCGCTCGACGCCGACGGCACCACGAAGCTGATCGCCGACGTCGTGGGCGGCGAGCACGTGTCCGAGGCGACGGCGATCGTGACCTGCAACCGGCTCGAGGTCTACGCCGAGGTCGACCGCTTCCACGGCAGCGTCGAGGACGTCTCCGGCCTGCTGGTCGCCCGCGCCGGCGAGTCGACCGAGGCGCTGCTGCCGCACCTCTACGTCCACTACGACGAAGGCGCGGTCTCCCACCTCTTCCAGGTCGCGTCGGGCCTCGACTCGATGGTCGTCGGCGAGGGCCAGATCCTCGGCCAGACCCGCGACGCGCTGCGGATCGGCCAGGAGCACGGCACCGTCGGACCCGCCCTCAACACCCTCTTCCAGCAGGCGCTGCGCGTCGGCAAGCGCGCGCACGCCGAGACCGACATCGACCGCGCGGCGCCGTCGCTGGTCACCGCGGCCCTCGCCCGCAGCGGCGCACCGGTCGCGGGATCGCGCGCCGTCGTCGTCGGCGCCGGCGCGATGGCGTCCCTCGCTGTCGCCCACCTCGCCCGCGGCGGTGCCGAGCGGATCGCGGTGATCAACCGCACCGCCGCCAAGGCCGAGCGCCTCGCCGCCGACTACGCGGCCACCGCCGTGCCGTTCGCGGACCTCCACGACGAGCTGCGCACCGCCGACCTGGTGATCTCGTGCACCGGCGCGCGGGGCACCGTCGTACGCCTCGCCGAGGTGGTGACCGCCCGCGGCGGCGACGACCGCCCGATCACCATCGTCGACCTCGCCCTCCCGCACGACGTCGACCCCGCCGTCGGCGAGCTGCCGGGCGTGCAGCTGATCAGCCTCGCCGGCCTCGCCGAGGAGCTCCGCGGCCTCGAGGCCACCGCGGGCGTCGAGGACGTACGCAGCATCGTGGGCCAGGAGATCGCGGCCTTCCTCGCCGTGCGCCGCCAGGCCAGCGTCACCCCGACCGTGGTCGCGCTGCGCTCGATGGCCACGTCCGTCGTCGACGCCGAGATGGAGCGGCTCGCCGTCCGCCTGCCGGACCTCGACGAGGCCACCCGCGCGGAGGTCCTGCACACCGTGCGTCGCGTCGCCGACAAGCTCCTCCACGAGCCCACCGTCCGGGTCAAGGAGCTCGCGGACGCCGAGCCCGCCAGCTCCTACAGCGCCGCGCTCGCCGAGCTGTTCCGGCTCTCGCCGGACGCGGTCGACGCGATCTCCCGGGTGGAGGGCCAGTCATGAGCGCCCCCCACGCACCCCTGCGCCTCGGCACCCGCGCCTCCGCGCTCGCCACGACCCAGTCCGGCCACGTCGCCGACCTGGTCCGCGAGCGCCTGGGCCGCGAGGTCGAGCTCGTCGAGGTCTCCACCGAGGGCGACGTCAACCGCGCGCCGCTCGCGAGCATGGGCGGCACCGGCGTGTTCGTCAGCGCCCTGCGCGACGCGCTCCTCGACGGCCGGGTCGACCTCGCCGTCCACTCGCTCAAGGACCTCCCGACCTACCCGGCCGACGGCATCGCGCTCCCCGCGGTCCCGCCGCGCGAGGACCCGCGCGACGTCGTGGTCGCCCGCGACGGGCTCACCCTCGGCGAGCTGCCCGTCGGCAGCCGCGTCGGCACCGGCTCCCCGCGACGGGTGAGCCAGCTCGCCGCGCTCGGCCTCGGCCTCGAGCTCCAGGACATCCGCGGCAACGTCGACACCCGCATCCGCAAGGTGCGCGACGGCGAGGTCGACGCGGTCGTCCTGGCCCGCGCCGGCCTGGCCCGGCTGGGTCGCCTCGACGAGGCGACCGAGGTGCTCGACCCGCTCCAGATGCTCCCGGCCCCCGGCCAGGGCGCGCTGGCGATCGAGTGCCGCTCGGCCGACACCGACCTCGTCGAGCTGCTCGCCCGGCTCGACGACCCCGCCACCCGCGCCGCGGTCACCGCCGAGCGCGCGGTCCTGTCCACCCTCGAGGCCGGCTGCTCGGCCCCGCTGGGTGCGCTCGCCGACGTGGTCGAGGGCGAGGACGGCGAGGAGCTGTGGCTCCGGGCCGTGGCCCTCTCCGCGGACGGCGGCCTGACCGTACGGATGAGCCTCTCCGGGCCGGTCGCGGACGCGGCCGGGCTCGGGACACGCCTCGCGAGCGACATGCTCGCCGAGGGAGCAGCAGACCTGATGGAAGCACCACAGCAGGGACCACCAGTGAGGAAGCAGCACGCATGACGCGAGTACAGAACCCGCAGGCCAGCACCACCGACGCCAAGGCGGCGGCCCCGGGCTGGGTGTCGTTCGTCGGCAGCGGACCCGGTGACCCGGGCCTGCTGACGCTGCGCGCCGTCGAGCTGCTCCAGGCCGCCGAGGTCGTCGTCACCGAGGCCCCGGAGCACGTCGACCTGGTCCGCTCGGTCCTCGGCCTCACCGAGGGCCCGGACGGCGAGTGGGACGGCCCGGAGGTCGTCGACGGTGGCTTCGGCGAGGACGGCCAGCCGCTCACCCACGCCGCCCGCGCCAAGGTGGTCGTCCGCCACGGCAAGAAGCAGCGCGTGGTGCGGCTGATGACCGGCGACCCGTTCCTCTACGCCTCGGGCCCCGAGGAGGCGCAGGCCTGCGTGAAGGCCGGCGTCGGCTTCGAGGTCGTCCCGGGCGTCTCGTCGGTGAGCGCGGTCCCGGCCTACGCCGGCATCCCGCTGACCACCAAGCGGCACAAGGAGATGGCCGTCGTCACCTGTGGCGAGAAGGTCGACTGGAGCGCCTACGCCGACGACCGCACCCTCGTCCTGCTCTCCGGGGTGGGGAGCATCGGCGAGACCTCCGCCGCCCTCATCGAGGCCGGCCGCTCGCCGGAGACGCCGGTCGCGATGACCCGCGTCGGCACCACCACCGAGCAGCAGACGCTCATCTCCACCCTCGCCAACGTCGCCGCCGACGCCCGCGCCGCACGCATCGCGCCGCCGGCGATCACGGTGATCGGTGACGTGGTCGACCTCCGCGAGACCCTGTCCTGGTTCGAGACCAAGCCGCTCTTCGGCTGGCGCGCGCTCGTCCCGCGCACCAAGGAGCAGGCCGGCTCGCTCTCGCGCCGCCTGCGCGAGTACGGCGCGGTCCCCGAGGAGGTGCCGACCATCTCGGTCGAGCCGCCGCGCAACCCGCTGCAGATGGACAAGGCCGTCCGCGGCCTCGTCGAGGGCCGCTACGAGTGGATCGCCTTCACCTCGGTCAACGCCGTCAAGGCGGTGCGCGAGAAGTTCGAGGAGTACGGCCTCGACGCCCGCGCGTTCTCCGGGCTGAAGATCGCGGCGGTCGGCGACAAGACCGCCCAGGCGATCGCCGACTGGGGCCTGCGTGCTGACCTGGTGCCGTCCGGCGAGCAGTCCGCCGCCGGCCTGCTCGAGGACTGGCCGCCCTACGACGAGGTGCTCGACCCGATCAACCGGGTCTTCCTGCCCCGCGCCGACATCGCGACCGAGAACCTCGTCGCCGGCCTGGTCGACCTCGGCTGGGAGTGCGACGACGTCACCGCCTACCGCACCGTGCGCGCCACGCCGCCGCCGGCGCCGGTGCGCGACGCGATCAAGACCGGCAAGTTCGACGCCGTCGTCTTCACCTCGTCCTCGACGGTGCGCAACCTCGTCGGCATCGCCGGCAAGCCGCACCCGTCGACGATCATCGCGGTCATCGGCCCGCAGACCGCCAAGACCGCCGAGGAGCACGGCCTGCGGGTCGACGTCCTGGCGCCCACGCCCGACGTGGAGGTCCTGGTCGACGCGCTCGCCGACTTCGGTGCGGCCCGCCGCCTCGCGATGCTGGAGAACGGCGAGGTCGTCACCCGGCCCAGCGAGCGGACCGCCTCGGGCCGCCGCAAGAGCCGCGCCGCGAAGTAGCCGCCACCCGAGCGCGCTGCGCCGGACAGCCGCACAGCCGCACAGTCGCACAGCCGCACACGAGCGGTGGCCCACCCACATTTCGTACGTCCCGAATGTGGGTGGGCCACCGCTCGTTCGGTGTGTCGCGGGTGACACTCCGCCCGGCGGTGGTGGACCCACAGTCCGAGCGCCCCGAACGTGGGTGGGCCACCGCTCTGACCAGCGCTGCGAGAGGATGGATGCCGTGACAGACGAGATCAACGTCCAGGGCCCGCTCGTCCGACCCCGGCGGTTGCGCCGTACGCCGGCGCTGCGCCGGATGGTGGCGGAGACCCACGTGGTGCCGAGCTCGCTCGTCCTCCCCGTCTTCGTCCGCGAGGGGCTCGACGCGCCGCGGGAGATCTCCTCCATGCCCGGCGTCGTGCAGCACTCGCGCGACTCCCTCAAGGCGGCTGCCGCCGAGGCCGCCGAGCTCGGTCTGGGCGGCATCATGCTCTTCGGCGTGCCCGAGCACAAGGACGCCACCGGGTCGGGCGCGATCGACCCGGGCGGCGTGCTCAACCTCGCGATCACCGACGTGGTCGCCGAGGTGGGCGACCAGCTCACGGTCATGTCTGACCTGTGCCTCGACGAGTTCACCGACCACGGCCACTGCGGGGTGCTGACGCCCGACGGCGAGGTCGACAACGACCAGACGCTCGCGGCGTACGCCCAGATGGCGCTCGCGCAGGCTGCGGCCGGCGTCGACATGGTCGGCCCCAGCGGCATGATGGACGGGCAGGTCGCGGTGATCCGCGACGCGCTCGACGCCGCCGAGCACAGCCACGTCTCGATCCTCGCCTACTCGGCGAAGTACGCCTCGGCCTTCTTCGGCCCGTTCCGCGAGGCCGTCGACTCCTCGCTGCAGGGTGACCGCCGTACCTACCAGCAGGACCCCGCCAACGCGGTCGAGGGCGTGCGCGAGGTGCTGCTCGACATCGAGCAGGGCGCCGACATCGTGATGGTGAAGCCGGCTCTGGCCTACCTCGACGTGATCCGCCGGGTCCGCGACGCCGTCGACGTCCCGGTCGCGGCCTACAACATCTCCGGCGAGTACTCCATGGTGGAGGCTGCCGCCGCCCACGGGTGGATCGACCGCGAGGCCGCGATCCTGGAGACCCTCACCTCGATCCGCCGCGCCGGCGCCGACGTGATCCTCACCTACTGGGCCTCCGAGGCCGCTCGCCTGCTCCGCGCCTGAACGCTCCGCGCACCCCGCTCGTCGAGGAGGTCGCCCCTCCCGCTGGTCGAGGAGGTCGCTTCGTCCCGCTGGTCGAGGAGGTCGCCTCGTCCCGCTGGTCGAGGAGGTCGCTCTGCGACCGTCACGAGACCCCCCGGCCATGGTCTCGTGACAGGACTTCGTCCTTCCTCGACCAGCGGGGCGACGGTCCTTCCTCGACCAGCGGGGCGACGGTCCTTCCTCGACCATCGGGGACCTCGACCAGCGGGCGAGGGTCAGGGGTTCATCAGGTTGTTGATGCAGGCGTTGAGCGCCGCGAGGTCGAGGCCGGAGATCCCGCTGGCCAGGCACTGGGCCTGCGCCTGGGCGAAGGTCAGCGTCTCGGTGATCGGCGGCACGGTGACCGTCGGGAGCGGCGGCAGCGTCGTCGGGATCGGCAGCGTGGGCGTGGCGGTCGGGGTCGGCGTCGGCGTCTTGGTCGGCGTCGGGGTGGGCGTCGGAGTCTTGGTCGGGGTGGGCGTCGGGGTGGGCGTGGGGGTCGGCGTGCCCTTGCCGCCGCCCTTGCCTCCCTTGCCGCCCTTGCCGCCGCCGGACTCGCCGTAGGTGCCCTCCTTGTCGCCGCCCTTGCCCGAGCCGCCGGCCTTCCCGCCGCGCGGACCCTGGGTCTCGGGGAGCAGCGTGCCGGTGGGCGTGGACCCGGGCACGGCCTCGAAGTCGCCGTCGAGGTAGGCCTGCATGACCTCCAGGACGAGGTCGACGTAGTCGTTGGAGTGGTTGTAGCGGTAGACCGAGGCTCGCTGGCCCTTCTCCGAGGAGAGGTCGTCGTCGCCGGAGCAGAGGTAGACCGCGGTGGCGAGCGCCGCGTCGTCGATGTCCTGCGGGTCGCGGGTGCCGTCGCCGTCGCCGTCGACCCCCACCACCGACCAGGTGGAGGGGATGAACTGCATCGGACCGACCGCACGGTCGTGGCGCGCGTCGCCGTCGTACTGCCCGCCGTCGGTGTCGGCGATGTCCTGGGTGTCGTTCGTCCCGTCGAGCGCGATGCCGTAGATCCCCGGCCGGGCGACGCCCTGGTCGTCGAGGACGTTGCCGTCGTAGCGGCCGTGGTCGCTCTCCACGCGCCCGATCGCCGCGATCAGCTCCCACGGCAGCCGGCAGCCCCGGTCGGCCTGGTTGATGACCGTCTCCGCGCGCTGGTACGCCGCGAGCGCGGCCTGCGCGATGCTGCTGGCGCTGCCGGGGGAGAGCGCCGCGGCACGGGTCACGGCGTCGCCGACGCTGGCAGGCGCCTCGACGGCCTCGCTCGGCAGGACCGTGCCGTCGGGGAGCGTGCCGGACCCGTCGGCGTCCGCGCTGGCGGTGCCGGTGCCGACGCCCGAGAGGCTGGCGGTCCACGCGACGGACAGCAGCGCGAGCGGGACGATCGCGGTCGCCCGATGGAGCCGTCCGAATGTCGACATGTGGTGGTCCCCCCTGTGTGGTGCCGCTCCCATGATGCCCCCTCCGGGCTCCGATACACCACCAACGGGACGGCGACGTGGAGGTTACGCGCGCGCCTCGTGTGGCCCAGTCCACACGGGGGCACCGGGGGCGCGGTGCCGAATGGGTGCTCCTTGCCCGGCTGGGCGACAATGAGGCCGTGACCACCGCGACGACACGTCCCACGACCGCGGCCAGCGCAGCCCTCTTCGAGCGCGCGCGAGCCGTCACCCCGGGAGGCGTCAACTCACCCGTCCGGGCCTTCACCGCGGTCGGCGGCACGCCCCGCTTCATCACCTCGGCCAGCGGCGCCTGGCTGACCGACGCCGACGGGCACCAGTACGTCGACCTGATCTGCTCGTGGGGCCCGATGCTGCTCGGCCACGCGCACCCCGAGGTGCAGGCGGCGGTGGTGTCCGCGGTCGGGCGCGGCACCTCGTACGGCACGCCCACCGAGCCCGAGGTCGAGCTCGCCGAGGAGATCGTCGCCCGCACGCCGGTCGAGCGGGTCCGCTTCGTCTCCTCCGGCACCGAGGCGACGATGTCCGCGATCCGCCTCGCGCGCGGCGCCACGGGCCGCGACCTGGTCGTGAAGTTCGCCGGCTGCTACCACGGCCACGTCGACCCGCTGCTCGCCGAGGCCGGGTCGGGCGTCGCGACGCTCGCCGTCCCCGGGACGAGCGGGGTGCCCGCGAGCTCCGCCGGCGAGACCCTGGTCCTGCCCTACAACGACCGCGACGCCGTCCGCGCCGCGTTCGAGGCGCACGGCCCGCGGATCGCCTGCCTGATCACCGAGGCCACGCCCGGCAACATGGGCGTGGTCCCGCCGGAGCCCGGCTTCAACGCCTTCCTCGCCGAGACCTGCCGCGCCCACGGTGCGCTGTTCGTCAGCGACGAGGTGATGACCGGCTTCCGCGCCACCGCGCAGGGCGGCTACGGCCTCGACGGCGCCGCCGAGGGCTGGGTGCCCGACCTGATGACCTTCGGCAAGGTGATGGGCGGCGGCTTCCCGGCGGCGGCGTTCGGCGGTCGCGCGGACCTGATGGCCCACCTCGCCCCCGAGGGCCGGGTCTACCAGGCCGGCACGCTGTCCGGGAACCCGGTGGCGACCACCGCCGGCCTGGCCACGCTGCGCCTCGCGACGCCGGAGGTCTACGACCACCTCGACGCCACCGCGCGCACCATCCGCGAGGCCGCCTCCGACGCGCTCACCGCCGCCTCCGTGCCGCACGCCGTGCAGACCGCCGGGACCATGTTCTCGGTGTTCTTCCGCGAGGGCCCGGTGCGCGACTTCGCCGAGGCGTCCACGCAGGACACGGCCGCCTACGCGGCGTTCTTCCACGCGATGCTCGACCGGGGCGTCTACCTCCCGCCGTCGGCGTACGAGGCGTGGTTCGTCTCCGCCGCCCACGACGAGCGGGCCGTCACGACGGTGCTCGACGCCCTCCCGGCCGCTGCCGCGGCCGCCGCCGCGGCAGGAGGTCGCTGACGTGGGGACCCAGACGATCGTCCACCTGCTGCGCCACGGCGAGGTGCACAACCCGCGGGGCGTGCTCTACGGCCGGATGGACGGCTTCCACCTCTCCGACCTCGGCCGGCGGATGGCCCAGCGCATCGCCGACTCGATCGGCGACCGCGACATCGTGCACGTGCGCACCTCGCCCCTCGAGCGGGCGCGCGAGACCGGTGCGCCGCTGGCCGCCGTGCTCGGCCTCGAGCCGGTCGTCGACACCCGCGTGATCGAGTCGGGCAGCAAGTTCCAGGGCGTCAACTTCGGGGCGGGCGCGAAGACGTTCCTCAAGAACCCGGGCCTGCTGCGCCACATGTACAACCCGATGAAGCCGTCGTGGGGGGAGCCCTACGACGAGATCGCGGGCCGGATGCTGGCGGCCGTCCACGACGCACGCGACGTCGCGGCGGGCCACGAGGCCGTGGTGGTGTCGCACCAGCTGCCGATCTGGACGACCCGCCTGTTCCTGGAGAAGCGCAGCTACCTGCACCACCCCCGGACCCGCCAGTGCACGCTCTGCTCGCTGACCAGCATCGTCTTCGACGACGAGCGCGTGGTGCAGGTGCGCTACTCCGAGCCCGCCGGCGACCTGATCCCGGTCGGCGACCGCTCCGCCCCGTTCTCCTCCGGCGGCGCCGCACAGGAGGACCGGTCCTGACGCTCGTGCGCCGTCTCGCGGTCCCCCTGGTCGCGCTCGCCTGCCTCCTCGCGCTGGCGGGCTGCTCGAGCCTGTCCGGCACCGGCGACAAGGGCTACATCACGGGCGAGGGCGTCCCCACGGAGGTCGCGATCGGCGACCGGGACGCCCCGATCGAGCTCACCGGCACCGACCTCGAGGGCAACGACGTGGACCTCGCCGACTACCGCGGGAAGCCGGTGGTGGTGAACCTGTGGTGGTCGCAGTGCCCGCCCTGCCGCGTCGAGCAGCCCGACCTCAACGAGGCCGCCGCCGAGCTCGGCGACCGGGTCTCCTTCGTCGGCATCAACATCCGCGACTCCTCGGTCGAGTCCGCCCGCTCCTACGTCCGCGGCTTCGACGTGCCCTACCCCTCGATCTACTCCGCCGACGGCACCGCCATCCTGCCCTTCGCCGGCACGCTGACCCCGCGCTCGATCCCGAGCACCGTCGTCCTCGACGCCGACGGCCGGGTCGCGGCGTCGGTGCAGGGGCGGGTGCCGACGACCACCACGCTGCTCGACCTGGTCGAGGCGGTGCTCGATGAGTGACTGGTTCCAGCAGACGGCGCTGTCGGGGTCGCTGGTCCTCGCCCTCCCGGTCGCGCTGGTGGCCGGCCTGATCTCGTTCTTCAGCCCCTGCGTGATCCCGCTGCTGCCGGGCTACCTGTCCTACGCCACCGGGCTCTCGGCGGCCGAGCTCGACAGCGCCCGGCGCAGCCGGCTGGTCACGGGGGCGGTCCTGTTCGTGCTGGGCTTCGCCGTGGTCTTCGTGATCATCGGCAGCCTCACCGGCGCGGCGGGCGCGCTGTTCACGCACCGCGACGAGCTCAACGTCGTCCTCGGCGTCATCACCATCGTGCTCGGCCTGGCCTTCCTCGGGGTCTTCGGGGTGCTGCAGCGCGACTGGCGCATCCACAAGGTGCCGGCCGTCGGGCTGGCCGCGGCGCCGCTGCTCGGCTTCCTCTTCGGCGTCGGCTGGACCCCCTGCGTCGGCCCGACGCTCGGCGTGATCAACGCGCTCTCGGTCAACGAGGCGACCGCCGGCCGCGGGGCGCTCCTCGCGGCGGTCTTCGCCCTCGGCCTCGGCCTGCCCTTCATCGCCGCCGCGGTCGCCTACCGGCGCTCGATGCGCGCCTTCGCGGTGCTGCGCCGCCACCAGATGCTGCTGATGCGCCTCGGCGGCGCGATGATGATCCTCATCGGGCTGCTGCTCGTCACCGGCTGGTGGCAGCGGCTCGCCGACTCGCTCCAGGGCTACGTCGTCGGATTCACGGTGCCGGTGTGACCGACCTCCAGCAGCGGTCGTCCGACGACCGCCAGGCGACCCCGATGCCCACGGAGATGACGGCGCGCGAGCTGGTGCGCTGGTCGTGGCGCCAGCTCACCTCGATGCGCACCGCGCTGGTGCTGCTGCTCCTGCTCGCGCTGGCCGCGATCCCCGGGTCGGTGATCCCGCAGGAGAACATCGACTCGCTGAAGGTCTCGCAGTGGCGCGAGGACCACCCGCGGCTGGCGCCCATCTGGGACCGGCTGGACCTCTTCTCGGTCTACGGCTCGGTGTGGTTCTCCGCGATCTACATCCTGCTGATGATCTCGCTGGTCGGGTGCATCATCCCGCGCCTGTTCGTCTACGCGCGTGCGCTGCGGGCGCGCCCGCCGAAGGCCCCGCGCCACCTCATGCGCCTGCCGGAGTCGGCGTCGTACGAGACCGACGAGGCCCCCGACGTCGTCCTGGCCCGTGCCGCGAAGGTGATCCGCCGGCGGCGCTACCGGGTCGACCTGCTCGAGGGCTCGGACTCGGTCGCGGCCGAGCGCGGCCACCTGCGCGAGGCCGGCAACCTGGTCTTCCACCTCGCCGTCATCGTGGTGCTGGTGGGCGTCGCCGTCGGCAGCCTGTTCGGCTACAAGGGCGGCGTCATCCTGCTGGTCGGCAAGGACTACGGCTTCTCCAACACCCTCACCCAGTACGACGACTTCGCGCCCGGCAGCCTGTTCGACCCGTCGGTGATGGAGCCCTTCTCCTTCAAGATCACCGACTTCGACGTCGACTGGATCACCGATCCCGAGAGCCGCCGGGTCGGCATGGCCCGCAAGTTCGTCTCCCACCTCGACTACCGGACCGACGCGGACGCGGAGAGCCAGGAGTACGACCTCCGGGTCAACCACCCGCTGTCCATCGGCGGCACCGACGTCTTCCTCATCGGCCACGGCTACGCGCCCGTCCTCACCGTCCGCGACGGTGACGGCAACATCGCCCAGTCCGGGCCGTCGGTGTTCCTGCCGACCAACCCGCAGACCTTCGAGTCCTTCGGCGTGGTCAAGGCGCCCGACGCGAAGCCGACCCAGATCGGCCTCGAGGGCTCCTTCTACCCGACCTTCGGCGGCGCCCGCGGTCCCGACGGCGAGCTCATCCCGCCGGTCTCGGTGTTCGGCGACTCCCTCGACCCGCTGGTGTCGCTGTTCGTCTACACCGGCGACGTCGGGCTCGACGACGGCACCGGCTCGTCGGTCTACGTGCTCGACAAGGCGAAGACCACGCAGGTCATGAAGGACGACGGCCAGCCGCTCCGTCTCGACCTGCGACCCGGTGACACCATCGAGCTCCCGGACGGCCTCGGCTCCGTCACCTTCGACGGTCTCCAGCGGTGGAACAAGATCCAGGTCAGCCGGACCCCCGGCAAGATGGTCGCGCTGACCGGCGTCGTCCTGGCGCTGCTCGGCCTGCTCGGGTCGCTGTTCGTGCGGCCTCGACGGCTGTGGGTGCGTGCCCGCCGTCAGGAGGACGGGAGCACACTGGTGGAGGTCGCCCGGCTCGACCGGTCCTCCGCGGGTGACCCGGAGAACGGTCGCGACGAGCTCGCCGCGATCATCGCAGCACTCAGACAGGACCGAGAGGTGGCATCGTGACCGACCTGCAGTGGGAGACGCTCAGCAACCAGGGCGTGGCCGCGGCCGGAGTCGTCTACTTCCTGGCGCTCCTCGCCTACGCCGTCCAGTGGGCGACGCTGCGCGACGTGCCCGTGCGCGAGGCGCAGCGGGTGGGTGCCGGCGTCGGCGCCGCCGGCCCCGAGCCGCACGACACCGTGGTCGCCGACCAGGACGTGGTGCGCAGCGCCGAGCGCTCCGACATGTTCGAGCGGCTCGGCCTCCTGCTCACCGGCGTCGCCGCGCTCGCCCACCTCGTCGCCCTCGTCGGGCGCGGCATGGCCGCCGACCCCAACCGGGTGCCGTGGGGCAACATGTACGAGTTCACCCTCAGCGGCACGTTCGTCGTGGTCGCGCTGTTCCTGGCCACCACCCGCCGCTGGCGGCTGTCGTGGCTCGGCCCGGTCGTCGTGGGCTTCGTGCTGTGCGTGCTGCTGGCCGACGTGCTGTGGCTCTACGAGCCCGTCGCCCCGCTCACCGAGGCGCTGGAGTCCTACTGGCTGGTGATCCACGTGGTCGCCGCCGTGATCGCGACCGGCGCCTTCACCCTCGGCGCGATCACCTCGGCGCTCTACCTCCTCAAGGCCCGCTCGACCAAGGAGACCGGCTACCTCGCGCGCCTCCCCGAGCTGCCCGCCCTGGACCGCATCTCCTACCGGATGCACGCCTTCGGCTTCCCGGTGTGGACCTTCGGCGTGCTGATCTCCGGTCCGATCTGGGCCCACCAGGCCTGGTCGTCGTACTGGAGCTGGGACCCGAAGGAGGTCTGGGCGTTCATCACGTGGGTGGTCTACGCGGCCTACCTGCACGCCCGCGCGACGGCCGGGTGGCGCGGCCGCAACGCCGCCCTGCTGGCCCTGGTCGGTGCCGCGACGCTGTGGTTCAACTTCATCGGCATCAACTTCTTCAGCACCAGCAGCCAGCACTCGTACGCCAACGGCGCCGAGGTCGAGCGGTCAGTCGTCCTCCGGGTCGCGACGGCGCCGGTCGAGACCCCGTAGGAAGTCCGGGTCGTCGTCCGGGCCGACGACCCGCGGCGGGCGGGCCTGCGACCCGCCGCCGCCGTCGATGCGGCGGAGCGCCAGCCGCACCAGGACCCACACCACCATCGCGATGAGCACCACCACGAGCAGGACCTTCAGCATTCCTCCAATGTAGCCAGCCCGGCCTAGGCTGGGGGCGTGAAGGAGTTCGTCGTCTACACCGCCTTGCGGATCGTGCTGTTCCTCGCCTCGTTCGGCGTGGTGCTCGGCGTGATGGCGCTGGTCTTCGACGGCCAGGTCCAGCTGTTCTGGGCCGTCGTGCTGGCGTTCCTGATCTCCGGCATCGCGTCCTTCTTCGTCCTCGACCGCCAGCGCGAGGCGTTCGCCCGCCGCGTCGAGGCGCGCGCCGCGAAGGCGTCCGCCGCCTTCGAGGAGCGCAAGGCCCGCGAGGACCAGGACTGACCCTCCGGCGCGCTCCCCGGGCGCCTCAGAACCCGGTGAGGCAGTACGGCGGGTCCGCGAGGTCGGCCATGGCCGCCCAGCGGGCGACCGCGTCGTCGGAGCCCGCGACCCGGCCCGCCCGTCGCATCGCACCGACCTCGACGCCGCTGAGGTAGAGCGCGCCGAGCGTCTCGGCGTCGAGCACGACGTCGGGGTCGGCTTCCGTGCGGGTGACCGTCGCGACGCCGCCGCGAGCGGTGACCTCGAACCGTCCCGCCGCCCATCCCTGGGCGTCCTCGACCTCCAGCACGACCGCGCCGTCGCTCGCCCAGGGGCGCGCCGCGAGGGCACGGGGCACGTCGAGGAGGCGCAGCCACAGGAAGTGGCGCTGTCCGGTCACCGCGAGCCGGCCGAGGTCGTCCAGTGCCCACCGCAGCGGGTCGTCGGGGTGGGCCAGGTTGAAGGTGACCTTCTTGACCCGGTCCGTCCGGGCCAGGAAGTCCCAGAGCCCGAGCTGGGCCTGCGGCGTGAGCGCGATCATCTCCTGCACGACGAGGGAGTAGTCCTCCCCGTGCTTGAACACCGCGAACCCGTCGACCGTCCGGTCGGCCGCGAGGTGGACGGCGGTGCGGATCTTGCGGTTCGGTCCGCCGGCGTCGTAGTCGAAGGCGCCGCTGTGGATGTCGCCGTACTGCACCGGCCACTCCACCGAGCCGCGCTGGCGGGCGTGGAAGGCGTCGAAGACGGTCCGGACGTGCGGCCACGCGTCGGCGGGTTCGAGCACCTCGACGCGCCCCGGGTCGTCGAAGGAGCGCAGCGAGAAGCCGGGCGTCGTGTCGAGCTCGACGACCGTGTTGAACGTGGCGGGGCCGAAGCCCCAGCGCCCGTAGATCGTGGCCTCCGACGCGGTCAGCGCCGCCACCGGCACGTCGTGGGCCACGGCGTCGGCGAGGTCGTCCTCGATCATCCGGCGCAGCAGCCCGCGGCGGCGGTGGCTGGCGCTGGTCGTGACGTCGGTGATCATCCGCAGCGGCACCAGCCCGCGGCCGGCGTTGAGGGTCTTGTCGAAGCTGGCATAGGTCGCGACGGGCATCGGGCCGGCGGCGAACTCACCCTCGGGGAGCCAGGCGCCGCGCACCGTGACCGCGTCGGCGCGGTAGTGGGTCACCCACTTCTCGATGAGCTCGTCCCCGGGGCTCTCCTCGCGGAATCCGCGCAGCACCGCGGTAATCCAGCCGCGACGGCGGGCCTTCGCCTGCTCGGAGTCGTCGGAGAAGTCGAGGGTCGCGTGCTGGTAGTCCACGGGCGCCAACCTAGTCAGCGCGCGTGGCGACCGGCCACGGGTTATCAGGGCGTCCGCGGCGCTCAGGCGAGCAGCAGGGGAGCGGCCACGAGCACCGACCACAGCAGCTCGCTGGCGCCCGTGCCGCCCAGCACGGGGATCAGCGCCGGACCGCTCGCGCCCTGCAGCACCGCGCGGGTCGGGGCGGCGGCGCGGGCGAGGAAGCCCAGGCCGACCAGCGCCCACCACGTCGTAGCCGCGGCGACCGCGACGACCGCCGCGGCGGCCACGAGGACGAGGAAGGCGTAGAGGTAGCGGGTGCGCTCGTCGCCCAGCCGGACTGCGAGGGTGCGCTTGCCGGCGACGGTGTCGGTGGGGATGTCGCGCAGGTTGTTGGCCACCAGGATCGCGCACGCGAGGGCGCCGATGCCGATCCCGGCATAGAGGGCGGCCCACTCCCAGGCCTGCGTCTGGACGTACGTGGTGCCGATGACCGCGACCAGCCCGAAGAACACGAAGACCATGACCTCTCCGAGGCCGAGGTAGCCGTAGGGCCGCTCGCCACCGGTGTAGTACCAGGCCGCCACGACGCAGACCGCACCCACCGCGACCAGCCACCAGGAGGTGGTGGCGGCGAGCACCAGGCCGGCGAGCGCCGCGACGCCGAACGCCGCGAACGCGGCCGTCTTCACGGCGCCGGGCGTGGCCGCGCCCGAGCCGACCAGCCGCATCGGACCGACCCGGTCGGCGTCGGTGCCGCGGATGCCGTCGGAGTAGTCGTTGGCGTAGTTGACCCCGACCTGGAGGGCCAGGCTCACCACCAGGGCCAGGGCGGCCTTCCACCACACGGCGGCGTCGGCGTGCGCCGCGACGCCGGTGCCGGCGAGGACGGGCGCGACGGCGGCGGGCAGGGTGCGCGGCCGGGCACCGGCGATCCAGTCAGCGGAGGAGGTCACCGGTGGATTCTGGCAGGGGAGCGCCGGGCTCCAGCATCGTGGGCGGCCCGGCGGGGGCGACCTCCGCCGGTGCGGGGCCGTCGGCCCGGGCGTCGGCGAGGACGTCGGCCGGGACGTGCTTCTCGAGCCAGCGCCGGCCCGAGTGCGCCGACGCGTGCAGCCCGGTCGCGGCGAGGACCACGATCACCGCGATCGTCAGCCAGCCGAACGCACCCCACTCCATGGCGAGGAAGCCGTAGGCGGCCGGGGCCCAGAACCTGCCGAGGGTGCCGCCCAGCTCGGACACGCCCTGGTAGTCGCCGCGACGGCGCGGGTCCATCAGCTCGGCCTCGAGGGTCCAGCCGGACGCGGAGAGGAACAGCTCGGCCCAGGTGAGCACGACGTGGCCGACGAAGAACAGCACGATGGTCAGCCAGCCGGTGGTCTCGTGCGTGGCGAGCGTGACCACGCACGTCAGGACGAAGAAGAGCGTGGAGAGCCGGACCGCGCGCAGGGCGGTCTCGACGTTGCGGATGCCGCGCGAGGCCAGCCGCGGCAGCACGATGCACATCACGGTGTTGGTGCCGAAGAGGACCGCGACGAGCACCTTCGGGGCGTCGGTCTCGGTGACCAGCCAGACCGGGATGACGGTGTGCAGCAGCACCTGGTTGGTCCACATGACGCCGGTGAAGAAGGTGACCGCGATCCAGCTGCGGTTGCGGATCGCCGGGATGCCCTCGGGCTTCACGCGGGGCTCGCTGCTGCGGACGTCGTGGGTGGCGTCCGGGAGCCGCGGGATGGCCGCGCTGTTGAGCAGGAAGAGCACCGCGCTCAGCAGGGGTGCCCAACGCAGGGCCTCGGTGCCGAACGCGATCGCGCCGGCCCCCAGGAAGGCGCCGATGCTGAAGCCGACGTTGAGCGCCGAGTAGAGGTAGGCCCGCGACTCGACCCGCTCGGACGGCGGCAGGATGTCGATGACGTAGGCGCCGTGGGCGGCGCCGCCGAGGGTGCCTGCCACCTCCATCGCGACCGCCAGCGCGACGTACTCCGGGAAGCTGTCGATGAACGGCCACGCCAGGAACAGCAGCCCCTGGACAGCGGCGGAGAGCGTCCACATCCGCTTGGGGCCGAAGTGGTCGACCAGCTTGCCCATCGGCACCGCGACGACGAAGCTGGCGATCGCGGCGATCGTGAGTCCGATGCCCACCTGCCCCAGCGAGAGGCCCACCACCAGGGTGAAGAAGACGGCCGACCCGGCCAGGAACGTGCCGTCACCGGAGGCGAACAGCAGGGACTGCACCGACAGCCGACGGGCAAGGGTCGACGGGGGCGTGGCGTAGTTCTTCAGGGCGGTGAGCATCGCCGACCATTCTCTCCCGCCGCAGCGACACCCGTCGCCCGATTAACGGTGGGCCCGGTCACGCCATCGGGAGACGCGCGGACAGAAGTCCGACATCGAGCGCCGGCCGAGCGTGACCGGTCGCGCTCCAGCGGAGTTCTGTCTGCGCGTCTACGTTGGCGCGCCGAGTGACGCGACGTACGCCTGCAGCGCGGGGTGTGCGGCGAGTCGGCGGCGGGCTCGGTGCAGCCGGACGCGCGCCGTGCCCGGGCGCAGGCCGACGACCGCGGCAGCCTCGTTGACGGGGAGGTTCTCCCACTCGGTGAGCCGCACCAGCTCCCGGTCGACGTCGGGAAGGGACGCGACGGCCGCGCGAACGGCGGCGTGATCGGTTGACGTCGTGGGCTCCGGGACGTGCGTACGGGCGCGTTCGTACTCCGCGTGCGTGCGACGGGCGTCGTTCCGCGCCTGCGCCAGCAGGAGTCGCCGCGCAGTGCCGAACAGCCACGCCCGGCGCAGGTCCGGCCCGGGGAGGTCGTCCACGCGGCGGAGGGCGATGACGAAGACCTCGCCGAGGAGGTCCGCTCCAGCCGCTCCGGCGCGACGGTGGAGGTAGGCGTGCACCTCGTCCGCGTGCTGCCGAAATAGTGCCTCCACGTCCTCCCGGGACGCGCGTCGGTTCATCGCGGACCGAGCCCCAGGGCTGGAGCGAGTCCGGGCAGGCACGCCCCGTGGTCGTGGAGCGGCGCCCGAGCCGCATCAGTGTCGCCGTCCGACACGGCCTGCTCAAGCGCAGGGAGCCACGAGAACTCCGAGTCGCCGGCGAGGTCCGGGTCGGTGTCGGTGATCGCCGGCCAGCTGCGGGCCTCGCGGATCACGCGAGCGGCGGCCTCCAGGGTGGCGGTGTCTTCCTCCCTCGCGGCGGCCGCCCACTCGTTGCTCCAGGCGCAGAGTGCGTTGCCCGATACCCACAGACGGAGAGCTCCTTCGGAGACCAGCGCTCCGCTGTCGGAGAGGTCGTCCACCTGCCACGCGACGGCGCGGGCGCGCGACGAGGCTGACGGGAACTCGATGTCGGACGTCACTTCGTCGACCACTTCGGCGAAGTCGGGCGCAGCCGGGTCGAGGCGCTCACCGGGACCGCCGAGCTCGAGGTCCTCGGCGTCCGTCGGAACACGTCCGGTGTGGGCGCCGAACAGTCCAGCCGTGGCCGCCCCGGCGGTGCCCACCGCGCACGCCGCCACCACGGCGACGACGGTCGCCCGCCATCGGTGTCGCGGACGGGGATCGGGCGCGGTGGTCGAGACCCGGTGCCACACTGCGTCCCGCTCGTTCTGGGAGAACGCGGGCACCTCCGGTGCCGAACGACGTACGGCCTCCGCGTGCCCGTCCGCCCACTCACCAGATGTGCGCCCGTCGACCATGCCGTCCCCTTCGCTGGATGTTCTCACCCTGGAGGTGTCGAGGCGTTACAGCCGTGCTGCTGGCGGCACCAGTCGACCATGGTTCGTCCGCGCGTCAGCCGCGGTTGGCCGCCACGGCCGCGCGCACCAGCGCGACGAACGCCTCGCGGTCCACCTCGTCGCCCTCGCGGACGTCGATCGCGCGACGGGTCCCGGCGTCGAGGCTGGCGTTGAAGACGCCGGAGGGGTCAGGGAGGGACGCGCCGCGGGCGAAGGTCGCCTTGACCTTGTCCCGGTAGGTCTCGAGCGTGCAGATCAGGCCGTCGAGGGAGAAGGTGGGCACGCCGTCGGGGTTGGAGGCCTTGCGCCACTTCGCCTCCTCGACCGCGTCTGGCTCGGCCTCGAGGACGAGCGAGCGCAGCAGGTCGACGGTGTCGCGGCGCCAGTCGTCGGCCATCGTCACTCCGCCCCGGGCACCACGCGCATGTCGCGGTCGGCGCCACCGTCGAGCGCGCGCAGCGCCTCGGCGTAGGCCTCGCTGTCGTGCGCGGCGACGGCCGCCTCGACGGAGTCGAACTCGATGACGACCGTGCGGGTCGCCTCGCCCAGCTCGAAGGTCGCCTCGGGGACCCCGCGGACGAGGAAGCGTCCGCCCGCGCCGGTCAGCGCGGGACCGGCGAGCTTCGCGTAGGCCGCGACCTTGTCGGGGTCGTGGACGGCCTTGTAGGTGGTGATCCAGTAGGCGCTCATGGGCCCGAGCCTACGACCGCTAGCGTGGGCGTCGTGAGCTCCCTGCGCCCCTCGGACGACCCCGCCGTCGCCGTGGCCCAGCTGGCCGGCTGGCTCGCCGCCCCGGAGCCTCCGCCGCTGCTGATCGAGACGTCCGGCTCGTCCGGTCGGCCCAAGCGCGTGCTGCTGCCCCGCACGGCGGTGCTCGCCAGCGTCGCCGCCTCCGCCGCGCGGCTCGGCGCGACCGGTCGATGGCTGCTCGCGCTGCCGTCGTCCTACGTCGCGGGGGTGCAGGTCGTCGTCCGCTCGCTGGTCGCCGGGCACGACCCCGTCGTCGTCGCCGACCTCGACGTCGCGGCCGCGGCGACGGCCGCGGGGGAGGGGCCGCTGTTCACCTCCCTCGTCCCCACCCAGCTGCACCGGCTGCTCGCCGACGACCGCCAGGCGCAGGCCCTCGCCGGCCTGCACACCGTCCTGGTCGGCGGGGGCGGGCTCGACGCCGACCTGCGCCGCCGGGCGCACGAGCGCGGCGTGCACGTGGTGACGACCTACGGCTCGTCCGAGACCGCCGGCGGGTGCGTCTACGACGGCGTCCCGCTCGACGGGGTCGGCCTCGCCCTCGACACGACCGGACGGATCCGGCTGGGCGGCCCCACGATCTTCGCGGGCTACGACGGCGACCCCGACCTCACCGCCGCGACGCTCGTCGACGGGTGGTTCCTCACCTCCGACACCGGACGGCTCGACCCGGACGGCCGCCTGCAGGTCACGGGCCGGGTCGACGACGTCGCGATCAGCGGCGGGGTCAAGGTGCCGCTGCCCGCGGTGGCCGAGCGGCTGCGCCAGCACCCCCTCGTCGACGCGGCGGAGGTCGTCGCCGTGGACGACGAGGAGTGGGGGCACCGGGTGGTCGCGGTGGTGGTGGGCACCGCAGCCGAGGCCGACCTGCGCGAGTGGGTCTCCCAGGTCCACCCGCGCGCCTGGGCGCCGCGCAGCGTCGTCCGGCTCGACGCGCTGCCGCTGCTGCCCAACGGCAAGGTCGACCGCCAGGCGATCCGGGCGGTCGTGTGATGCACGTCTTCTCGATCCCGATGCGCACCCGCTTCCGCGGCATCACGGTCCGCGAGGGCGTCCTGCTGCGGGGCGACGCCGGGTGGGGCGAGTGGTCGCCCTTCCTCGAGTACGACGCCGACGTGTCCCGTCCGTGGCTGGCCTGCGCCCGCGAGGCTGCCGACGTCGGGTGGCCCGAGCCGCTGCGCGACGCCGTCCCGGTCAACGTCACGGTCCCGGCGACCGACCCCGAGCGCGCCCACGCGATCGTCCGGGCGGGCGGTTGCCGGACGGCCAAGGTCAAGGTCGCCGAGCCCGGCCAGTCCCTCGCCGACGACGTCGCCCGGCTCGAGGCGGTGCGCGACGCGCTCGGTCCCGGCGGGCTGGTGCGGGTCGACGCCAACGGTGCGTGGGACGTCGACGGCGCGGTCCGCGCGATCGCCGCGCTCGACCGCGCGGCCGGCGGCCTGGAGTACGTCGAGCAGCCCGTCGCGAGCGTCGAGGACCTCGCCGTCGTCCGCCGCCGCGTGGACGTGCCGATCGCCGCCGACGAGTCGATCCGCCGTGCCGAGGACCCCTACCGGGTGCGTGACCTCGAGGCCGCGGACATCGCCGTGCTCAAGGTGCAGCCGCTGGGCGGCGTACGCGCCTGCCTGCGGATCGCCGAGGACATCGGCCTCCCGGTGGTCGTGTCGAGCGCGCTCGAGACCAGCGTCGGCATCGCGGCCGGGGTGGCCCTCGCCGCCGCGCTGCCCGAGCTGCACCACGCGTGCGGCCTGGCGACCGTCCAGCTGCTCACCGACGACGTGGTCACCGACCGGCTGCTGCCCGTCGACGGGACGCTGCCGGTCGGCCGCCCCCGGGTCGACCCCGCGTCGCTCGACCGGCTCGCCGCGACTCCCGACCGCGAGGCGCACTGGCGTGCCCGGATGGACGCGGTGCGGAAGGATCTGCCGGCATGAGCAACCCGTCGACCCGGCTCGCGCGTGACGTGGCGACCGCGCTGCGCGGCGCGGGGGTGCGCGAGGTCGTCGTCGCCCCCGGGTCGCGCAACGCCCCGCTGTCCTTCGCGCTCTTCGACGCCGCACAGGCCGGCGCACTGCGGCTGCACGCGCGCCTCGACGAGCGCACGGCCGGCTTCCTCGCGCTCGGGCTGGCCAAGGTGTCCGGCCGCCCGGCGGCCGTGTCGTGCACCTCCGGCACGGCCGTGGCCCACCTGCTGCCCGCCGTCATGGAGGCGGCCCACGCAGGCGTCCCGCTCGTCGTCGTCACCGCGGACCGGCCCGCCCGGCTGCGCGGCACAGGCGCCAACCAGACCACCCACCAGGACGGCCTCTTCGGCGCCTTCGCCACGACGCTCGACGTCGCGGGTGCGGACCTCGACGAGCTGCTGGCGTTCCTCCGCACCCACGACCACCGGCGCCCGGTCCACCTCAACGTCCAGCTCGACGACCCGCTGCTGCCGGACGACGACGGCTGGGACGCGGGGGAGGCGCCCACCTGGCTGGTGCCGGCCGTCGGGCGTGCGGCCGACCCGGTCGAGCTCGAGGTCGGCCCCCGCACCGTCGTGGTGGCCGGCGACGACGCCGGCCCGCCGGCCCGCCAGCTCGCCGAGAGCGCCGGCTGGCCGCTGCTCGCCGAGCCGAGCAGCGGCTGCCGCACGGGCGACGCGGTCATCCGGACCTACCGGCTCCTGCTCGACGGCGACCTCGGCCGGAGGGTCGAGCGGGTCGTGGTCTTCGGTCACCCGACGCTCTCCCGCCCGGTGTCGCGGCTGCTCGCCCGCGACGACGTCGAGGTGGTCTCGGTCCGGGCGCGCGGGCTGTGGCCGGACCGACCCTTCGCGACGGCGCTCGAGGTGGACCCCGCCGACGGCGTACGCGTCGCGGGTCCCGACGCCCCGGGCTGGCTGGACGCCTGGCGCGAGGCCGACCGCACCACCTCCCGCGCCCTCGACCGGCTGCTCGCCGCCGAGCCCGACCTCACCCCGCACGAGGTCGCCGGCGCGGTGAGCCGCGCGCTGCCGCCCGGCGGGCTGCTGGTGGTCGGTGCGTCCAACCCGGTGCGCGACCTCGACCTGATGGTCGCGCCCTACGAGGTCGGCGCCCGCCGCAAGGTGATCGCCAACCGCGGCCTGGCCGGCATCGACGGCACCGTCAGCACCGCCGTCGGGGCGGCGCTCGCCCGCCGCTCGACGCGCGCGCTGGCGCTGATGGGCGACGTGACCTTCCTGCACGACACGACCGGGCTGTTCCTGGGCCCGCGCGAGGAGCGCCCCGACCTGACCGTCGTCGTGGTCAACGACGACGGCGGCTCGATCTTCGCGACCCTGGAGCAGGGAGCCCCGGCCCACGCCGACCGCTTCGAGACGCTCTTCGCCACCCCGCACGGGACCGACCTCGCCAGCCTGTGCGCGGCCGCCCGCGTCGCCCACCTGCGGGTCGACAGCCTGCCGGAGCTCGAGCAGGCGCTGGCCTCCCCGAACGGCGGGATCGAGGTCGTCGAGGCCCGGGTGCGCCGGGACAACCGGCGCGAGCTGGACGAAAAGATCCGCGCGCTGGTCCTTCCCTGAGGAAGGTCCAGCGCGCGGACCGTGGATCGTGGCGGTGCGAGGTGCGTCGTCAGCCGGTCAGGACTGCGGCGTCTCCCAGACGCGGACCCAGTCGACGTACATGTGCTGCGGGAGCTTCTTGTCGTTCATCTCCAGCGCCTCGTAGTCGGAGGCGAGCAGGCTCAGGATGAGGTACTGCTGGGCCTTCGAGACGCGGGCCGACGTGCGCCAGGTCTCCTTGCCGTCGATGCGCATGATGATCGCCTTGGGGGTCCACTGGACCGAGAAGACGTGGTAGTTCTTCGACCAGCCGTCCTTCTTGTTCTTGAGGAACGACGTCGAGTCCTTGATCCACGAGCCCGTCTTGATCAGGCGCTTGCCCTTGTACCAGTGGATGAAGCTGGTCAGGCCACCCTGCGGGTGCTTGTCACCGAAGTACTCGATGACGTCGATCTCGTGGCCGTCGCTGCCGGGGCCGTTCTCGCCCACGGGCTGCATCCAGAAGCTGGCGTGCTGGCCCTGGAGCTTCTGCATCTTGATGCGGGCCGCCGCGACGCCGTACTTGAAGTCGAAGGCGCCGCTGGTGCCGACGTGGCCGTTGAGGCGGTAGGAGATCTTCTTCTTCAGCTTGCGCGAGGTCGCCGTGCACTTGCCCTTGGCGGACTTGTCCTTGATGACGCTCAGGCGCAGGGCGCCGCCGCCGACCTTGACGGCCTTCGGGTCACCCTTGGAGCACTTGCGCTTGCTCATCGGCTCGTAGTCCTGGCCGCGCATGCTCCAGACCGGCGAGAGCGTCGAGCCGGAGAACTCGTCGCTGAAGGTCGGCGTGAGCCACTGCGTGGTGTCCGCCGGCTGGCTGCTGACCTTCTTGAGGCCCTTGAACTTCATCGCGGTGGCGCGGTAGGTGACGGCCTGGCCACCCTTCGACACGAGGGCCGAGAACTCGGCGCGACCGGCCTTGTCCTGCTTGGCCTTGCCGACGGTCTTCCACTTCGAGCCCTGGAGCTGCTCGAGGACGACCGGGCGGCCGACCTTCTTCGGCTTGATCGTCGCGGTGACGGCAGCCTTGGCCTTGTCGGCGCTGGTGGCGCCCCGACCCTGCTGGACGATCTGGGGGAGCACCTCCAGCGAGACCTTCTGGCCGGCCTTCTTGAACACCGACGTCGACGCGGGGCTGTCCGCGGATCCGGTGGAGCCCGTGGCCTGGACGGCCCCGGAGCTCATGAGCAGGGACGCGGGCAGGAGCAGCGCGGCGACGCTGCCTGCGAGCACGCGGCGTGCAGACATGTGAACTCTCTTTCGAGTCGGGTGCGATTCATCTCCCCCGGGCACTCCACCCGTCGGAGGCGGCACCACCCTAACCGGGGCGCTCCAATCCCACGCATTCTTCGGACGAACCCACCGCTGTGACGGGAGTGACGGGCGGGACGTCGCGAGCGGTGCGTGCGGCGCCCCCGTCGTCCTACGCTGGCGGCATGCGGATCACCAAGCACGGCCACGCCTGCGTCCGGCTCGAGCACGACGGCGCGGTGCTGGTGGTCGACCCGGGCGTGTTCACCGACCCCGGCGTCCTCGTCGGGGCCGACGCGGTCCTCGTCACCCACGAGCACGCCGACCACGTCCACCCCGACCACCTCCGGGGCACCGACGTCCCGGTCTGGACGATCGCCGCGGTCGAGCGTCGGCTGCGCGAGGAGGCGCCCGAGGTCGCCGACCGGGTCACGGTCGTACGCCCCGGTGACCGGCTCGACGTGGTCGGCCTCGCCGTCGAGGTCGTCGGGGAGAAGCACGCGGTGATCCACCCCGACTACGACCGCTTCGACAACTCCGGCTACCTCGTCGAGGCCGGCGGGCCCGGGGGCCGCAGCGTCTACCACCCCGGTGACGCGCTGACCCCGCCCCCGCGGCCGGTCGACGTGCTGCTGGCGCCGGTCAGCGCGCCGTGGCTCAAGGTGTCCGAGGCGGTCGACTTCGTGCGCGAGGTCGGGGCACCGGTCGCGCTCGGGATCCACGACCGCGTCTACAGCGACATCGGCCTCGACATGGTCGCGGCGCACATGGCGAACCTGCTGCCCGAGGGCCTCGCCTTCGTGCGGCGCGAGCCCGGCGAGGACGTCGACTGACTCAGCCCACCTCGAGGGCGTCGCGCACGGGGACGAACTTGGCCTGGGACTCGGCGAGCTCGGCCTCGGGGTCGGAGCTCGCGACGATGCCGCAGCCGGCGAACAGCCGCACGCCGCCGTCGACGACCATCGCCGAGCGCAGCGCGATGCCCCACTCGCCGTCGCCGGACGCGTCCATCCAGCCGACCGGGCCGGCGTAGCGGTCGCGCGGCATGCCCTCGATCTCGGCGATCAGCGCGGTCGCGGCCGGGGTCGGGGTGCCGCCGACGGCGGCCGAGGGGTGCAGCGACTCGGCGAGCTGCAGCGACGTCGCGACGTCGTGGACCACGCCGTTCACGTCGGTCGCGAGGTGCATCACGTTGGGCAGGTGCAGCACGAACGGCGCCTCGGGGACGTTCATCGAGGAGCAGTGCGGCTCGAGGGCGTCGGCGACCGAGCGGACGGCGTACTCGTGCTCCTCGAGGTCCTTCGAGGACCGGGCGAGGGTGGCGGCGAGGGCGAGGTCGCGCTCGTCGTCGCCGGTGCGCCGGATGGTGCCGGCCAGGATGCGGGAGGTCACCAGGCCGCGCTCGCGGCGCACCAGCATCTCGGGCGTGGCGCCGAAGAGTCCGTCGACGTGGAAGGTCCAGCACATCTCGTAGTCCTCGGCGAGGCGGCGCAGCGGCCAGCGCACGTCGAGGGGCTCGTCGGTGGTGGCGATCAGGTCGCGCGCGAGGACGACCTTCTCGAGGTCGCCCGACGAGATCCGGGCGACGGCCTCGGCGACCACCGACATCCACTCCTCGCCGTTGAGCGCGCCGTCGGAGAAGGTGATGCCCGCCGGCGGGCGGGGCGCGGGTGCGGGGACGAGGTCGGGGGTCGGGACCGAGACCGTGGTGAGCCAGGTGCGGTCGCCCCGTCGTCCGACCACGACCTCCGGGATGACCAGGACGGAGTCGCCGGGCTCGTCGGCGAACGCGAAGGCGCCGAAGCAGACGGGGCCGGTGCCGGGCTCGCCGACGAGGTCGTCGACCTCGGCGCGTCCCACGGTCTCCGACCACCACTTGACGGCGTCGCTGAAGCGGGTCGGGCCGGACGTCTCGAGCCGGGCCGCGACACCCCAGCCCACGAGGCCCTCCCCGCGACGCAGCCAGCTGACCGGCTGCTGCTCGGGCAGCAGGTCCAGGAGCGGGAGATCCGCCAGGTCCACCGGGACGGTGCGCACCACGAGCGGTGCGGTGGAGGCGGACGCAGGGGTCGTCACGACCGGGAAGCCTACGCCCGACCCCGCAACCGGACGACGGGAGATCGGGCAATCGGCAAACAGGAGGTCGGCCCGTCACCTAGGTTGCGCTGGGGTTAGTCGAGAGGACCGGGAGGCGTACGTGCCTGTCATGGATTCGCCGCTCGCGCGGCTGGAGCGCCACGCGCGCGAACGCGCCCTCGAGGTCGCGCTCGTCGAGCGGGCCGGCGACGGCTGGTCACGCCTGACGTGGAACGAGCTGTACCGCCGGGTCATCGACGGCGCCGCCGGGATGATCGAGGCCGGGGTCAACCCCGGGCAGGTCGTGGTGCTGCGCGTGCCGACCGGCGCCCGCCAGGTCGAGCTCGAGCTCGCGGTGCGCGTCGCGGGTGCGGTGCCGCTCCTCCTCCCCGAGCACATGGACCCCGCGGAGGTCGGCCGGCTCCTCGACGAGGTCGAGGTACGCCTGGTCGTCGTCGACCAGGAGAGCCGGCTGGCGCTGCTGCGACAGGCGGCGCTGCTCGACGCCCAGCTGTTCGAGTGCGACGACCGCTCGTGGGAGCGGCTGCGGGCGATGGGTCTCGACCGGCGCAAGCGGCAGCCCGACCTGCTGGCCTGGGTCGACCGGGCGCGCTCCGACGCGCCGTCCGGCGCGGTGCTGGGCCTGACGCGCGAGAAGAGCCACGCGTGGCTGTTCCGCCCCGAGTCCTCCGGCCTGCTGTCCGACCTCCGGCCCGACGACGTCGTGCTGCTGACGGGCGAGGCGACCGACCGCTTCACCACCGTCGTCCGCGACGCCCACCTCGGTGCCGGGTGCCTGCTGGCCTGGGTCGAGGGCCCGGACCAGCTCGAGGCCGCGCTGGCGCACGTCCGGCCGACCCACGTCCTGCTCGACCACACGGCCGCCCGGGTCCTCGAGGACCTGGTCGAGGCCGGCACCGTCGACGGCGCCCCGTGGCACGAGACGCCGCGCGAGGTCCTGGACGCCACCTCCGCGCAGGTGGCCGGCGCGAAGCTGGCGTCCCGCGCCCGCAAGCTGGCCGACGAGGTCGTCGCCCTGGCCCCGTGGTGGGGCGGGCGGCTGCGCGTCCTCGCGCTCGACGCCCGGGTCAACCGCACGGTCAGCGCGCTCGCGACGACCTTCGGCCTCCGGATCGGGCGCGTCGCGCACCACCCGGCCGTCCGGCTCGACCTCGGTGCCGAGCACGCGGTCGTCGCGGTCCCGGCGCCGGCGGCCGTCGAGGTCGCTGCGGCGACCTCCCTGCCGCGGCGCGGCCGCGGCGGCGCCGAGCTCGACTCGGCGTTCTCGCTGACGACCTGAGGCCCGTCTCAGCCTCCGGACGAGCGGCACCACAGGATCCGCACGCAACATCCACGCGAAGGTAAAACGGTCTCGCGCGGCGACACCGCGTCCGAGACTTCTTGACAGGTCAACCAGTCCGACGGTAGGCCGCCGAGGGGGGAGGTCCGACATGGCGTACGTGCCCGTGTCGCGTGCCGCGGCTCTGCCGAGCCGAGGCGCGGAGACCCCGCAGTCATCGCGCTGGACGGCCCTCGCGGACCACGCCCGGCAGCGCGGCGACCGGACCGCCCACCTGCTCGTGGCGGGCGACCGGACCGCGGCGCGCTCCTGGGCGGAGAGCGCGCGGGTGGTGGAGCAGGCGGCCGCCGGCCTCGTGCGCAGCGGCCTCCGCGTCGACCAGGTCGTGGTCTCGCTGGTGCCGCCCGGCCACGGATCCCCCGAGCTCGACCTGGCCCTCCGGTCGATCGGCGCCGTCGT
This sequence comes from Nocardioides okcheonensis, assembly GCF_020991065.1. Taxonomy (NCBI): domain Bacteria; kingdom Bacillati; phylum Actinomycetota; class Actinomycetes; order Propionibacteriales; family Nocardioidaceae; genus Nocardioides; species Nocardioides okcheonensis. The sequence goes on from NZ_CP087710.1 coordinate 3,297,568, forward strand.
GGTCCACGTCGACCCGCACGCCACGGCCGAGGACCTGGTCCGCGAGCTGACCGGCGTCGACGTACGCCTCGTGGTGGTCGAGGACGCGCACGACCTGCACCGGCTCCCCGACCTGTCCTTCCCGTCGGCCGAGCTCTTCGCGCTCGACGGGGGCCGCGGATGGGGCCGCCTCCTCCAGCTGGGTGCCGAGCGGCTGACGATGGACCCCGACGCGGTCGCTCGTGTGGACCGTTCCGTCGACCCCGAGGGCGCCCTGCCGCGCGTGCTGGGCCGCGGTCGTCCGATGGGTCGCGTGCCGGCCGAGGCGGCGCTGCCCGACGGCGTGGTCGACCCCGACGACGTCGTCCTGGTGGCGTGCGGCCCCGCCGACGCGCTGGGCCACCTGGCCGCCGACGCCCACCTCGCGGCCGGAGCGACGCTGGCCCAGCTGCCTCCCGGTGCCGACCTGCGCGCGGTGCTCGCCGAGGTCCGCCCGACCGTCCTCGTGCTGGCGGACGAGGCGACCGGGGTGCTGGTGTCGGGCCTCGACGTGGAGCCCGTCGCGCGCCCGCGCCGCGGACCGCTCCGGCGCGCCGTGCCGGCGGACGAGCGGCCGCGGCTGGGCGACCACCTGCGGCTCGTGGTGGCCTCCGGCGTCTCCGCCCGCGACCGTGCCGTGCTGGAGCGCGAGGGCGTGGAGGTGCTCGACCTCGGCGCCGTCCGGCTCGCGCCGGCCGACCTGCCGGTGCCGCCCCCGGTGGTCCTCGGCGACGCGGCTGACCTGCCGCGCCGCTCGCGCCACGAGCCGGGGGAGGACTTCCGGCTCGCCGTCGACCGGGCGCCGGCGCCCGTCGAGCCCGAGGAGTCGGCGTTCGTGCTCCCCTCGCTGCCGCTCTTCGGCGGTGAGTCGTTCCTCGACCAGCTGCTCCTCGCGCGCGCCCGCGAGGCCCAGCAGTGACCCCCGTGCGCCACCGCCTGCGCAGCAGGCGCCGCGGTGCCGCACTCCACAGCTCCCCGCCGGTCGTCGGCGGGACCAACGAGAAGGAAGACACCATGAACGTTGACGTGATCCTCAAGGAGGCCGTCTCCATCGACGGCGCCGTCGCCGCGCTGCTCGTGGACTACCAGTCGGGCATGGCCCTGGGCCAGGCCGGCGACGCCACGGCCCTGAACCTCGACGTGGCCGCCGCCGGCAACACCGACGTGGTCCGCTCGAAGATGCGCACCATGGAGAGCCTGGGTCTCGACGACACCATCGACGACATCCTCATCACCCTCGGTAAGGCCTACCACCTGATCAACCTGCCGAAGGGCCACCCGGGGCTGTTCATCTACCTGGTGCTCGACAAGAGCCGCGCGAACCTGGCGATGGCCCGGCACAAGCTCTCCACGCTCTCGACCCAGCTCGAGATCTGAGCGCAGGCGGGCCGGGTCAGGAGCGGTAGACGATCACCGCGTCGCCGATCCTGACCCGGTCGAACAGCCACGCGACGGCCGCGCGGTCGCGGACGTTGACACACCCGTGCGAGGCCCCGGCGTAGCCGTTGGCGGCGAAGTCGGGGGAGTAGTGGACGGCCTGCCCGCCGGAGAAGAACATCGCGAACGGCATCGAGGTGCCGTAGAGGCTCGAGACGTGGTCGCGCGACTTGCGGAAGACCGAGAACGCTCCCTCGCGGGTCGGCAGCTCGTCCGACCCGAAGCGGACCTCGACCGTCTTCAGCACCACGCCGTCGACCACCCACCGCAGCGACCGCGACGTCTTGTCGACGCACATCGCCCGCCCGGTGGTGCAGCGCGGGTCGAGCGCGGGACCGGCCGGCACGATGTTGAACAGCTCGGCCCTCGTGGGCTCGCGGGTCATGTCCTTCAGGCGGGTCAGCGTCCGGCGGTCGACCTCCCCGGTGACCGGGATCCGGCGCTTGGCCTGGAACCCCTCGACCGCCCGCACGGTGGAGCGGGCGTAGCGGCCGGTCACGTCACCGTCGTACCAGCGGACCTGCTTGAGGCGCGCCTGGACCTGGCGCACCCACATGCCGCGGTCGCCGCGCTCGAGCAGCGCCCGGCCCGGCGTGTAGACGTTGTGGAGCGCGTCGGAGGTCGGCTCCGTGGTGCGGGCCACGATCCTGGTCCAGGTGCGCTCGTCGACCACGCCGTCCGCGGTCCAGCCGCGCCGGCGCTGGAAGGTCGCCACGCCGTCGCGCGTCTCGACGTCGAAGCGGCTGGTCACCACCTCCGAGTGCAGGTCGAGCTGGTGCAGCCGGCTCTGCAGCACCCGCACCCGCCACCCCGAGTCGCCCAGCCGCATCGGGGTGAAGGCTTCCGCGCGGGCGGACGTCGACGGGGCGCCGGCGCCGGCCGGGGCGACGACCAGCAGCGAGGTGCAGGCCAGCGCGAGGACGAGCGCGACCAGCGGTGCGCCGAGGCGGTGCACCGTGCGGTGCGGGTCGTGGCGTGACATGTGGGTCCTCCCCCTCGGGCCGGCTCGGGGCCGGCGGCCCTCGAGTGTAGGGACGTCCCACCGCGCCCCCAGGTTGCGTGCCGCTGGGACGGGACGCCTACGCTCGGCGCGTGGCCCGCGCTGACCTGGACAAGCAACCGACCGACGTCCGACGCATGTTCGACACCGTGGCCAGGCGCTACGACCTCACCAACGACCTGATGACCGCCGGCATCCAGCGCAGCTGGCGTCGCTCGATGGTGGCGGCGGTCGGTGCCCGTCGCGGCGACCTGGTCCTCGACCTCGCAGCCGGCACCGGCTGCTCCAGCGAGCCGTTCCACGCGGTCGGCGCCACCGCCGTGCCGTGCGACTTCTCCGTCGGGATGCTGCAGCAGGGGAAGAAGGACCGGCCCTCGCTGCCGTTCGTCGCCGGCGACGGCACGCGGCTCCCGTTCCTCGACGACACCTTCGACGCGGTGACGATCTCCTACGGCCTGCGCAACTTCGTCGACCCGGTGAAGGGGCTGCGCGAGATGCGCCGGGTCACGCGACCCGGGGGGCGGCTCGTCGTCTGCGAGTTCAGCACCCCGACCAACGGGGCGTTCCGCAGCCTCTACATGGACGGCTTCATGCGCGCGCTGCCGGCGATCGCGTCGGTCACCGCCTCGGCGAGCGACGCCTACGTCTACCTGGCCGAGTCGATCCGCGCCTGGCCCGACCAGGCCGGCCTGGCCGCGATGCTTGCCGAGGCGGGCTGGCAGGCGCCAGAGTGGCGCAACCTGACGGGCGGCATCGTCGCCCTGCACCGCGCCACCGCCTGAGAGGGGCCACGGGGATGACCGACGCCGGGGGAGTCGTCCGCACCACGCACGAGCTGACGGCCGACGACCAGCGGGCGCTGGTGTCGCAGTGCACGCGGTGCCTCGTCCGAGACATGGCGTGGTGGGCGGTGCCGGCTGCGGTGGCCGGGGTCGGCACCGGAGTGGCCCTCGACCGGGGCGCCGTCCTCTCGGCGCTGCTCGTGGTCGTGCTCGTCGTCGTCCAGGTCGTCCAGCTGCGCCGCCAGCTGCGCGCCCTCCACCCGGTCGGCTCGGTCGTGGAGACCGTCGTCGGCCCGCACCGCCTGACCCAGGTCCAGGGTGCGATCGCGCTGCCGCAGGTCACCGGCGTGCGGCGGGAGGGCGCGATGGTCCGGATCGACCTCGGCCGGGACCACTCGCACCTCCTGCCCGAGCACGCGGACGTCCACCTGCTCCGCAGCCGTGCGGGCGTGCCGGCGCCGACGCCGGAGGGCCCCGGCGTGGTCGTCGTCCCGCCCGGCCTCGGGCGTCGTGCGGCCGCCCGGATCGTCGCCCGTCGGCTCTGGCGCGACGTCGACTCGTGGACGGCCGGGCTGGCGGTCGTCGCGATGGCGCTCCTGGGCGCGTGGGCGGTGGCCGCGACCGTGCTCGTCGCGCACGTGGGCGGGCTGCTCGTGCAGGCGTCGGCGAGCCGCCGCGAGTTCGACCGCGCGTTCCCGCCGGGCATCCCCGTCGAGGCCGAGTGGCGGGGGACCGAGCTGCTGGTGCGCAGCGAGCAGGGTGAGGCCACGGTCCCGGTGGGGCCGGTGGTGGCGCTGCGCGGGCGCGGCGACCTCGTCGTGGCGCACCGGCCGGGCGGGGGAGTGCTGCCGCTGCCGTCGGTGGTCGTCACCGACGCCTCGCGCAGCGCCCTGCTGGCGAATTAACACACGTCACTCTTGTCTAAATCCGCAGGTCAGGACACGTGAGCCAGGTCACCACCCCGACGTGACGCACGCCGCACCGGAGTCCTAGACTGTGGCACGCGCCACTCGTGAAGACATTCACAAGGTCACATGTCCACCCGGTCATGGGCGCAGGCACCGGAAGGGAAGCGATGCAGCTCTACACGCCGATCCTGGCGCTGGCACTCATCGCGACGGGGTTCGCGGTCTTCTCCGTCGTCATCAGCGCCTTCACCGGACCCAAGCGCTACAACCGGGCGAAGCTCGACTCCTACGAGTGCGGCATCGAGCCGACGCCGCAGCCCGTGGGCGGTGGCCGGTTCCCGGTGAAGTACTTCATCACCGCGATGCTCTTCATCGTCTTCGACATCGAGATCATCTTCCTCTACCCGTGGGCCGTCCACTTCGACGCGATGCGCCTGTTCGGACTGGTCGAGATGGTCCTGTTCATCGCCACTGTCTTCGTCGCGTACGCCTACGTCTGGCGCCGCGGCGGCCTCGACTGGGACTGAGGAAGCACCCATGGGACTCGAAGAGAAGCTGCCGTCCGGCGTCCTGCTGACCACCGTCGAGGGGGTCGCCGGCTACATGCGCAAGGCCTCGTTCTGGCCCGCGACGTTCGGCCTGGCCTGCTGCGCCATCGAGATGATGACGACCGGCGGACCGAAGTACGACCTCGCCCGCTTCGGCATGGAGGTCTTCCGCGCCAGCCCGCGCCAGGCCGACCTGATGATCGTGGCCGGCCGGGTGAGCCAGAAGATGGCCCCGGTCCTGCGCCAGATCTACGACCAGATGCCCGAGCCCAAGTGGGTGCTGGCGATGGGCGTGTGTGCCTCGTCGGGCGGCATGTTCAACAACTACGCGATCGTCCAGGGCGTCGACCACGTCGTGCCCGTCGACATGTACCTTCCCGGCTGCCCGCCGCGCCCGGAGATGCTCATCGACGCCATCCTCAAGCTCCACGACCAGGTCCAGTCCACCAAGCTGGGCGTCAACCGCACCAACGAGATCGCGGAGCTCGAGACCGCCGCGCTGCGCGCGCTCCCGACCTCGGAGATGAAGGGCCTGCTGCGGTGAGCGACGACAAGAGTGACCGGAACGAGTCGGCCCGCCCTGCCGAGGAGCGCAACCTCGAGAAGGCCAAGGCCGAGACCGGCACCGGCAGCGGCGTCGAGCAGCCCGCTCCGGAGCAGTCGCCGGAGAACGTCCCCGCCCCCACCGGCGAGGTGCGGGCCGTCGGCGAGCGCCGCGGCATGTTCGGCGTCAAGGGCTCGGGCGACACGTCCGGCTACGGCGGCCTGGTCAGCGCGACGGTGTTCCCGGCGCCGACCCAGCGTCCCTACGGCGGCTGGTTCGACGAGGTCGCGGACGCGCTGGAGGCGCGGCTGGGCGCGACCGACCTGACCACCGCCATCGAGTCCGTCGTGGTCCACCGCGGCGAGATCACCTTCCACGTCCGTCGCGAGGACCTGCCGTTCGTCGCGCAGATGCTCCGCGACGACGAGGCGCTGCGCTTCGAGCTCTGCTCGGGTGTCAGCGGCGTGCACTACCCGGACGACACGGGCCGCGAGCTCCACGCCGTCTACCACCTGACGTCGATGACCCACAACCGGCGGATCCGCGTCGAGGTCAGCGCGCCGGACTCCGACCCGCACGTGCCCAGCCTGGTGAGCATCTACCCCACCCTCGACTGGCACGAGCGGGAGACGTACGACATGTTCGGGCTGGTCTTCGACGGCCACCCCGCTCTGACCCGGGTGCTCATGCCGGACGACTGGCCGGGCCACCCGCAGCGCAAGGACTACCCGCTCGGCGGCATCCCCGTGGAGTACAAGGGCGGCAGCATCCCGCCGCCGGACCAGCGCAGGAGCTACAACTGACATGACCACCGAACAGGACTTCTACGCGGCCCCCGGCGACACCAGCCAGGGCAAGGTGTTCACCGTCACGGGCCAGGACTGGGACTCGGTCACGCAGAGCATCGGCGAGTCCGCCGAGGAGCGGGTCGTGGTCAACATGGGTCCGCAGCACCCCTCGACCCACGGCGTGCTGCGGCTGATCCTCGAGCTCGAGGGCGAGACCGTGACCGAGGCCCGCTGCGGCATCGGCTACCTCCACACCGGCATCGAGAAGAACATGGAGTACCGCTCCTGGGTGCAGGGCACCACCTTCTGCACCCGGATGGACTACCTCTCGCCGTTCTACAACGAGGCCGCCTACGTGCTCGGCGTGGAGCGCCTGCTCGACATCGAGGACGACGTCCCCGAGAAGGCGCAGGTCATGCGGGTGCTCCTGATGGAGCTCAACCGGATGTCGTCCCACCTCGTCGCCATCGCGACCGGCGGCATGGAGATCGGCGCCCTGACGGTCATGACCATCGGGTTCCGCGAGCGCGAGCTCGTGCTCGACCTCTTCGAGCTGATCACCGGCCTGCGGATGAACCACGCGTTCATCCGCCCCGGCGGCGTCGCCCAGGACCTCCCGCCCGGTGCCCTCGACGAGATCCGTGACTTCATCGCCCTGATGAAGAAGCGGCTGCCCGAGTACGCCGCGCTCTGCAACGCCAACCCGATCTTCAAGGGGCGCCTCGACGGGGTCGGCCACCTCGACCTCGCCGGCTGCCTCGCGCTGGGCATCACCGGTCCGGTGCTGCGCTCCACCGGCTACGCCTGGGACCTGCGCAAGACCCAGCCCTACTGCGGCTACGAGGACTACGACTTCGAGGTCCAGACCTGGGACACCTGCGACTCCTACGGCCGGTTCCGGATCCGGCTCAACGAGATGTGGGAGTCGCTGAAGATCGTCGAGCAGGCGGCAGACCGGCTCGCCGGGCTCGAGGGCGCGCCGGTCATGGTCGGCGACAAGAAGATCGCCTGGCCCAGCCAGCTCGCCATCGGCAGCGACGGCATGGGCAACAGCCTGGACCACATCCGCCACATCATGGGCGAGTCCATGGAGGCGCTGATCCACCACTTCAAGCTGGTGACCGAGGGCTTCCGGGTCCCGGCCGGCCAGGCCTACGTCCCGATCGAGTCGCCCCGCGGCGAGCTGGGGGCCCACGTGGTCTCCGACGGCGGCACCCGCCCGTTCCGCGCCCACTTCCGCGACCCGTCCTTCACCAACCTGCAGGCGACGAGCGTGATGAGCGAGGGCGGCATGGTCGCCGACGTCATCGTCGCGATCGCCTCCATCGACCCCGTCATGGGAGGCGTCGACCGATGACCCTGGACCAGAAGACCTGGGCCGAGCTGCGCGAGGTCGCGGCCCGCTACCCCGAGGCGCGCTCCGGTCTGCTCCCGATGCTGCACCTCGTGCAGTCGGTCGAGGGCAAGGTGACGCCGGAGGGCATCGAGGCCTGCGCCGAGATCCTCGGGATCAGCGCCGCCGAGGTCAACGGAGTCGCGACCTTCTACACGATGTACAAGCGCAAGCCGGTCGGCGACTACCACGTCGGCGTCTGCACCAACACGCTGTGCGCGGTGCTCGGCGGCGACCTCATCTTCGAGCGGCTCAAGGAGCACCTCGACGTCGGCAACGACGAGACCACCGAGGACGGCACGATCACCCTCGAGCACCTCGAGTGCAACGCGGCGTGCGACTACGCCCCGGTGATGATGGTCAACTGGGAGTTCATGGACAACCAGACCCCCGAGTCGGCCGTCCAGGTCGTCGACGACCTGCGCGCGGGCAAGGAGGTCCACTCCACCCGCGGACCGCGGCTGTGCACCTGGCGCGAGGCCGAGCGCGTGCTCGCCGGCTTCCCCGACGACCGCGCGGACGAGGGCCCCTCCGCCGGTCCCGCCTCGCTGGTGGGCCTGAAGATCGCCCGGGAGAGGGGCTGGACGGCCCCGTCCGACAAGGGGGAGAGCAAGTGACCGACACCCTGACTCCGGTCCTCACCGACGACTGGGACGCCGAGCGCTCCTGGACGCTGGCCGCCTACGAGGAGCGCGGGGGCTACGCCGCCCTCGACAAGGCGTTCGCGATGACGCCCGACGAGGTCATCGACACCGTCAAGGCCTCCGGCCTGCGCGGTCGCGGCGGCGCCGGCTTCCCGACCGGCATGAAGTGGGGCTTCATCCCCCAGGACAACCCCCGCCCGAAGTACCTCGTCGTCAACGCCGACGAGTCCGAGCCGGGGACCTGCAAGGACATCCCGCTCATGATGGCCACGCCGCACACGCTGGTCGAGGGCGTCATCGTCAGCTCCTACGCGATCCGCGCCCACACCGCGTTCATCTACGTCCGCGGCGAGGTGCTCCACGTCATCCGCCGCCTCCAGCGTGCGGTGCAGGAGGCCTACCTCGCGGGCCACCTGGGCAAGAACATCCACGGCTCGGGCTACGACCTCGACCTGATCGTCCACGCCGGCGCCGGCGCGTACATCTGCGGCGAGGAGACCGCATTGCTCGAGGGCCTCGAGGGCCGCCGCGGCCAGCCGCGGCTGCGCCCGCCGTTCCCGGCCGTCGCCGGCCTCTACGCCAGCCCGACGGTCATCAACAACGTCGAGTCGATCGCGTCCGTCCCGGCGATCGTCACCCGCGGCGCCGACTGGTTCGCCTCGATGGGCACCGAGAAGTCGCAGGGCCACGGCATCTTCAGCCTGTCCGGCCACGTCGCCAACCCGGGCCAGTACGAGGCGCCGCTCGGCATCACGCTGCGCCAGCTGATCGACCTGGCCGGCGGCATGCGCGAGGGCCACGAGCTGAAGTTCTGGACGCCCGGCGGCTCCAGCACCCCGCTGCTGACGCCCGAGCACCTCGACGTCCCGCTCGACTTCGAGTCCGTCGGTGCTGCCGGCTCCATGCTCGGCACCCGCGCCCTGCAGCTGTTCGACGAGACCACGTGCGTGGTGCGCGCCGTGCTGCGCTGGACCGAGTTCTACAAGCACGAGTCCTGCGGCAAGTGCACCCCGTGCCGCGAGGGCACGTGGTGGCTCACCCAGACCCTGGCGCGCCTGGAGAAGGGGCAGGGGAGCGAGGAGGACCTCGACCTGCTGCTCGACCAGTGCGACAACATCCTGGGCCGCTCGTTCTGCGCGCTCGGCGACGGCGCGACGAGCCCGATCTCGAGCTCGATCCAGCACTTCCGCGACGAGTACCTCGCGCACCTGACCCACGGCGGCTGCCCGTTCGACCCGGCCGCCTCGACCGTCTTCCCGACCAGCACCCCCGTGGGAGCAGACGCATGACGACCACCCCGGAGAAGACGGACCTGGTCACCCTGACCATCGACGGCGTCCAGGTCAGCGTCCCGAAGGACACCCTGGTCATCCGCGCCGCCGAGCAGGTCGGGGTGCAGATCCCGCGCTTCTGCGACCACCCGCTCCTCGACCCGGTCGGCGCCTGCCGCCAGTGCCTGGTCGACATCCCCGACGCCGGCAACGGTCGCGGCTTCCCGAAGCCGCAGGCCTCCTGCACGCTGCCGGTCGCCGACGGCATGGTGGTCAACACCCAGGCGACCAGCGAGGTGGCCGACAAGGCCCAGCAGGGCGTCATGGAGTTCCTGCTGATCAACCACCCGCTCGACTGCCCGGTCTGCGACAAGGGCGGCGAGTGCCCCCTGCAGAACCAGGCGATGAGCAACGGCCGCGGCGAGAGCCGGTTCGCCGAGAACGGCGGCGTGAAGCGGACCTTCCCCAAGCCGATCAACATCTCCGCGCAGGTCCTGCTCGACCGCGAGCGCTGCGTGCTGTGCGCGCGCTGCACCCGCTTCTCCGAGCAGGTCGCCGGCGACCCGTTCATCGCGCTCGCCGAGCGCGGGGCGCTCCAGCAGGTCGCGATCTACGAGCGCGAGCCCTACCAGAGCTACTTCTCCGGCAACGCCATCCAGATCTGCCCGGTCGGCGCGCTCACCTCCGCCGACTACCGCTTCCGCTCGCGCCCCTTCGACCTCGTCTCCACGCCCGCCGTGGCCGAGCACGACGCCTGCGGCGCCGCGATCCGCGTCGACCACCGGCGCGGCAAGGTGATGCGCCGGCTCTCCGGCAACGACCCCGAGGTCAACGAGGAGTGGATCAGCGACAAGGACCGCTTCGCGTTCCGCTACGCCCAGGTCGAGGACCGGATCACCTACCCGCAGGTCCGCGAGGACGGCGTGCTCCGCCCGGCGTCGTGGCCCGAGGCCTTCGCGGTCGCCGCCCGCGGCCTGCGCGACGCGGGAGCGTCCGCGGTCCTCACCGGCGGTCGCCTGACCGCCGAGGACGCCTACGCCTACGCCAAGTTCGCGCGGGTCTCGCTCGGCACCCACGACATCGACTTCCGCGCCCGCCCGCACAGCGCCGAGGAGGCCAGCTTCCTCGCCGCCCACGTCGCCCTGTCCGGCGACGTCACCTACGCCGACCTCGAGGCGGCTCCCGTCGTCGTGCTGCTCGGCCTCGAGCCCGAGGACGAGGCGGCGACGATCTTCCTGCGGCTGCGCAAGGCGGCCCGCAAGGGTCGTACGCAGGTCGTCTCGGTCGCGCCGTGGACCTCGCGCGGGCTGCGCAAGATGAAGGGCCGCCTGGTCCCCGCCGCCCCCGGCGCCGAGGTCGAGGCGATCGAGTCGCTCAAGGACGCCGAGCACGGCGTCACCCGGGACGCGGTGATCCTCGTCGGTGAGCGGCTCGCCGCCACCCACGGTGCGCTCTCGGCCGCGGCCGCGCTGGCCGCCACGACCGGTGCCCGCCTCGCGTGGGTGCCCCGGCGCGCCGGTGACCGCGGTGCCGTCGAGGCCGGCGCGCTGCCCACCCTCCTCCCGGGCGGTCGCCCGGTCGCGGAGGCGTCGGCCCGTGTCGACGTCGGCGCCGCGTGGGGCGTGGACCTGCCCGCCAAGGCCGGTCGCGACGGCAACGCGATCGTCGCCGCGCTCGCCAAGGGCGACCTCGGCGGAGTGGTCGTCGCGGGCGTCGACCCCGACGACACCGCCGACCCGGCCGCCTTCCGCGCCGCGCTCGACGCCGCCGGCTTCGTGGTGAGCCTCGAGCTGCGCGAGAGCGACGTGACCCGCGTCGCCGACGTGGTGCTCCCCGTCGCACCGGTGACCGACAAGGCCGGCACGTTCGTGACCTGGGACGGTCGGGCCCGGTCGTTCGACGCCGTCTTCAGCAACCCGGCGTCGCTGCCCGACCTGCGGGTGCTCGCCGGCATCTCCGAGGAGCTCGAGGCGCTCGGCACCGGCCGGGCGCTCGGCTTCCGCACCGTCGCGGAGGCGCGCGCCGAGATGGAGGCGCTCGGTCCCTGGGACGGCGCCCGTCCCGCGGTCGACGCCGGCAAGGCACCGCGCGCCCCCAAGGCGCGCGCGGGCGGCTTCGCCCTCGCCACCTGGAAGCAGCTGGTCGACCTCGGCTCGATGCAGGACGGCGAGCAGCACCTGCGCGCCACCGCCCGTCGCCCGGTCGCCCGGGTCAACCAGGCGGCGTACGACGCGCTGTTCGGCCTGGTCGACGACGCCAGCGCGGGCCCGCAGTCGGCCACGTTGACCGGCGACCGCGGCAGCGTCACGCTGCCCGTCGAGGTCGCGGACCTGCCCGACGAGGTCGTCTGGGTCCCGGCCCGGTCCTTCGGACGCGGCGTGCTGGCCGACCTCGCCTCACCCGGCAGCACGGTCACCTTGAAGGGAGCCTCCTCATGATGAGCATCCTGCCCCTCGCGGCCGACCTCCCCGACGCGGAGCTGGGCCAGTTCGGCCAGGACCCGTGGTGGGTGATCGCGCTCAAGGCGGTCTTCATCTTCGTGATCCTCGTGCTGCTGACGCTGTTCAACATCTGGTTCGAGCGCCGGGTCGTGGCCCGGATGCAGCACCGCGTCGGCCCCAACGTGCACGGCCCGTTCGGCCTGCTGCAGTCGCTCGCCGACGGCGTCAAGCTGGCGCTGAAGGAGGACATCGTCCCCAAGGCGGCCGACAAGGTCGTCTTCCTGATCGCCCCGGTGATCGCGACCGTCCCGGCGTTCGTGACCTGGGCGGTGATCCCGTTCGGGCCCGAGGTCAACTTCTTCGGCCACCGCACCCCGCTGCAGCTCACCGACATGCCGGTGGCGGTGCTCTTCGTGCTCGCCATCGCCTCGATCGGCATCTACGGCATAGTGCTCGGCGGCTGGTCGTCCGGCTCGACGTACTCGCTGCTCGGCGGCCTGCGCTCGAGCGCCCAGATGATCTCCTACGAGGTCGCGATGGGCCTCGCGCTCGTCGCGGTCTTCCTCTACGCCGGCTCGATGTCGACCTCCGAGATCGTGGCCGCGCAGGACCGGCTGTGGTTCGGCCTGATCCTGCTGCCGTCGTTCGTCATCTACATGATCGCGATGGTCGGCGAGACCAACCGCGCGCCGTTCGACCTCCCGGAGGCCGAGGGCGAGCTGGTCGGCGGCTTCCACACCGAGTACAGCAGCCTCAAGTTCGCGCTGTTCTTCCTCGCCGAGTACATCAACCTCGCCACCGTGTCCGCGATCGCCACGACGCTCTTCCTCGGCGGCTGGGCCGCCCCCTGGGGCATCGAGAACATCTGGGACGGCGCCAACTCCGGCTACTGGCCGCTGCTGTGGTTCTTCGGCAAGGTCTTCTGCTTCGTCTTCCTCTTCGTCTGGCTGCGCGGCTCGCTGCCGCGCATGCGCTACGACCAGTTCATGGCGCTGGGCTGGAAGGTGCTGATCCCGGTGTCGCTGGCGTGGATCGTCGCGGTCGCGACCATCCGGGTGATCTCGCTCGAGGGCAACATCAACCGCACCTACCTCGTCGCCGCGATCGCCGTGCTGCTCGTGCTCACCGTCGGGCTGATGTTCCTCGGCGACGGCAAGGACGAGCCCGCCCCGGTCGCCGAGCCCGAGCAGCCGCACGACGCGTTCGCCGGCGGCTTCCCGGTGCCGCCGATGCCCGCCGGCGGAGCCGTGCGCGGTGGCGCCGCCCCGCTGACGTTCACCACCGGTCGCACCACCGTCACCGCAGCAGCGGAGGAGAACCATGAGTGACCCGAACCAGCCCTCGAAGGGCGTCAAGGAGTCCCTCTGGGACCCGATCGCCGGCTTCGGCGTCACCTTCCGGACGATGTTCAAGAAGGTCGTCACCGAGCAGTACCCCTTCGAGAAGATGCCGACCGCGCCGCGGTTCCACGGGCGCCACCAGCTCAACCGGTGGCCCGACGGGCTGGAGAAGTGCATCGGCTGCGAGCTGTGCGCCTGGGCCTGCCCGGCCGACGCGATCTACGTCGAGGGTGCCTCCAACAGCGACGCCCCCGACGCCGACGGCAACAGCCAGCGGTTCAGCCCCGGCGAGCGCTACGGCCGCGTCTACCAGATCAACTACCTGCGCTGCATCCTGTGCGGGCTGTGCATCGAGGCGTGCCCGACGCGCGCGCTGACGATGACCAACGAGTACGAGCTGGCCGACGACAACCGCGCCGACCTGATCTACGAGAAGTCCGACCTGCTCGCCCCGCTGCTGCCGGGCATGGAGCAGCCGCCGCACCCGATGCGCCTCGGCGACGACGAGGGCGACTACTACAGGGGGACGACTCGATGACCTTCTGGATCCTTGCCCCGATCATGGTCGCGGCGGCGCTCGGCATCCTGTTCGTCCGCAAGGCCGTCCACGCCGCGCTGCTCCTGGCCGTGGTCATGATCAGCCTGGCGTTCCTCTACGCCGTCCTGGACGCGCCGTTCCTCTTCGCGGTCCAGATCATCGTCTACACCGGCGCCATCCTCATGCTGTTCCTCTTCGTGATGATGCTGATCGGCGTCGACGCCTCCGACTCGGTCGTGGAGACCATCCGCGGCCAGCGGGTGATGGCGGTGCTGCTCGGCCTGGTCTTCGGGGCCGTGCTGGTCATCGGGATCGGCCAGGTCGCCCTCGGCACGGCCGTCGGCCTCGACGAGGCCAACACCGGCGGCAACGTGCCGGCGATCGCCAACATCCTGTTCTCGCGCTACGTCTTCGCCTTCGAGGCCACCAGCGCGCTGCTGATCACCGCCGCGCTCGGCGCGATGGTGCTCGCCCACCGCGAGCGGCTCACCCCGAAGGCGACGCAGGCCGAGCTCGCCGCGCAGCGCATCCGCGACTACGCCGAGCACGGCAAGCACCCCGGCCCGCTGCCCTCGCCGGGTGTCTACGCCCGCCACAACGCGGTCGACACGCCCGCCCTGCTGCCCGACGGGACCGCCGCCGAGTCGTCGGTGTCGCGCGTGCTCGCCGCCCGCGGCACGGTCCGCTCCGCCCCGGCGCTCGCCGACGACATCGACGAGGTGCGCCGCCAGATCGGCGACCCCGGCACCGCGCCCGAGACGTCCGGCAAGGACGGCGCTCCCGCGAGCACGACGGAGGACGTGAAGTGACCCAGTACGTCGTTCTCTCCGCGATCCTCTTCACGATCGGCTGCGTGGGGGTGCTCACCCGCCGCAACGCCATCGTGGTGTTCATGTGCGTCGAGCTGATGCTCAACGCGTGCAACCTCGCGTTCGTCGCCTTCGCCCGCCAGCACGGCAACCTCGACGGCCAGATCACCGCCTTCTTCGTGATGGTCGTGGCAGCCGCCGAGGTCGTGATCGGCCTCGCGATCATCATGACCATCTTCCGCACCCGACGTTCGGCCTCGGTCGACGACGCCAGCCTGCTGAAGTACTGAGGGAGCGCTCGTGAACCTGTTGTCCCACCCGGTGCTCCTCACCGGCCTGCCCCTGGCCGACGAGGGCGCGCACGCCCCTGTGGTCGCGCCCGACATGGGCAGCGGCGGCGTGTTCGACCTGCTCTGGCTGGTCATCGCCCTGCCGCTGCTCGGCGCGGTGGTGCTGCTCGGCGTCGCCCCGTTCCTGCCGGCGTCGCTGCGCGCCGCGGTCGACAAGCACGGCCACCTCCTCGGCACCGCCCTGGCCGCGCTCTCCTTCGTGCTCAGCCTCACGCTGTTCCTCACGCTGCTGGGCCGCGACGCCGAGGAGCGCCAGGTCGGCCAGCAGCTGTGGACCTGGTTCGAGACCGGCTCGCTGCGCGTCGGCATGGACCTGCTCTACGACCCGCTGGCGGCGCTGTTCCTGCTGCTGATCACCGGCGTTGGCTCGCTGATCCACGTCTACGCGATCGGCTACATGGCGCACGACCCGCGCCGCCGCCGGTTCTTCGGCTACCTCAACCTCTTCGTCGCGGCGATGCTGACGCTGATCCTGTCGGCGAACTTCGTGGGCCTGTTCCTCGGGTGGGAGGGCGTGGGCCTCGCGTCGTACCTCCTCATCGGGTTCTGGCAGCACAAGCCGTCGGCGGCCGCCGCCGCGAAGAAGGCGTTCGTCATCAACCGCGTCGGCGACATCGGCCTGACGCTGGCGATCGCGCTGATGTTCGCCACCTTCGGCACCACCGACTTCGGTGCGGTCAGCGAGCTCGCCGGCGAGGCCGACCAGGCGACGCTCAACGCGCTCGGCCTGCTGCTCCTCCTCGGCGCCTGCGGCAAGTCCGCCCAGGTCCCGCTGCAGTCGTGGCTGCTCGACGCGATGGAGGGCCCGACCCCGGTGTCGGCGCTCATCCACGCCGCGACCATGGTCACCGCGGGCGTCTACCTCGTGGTCCGCGCCAACTTCATCTACGAGCTCACCCCGGTCGCGCAGACCGCGGTCGTGGTGGTCGCCACCGTCACGCTGCTGTGGGGCGCGATCCTCGGCTGCGCCAAGGACGACATCAAGAAGGCGCTCGCCGGATCGACGATGAGCCAGATCGGCTACATGATGCTCGCCGCCGGCCTCGGCCCCGCCGGCTACCCGTACGCCATCTTCCACCTGCTGACCCACGGCTTCTTCAAGGCCAACATGTTCCTGGGCGCCGGCTCGGTCATGCACGGGATGGACGACGACGTCGACATGCGCCACTACGGTGCGCTGCGCTCGGCGATGCCGGTCACCTTCCTGACCTTCGCGATGGGCTACCTCGCGATCATCGGCTTCCCCGGGTTCTCCGGCTTCTGGTCCAAGGACCGGATCATCGAGACCGCGCTGGCCGACAACCTGCTCGTCGGCATCCTCGCCCTCGTCGGCGCCGGCATCACCGCGTTCTACATGACGCGGCTGATGCTGCTGACCTTCTTCGGCGAGAAGCGCTGGGAGAAGAACGTCCACCCGCACGAGTCGCCCAAGGTGATGACGTTCCCGCTCATCGTGCTGGCCGCGCTGTCGGTCCTGGGCGGCGTGCTGCTGCTCGGCGACTGGATCAAGACCTGGCTCGAGCCGGTCACCGGCACCGTCGAGCACCACGAGCCGCCGCTGCCTGCGCTGGTGATCACGCTGATCATCACCGCGGTCGTCGCGGCCGGGGTCGCGACCGCCTGGTTCCTCGTCGGCAAGCGCGACGTCCCGCGCACCGCGCCGACCGAGGTCTCCTTCGCGACCCGCGCGGCCCGCGCCGACCTCTACGGCGACGCGATCAACGACGCGGTGGTGGTGCGACCCGGATCCTCGCTGGTCGCCGGCCTGCTGCGCGTCGACCGCGGCGGGGTCGACGGTGCCGTCATGGGCGGAGCCGCCGCGGTCGGTGGCATCTCCCGGACGCTGCGTCGCGTCCAGAACGGCTTCGTCCGCTCCTACGCCCTGTCCCTCCTCGGTGGCGCCCTGCTGGTCGTCCTCGCTCTCCTGGCGGTGAACCTCGGATGATGCTCACAGTTCTCGTCCTGCTGCCGCTGGTCGGCGCGCTCGTGGTCGCGCTCGCGCCCCACGCCCTCGCGCGCACCATCGGCCTGGGCTTCGCGCTGGCCGCGCTGGTCTACGGCCTCGTCGTCGCCAGCCGCTACGACGTCGGCGCCGGCATGCAGCTCACCGAGACCCACGAGTGGATCGGGGCGCTCGGCGTCCACTACGCCCTCGGCGTCGACGGCCTCGGCCTGCTGATGGTCCTGCTCACCGTCGCCATCGTGCCGCCGGTGATGCTCGCCTCCTGGCGCGAGAGCGAGGAGCCCGGCAACAACGGCGCCAAGTCGTACTTCGCCTGGGTCCTGGCGCTCGAGGCGATGTCGCTGGCGGTCTACACCGCGACCGACGTGCTGCTGTTCTACGTGGTCTTCGAGGCCACGCTGATCCCGGCGTACTTCCTCATCGGCGGCTTCGGCCGCGAGGGTCGCGGCCGCGCTGCCACGAAGTTCCTGATCTACCAGCTCGCCGGCGGCCTCGTGCTGCTCGCGTCGGTCATCGGGCTCTACGTCGTCTCGGCCGACGCGGGAGCCCCCAGCTTCCTGCTCTCCGACCTCGCGGCGCTCGACATCGACCCGACCACCCAGCGCTGGCTGTTCGTCGGCTTCTTCATCGCCTTCGCGATCAAGGCGCCGGTGTTCCCCTTCCACACCTGGCTGGCCGACACCTCCGAGAAGGCGACCCCGAGCACCTCGGTGCTGCTGGTCTGCGTGCTCGACAAGATCGGCACCTTCGGCATGCTGCGCTACTGCCTCGGGCTGCTGCCCGACGCCTCGCAGTGGGCGACGCCGCTGGTCGTGGTGCTGGCGCTCATCTCGATCGTCTACGGCGCGCTGCTCGCGATCGGCCAGGACGACGTCCTGCGCCTGATCGGCCTGACCTCGCTGTCGCACTTCGGCTTCATCGTGCTGGGCATCTTCGTCTTCAGCGCCACCGGCGGGGCCGGCGCGATCCTCTACATGGTCAACCACGGCATCGCCACCGCGCTGATGTTCCTGGTCGCCGGGTTCCTCATCCACCGCACCGGCACGGCCTCGATCCGCGAGATGGGCGGCGTGGAGAAGCACGCGCCCAAGCTCGCGGGCGCGTTCCTCATCGCCGGCCTCGCGGCCTGCGGCCTGCCGGGCCTGTCGCCGTTCGTCTCCGAGATGATGGTGATCATCGCCGCCTTCGACCACCACTGGCTGGTCGGCTCGGTGGCGGTCCTCGCGATCGTGCTCGCCGCCATCTACGCGCTCTGGATGTACCAGCGCACGATGACCGGCCCCGACCGCGTCGACGTGGCGCCGGTCGTCGACCTCGACCGGCGTGAGGTCGGGATCGTGGCGCCGCTGGTGCTCGCGCTCGTGCTGTTCGGCTTCTACCCGATGCCGCTGCTCGACGTCATCAACCCCTACGTCCACGACTCGCTCGTGAGCGTGGGCCTCGGCCAGGAGGGTGGTCAGCAGTGATCGAGTTCGTGAAGCCCAGCGTCGAGTACTTCGAGCTCCTGCCCCTGCTCGTCGTCTTCGGTGCGGCGTGCCTCGGGGTCGTGGTCGAGGCGTTCGCGCCGCGCGCCGCCCGGTATCCCGCCCAGGTCGCGCTGTCGCTGGTCGCCCTCGTCGTCGCCCTCGTGGGCGTGGTGCTGGTCGCCGGCGACGTGAAGTCCTACGAGGACGGCGCCGCGCGCGGCATCCTCGCGGTCGGCGGCACCATCGCCGTCGACGGGCCGAGCCTGTTCCTCTGGGGGCTGGTCCTCGCGCTCGCCATCGGCGGCGTGCTGCTGTTCGCCGAGCGCCACCTCGACGGCGGCGTCTCGGCCTTCGCCGGCCAGGCCGCCACGGTCCCCGGCACCGACGCGGAGACCGCCGCGATCGCCGCCCAGCGCGAGCACACCGAGGTCTACCCGCTGATGATGTTCGCGGTCTTCGGGATGATGCTGTTCCCGGCCTCCAACGACCTGCTCACCATGTTCGTCGGCCTCGAGGTGCTCAGCCTCCCGCTCTACCTGCTCAGCGGCCTGGCGCGCCGTCGCCGCCTGCTGAGCCAGGAGGCGGCGCTGAAGTACTTCCTGCTCGGCGCGTTCTCGTCCGGCTTCTTCCTCTACGGCGCGGCGCTGATCTACGGCTACGCCGGCTCGCTCGACTTCAGCGCGATCAACGAGGCCGTGCGCAACGACGTCGGCAGCTCGGCGCTGCTGCTGATCGGCACCGGCCTGCTGTCGGTCGGCCTGCTCTTCAAGGTCGGTGCGGTCCCGTTCCAGGCCTGGACCCCCGACGTCTACCAGGGGGCGCCCACCCCGGTGGTGGCGTTCATGGCCGCCGGCACCAAGGTCGCGGCCTTCGGCGCGCTGCTGCGCCTGTTCTACGTCGCGCTCGGCGCCGACCGGTGGTCGTGGCAGCCGATGATGTGGGTCGTCGCGATCCTGTCGATGTTCGTCGGCGCGATCCTGGCCACCACGCAGACCGACATCAAGCGGCTGCTGGCGTACTCGTCGGTGGCCCACACCGGCTTCATCCTCGTCGGCGTGGTCGGCCTGCAGGGCTCGGCGCAGCTCGCCGACGGGGAGATCACCTCGCTGCAGGCGGTGCTGTTCTACCTCGCGACCTACGGCTTCGCCACGATCGGCGCGTTCGCGGTCGTGAGCCTGGTGCGGGACGGCGGCGGCGAGACCACGGCCCTCGACCGCTGGGCCGGGCTCGGCAAGGAGTCGCCGGTCGTCGCGGCGGTCTTCGCGTTCTTCCTGCTCGCCCTCGCCGGCATCCCGCTGACGGCGGGCTTCGTCGGCAAGCTGGCGGTCTTCTCGGTGGCGCTCGCGGCCGGGGCCTGGCCGGTGGTGGTGGCGGCGATCCTGGCCAGCATCATCGCGGTCTTCCTCTACGTCCGGGTCATCAAGGTCATGTACTTCGACAAGCCCGTCGGCGACGGCCCGACCGTGGCGTACCCGTCCGTCCTCACCGCGACCACGATCGCCGTCGGTGCCGCGGTGACCCTCGTCCTGGGCGTCCTGCCGGGCCCGGTGCTCGACCTGGCCGCGGTTGCGGGAGAATTCATCAGGTGACCGACTCGTCCCTCGCCCTCCCCGTCGTCGACGCGGCTCTCGAGCAGCGGCTCGTCGACCGGCTGGCCCGCATCGACGAGCAGCTCGCCCGGCACTGCCAGGGGCGTACGCCCTACGTCACCGAGGCCGCCACGCACCTGATGATGGCCGGCGGCAAGCGGTTCCGGCCGTTGCTGGTGCTGCTCGCCGCGGAGACCGGTCCGCACCCGGAGGCCACCGAGGTCGAGACCGCCGCGTGCGTCGTCGAGCTCACCCACGTGGCGTCGCTCTACCACGACGACGTGATGGACGAGGCCGACCTGCGCCGCGGCGCCGACACGGCCAACGCGCGCTGGGACAACCTGGTCGCGATCCTCACCGGCGACTTCCTGTTCGGCCGCTCGTCCGAGCTCACCGCCGACCTCGGCCCCGAGGCCGTACGGATCCAGGCGCGCACCTTCACCCGCCTGGTCGAGGGGCAGATCCAGGAGACCGTGAAGCCCGGCCCGGGCGAGGACCCGCTGGAGCACTACCTCGACGTCGTCGCCGGCAAGACGGGGTCGCTGATCGCCACCTCGGCCCGCTACGGCGCGATGTTCGCCGGGGCCCGCCCCGAGGTGGTCGAGGCGCTCGCGGCCTACGGCGAGATCGTCGGCTCGGCGTTCCAGCTCTCCGACGACATCCTCGACATCGCCTCGGAGTCCGAGACGTCGGGCAAGACGCCGGGCACCGACCTGCGCGAGGGCGTCCCCACGCTCCCCGTCCTGATGGCCCAGGCCTCCAGCGACCCGGCCGACGCGCGGCTGCTCGAGCTGCTCGGCCGCCCGCTGACCGACGACGCCGAGCACGCCGAGGCGCTGTCGCTGCTGCGGGCGCACCCCGCGATGGACCGGGCGCGCGAGCACGTCCTCGGCCAGGCCGCCCAGGCCAAGAAGCTGCTCGAGGTCCTCGACCCGGGCCCGGTGCGCACCGCGCTGGAGTCGTTCGCCGACGTCGTGGCGACCCGCTCGGCCTGACGCACCGCCGTCGGCTAGGGCAGCTCTGCCGAGCAGTCCGGCCAGGCCAGGAGCAGGCGCGCGGGCGCGTCGTCCGGGGGACCGACGTCGCGATCCCGGGATCGGACGAACCCGGCTGCGGTCCACATCGCGAAGGCGGCGGGGTCGTCGGCCGCCGGGTCGACCGTGAGGGGGCGCCAGCCGTGACGGTCGAGGTGTCGGGCGAGCAGGGCAGCGGCTCTCCTCCCGGTGCCACGACCCTGGGCGCCGGCGGAGACGAACATGTCGAGCCCGTGGCGGTCGGGTCCGCGCCAGGCCTGGACATAGCCGCACGGCGCGCCGTCCCGCACGATGATCCAGGACAGGACGGCAGGCGCGCGGCGCCCGGTGTACTTCGCCCGGACCTCGGCGAGGCCGAGCGGCCGACCGCCCCAGCCGCGGTGCACGGCGGGGTGGGCCAGCCACCGGGTCAGCATCTCGGCGTCCTCGTCTCGGGCCGGACGGAGCGCGCAGCCGGCGCCGCCGTCGAGGTGCTCAGCGGCAGGAGGTCGGGTGCCGGCCTCACGCACCGGTCAGCCGTCCCATCACGACGGTCGCGTCGCTGGTGCCCGGACCGACGACCTCCCAGCCCTCTGCTGCGTAGAGCCGCCGTGCGGGATCGTCGGCGTCGGCGGTGGTCATCAGCAGGAGCCGGTCGTGGGGGAGGTCGGCGAGCAGCGCCCGCAGCAGGGCGCGGCCGGTGCCGCGGCCGCGGGCCTCGGCGAGGACGCCGACGCTGACCACCTCGAAGTGGCCGTCCAGCCAGGCGGCCGCGACCTCGGGCGGGAGTGTCTGGCGGACCCGGTCGGTCCACCACTGGCCGGAGCGCCCGGTGTAGCCGTAGGCGAACCCGACCGCCCGGCCGTCGGCGTACGCCCGTGCTAGCCGGAAGCCCTCCCGCGCGGTGTGGCGCTCCCACACGGCCTCGCGCCAGGTCGCCTCGTCCGGCTGGTCGCCGAAGACCGGGTCGTAGACCGACCACACCTCGGCACCGTCCGCACCCGTCGCCTCGTCGACCACCGTCAGCCCCGTCACGCTCCATGTCTACCGCGCGGGTGGGGCCGGGGCTGACAGGATGGGGGTGCGGTCGCGCGGCTCCTGATCGTGGTCTCCGGTCTCCCGGCAAGCGGGAAGTCGACCCTCGGGCGCGCCCTCGCAGGTCGGCTCGGGGTGCCGCTGCTCGACAAGGACGAGATCCTCGAGGGGCTCTTCGACTCGCTCGGCTGCGCCGGCCCGGAGGACCGACGACGGCTGAGCCGTGCGAGCGACGAGGTGCTGTTCCGCCTCGCGTCGGACGCCCGCCTCGCGGTGCTCGTCAGCTGGTGGCACCCAGGAGCGGCCGACCGGCTCTGCGCTGCGGCCGATCACCTGGTCGAGGTGCACTGCGCCTGCCCGGTCGAGGTGGCGGCCGGGCGCTTCGCCGGACGGCGGCGCCATCCGGGGCACCTCGACGACCTGCGTACTCCGACCGACCACCTGGCCTCCCTCACGGAGGCGGACCGGCTGTCACCGGGCCCGCTGGGGGTCGGCGAGCTCGTCACGGTCCGGACGGACCGCGAGGTCGACGCGGACGACGTGGCGGCGCAGGTCCGTGCAGCGGCCACCCGTCTCGGCGTCGTCGTGGGCTAGCGGGCCGCGAACTCCTCGATCCGCGCTGCCACCCCGGGGTCGAGCCCGGCGCGGAGTGCGTCGAGGTCGTGGGACAGGTACGAGTGGGCGCCGCACCAGTCGGACTTCACCACCACGCCGTCGACGCACCAGTGCGCGTTGCTCGCGCGTCCGTCCACGGCAAGCTGCACGCGCTCGGCCGACACGGTGGAGCCGTCCAGCAGGGTCGTGGTCTCCAGCCCCTCCCGGCGCAGGATGGCTCGCTGCGCGGCAGCCTCCGGCTCGCTCTCGTCGAACTGGAGCCAGGACGTCGCGTCCTGCTGCTCGCCGAGCATCTGCGCCAGGACCAGGTGCTCTCCGTAGCCGCCGATGGCACCCGACAGGTGCGGGTGCGGCCTGCCGTCGACGTGCACGGTGCCGTCCGTTCCGCGCGTCC
Source organism: Nocardioides okcheonensis (assembly GCF_020991065.1). Classification (NCBI taxonomy): domain Bacteria; kingdom Bacillati; phylum Actinomycetota; class Actinomycetes; order Propionibacteriales; family Nocardioidaceae; genus Nocardioides; species Nocardioides okcheonensis. Next base: position 3,320,454 of record NZ_CP087710.1, read on the forward strand.
CGACGCGCCGGATGCCGGACGTGGGGGAGTCGTAGGTGAATCCGGTCCACGCGCGGACGTCGCCGTCGTGGTGCACGACGTGGTCCACCAGGTAGACCGGGGCGTCGTCGCCCGTCCTGAACACGGTGCGCGTCCGGAGGCTCCGGGGCCCCACGTGACGGAGGATGGCGCCGCAACGCCCGGCGTCACCGTCCACGAAGGCGTGGTTCTCGGTCCTCACGGGTCTCCTCGACGTCACGGACTCGCGCACGAGCGAGCCACGGAGTACTCCTTCCGCAGGAGCGTGCCGCGAAACATCCGAAGCCCCCGGAACACGCCTCTGGCCCCGTCACCGGGTGGGTGACGGGGTGTGGGGCGGGGTCATGGTCGCTCTGGCGCTGCGCCGGGTCTGTCAGGTGGGTCGAGGGCGGTGGTGCCGTGGTGGTCGCGGAGGTAGTGGTGGCCGTGGGGGCTGGTCCAGGTGAAGACGCCGGGGCTGGTCTGCTGGTAGCGCCAGAGGGTGTGGGTCTTGAGGCGGTGGTGGGACCGGCACAGGGCGGCGAGGTTGGAGGTGGCCGTCGGTCCGGGTTGGGGTCGTCCCTCGGTGGCGGCACGGTGGTCGTAGGGGGTGATGTGGTCGATGTCGCAGCCGCGGGCGGGGCGGGTGCACCAGGGGAACACGCAGGTGCGGTCGCGGAGGATGACGTGGTCGCGGAGGCGGTCGGGGATCGGGTAGCCGGGGCTGGTGAGCTCGGCGTTGAGGTCGATGACGGGGCGGAGGGTGACCTTGGTGCGTGAGGTGGTGCACCAGGTCCTGACCTGGTCGAGCAGGACGAGCCGTTGACCCTTCTCGAGTCGTCCGGTCGGGCCGAACACGGTCTCGACGACGTGACCGGTGTCGTCGGTGTCGTCGGTGAGGAGGGTGGCGTCGAGGTGGACGTGGAGCACGACCTCGCGGGCGGCGGGGAGGTCGTCGCCCGTCGGCTGGGACGGCTCGGTCGGCTCAGAAGTGTCGGACGGCTCGGGCGGGGTCGGCTGGCTCTGGGTCGGCTGGCTCTGGGTCGGCTGGCTCTGGGTCGGCTGGCTCTGGGTCGGCTGGTTCTGGGTGTGGAGGTCGAGGGCGGTCTGGGTGCGGGCGAGGTCGCCGAGGGCGGCGGCTCGTCGGGCACCCAGTGACGCGGTCGAGCCCAGCGCCTTGAACACGTCGGCGCCGTGCTGGATCGCGGAGTCGAGGTCGTAGGCGTCGGCGAGGTCGAGCTCGGCCTCCATCCGCATGACACCGTCGTAGTGGAGGTGGCGGGAGTCGAAGGTGACGTGGCGAGGGTCGGTGCCGAGGTAGCGGTCGTCCTCGAAGTCCCGGTGGTCCTCGCCTGCCTCGTCGTCCGGGCGCGGATCGGTGGAGAGGCCGTAGCGCGTGACGGCCTCGGCGACGAGCCGGTCGAGCTGCGCGGCACCCACACGTCCGGCGACCGCGGCGACCTGGTCGTCGATCCAGCCGGCCGCATCCGGGGTGAGAGCGGGCACGGCGTGGATGGTGGTCTCGGCCACGGCACGCGCCCGCCAGGCGGGGACGCGTCCGGCGTGGACCTGGTCCCAGAGGCGGGGGAGACGGTGGCGCAGCTCGAGCGAGTGCCCGACGAGCTTCTTGGCCGCCACCGTCGAGATGCCGAGGACGGCGCCGAGCTCGGGGATGCAGAACTCCGCGACCAGCGGGCAGCCGTCACCGGCGATGGGCTCCTCCTGCTCGGTGCCGGCGCCGCGGCTGGTGAAGGTCGCGGCGTGGTGGACCGACTCGGGCGGGTGGAGGTCGGCCCACCGGGCAGCGAGACGGAGCTGCCGGGCCGCTTCGGCATGCTCGTGCTGGCGTGAGTCGCGGATCGAGGCGAGCAGCGCGGAGGCGTCCAGGTCGTCGTCTGCGACCTGTCCCTCGGGTGCTGCCAGCGCCTCGCTCATGTGTTCGATTCTAGCGGCGGGCACCGACAGCCGAGCAGGCCGATGAGCACGCTGTGGACGACCGGACGACCGGACGACCGGCCGACCGGCCGACCGGCGACCCGCGTCAGCCCTCGAGCTCGTCGGCGTACTGCAGGACGCGCACGAGGACGACGGTGGCGTCGTCGGAGGCGAGCCGGCGAGCGTCGTCCGCGACCAGGTGCAGGCCGGTGACGACCTCGGCCATCGCCATCCCCACGGCCGTGCCGTCCTCGGCGCCGTCGTCGACCGCCGCATCGTCGTCGAGGTCGACCCAGGCCCGGTCGAAGAGCTCGCGCAGCTCGGCGGGCACGCGGGAGCGGTCGTCGAGGTAGACGTACTCGTGCTCGTCGAAGAGCAGCACGCCGTCGCGCGCGCACCCGAAGCGCTGGTGGGCCTGGATGTTGTCGCGCACGACGGCGGCCGCGCGGCCGTCACGCGACAGGGCGACCAGCACCGCGGTCGGCGGGTCCGCGTAACCGGTGTCCTCGGTCGCGAGCACGCCGCCCTCGACCTCGGTCAGCAGGTACGCGCTCCACGCGAACTGCTCCGGGTCGAGCTCGTGCGCCGGGACGTCCTCGATGCCCACGCCGCCGAGCGCCTCGACCACCTCGGGGACGGTGGCGCCGCTGGCCACCAGCACCGTGCCGCCGTCCGTGAGGAAGGTCGAGTCGACTTCGTCCAACAGCGCCTCGTAGTGCGCGACCAGGTCTCCCATGGCGGAGAGCCTAGGTCCGGGGGTCGGCTCGGGACGCGGGTTCGGCCAGAGAGGTCCGGGTCAGACCGCGCTGGCGCGCGCGACCAGCCGCAGCTGGCGGCGGCGGTGGTTGAGCGCCTCGACGGTGAAGACGACGAGCGCGACCCAGACGAGCGAGAAGCCGATCCAGCGGCTGGCGGGCATGTCCTCGTGGAAGACGACCAGGCCGAGCACGAACTGGATGGTCGGCGCGAGGTACTGCAGCAGCCCGAGCGACACCATCGACACCCGGATGGCCGCGGCACCGAAGAGCATGAGCGGGACGGCGGTGATGATGCCGGTGGTGGTGATCAGCAGCGCGTGCCCGAGGCCGTGGGAGCCGAAGTTGGACCGCCCCGTCTCGGCCAGCAATGCGACGTAGGCCAGCGCGACGGGCGCCATCACCAGCGTCTCGAGGGTGATCGACTCCACCGCCTCGACCGCGGCCTGCTTCTTCAGCAGCCCGTAGGTGCCGAAGGAGAAGGCCAGCACCAGCGCCACCCACGGCGGACGGCCGTAGTCGACGGCCAGCAGCACCACGGCGACGAGGGCCACCCCCATCGCGACCCACTGCAGCCGCCGCAGCCGCTCGCCCAGCACCAGCACCCCCATCAGCACCGTCACGAGCGGGTTGATGAAGTAGCCGAGCGACGTCTCCACGACGCGGTCGTTGTTGACGCCCCAGATGTAGCCGCCCCAGTTGATCGTGATGACCACCGCGGCGGCCGCGAGCAGCAGCACCTTGCGCCGGTCGCGCAGGAGCGCGCGGAAGGCGTCCACCCGTCGCCACAGGACGAGGACCAGCACCATCGTCAGGACCGACCACACGATGCGGTGCGCCAGGAGCTCGACGGCGCCGGCGGGCTCGAGCACGGTCCAGTAGAGGGGGAAGACACCCCAGAGCGTGTACGCCGACGCGCCCAGGAGCAGTCCGCGTCGGGAGTCTGGCACTCGCGAAGTCTAGGTGCGCCGTTTCCCCTACGATGGGGGGCGTCCTGGGGTTGGGACCCCGGGTCATTCGTCACTGTCTCTCGAGGGGGAGTTCCATCATGCGGATGTTCCGCGCCGTCCTGGCAGCGCTCGTCGCCGCCGTTCTCGTCATGGGTGCGCTCAGCACCGGCGCCAGCGCCGGCTCTGGGGTCAAGCGCGTCATCGACGAGAAGCCGCCCAAGCAGGTCACCTACAACGCCTTCAAGCTCAAGGGCACGATCAGCGAGCCGCAGGCCGACGGCACGGTGCTGCCCTACGCCAAGCAGAAGGTGAAGATCCTCAAGAAGGCGTGCGGGTCCTGCAAGTGGAAGGTCGTGAAGAAGGTGAAGACCGACGCGTCGGGCACCTTCAAGACCCGACTCTTCGCGCCCGCGAAGGGCCGCTGGAAGTGGCGCTCGAAGGTCGACGGCTCCAACGGCTACGCCAACACCAAGGGCAAGGTCTGGACGCTCTACTTCGACTGACCCGACCCGCCCGACCCGTCTGACCCTCGGTCAGACGATCGTCCAGGTGTCACCGCCGCCGATCAGCGCCGCCAGCCGTGCGGACTGGTCGGCGGCGTCGTTCCCGCCCCCGACGCCCTGGGACGCGGCCGCGACCTGCTCGCGCGCGCCGTCGTCGTACGTCGCGCGCTCGACCTGGCGGAAGATGCCGATCGGCGAGGTGTTGAGGTAGCCCGAGTCGGTGAGGCGCGAGATCGCGAACGCCGTCGTCGGGTCGGGGTTGTGGGCGTCGTGGACCAGGACGTCCGACGCGTCGACGTCGGTGGTCGCGACGACCTTCACGCCGCCGCCGACGGTGTCGCGCACCAGCGCCTTCGCGCCGCGACCGTCCTCGAGCGTCGCGCCGAAGGTGACCGGCTCGCCGTGGACGAGCGGGATGATCGCGTCGGCCTTGGTCTCGGGCGACTTGATCGCGTCGAACGCGCCGTCGTTGAAGATCGGGCAGTTCTGGTAGATCTCGACCAGCGAGGTGCCGCGGTGGGCGGCGGCCGCGGCGAGCACCGACGTGAGGTGCTTGCGGTCCGAGTCGATGGTCCGGGCCACGAAGGTGCCCTCGGCGCCGAGCGCCAGCGAGACCGGGTTGAACGGGTGGTCGATCGATCCCATCGGGGTCGACTTGGTGACCTTGCCGGTCTCGGACGTCGGGGAGTACTGCCCCTTGGTCAGCCCGTAGATCCGGTTGTTGAACAGCAGGATCGTCATGTTGACGTTGCGGCGCAGCGCGTGGATCAGGTGGTTGCCGCCGATCGACAGCGCGTCGCCGTCACCGGTGACCACCCAGACCGACAGGTCCTCGCGGGCCGTGGCGATGCCGGTGGCGATCGACGGGGCGCGCCCGTGGATCGAGTGCATGCCGTAGGTGTCGAGGTAGTAGGGGAAGCGCGAGGAGCAGCCGATGCCGGAGACGAACACGATGTTCTCCCGGCGCAGCCCGAGGTCGGGCAGGAACGACTGGACCGCCTTGAGCACGGCGTAGTCGCCGCAGCCGGGGCACCAGCGCACCTCCTGGTCGGAGGTGAAGTCCTTGCCGGTCTGCTTCTCGTCGGTGGTCGGGACGAGCTCGGTGCCGGTGCGGAGGCCGGGGAGGCCCAGCGCGACAGGGGTGCCGGTCAGGGGGGAGGTGCTCATCAGATGTGCTCCTTCTGGGTGGGCTCGCCCCACACGCCGAGGTCGATGTCGATGCCCTCGGCCTGGCCGACCAGCTCCGCGATCGCGTGGGCGAGCTCGGTGGCCTTGAGGGGAAGGCCGCGGACGTGGTTGTAGCCGACGGCGTCGACGAGGTACTTCGCGCGGAGCAGCAGCGAGAGCTGGCCGAGGTTCATCTCGGGCACCAGCACCCTGTCGTAGCCCTTCAGCACCTCGCCGAGGTTGGACGGGAACGGGTTGAGGTGGCGCAGGTGGGCCTGCGCGACGTCGTGGCCGGCCTTGCGCACGCGGCGTACGCCCGCACCGATCGGGCCGTAGGTCGAGCCCCAGCCGATCACCAGGACCTTCGCCCGGCCCGACGGGTCGTCGACCTCGAGCGGCGGGATGGAGTCGGCGATCCGGTCGACCTTGGCCTGGCGGGTGCGGACCATGAAGTCGTGGTTGGCCGGGTCGTAGGAGATGTTGCCGTGGCCGTCGCCCTTCTCGAGGCCACCGATGCGGTGCTCGAGGCCCGGCGTGCCGGGGATCGCCCACGGCCGGGCCAGGGTGGCCTCGTCGCGCAGGTAGGGCCAGAACTCCGCCTCGTCGCCCGAGCCGTGGTTCTTCTCGGTGGCGAAGGCGGGGTCGATCACGGGCAGCTCCTCGACCGTCGGGACCCGCCACGGCTCGGAGCCGTTGGCGAGGTAGCCGTCGGAGAGCAGCAGCACCGGGGTGCGGTAGGTGACCGCGATCCGGGTCGCCTCGACCGCGGCCGCGAAGCAGTCGCCGGGCGACTGGGGCGCCACGACCGGGACCGGCGCCTCGCCGTTGCGCCCGAACATCGCCTGCAGCAGGTCGGCCTGCTCGGTCTTGGTGGGCAGGCCGGTCGACGGACCGCCGCGCTGGACGTCGACGACGACGAGCGGCAGCTCGGTCATGACGGCCAGGCCGATCGCCTCGGACTTCAGCGCCACGCCGGGGCCCGAGGTCGAGGTCACGCCGAGGTGGCCGGCGTAGGAGGCGCCGATCGCGGCACCGACGCCGGCGATCTCGTCCTCGGCCTGGAAGGTCGTGACGCCGAAGGACTTGTGCTTGCTGAGCTCGTGGAGGATGTCGGAGGCCGGGGTGATCGGGTACGTCCCGAGGAACACCGGCAGGCCGGACTGCACGCCGCCCGCGACCAGGCCGTACGCCAGGGCGAGGTTGCCGGTGATGTTGCGGTAGGTGCCGGGCGGCAGCGTGGCCGGCTTGACCTCGTACTGGACCGCGAAGGCCTCGGTCGTCTCGCCGAAGTTCCAGCCCGACTTGAACGCCGTGATGTTGGCGTCGCGGATGTCGGGCACCTTGGCGAAGCGCTTGGCGAGGAACGTCGTCGTCGGGTCGGTCGGGCGGCCGTACATCCACGACAGCAGGCCGAGGGCGAACATGTTCTTCGCGCGCGAGGCGTCCTTGCGCGAGAGGCCGAACTCCTTGACCGCCTCCACCGTCATGCCGGTGAGGTCGACAGTGTGCAGCGCGTAGTCGGCGAGGGAGTCGTTGTCGAGCGGGTTCTCGACGTAGCCGGCCTTGGCCAGGTTGCGCGCGGTGAAGTCGTGGGTGTCGACGATGATCGTGGCGCCCTTGTGGAGGTCGCCGAGGTTGGCGCGCAGCGCCGCCGGGTTCATCGCGACCAGCACGTCGGGCGCGTCGCCCGCGGTGAGGATGTCGTGGTCGGCGAAGTGGACCTGGAACGACGAGACGCCCGGGAGGGTGCCCTGGGGCGCCCGGATCTCGGCCGGGAAGTTCGGCAGGGTGACCAGGTCGTTGCCGAACGCGGCCGTCTCCTGGGTGAATCTGTCTCCGGTCAGCTGCATGCCGTCGCCGGAGTCTCCCGCGAACCGGATGATGACGCGGTCGAGCTGCTTGACCTGCTTCTCGGGGGCTACCACAAGCGTCAACGATAGCCGCCGGGCCCGCGCCGACCGGCCGTGCCTGCGAAGTGGGACGGGCCCTCCGCGTGACGTGTGACACGGGTCATGCGACCCCGACGCGCCACTTGTCCAGACAATGCCACCACGGTCAATAAAGTCATGTATCTTTCTCGACATTGCTCACCGATCGAGAAAGACGAGTACCCCTCATGCAGATCCGTTCACGTGCCGCTCTCGCGGCCGTCCTGGTCGCGTCACTGGCCCTCTCCTCCTGCTCCTCGGACGGGTCGGGCGGCGGCAGCGGCAGCGACGACAGCGCCCTCCGCCTGAGCGGGTTCTCGATCCTCGAGGCGGCCAACGAGGGCATCTTCGAGGACTTCCAGGCCACGTCCGAGGGCGACGGCGTCGAGTTCGAGCCGTCCTACGGCGCCTCGGGTGACCAGAGCCGCGCGGTGGCCGACGGCTCGGCCGCGGACGTCGTCCACTACTCCCTCGAGACCGACGTGACCCGCCTGGTCGACGCCGGCCTCGTCGCGGACGACTGGAAGGACAACGAGACCAACGGCATCGCCACCTCCTCGGTCGTGGTGTTCGTGGTCCGCAAGGGCAACCCCGAGAACATCCAGACCTGGGACGACCTGGTGAAGCCGGGCGTCGAGGTCATCACGCCCAACCCGGGCTCCTCGGGCTCCGCCCGCTGGAACATCCTCGCCGCGTGGGCCCACGCCACCGGCGGCCAGGACGACGAGAAGGCCGGCCGCGACTTCATCACCTCGCTGCTCGGCAACATCATCGCCCTGCCGGCCAGCGGCCGCGAGGCGACCACCGCCTTCACCGACGGGTCGGGCGACGTCCTCCTCTCCTACGAGAACGAGGCGATCCTCGCCAAGCAGAACGGCGCCGACCTCGACTACGTCGTCCCCGACGACACCCTGCTCATCGAGAACCCGGCCGCGGTGACCACGGACGCCCCGCAGGAGGCGTCGGACTTCCTCACCTTCCTCACCGGCCCCGAGGCGCAGGCCGACTACGCGTCCTTCGGCTTCCGCCCGGTGGTCGACGGCGTGGAGATCCCCGAGATCGAGGGCGCCAACGACCCGAGCGACCCGTTCCCGACCCCCGGCACGCTCTACACCATCGACGACAACTTCGGTGGCTGGGCCGAGGCCGCGCCGAAGTTCTTCGGCACCGGCGAGGAGGGTGACCCGCTGGGCATCATCACCGAGCTCCAGCAGGAGACCGGCAAGGAGGGCGAGAGCTGATGTCAGCCGCCCTGTCCGGGGCGACGATCGACAACGCCGGTCCGGCCTCCCCCCAGGGAGGCCGGACCCGGCGCACGACCCCCCGGAGCACGCTCACCCCGGGCGCCGGGCTCGGCCTCGGCGTGGCGATGATCTGGTTCAGCCTGCTCGTGCTGCTGCCGCTCTCGGCCATCGTCGCGCGCGCCGCGGCGGGCGGCTGGAGCCAGTACTTCACGGTGCTGCAGAACCCGCAGACCTGGAACGCCGTCCAGCTCACCGTCACCCAGTCGCTGGTCGTCACGCTCATCAACGTCGTGGTGGGGACGGTGATCGCCTGGGTCCTCGTCCGTGACCGGTTCTGGGGGCAGAAGCTCCTCAACGTCATCATCGACGTCCCCTTCGCCCTGCCGACCGTCGTCGCCGGCCTGGTCCTGCTGGGCCTCTACGGCCCGAACAGCCCGATCGGCGTCGAGTGGGCGTTCACCCCCAACGCGGTGACCCTCGCGCTCGCCTTCGTCACGCTGCCGTTCATCGTGCGGACCGTGCAGCCGGTGCTCGAGGAGCTCGACACCGACGCCGAGCAGGCGGCCGCCTCCCTGGGCGCGAGCCGCGCCACCATCGTGCGCCGGATCGTCCTGCCCAGCCTGTTCCCCGCGATCGCGTCGGGCGCCGCGCTCAGCTTCGCGCGGGCGATCTCCGAGTACGGCTCGCTGGTCCTGCTGAGCGGCAACCGGCCCAACCAGACCGAGGTCGTCTCGGTCCGGGTGCTGTCCTTCATCGAGAACGGCAACTACTCCTCCGCGGCGGCGCTCGCATCGGTCATGCTCTTCGTGGCCCTCGTCGTGATCGTCGCCCTCGACCTCCTCCAGCGAAGGGTGGCCCGCCGTGGTTAAGCCCTCACCGATCGTCCGGTGGCTGCTGCGCCTGGTCGCGGTCGGCTACGTGTTCTTCCTGGTCGCCTGGCCGGTGGGGCTGCTCGTGCAGCGCACGTTCGACGGCGGCCTGACCAACCTCACCGACGCCCTCGGCGACGAGGACGTGGTCGCCGCCCTTGCCCTGACCGGCAAGATCGCGCTGGCCGCCGTGCTGATCAACCTCGTCTTCGGCGTGACGATCTCCCTGCTGCTGGTGCGCTACGAGTTCCCCGGCAAGCGGGCCCTCTCGGCGCTCGTGGACGTGCCGCTCTCGGTGTCGCCGGTCGTCGTCGGCCTGGCGCTGGTGCTCGTCTACAACACCCGCGACGGCTGGCTCGGTCCCGGCCTGGACGAGCGTGGCATCGCGATCATCTTCGCCACGCCGGGACTGGTGATGGCGACCTGCTTCGTCGCCCTCCCGCTCGTGATCCGCGAGGTCGTCCCGGTGCTCCACGAGATCGGCGACGACCAGGAGCAGGCGGCGCGCAGCCTCGGCGCCAACGGCCCGCAGACGTTCTGGCGGATCACCCTGCCCAGCATCAAGTGGGCGGTCGTCTACGGCGTCGTGCTCAGCCTGGCCCGCTCGGTCGGCGAGTTCGGCGCGGTCAAGGTCGTCTCCGACAACGTCGCCGGCCGGACCCAGACGGCGACGCTCGCGGTCGAGAAGAGCTACCAGAACTTCGCGCAGGGCGAGGCGTACGCCATCGCCTTCCTGCTGGTGATGGTGTGCGTCGCCAGCCTGATCGTCGTCGCGTTCCTCCGTCCCAAGGCTCATGACTGAGCACCTCGCACCACGAAAGGCAACCCCATGAGCATCCACGTGTCCGGGCTGAACAAGAAGTTCGGCGACTTCGTCGCGCTCGACGACGTGAACGTCACCATCCCGACCGGTCAGCTGACCGCCCTCCTCGGCCCGAGCGGCGGCGGCAAGTCCACCCTCCTGCGGATCATCGCCGGACTGGAGAAGGCGGACTCCGGCACGGTGACCATCGAGGGCACGGAGGCGACCCACCTGCCGCCCCAGAAGCGCAACGTCGGCTTCGTCTTCCAGCACTACGCGGTCTTCAAGCACATGACGGTGGCGAAGAACGTCGCCTTCGGCCTCGAGATCCGCAAGAAGCCGAAGGCCCAGGTCGTCGAGCGGGTCGACGAGCTGCTCAAGCTCGTGCACCTCTCGCAGTTCGGCCACCGGATGCCGTCGCAGCTCTCGGGCGGTCAGCGCCAGCGCATGGCGCTCGCCCGCGCGCTGGCCGTGGAGCCGAGCGTGCTCCTGCTCGACGAGCCGTTCGGCGCGCTCGACGCCAAGGTCCGCAAGGAGCTGCGCGACTGGCTGCGGCGCCTGCACGACGAGGTGCACGTGACGACCGTCTTCGTCACCCACGACCAGGAGGAGGCGATGGAGGTCGCCGACGAGATCGTGGTCATCAACGAGGGCCGCGTCGAGCAGGTCGGCACCCCCGACGAGCTCTACGAGGCGCCCGCCAACGACTTCGTGATGTCCTTCCTGGGCGACGTGACCCAGCTCGGCGGCGTCTCGCTGCGTCCCCACGACATCGACGTGTCGACCAGCCCGGTCCTGGCCGGCTCCACCGAGGGCACCGTCTCGCGGCTGCTCAAGGTCGGCTTCGAGGTCCGCCTCCACGTCCTCACCGTCGCCGGCGACGACGTCAGCGTGGTCCTGTCGCGCGCCGAGGCGCGCGCACTCGACCTGGCGGAGGGCAGCACCGTCTGGATCACCCCGGCGCCCGGGGCCGCCGTCGTGCCGTCGATGCGCGCCGTCGGGTGAGCGGCGTCCCATCCGGAAGTGGGTGCCGTCCGCCGGGCGGCGCCCACTAGGGTTTGCCGGTGACCATCGCTCCCACCCCGCTGAGCGCCGCCACCGAGCGGCTCTGGGCCGCAGTCGAGACCTACGACGGTGAGGTCGCCGACACCACGCTCGCCGACCTGCTCTGGCAGCGTTCGCTCGCCGACGCGATCACCCAGGTGGTCCTGCCGTTCCTCGGCGAGCTCGGCGACCGCTGGGAGCAGGGCCGGCTGTCGGTCGCCCACGAGCACTTCGTCAGCAACCTGCTGCGCCGCTGGCTCTGGGCCTTCGGCGGTCGGCCGGGCGACGACGGTGCCGTGGCGGACGGCCCCGTGGTGCTGCTGGCCTGCCCGCCGGGGGAGCGCCACGACCTGGTCCTGCTCAGCTTCTCGCTGCTGCTGGGGGAGAGCGGTGCCCGGACCCGCTACCTCGGCGCCGACACCCCGATGCCCGCGATCGTCGCGGCCGCCCGGGCCTCGCAGGCCGACGCCGTCGTGCTCGCAGCGACCCGCGACACCGCGCTCACCGCGGAGGCCACCGCCATCTCCCGGCTCGCGGTCGAGCACCCGGTCTTCGTCGCCGGTCGCGGCGCCACCCAGGGCGTGGCCGAGGGGCTGAACGCCCACCTGATGCCGCACGACCCGGTCGCCGCGGTGTCCTTCCTGACGACGGTCCTCGCCAGGTGACGACCGCGGCGCCGGGTCGGCGTCGCGCGTGGGCGGTGCTGCTCAGCGGTAGTTGGTGAACTGCACCGCGAAGTCGTAGTCCTGCGACTTCACCAGCTGCTGCACGGCCTGGAGGTCGTCGCGCTTCTTCGACGACACCCGCAGCTCCTCGCCCTGCACCTGCGCCTTGACGCCCTTGGGGCCCTCGTCGCGGATCAGCTTGGAGATCTTCTTGGCGTCCTCGGAGGTGATGCCCTCCTTGAGCGCGATGTCGATCTTGGACACCTGGCCCGACTGGCGCGGCTCGGACGCGTCGAGGATCTTCAGGCTCTGGTTGCGCTTGATGAGCTTGTCCTGGAAGACGCTGAGCACCGCGCTCGCGCGGTCGTCGGCGGAGGCGGTGATCTCGATCGCCTTCTCGCCCTTCCACTCGATGCTCGCCCCGGTGCCCTTGAAGTCGAAGCGGGTCGCGATCTCGCGGGCGGCCTGGCTCAGGGCGTTGTCGACCTCCTGGCGGTCCAGCTTGCTCACGATGTCGAAGCTCGAGTCAGCCATCTGTGTTGCCTCCTTGAGGGGCCTCCCGAGGGTGCCCCGGCGATTCGTGGTGAAGTCCGTGCCTTGCTATTCTTCCGCACGCCCCGGCAGGTTGCCCGAGCGGCCAAAGGGAGCTGACTGTAAATCAGCCGGCATTGCCTACAGAGGTTCGAATCCTCTACCTGCCACTGGAGACATCCAGGCACCAGGACCCCCGTCGTGCGACGGGGGTCCTGCTGCGTCCGGGGTCGTGCGTCCGGCGCCGGGCTGCTTGACTGCCCGGATGGACGCCACCCCACCGCCCGACGACGCCTGGCTCGACGCCGAGACGCGTCGCCTGCTGTCCTTCGGGGCCACCGGACGCCGCGTCGTCCACCCGCTCGGCGGGGCCGCCTGGCTCGGTGACGACGGCACCCCCGACCTCGCCCGGCCGGTGCACACCTGGATCACGGCCCGGACGGTCCACGTCTACGGCCTCGGTGCCCTGCTCGGCGTCGACGGCAGCCGCGAGGTCGCGACCGCGGCCCTCGACGGGTTGCGCACGACGCTGCGTGACCCCGAGCACGGTGGCTGGTTCGGGTCCGTCGCCCCCGACGGGAGCCCGGCGGAGACCGCCAAGGAGTGCTACGCCCACGCGTTCGTCGCGCTCGCCGGCGCCACCGCGGCCACCGCCGGCGTCCCCGGTGGCGAGGACCTGCTCGACGAGGCCGCCGAGGTGTTCGAGCGGCAGTTCTGGGACGACGCGACCGGGCGGGTCGTCGACGCGTGGGACCGGGCCTGGACCGCGCCCGACGACTACCGCGGGCTCAACGCCGCCATGCACTCCGTCGAGGCGATGCTCGCGGTCGGCGACGCGACCGGCGACCGTGCCTGGCACGAGCGGGCGGCGCGGCTCTCGGGCCTGGCCGTCGACCTCGCGGCGGCCTACGACGGGCGCCTCCCCGAGCACTTCGGCCCCGACTGGACCCCCGACCTCGAGCTCAACCGCGAGCGCCCGGACGACCCGTTCAAGCCGTTCGGCGCGACCGTCGGGCACGCCCTCGAGTGGTCGCGGCTGCTGCTCCACGTCGAGGCCACGCTCGGCGCGGACGCCCCCTCCGGCCTGCTGGACACCTCGCGGCTGCTCTTCGACCGCGCGGTCGCCGACGGCTGGGCGGCCGACGGCGCACCGGGCTTCGTCTACACGACCGACTGGGCGGGCACGCCGGTCGTGCGCCAGCGCTTCCACTGGGTCGCCGCCGAGGCGATCGGCGCCGCGGCCGCCCTGCACCGCCGCACCGGCGAGACGGCGTACGCCGACCGGTACGCCGCGTGGTGGGCCTACGTCGACGCGCACGTCCGCGACGTCGAGCGCGGCTCGTGGCACCACGAGCTGGACCCGCACAACCGGCCCGCCGCGACCGTCTGGCCCGGCAAGCCCGACCTCTACCACGCGGTCCAGGCCACGCTCCTTCCCCGGCTCCCGCTCGCCCCGGGTCTCGCGGCGGGGACCGCCCGGTGCCTCGGCGGCCCGCCGGCGGCATGATGTCCCCATGACCGACGAGCAGCCCCGCGTCCTGGTCGTCGGCGAGGCGCTCGTCGACGTGGTGCCCGACGACACCGGGACCCCGCGCGACCTGCCGGGCGGCAGCCCTGCCAACGTCGCGATCGCCCTCGCCCGGCTCGAGCGCGACGTCCGGCTGGTCACCGTCCTCGCCGACGACGACCGCGGCCGCCAGGTGCGGGCCTGGCTCGAGCGCAGCGGCGTCGTGGTCGAGGCGTACGCCCCGGCGGGCGGGCGTACGTCCAGCGCCACGGTCACCCTCGACGAGCACGGCGCCGCCAGCTATGTCTTCGACCTCGAGTGGGACCTCGCGTCGGCGCCCGACGACGAGCACGACGTGCTCCACGTCGGCTCCGTCGCGACCGTGCTCGCGCCGGGCGCCGACGCCGTGCTCGCCGCGGTCCGGGCCCACCGCGGCCGCGCGGTCGTCTCCCTCGACCCCAACGCCCGCCCCGCCCTGACGCCCGACCGCGCGCCGGTCGTGGCGCGGGTCGAGGAGCTGGTCGGCCTCTCCGACGTGGTCAAGGTCAGCGACGAGGACCTCGCCTGGCTCCACCCCGACGACGACCACGTCGCCGTCGCGACCCGCTGGGCCACACAGGGCCCCGGCCTCGTGGTCGTCACCCGCGGTGGCGACGGCGCGGTGGCCGTGCGCCCCGACGGGACCGTGCTCGAGGTGCCCGGCGTGCCGGTCGCGGTCGCCGACACGGTGGGCGCCGGTGACACCTTCAGCGGCGTGCTGGTCGACGCCCTCCTCGCCCTCGGCGTACGCGGGGCGGACGGCGCGTCCGTCCTGCGCGGGCTGTCCGACCGCGACGTCCTCGGCGCGGTGATGGCCGCCGCCGTCGGCGCCGCGATCAACGTCTCGCGCCCCGGCGCCGACCCGCCGTCGCGCGCCGAGCTGACCGCGGCCCTCGGCCCCGGGGCGGACCAGGAGTGAATCCGGAGCAGGTCCACGACATCGGGAAGCGTCGGGCCTGGGTGATCTGGGTCGTCGCGCTCGCGGTCTACGTCCTCGCGGTCTTCCACCGCAGCTCGCTCGGCGTCGCCGGCATCATCGCCGCCGACCGGTTCGGCATCAACGCGACCAGCCTGGCGACGTTCACCGTGCTCCAGCTCGTCGTCTACGCCGGCATGCAGGTGCCGGTCGGGGTCCTCCTCGACCGCTTCGGCTCCCGGGTGATGCTGCTGTCCGGGCTGGCGCTGATGACCGTCGGCCAGCTCGCCTTCGCCTTCGCCGGCTCGTTCGCGACGGCCGTGGCCGCGCGGGCGCTGGTGGGTGCGGGCGACGCGATGATCTTCGTGAGCGTGATCCGGCTGGTCACCGTGTGGTTCCTGGTCCGCCAGGCGCCGCTGGTCACCCAGCTCACCGGGCTCACCGGCCAGCTCGGCGCGATCGTCGCGGCCGGGCCGCTGTCGTTCCTGCTCCACCAGCTCGGGTGGACCCGCGCCTTCGCGCTCACCTCCAGCGTCGGCGTGGTGCTGCTGGTGGCGGTCGTGCTGCTCGTCAAGGACTCGCCCTACCGCCGCGACGAGGTCGTGGCGGTCAAGCTCCGCGCCCTCGCCGAGTCCGTGCGCACCGTCTGGGGCAACCCCGGCACCCGGCTCGGGATGTGGTCGCACTTCACCTCGCAGTTCGGCGCGACCGTCTTCACGCTGCTGTGGGGCTACCCGTTCCTCGTGCAGGGACTCGGCTGGACGACCGGCGAGGCGAGCACGCTGCTGATGGCGATGACCGCGTGGGCGGTCGTGAGCGGCCTCGTGCTGGCCCGGCTCGTCGCGCGGCTGCCCTACTACCGCTCGTTCATCGTGATCGGCGTCGTGCTGGCGATGGTGGTGCCGTGGACGGCCGTGCTGCTGTGGCCGGGTGCCGCGCCGGTGTGGCTCGTCGTGGTGATGGCCTTCGCCACCGCGAGCGGCGGTCCGGCGTCGATGGTCGCCTTCGACCTCGCGCGCTCCTTCACCCCGGCCCACGCGATCGGCCGCGCCAACGGGCTTGTCAACGTCGGCGGCTTCACCGCCTCGCTGCTGACCATGGCGCTGATCGGCGTCGTGCTCGACCTCGCCCAGCCCGGCGGCATGGACGCCTACGACCTCGGCGACTTCAAGCTCGCGCTGTCGGTGCAGTACCTCTTCTGGGCCTTCGGCATCTGGCAGATCCTGCGCTACCGCCGCCGCGGCCTCGCCCACCTCGACCGGGTCCACCCGGGCTCGATCGAGCAGATGCGCGCCGGGCAGCCCTTCGTCCACCCCGGGATCGGCACCGAGGGCGTGTAGGCCGCCTCGGCGGGCCATGACGTGCTGCGGTGAGGGCTCGTCCGGTCCACCGGGATGCGGGCGTCGGGAGCGGTGGCTGAGCCACGTTTCTCCGGCCCGGAATGTCGGTGGGACACCGCTCCGAGCGAGGGACCCGGCCGGTCAGCCGACCTCGCCGTCCCCGTCGGCGTCGAGGTCGCCGGTGGGGTCCTCGGCCGTGGGGTCCTCGAGCAGGTCGCCGCCGACCGGGTGTCCCTGCCACGACACCATCTCCCAGCCGGTGTCCGGGTCGCCGTCGAGGACGACCAGCGCGGTGTTGTGCAGCGGCTGGGTGGCCGGGGGAGCGTCGGGGTGCGGGGTCATCCGGGTCGAGACCCACGTCCGCAGCGCGGCCCCGTGGCTGACGACGAGGGCGCACGAGTGGCCCGCGTCCGCGATGGTGCGCACGGCCGCGTCGAAGCGGGCGAGGAACTCCGCGCCCGTCTCGCTCCCGGGCATCCGGCGCTCGAGGTCGCCCTCGAGCCAGGCCGCCACGGTCTCGATGTAGCCGGCGACGGCGTCGTGGTCCTTGCGCATCTCGAAGTCGCCCGCCTGGACCTCCTCGAGGCCGTCGAGCTCGACCGGCCGCAGGCCGCGCGCGAGCGCGGTGGGCGCGGCGGTCTGGTGCGTACGCACCCGGCTCGAGACGTAGACCGCGTCGATCCGCTCGTCGGCCAGCGCCGTCGCGGCCGCCTCGGCCTGGGCGCGTCCGAGGTCGGTCAGGTCGAGCCCTGGGTGGGCGGTGTCGAGCTCGCCCGACACGTTGCCGTGGGTCTGGCCGTGGCGCATGAGCAGCAGTCGCACTGCGGGGGTCTCCTCGGGTGGATCGGGGATCAGGAGTTGAACTGCGAGGTCTTGGACGAGGCGAGCTCGATCGCCTGCTCGAGCGGGATCGTCTCGAGGCCCTCCTCGATGTCGGTGCCGAGGCCGCTGACCTCGGTGCCGCGCTCGAGCGGGACCAGGGTGTGCACCAGCCGGTCCTCGTAGGCGTGGATCATCGTGAACGACCGCCCGGCGTCGACGCCGGAGACGAAGCGGTCGACCGGCGCCGGGTCGATCGTGTAGCAGCTCGCCGAGGCGACCGAGACCGGGACGCCGGCGAAGGTGGACCAGGTCGTCAGGTGCAGGTGCCCGGCGAGGATGCCGCGGACGTCGGTGCCGGCGACGACGTCGGCCAGCGACTGCTGGTCGCGCAGCTCGATCAGCTCGGCGGCGCGGAGCATCGGCACCGGCAGCGGCGGGTGGTGCATCGCCAGCAGGGTGCCGTGCTCGGCGGGCGTCGCGAGGACGTCGGCCAGCCAGGCCAGCTGGTCGGGCGTCAGCTCGCCGTGGTGGTAGCCCGGGACGCTCGTGTCGAGCGCCACGACCCGCAGCCCGTCGACGTCGTGGACCCGGTCCTGGCAGCCGTCGTCGTCGGAGTCGAAGAGCGCCCGTGCGAACGGCTCGCGCTCGTCGTGGTTGCCCATCGTCCACACGACGGTGGCGCCCATCTGGGCCGCGGCCGGCTCGACGACGGAGCGGAGGGTGGCGTACGCCTCCGGCTCGGCGCGGTCGGCGAGATCTCCGGTGAAGACGATGACCTGGGGCGCCGGGCGGACGGCCGCGAGCCGCTCGAGCGCGCGCCGCAGGTGGGCGGTGTTGTCGACGACGCCGTAGTGCAGCTCGCCGCCGCCGAGGAGGTGCGGGTCGGAGAGGTGCGCGACGACGTGGCGCGGAGGGGCGTACTGGCCGAGCTGTCTCACGCCGGCCAGCCTAGGGCCCGGGTCAGCGGGCGGGCAGCACCCGCCCGGTGACCTCGCCGAGGGTGATCCGGCCGCCGAGGGCGCCCGGCGCGGAGTAGCGCAGGGTCACCTCGTCGCCGTCCTCGAGGAAGGTGCGCTCGCGCCCCGCGGCCGTGAACGGCTCCTTGCCGCCCCAGCTGAGCTCGAGCAGCGAGCCGCGCTGGTCGCGCTCGGGGCCGGAGACGGTGCCCGAGCCCCACAGGTCGCCGGTGCGCAGGCTCGCGCCGTTGACGGTGGTGTGCGCCAGCATCTGGGCCGGCGACCAGTACATCGTCCGGTAGGGCGGTCGGGCGACGACCTCGCCGTCGAGGACCACCTCGACGTCGATGTCGAGGCCGGCCGGGCCCTCGACGCGGAGGTAGTCGAGCACCGGCGGGTCGTCCTGGCCGGGCAGGTCGGTCCAGGCGGCCGCGAGCGCCGCCAGCGGGGTGACCCACGCGCTGATCGACGTCGCGAACGACTTGCCGAGGAACGGGCCGAGCGGGACGTACTCCCACGCCTGGACGTCGCGGGCCGACCAGTCGTTGAGCCCGACGACGCCGAAGGTGTGCCGCGCGAAGTCGGCGGTCGCGACCCGCTCGCCCATGGCCGACGGCACGCCGACGACGAAGCCGAGCTCGGCCTCGATGTCGAGGCGCTGCGAGGGGCCGTAGGTCGGGAGGTCGTCGGTGGGTGCCTTGCGCTGGCCGCAGGGGCGCACCACGTCGGTGCCGGAGACGACGACCGTGCCGGAGCGTCCGTGGTAGCCGACGGGCAGGTTCTTCCAGTTCGGCAGCAGCGGCTCGGCGTCGGGACGGAACATCCGTCCGACGTTGGACGCGTGGTGCTCGGAGGCGTAGAAGTCGACGTAGTCGCCGACCTCGAAGGGCATCCGCATCGTCACCGAGTCGACCGGGGCGAGCGCCGGCTCGACGAGGTCGCGCTCGGTCTGGTCGGTCAGCAGGCCGCTGATCCACGCGCGGGTCGAGTCCCACACGGCGGGTCCGGCCGCCATGAACGGGTTGAGCGTCGGCTGGTCGAAGAGCGCGTGGGTGTCGACCATGTCGGCCGCGGCGACGACGCTCAGGTCGAGCACCTGGTCGCCGATCCGGACCGCGACGCGGGGGCGCTCGCCGGATCGGGCGAACACGCCGTAGGGCAGGTGGTCGACGTCGAAGCCGGAGCCGGCAGCCGACTCGACCCAGGTGGGCCGGTGGGGGAGGGGCGGGGTGCTCATGGCTGCTCCGTGGGGTCGGTGAGGAGTCCGAGGGCGATCAGGTCGTCGCGCGGCTCGATGACCGAGCACGAGCCGAAGGAGGTCATCCAGCGGCGGGCCGACGACAGGTCGGTGGCGGCCAGCGCGGCGCCGTCGCGCTGCTCGAGCACGTCGGTCGCGTCGGCCACGGACCCACCGTCCCAGAGCAGCTGGGTCGCGGCCAGCAGGTTGAGGAAGCCGTGCGCGCCGCCGCCCTCGGGGTCGTGGCGTACGGCGCGGTGCAGGCCGGCGGTCGCCTTGAAGGGTGTCTCCCGGTCGAGCGCCGCGTCCACCCAGGTGGCGACCGTGGCGGCGTCGGGCACGAGGTCGTGGTCGACGTTGCCCAGCCTGAGCTTGAGCCGGTGGCCGAGCGCGGCCACCTCGTCGGCGGCGGCCAGCCAGGCGGGGGTCGCGGGCCCGGGGACCTCGATGAACAGCGGTACGTCGATCTCCGCGGCGCGCGCGGCGGCGTCGACGCGGCGCACGTTGCCGACCAGGTCGTCGGGGTCGCGCAGCGCGATCTCCACCGCGGCGACGTCGAGGCCGAGGCGGGCCGCGGCACCGAGCGGTCCGGCGAGCTGTCCGGCGCCTCCGGTCACCACGACCGACAGCGGCGCCCCGAACCCGCGGACCAGGGGCAGGTCGGTGTCGCGGAGCACGAAGGTGCCGACCAGGTCGGCCCACCACTCCCCGGCGCGGGCGGCGTGGGCCGCGGTCGCGTCGTGCAGCGGCGCGTCGCCGGGCGGGAAGATCGCGGCGTCGTCGACCAGGCCGCGCCAGGGGTCGGTCACGAGGGGTGCGGGATCGGGGGTCACGGGGCTACTCTAGCCACCAGATAGCGGACGGAAACGTCCGATGATCGGACGGACGGAGCGGATCCATGGCCCACTACCGAGCACTCGGACGGCTGCCGCGGCAGCGTCACACCCAGCTGCGCGACGACGACGGCCACCTCTTCCGCGAGGAGCTGATGGGCGAGGAGGGCTTCTCCTCGGACTCCTCGCTGCTCTACCGCCGCGGCGTCCCGAGCGCGATCGTCGACAGCCAGGTCTGGGAGCTGCCCGACCAGTCGCGCACGCCCAACCACCCGCTCAAGCCCCGCCACCTCAAGCTGCACGACCTGCCCTTCCCGGGGGAGGGCCGCGGGTCGTGCCCGGTCGAGGGACGCCGGCTCGTGCTCGGCAACAACGACGTCCGGATCGCCTACGTCGTGACCGGCACCGAGGCGTCCCCGCTCTACCGCAACGCGATCGGCGACGAGTGCGTCTTCGTCGAGTCGGGCTCCGGCACCGTCGAGACCGTCTTCGGCGTGGTGCCCTACCGCGCCGGTGACTACGTCGTGGTGCCGCGCGCCACCGACCACCGCTGGGTTCCGGCCGAGCCGTCGCGGCTCTACGCGATCGAGGCCAACTCCCACATCCACCCGCCCAAGCGCTACCTCTCCCGCTTCGGCCAGCTGCTCGAGCACGCTCCCTACTGCGAGCGCGACCTGCACGGGCCGAGCGAGACGTTCGAGGCGGAGGGCACCGACGTCGAGGTGCTGGTCAAGCACCGCACCAGCGCCGGCGTCGTCGGCACCCGGTTCACCTACGCCACGCACCCCTTCGACGTGGTCGGGTGGGACGGCTGCCTCTACCCGTACACGTTCAACATCGAGGACTACATGCCGATCACCGGCAAGGTCCACCAGCCGCCGCCGGTCCACCAGGTCTTCGAGGGCTGGAACTTCGTGATCTGCAACTTCCTGCCCCGCAAGGTCGACTACCACGACCTCGCCATCCCGGTGCCGTACTACCACTCCAACGTCGACTCCGACGAGGTCATGTTCTACGTCGGCGGCGACTACGAGGCCCGCAAGGGCTCCGGCATCGGCATCGGGTCGATCAGCCTGCACCCGGGCGGCCACGCCCACGGCCCGCAGCCGAGCGCGATCGAGGCGTCGCTGGGGGTGCAGTACTTCGAGGAGTCGGCCGTCATGGTCGACACCTTCGCCCCGCTCGAGCTCGGTGAGGGCGGCCGCGCGGTCGAGGACCCGGCCTACGCCTGGACCTGGGCGGGCCGCGGTCCCGACTCCGCCGGCGGCGACGGCGGGCCGGCGGTCTACAGCAACTCCTGACCCTCCCCGCGGGCGTTCCCGCCCCTTCGGGTGGTCACTAGCGTCGACGGCATGACGACCTCCGGCGCCACGCTGCCTCCGTACGTCTTCCTCCTCTTCGGTGCACGGGGCGACCTGGCCGCACGCAAGCTCTTCCCCGGCCTCTACCGGCTCGCGGCCGCCGGACGACTGCCCGACGACTACGCCGTGATCGGCAGCGGGCGGCACTCGCCCGGCAGCGACGACGACTTCCGCGACGAGGTCCGCGACGGGCTGCGCGAGAGCGTCGACGACCTCGACGACGACCTGGTGCGCGACCTGCTCGGGCGGGTCACCTTCCGCACCTCCGACGCCGACGACGGCTCCGACCTCGCCGACCACGTGCGCGAGGTCGAGGAGTCGCTGGGGGGCGACGGCGAGGTGAGCCGGCTCGTCTACCTCTCCGTCCCGCCGACCGCGATGTCCGGGATGGTCGCCATGCTCGGCCGCGAGGGCCTCGCCGAGCGGGCGCGGCTGGTCATCGAGAAGCCGTTCGGCCTCGACCTCGAGTCGTTCGAGGAGCTCGACCACGACGTCCACGAGGTCTTCGACGAGGAGCAGGTCTTCCGCATCGACCACTTCCTCGGCAAGGAGGCCGTGCAGAACCTGCTCGCGCTGCGCTTCGCCAACGCCCTCTTCGAGCCGGCCTGGGACCGGCGCAGCATCGCCTCGGTGCAGGTCGACGTCCCCGAGACGCTGGCGATGGAGGGCCGCGGCTCGTTCTACGAGTCGACCGGCGCCCTGCGCGACATGGTGTCCACCCACCTGTTCCAGATCCTCGGCGCGGTCGCGCTGGAGGACCCGGGGGAGTGGTCCGCCGCCGCGGTGCGGCGGGCGCGCGCCGCGGTCTTCCGGGACGTACGCCCCCTCGACCCGTCGCGCGTCGTGCTCGGGCAGTACGACGGCTACCGCGAGGAGGACGACGTCGACGAGGACTCCGACGTGGAGACCTTCGTCGCGCTGGAGGCGTTCGTCGACAACGACCGCTGGCGGGACGTGCCGTTCCTGATGCGCACCGGGAAGGCGATGGCCGAGACCCGGCGCACGGTGACGCTGCGTTTCCGCCAGCCCGACTCGACCGTGTTCGCCCCCGTGCCCGCGGTCGACGAGCTGGTGCTCGAGCTGACCGACGAGGCGCAGGTGCACGTCGACCTGCTCGGCAAGCGGCCCGGGCCCGAGATGGACCTCGCGCCCGCGACGATGCGCCTCGACCTCGGCGAGGAGCTGCCCGACGACGACCCGCTGGAGGCCTACGAGCGGCTGCTGCTCGACGTGATGGAGGGCGACCACACGCTCTTCGCCCACGCCGACGAGACCCGGCGGCTGTGGGAGGTCTGCCAGCCGGTCCTCGACGACCGCCCGGACCCGCTGCCGTACGACCAGGGGTCGTGGGGGCCGCGCGAGGCGCTCGACCTGCCGCAGGGCGGGTGGCGGCTCGGGGGCGAGGGTGCCTGAGCGCGACGCTCCCCGCATCGCCGACCACGGCCTGGTCGGGGACCTCCGCACCGCCGCGCTGGTGGCCACCGACGGCACCATCGACTGGTTCTGCCCCGGGCGCTTCGACGCGCCCAGCGTCTTCGCGTCGGTGCTCGACCCCGACGCCGGCGCGTGGCGGCTCGGCCCCGACGACCCCGAGGCGCGCAGCCAGCAGTACTACCACCCCGAGACCAACATCCTCGTCACGCGCTTCATGACCGAGCGGGGCGTGGTCGAGGTGCAGGACTTCATGCCGGTGCTGCGGGCCCACGATCCGGACCACCACCAGCGCCTGGTCCGGCGGGTGGTCGGGCTGCGGGGGTCCGTCGACCTCTACATGCACATGGCGCCGCGGCCCGACTACGGCGAGACCGACCCCGACCTCGACGTGCACGACGGCGTCGTCCGGTTCGCCGACGGCGACGTGCACCTCGCCCTGTCCAGCACCGCCGACCTCGAGGTCGAGGACCACGCGGCGACCGCCCGGCTCGCGCTCGGCGCCGGCGAGGCCGTGCTCTTCGTGCTCGAGGTGCTCGCCCCCGGCGAGGAGTCGCGGGGCTGCTGCGAGGACGACGTCGAGGAGCTCTTCGACGCCACCGCCGCGTTCTGGCGCGGGTGGCTCGCGCAGAGCACGTACACCGGTCGCTGGCGCGAGTGGGTCGACCGCTCCGCGCTCACCCTCAAGCTGCTGTGCCACGAGCCCAGCGGCGGGATCGTCGCGGCCCCGACGACCAGCCTGCCCGAGACGATCGGCGGCTCGCGCAACTGGGACTACCGCTACGTCTGGGTCCGCGACGCCGCGTTCAGCGTCTACGCGCTGCTCAGGCTCGGGTTCACCGACGAGGCCTCGGCCTTCGTCCGGTTCCTGTCCGAGCGCCTCGGCGAGGCCGCGGACGACGGCGACGAGGCCGAGCGGCTCGGACCGCTGCGGGTGCTCTACGACCTCGACGGGGGGATCCCGCACGAGCGCGAGCTCGACCACCTCGCCGGCCACCGCGGCTCCCGCCCGGTCCGGGTCGGCAACCAGGCCGTCGACCAGCTCCAGCTCGACGTCTACGGCGAGCTGATCGACTCGGTCTACCTCTACGACAAGCACAGCCGCGGCATCAGCCACGACGCGTGGACCGACCTGACCCGCATCGTCGGCTGGCTGACCGACAACTGGGACCGGCCCGACGCCGGCATGTGGGAGATCCGCGGCGAGCCGCGCACCCACACCACCTCGCTGGTCATGTGCTGGGTCGCGGTGGAGCGGATGATGCGGATCGCGCGGCGCCGCGGCCTGCCCGGCGACCTCTCCGCGCTGGCGGCGACCCGGGACGCGATCTACGAGCGGGTGATGACCGACTGCTGGAACGACGAGCTCGGCGCGTTCACCGCGTTCGCCGGGGGCGACGTCCTCGACGCCGGGACGCTGCTGATGCCGATGGTGAAGATGGTGGCCCCGGACGACCCGCGCTTCCTCTCCACGCTGGCGATCGTCGAGGAGCGGCTGGTCACCGACAGCCTGGTGCTGCGCTACGACGCCGAGACGTTCGACGACGGCGTCGGGGACGGCGACGGCGACGAGGCCGGAGAGGGCACGTTCTCGCTCTGCTCGTTCTGGTACGTCGAGGCGCTCACCCGCTCCGGGCGGCTGGACGACGCGCGGCTGGCGCTGGAGAAGATGTTCACCTACGCCAACCACCTCGGGCAGTACGCCGAGCAGGTCGGCCTCAACGGCGAGCAGCTCGGCAACTTCCCGCAGGCGTTCACCCACCTGAGCCTGGTCAGCGCCGTGATCAACCTGGACCGTAGCCTCAGCCGGTGACCTCGCCGACCGACACCGTCCCGCAGGATCGCTCCCTCCGGGTCGCGATCGGCATCCCGCTGGTGCTGGCGATGCTGTCGATGATCGGCCCGTTCAGCATCGACACGCCGTTCCCGGCGTTCACCTCGATGGGCCGTGCGCTCGACGCCTCGACCGGCCAGCTCCAGCTCGTCGTCACCGCCTACATGCTCGCCTTCGCGGCGATGAGCATCTTCCACGGGCCGCTGTCCGACGCCGTCGGCCGGCGCCCGGTCATCCTGGGCTCGCTCGGGGTCTACGCCGTCGCGTCGGTCGCCTGCG
Organism: Nocardioides okcheonensis; assembly: GCF_020991065.1. Classification (NCBI taxonomy): domain Bacteria; kingdom Bacillati; phylum Actinomycetota; class Actinomycetes; order Propionibacteriales; family Nocardioidaceae; genus Nocardioides; species Nocardioides okcheonensis. Next base: position 3,345,399 of record NZ_CP087710.1, read on the forward strand.
CGTTCGCCACCTCCCTCGAGCTGCTGCTGCTCGGGCGGGTCGTGCAGGGCCTGGCCGCCGGCGGTTCGACGATCGTGAGCCGTACCGTGATCCGCGACCTGTTCGAGGGCCGCGAGGCGCAGCGGATGATGAGCCAGGTCGCGGTGATCTTCGGCGTCGCGCCCGCGATCGCCCCGGTCGTCGGCGGGCTGCTGGTCCAGGTCGGTCCGTGGCAGACCGTGTTCTGGGCGATGGCCGTGCTCGCGCTGGTGCTGGTGGCGGCCTGCGCCCTGCTGCTGCCGGAGAGCCACCCGCCGGAGCGGCGTACGCCCCTGCGCGTCGGCGCGGTCCTCGGCGGGCTCGCCGCCGTGGTCCGGGTGCCGGCGTTCCACCGGATGGCCTGGGCCGGCACCTTCGTGTTCGGCGCGCAGTTCCTCTACATCGGCGGCGCCTCGATCTTCGTCGTGGACCTGCTCGGCGAGGGCGAGCTCGACTTCTGGAAGCTGTTCGTGCCGATGATCGGCGCGATGGTCGTCGGCTCGATCGGCAGCGGCCGCTACGGCCGGCTGGTCTCCAGCAGCCGGCTCGTGTCGATCGGCTACGCCGTCAGCACGGCCGGTGCCCTGCTCGGGGTGGCGGTCGCGCTCACGCCGGCCGGCGAGGTGCTGCCGTGGGCGGTCGTCGGGGTGTCGCTGATCGCCTTCGGCAACGGTCTGGCCTACCCCAACATCCAGCTCCTGATGCTCGACCTGGTGCCGACCCGGCGCGGCGCGGTGATGTCGGCGGCGTCCTTCGTGACCCTCGTCTTCAACGCGGCCAGCGCGGCGCTGCTCGCGCCCTACGCCGGCCGCTCCGTCCTCGGCTTCGCCGTGGCCGCCGCGGTCTGCGTGGTGCTGGGCTGGGCCTGCTGGCGCTCGCACCAGCGCGCCTCCCGCGCCTGAGCCCGCCACTGCCCGAGCGGTGCGTGAGGGGGATTCCCCGTTCGGGAAACCCGCCTCACGCACCGCCACGGGTGCGGCGACGAGGGCGTCAGCGCATCAGTACTGCGCGTCCTGCTCGACGCGGGCCCGGGCCTGCTGGGCCTGCTCGGTCACGCTCGGCGCGGCGGCCGCGTGCTGCTTGATGCGCGGGGCCTCCTCCTCGGCCTTGGTGAGGTAGCCCTCCCAGCGCTGCTGCATGGGACGGACCAGGCCGCCGCCGACGCCGACGATGATCACGCCGGCGACCGTGGCGAGGATCGCGACCAGGACGGGGGTGGTGACGGTGGTGGCGACGCCGACCTGGTTGAGCGCGGCGACGATGCCGAGGAACAGGATGAAGATCGACGCGACGTTGGCGACCGTGCGGCCGTAGGACAGGCCGCCGAGGGTGCCCTCGACGAGGGTCTTGACCGCGGCCGCGATGGCCGAGGCGACGACGATGATGATGATCGCCACGATCAGGCTCGGGAGGAACAGGATGACGCGCTCGATCAGGTCGCTGATCGGGTTCGGGCCGAAGACGCCGAAGGCGAGCTGCAGCACGAAGAGCATGAGCGTGTAGTAGATGAGCTTGGCGACCACGTCGCTGGCGTCCATCTTCGAGTTGGCCAGCGCCTTCTTCACGCCGCCGCGCTCGACGGCGCGGTCGAAGCCGACGCGCTCGAGCACCGCGTCCAGCGCCTTGGCGATGCCCTTGGCGACGAGCAGTCCGACGATGAGGACGATCAGGAACAGCAGCAGCTTCGGCACGAAGTCAGAGATGACGGCGATGCCGTCGCTGACGCCGTCCTCGAGGGTGTCTTGCATGGTGGGGCCTTCCTAGGCGGGGCGGGCGAGGTGCGCGCCCGTCGGTTTACGTTGTAAACAGACCACGGCCGCTCCCTGCGCGGCAACCTCCGCCGCTCCCAGGGGTGAGGTCGGTGCCCCGCGTCTGGCTACAGTCGGGAGCACCGCGCGCCCCACCGGGGCGGCCCTGCCGCGAGGAGAGGGATGACGTCCGCCGACCGTCCCGGAGGCCCGGGGGACCCCGACCTGGCCGCGATCGCGGGCGACCCGCTGCCGTCCGAGCGGCAGCCGCTGTCCACCGAGCGGATCGTCGACGCCGCGGTCGCGTTCATCGACGAGCACGGCCTGCCGGGCCTGACGATGCGTCGCCTCGGGACCGAGCTGGGCGTCGAGGCGATGGCGCTCTACCGCTACGTCCCCGGCAAGGAGGACCTGCTCGACGCCGTCGTGGACCGGATGATCGCCCGCATGCGCGCCGACGCCGACGTCCTCGACGAGCCGCGCGACGGCTGGCAGGACTTCCTGGTGCGGCTCGCGCACGGCGTCCGGCGGATCGCCCTGGAGCACCCGAAGGCGTTCCCGCTGGTCGCCTCACGACCGCCGGAGGCCCCGTGGCTGCGGCCGCCGCTGCGCAGCCTCGACTGGGTCGAGGTCTTCCTCACCGGCCTCCTGTCGGAGGGGTTCACCGACGAGGCCGCGGTCGCCGCCTACCGCGCCTACACCAGCTTCCTGCTCGGCCACCTGCTCCTCGAGGTCGCCAACCACGGCGCCGACGTGGGCCCGCTCGACGTGCTGGACGACGAGCAGGGCACCCCCGAAGGCCTCGACGCGTACCCGACGGTCCAGCGGCTGCGTGCCGCGCTGTCCCAGGACCGGGCCGCGGTCGAGTTCGAGGAGAGCCTGGAGGGCCTGCTCGACCGGATGACGCTGCTGCGCAACGAGCACCTGGCCTGAACGCGGCTACGAGGTCCAGGCGCGCCAGAGCCCGGCGTACTCGCCGTCGAGGTCGATCAGCTCGTGGTGGCTGCCGAGCTCGACGATCCGCCCGTCGATCACCACCGCGATCCGGTCGGCGTCGTGGGCGGTGTGCAGCCGGTGCGCGATCGCGACGACCGTACGTCCCTCGAGCAGGCTGTTCATCGAGCCCTCGAGGGTGCGCGCGGTGCGCGGGTCGATCAGCGAGGTCGCCTCGTCCAGCACGAGGGTGTGCGGGTCGGCGATGATCAGCCGGGCGAGCGCGACCTGCTGGGCCTGCGCGGGGGTGAGCGCCTGGCGGCCCGAGCCGATGGTGGTGTCGAGGCCGTCGGGCAGCCGCTCGACCCAGCCGAGCGCACCGACGGCGCGCAGCGCCTCGCGCACGGCGTCGTCGGAGGAGTCCTCGCGCGCCAGCACGACGTTGTCGCGCACGGTGCCGATGAAGACGTGGTGCTCCTGGGTCACCAGCGCGACCTCGGTGCGCAGCACCTCGAGCGGCAGGTCGACGAGGTCGACGCCGCCGACCCGGGCCGTCCCGGTGCGGGGGCGGTTGATGCCGGCGAGGAGGCGACCGAGCGTCGACTTGCCCGAGCCGCTCGGCCCGACCACCGCGAGCCGCTCGCCGGTGCGCAGGCGCAGGTCGACGCCGTGCAGCACGTCGTGGCCCTCGCGGTAGGCGAAGCGCAGGTCCTCGCCGACCAGCTCGACGCCGTCGGGGAGCCGGTCGCCGGGCTCGCGGTCCGGCGGGACCTCGGCGATGCCGAGCAGGCGGCTGGTCGACGCCGCGCCGACCTGCAACCGGTCGACCTCGCCGATCACGGCGTCGAGCGGCTCGCCCAGCGCGACGACGTAGAGCATCGCTGCGGTGATCTGGCCGAGGTCGACCCAGCCCTGGGAGTAGCCCCACGCGCCGACGACGAGCGTCACCACCTGCGGCACCTGGAAGGCGCCGTTGAGCGCGGCGAAGAGCACGTTGCGCAGCGTCATGCCGTAGCGCTCGGCCTGGGCCGAGACCTCGATGTCGTCGCTGCCGGCGCGCACCCGCGCGCCCGAGAGGCCGAGCGCCTCGACGGTGCGCGCGCCCTCGACCGTCTCGGTGAGGGTGGTGTTGATCCGCGAGTACGTCGCGCCCTCGGTGATGTACGCCTTCGGCGCGCGCCGGAGGTAGGTGCGGACCGCGGGGGTGCAGAGCGCGAAGACGACGAGCGCCGGCACCGCGAGCACCAGCGAGTTGAGCAGCATCGCCACGACCGACAGCACGACCGTGAGCAGCGAGATCAGCAGCCGCGGCACGCCCCACTGCACCGAGCGGGCCATGGTGCCGACGTCGCGGGTGACGCGGGTGACCAGGTCGCCGGTGCTGGCGCCCTCGACCCGGCCGACGGGCAGCCGCAGGATCGTGCGCACGACGTACTCGCGCGCGGAGGCGAGCAGGTCCTGGCCGAAGTGGGTGGAGGTCCGCTGGGCGCCGAAGGTGAAGAGCGCCTGCAGCACCACGACGCCGACGACGGTGAGCGCGAGCGCGTCCAGTCCCTCGACGGCGTCGCCCTGCTCGACCCGGTTGACCAGGGCGCCGAGCAGCCGCGGGACGACCAGCGCCGACCCGGCCGCGAGGGCGTTGAGCAGCACGAGCAGCGCGAAGGACCGCTTCTTGCTGCGCACCAGGTCGGCGAAGAAGTGCAGCACGGCGCGGTTGCCCGAGACCGGCCAGCCGCGCACCGGGTTGCGGGACGCGGCATAGACGTCCTCGGCCCGCTGACGGCGCAGGTCGTGGCGCTGCCACAGCGCGTGGTGCCGCTCGCGGACGGTGCCGCCGGTCGGCGGGCGCAGCGCGTCGGGGACCACGGGCGGGTCGTCGGTGCGGTCACGCCAGGTCTCGGCGGAGGTGGCGAGCAGGTCGGTGGTCACCGGGACACCTCCTCGTCGTCGAGCGCGCGGGCGACGACCCGGCGGTAGTCCGGGTCGCCGGCCAGCAGGTCGGCGTGCCGGCCCTCGGCGACGACGGTGCCGTCGTGGAGCAGCACCACGCGGTCGGCGTGGTGCAGCCACAGGGGCGACACGGTCGTCACGACGGTGGTGCGGCCGCGACGGGTCGCCGCGACCCGCTCGGCGACGCGGGCCTCGGTGTGGGCGTCGACCGCCGACGTGGGCTCCACCAGCACCAGCACGGGCGGGTCGGCGGCGACCGCGCGGGCGAGCACGACGCGCTGGCGCTGGCCGCCGGACAGGCCGCGGCCGCGCTCGTCGAGCTGGCCCTGCCAGCCCTCGGGCAGCGCGTCGTAGACGTCCTCGGCGTTGGCCACGCGCAGGGCGTGCTCCGCCTGCTCCCGGGTCAGCCGGCCGTGCGGGTCGACGGCGTCCTGCAGGGTGCCGGCGAAGAGCTGGCTGGACGTGTCGCTCACCAGCACCTGGCGGCGTACGTCGTCGAGCGCGGCGCGCGACAGGTCGACCCCGCCGAGGGTGACGCCCCACTCGCGGGCGGCGCGCTCCTCGTCGAGCGCGGCGATGCGGGCACGCTCCTGCGCGCGGGCGGCGCGGGAGCGGCGGGCGGCGCGACCCTTGAGGCCGTCCTCGTCGTCCGCCGCGACCGGCTCGGTGTCGGCGGGGAGGTAGCGGCCGAGCCGGTCGGCGAGCGCCGCGCTCTGCTCGGGCACCGCGCTGACCACGACCGTCAGCTGGCCCGGCGCGACGGTGAGGCCGCTCGCGGCGTCGTGCAGCGCGGCCGTGCCGTCGAGCGCGACGGCCGACGCGGGGTCGCGCCACGGCGGGCGCTGCTCCATGATCGCGATCGCCTTGCGGGCGCTGACCAGCGACCGGGTGCCCTTCTGGGCGAGCTCGAAGAAGGTGCGGATCGGGCCGACCATGAACAGGCCGTAGCCGAGGAAGGTGATCAGCTCCCCGACCGTCAGCTCGCCGGAGGCGACCTCGCGGGTGCCGAGCCAGACGAGGGCGACGAGGAAGACGCCGGAGAGCAGCACGCCCACGGCCTCGACCGCCGCCTGCCAGATGCCGGCGGCGACGCCGGCCCGCTTCGCCGACTGCGACTGCCGGTCGTAGTTGGTGCCGAAGGTCTGCTCGCCGCCGATGCCGCGGAGGATCCGGAGGCCGGCGACGATGTCGGTCGCGAGCGAGGTCAGGTCGGAGGTGCGCGAGCGCTCGACCTGCTGGCGGCGGTGCAGCGGCCGCAGCAGCGGGAGCGCGGCGCCGAGCAGCACCGGCGCGGCGACGAGGGTGAGCACGCCGAGCTGCCACGACATCGTCAGGACGATAGTGGCGACGGTCAGGTAGGACACCAGCTGGCCGAGCGCCCGCGCCACGATCTCGGTGAGCGCGCCGAACTCGTCGGAGTCGCTGGAGGCGACGCTGAGCACCTCGCCGGTGGGGGAGCGGCGGGGCAGCACGTGCCCCATCTGCGCCACCTTGCGGGTGACCATCTCGAGGGTGCCGTAGAGGCCGACCAGCCAGCTGCGCACCACCAGCGTGTGCGACACGATCCCGAAGACCGCGCCGATGAGGACGACGAGCAGCAGCAGCGCGGCCCACCCGAGGAGCGCGGACGTCGAGCCGCCGACGATGCCCTGGTCGATGGCCCGGCCGAAGATCCACGGGCCCAGCGTCATCGGCAGGAACCACAGGGCGTAGCACAGCGACGAGAGCGCGATGAGCGCCTTCTGCTGCCCCAGCACCCACCGGAGGAAGGCTGCGGGCGAACGGGTGTCGGGGTCCGGGCTGGGCGCGTCGTCGGTGCCGGTGAAGAACGTCGCGACCCGGGGAGGGAAGTCCTGCATGTCGAGGACGACCCTAGGCGGCCGCCCCACACCGGCACGACCCGTTTACGGCCGATGTGGGGCGTGACACGCCACGGTGGGTGCCGGGGTCAGGCGGCGCCGTGCTCCGGGTAGTCGGTGTAGCCCTCGGCGTCGCCGCCGTAGAACGACTCGGGACGCTGGGGGTTGAGCGGCAGGCCCTCGGCGAGCCGGCGCGGCAGGTCGGGGTTGGCGATGAACGTACGCCCGAAGGCGGCGGCGTCGACGAAGCCGGCCTCGAGCAGCCGGTCGGCCTTCTCGCGGTCGTAGCCGCCCGCGCCGACGATCGGGCCGGGGTGGGCCTCGCGCAGCGCGCGCCGGTAGTCGTCGTCGAGCTCGGGGCCCCCTGCCCAGTCGGGCTCGGAGAGGTGCAGGAACGCCAGCTCGCGGCGCCCGAGCTCGCCGGCGACGAACAGCCCGGCCTCGGCCCCCTCGGGGTCCTCGGTGCCGTTGAAGGAGCCGATCGGGGAGATCCGGATCCCGACGCGGTCGGCGGACCAGGCGTCGGCCACGGCGTCGACGACCTCGAGCATCAGCCGGGCCCGGCCGGCCAGCGAGCCGCCGTACTCGTCGTCGCGCTGGTTGGCGTCCGCGGCGAGGAACTGGTGCAGCAGGTAGCCGTGGGCGCCGTGGATCTCGACCAGGTCGAACCCGGCCTCGCGCGCGTTGACGGTGGCCTTGCGGTAGTCGTCGACGACGCGCGGGAGCTCCTCGAGCGCGAGGGCGCGCGGGGTCGGGCACGGCACGCGGGTGGGGCGACCATCCTCGCCGCGCACGGTGGTGCGGTTGCGGTAGGGCACGGCGCTGGCCGAGACCGTCGGCTGCCCGTCGTGGAACGACTCGTGCGAGACCCGGCCGGTGTGCCAGAGCTGGGCGGCGATCAGCCCGCCCGCCTCGTGCACCGCGTCGGTGACCTGCCGCCACCCGGCGACCTGCTCGGCGCTGTGGATGCCGGGGGTGTCCATGTAGCCCTTGCCCTCGGGGCTGATCTGGGTGCCCTCCGACACCAGCAGCCCGGCGCTCGCGCGCTGGACGTAGTAGTCGCGCATGAGGGCGTTCGGGACGTCGCCGGGCGGCGTCGCCCGCATCCGGGTCAGTGGGGCCATGAGGACGCGGTTCGGGATCGTCACCGCGCCGAGGTCGAGGGGTTCGAACAACGAAGGCATGACTGGCGCCAACCGCGGGCGGGGGACCGCTATTCCGGGTGGTTGCCCGGATCACACCGTGGGGCACTATGGGGAGCGTGACGCTCCTCTCCCAGCTGCGAGACGTACCGGCCAGGCTCCGCAACGAGGCCCGGCAGGTGCCCACCCACGACATCGACGAGGACGGCGTCGAGGTCGAGTCGACGTCCCACGCGGCGGCGGGCGCGACGGCGGTCGCGGTCGCCATGCGCCGTGCGATCGGGCAGATGGGCGTGCGCCGCACCGCCTCCACGCTCACCCGCCTCAACCAGGTCGACGGGTTCGACTGCCAGGGCTGCGCCTGGCCCGACCCCGCCCCGGGCCACCGGCACGTCGCCGAGTTCTGCGAGAACGGCGCGAAGGCCGTCGCCGAGGAGGCGACCCGCCAGCACCTCGACCGCGCGTTCTTCGCCGAGCACTCGGTCGAGGACCTCGCCGGGCGCACCGAGTTCTGGCTCGGCAAGCAGGGCCGGATCACCGAGCCGATGGTGCTGCGCCCCGGCGCCACCCACTACGAGCCGATCTCGTGGGACGACGCGTTCGCGACGATCGCCGGCCACCTGCGCCGGCTCGACAGCCCCGACCAGGCGACGTTCTACACCTCGGGCAAGACCTCCAACGAGGCGGCGTTCGTCTACCAGCTCTTCGCCCGCAGCCTCGGCACCAACAACCTGCCCGACTGCTCGAACATGTGCCACGAGTCGTCCGGCTCGGCGCTCAGCGAGACCATCGGCATCGGCAAGGGCTCGGTCAGCCTCGAGGACATCCACCAGGCCAAGCTGCTGCTGGTCGTCGGGCAGAACCCCGGCACCAACCACCCGCGGATGCTGTCGGCGCTGGAGGAGGCCAAGTCCCGCGGCGCGAAGATCATCTCGGTCAACCCGCTCGAGGAGGCGGGCCTGGTCCGGTTCAAGAACCCGCAGAAGCCCAAGGGCCTCGCCGTCGGGACCCCGCTGGCCGACCTGCACCTGCCGATCCGCCTCAACGGCGACCTGGCGTTCTTCCAGGCGATCGGCGCGCTGCTCGTCGAGTGGGACGCCCTCGACCACGACTTCCTCGAGCAGTACACGACCGGCCTCGACGACTACGTCGCCCACGTGGCCGACCTGGACTGGGCCAAGGTCGAGGCCTCGACCGGCCTGACCCGCGAGCAGATCACCGAGGCGGCCCGGATGGTCGCGGACTCGCCGGCCACCGTCACCTGCTGGGCGATGGGCATCACCCAGCACCACAACGCGGTCGGCACGATCAAGGAGATCGTCAACGTCGCGCTGCTGCAGGGCAACATCGGCCGGCCCGGCGCCGGGGTGTGCCCCGTCCGCGGCCACTCCAACGTGCAGGGCGACCGCACGATGGGCATCTGGGAGCGGGTGCCCGACCACTTCCTCGACGCGATCCGCGACGAGTTCGGCTTCGAGCCGCCCCGCGAGCACGGCCTCGACACGGTCGGCTCGATCCAGGCGCTGCGCGACGGCAAGATCCGCGTCTTCTTCGGCATGGGCGGCAACTTCGTCGGCGCCGCGCCCGACACCGAGGCCACCGAGAAGGCCATGCGCAACGCGGCCCTCACCGTGCACGTCTCGACCAAGCTCAACCGCTCCCACGTCGTCACCGGGTCCGAGGCGCTCATCCTCCCGGCGCTCGGCCGCAGCGAGAAGGACCTCACCGGCGGCCGGGTGCAGCGGGTCACGGTCGAGGACTCGATGTCCGCGGTCCACGCCTCCCAGGGCCCGCTCGACCCGCCCTCGGAGCACGTCCGCTCCGAGGTCGACATCGTCTGCTCGATGGCGATCGCCACGCTCGGCGAGGAGTCGCCGGTCCCGTGGGCGGCGTTCCGCGAGGACTACACCGAGATCCGGCGTCGCATCGCCCGGGTGGTGCCCGGCTGCGCGGCGTACGACGAGAAGGTCGACGAGCCCGGCGGGTTCGTCCTGCCGCACCCGCCCCGCGACAACCGGATCTTCGAGACCCCGAGCGGGCGGGCGGTGATCACCTCGACGCCGCTGGACGTGCTCGACGTGCCGCGCGGTCGCTTCCTGCTGCAGTCGATGCGCTCGCACGACCAGTTCAACACCACGATCTACGGCCTCGACGACCGCTACCGCGGCGTCAAGGGCGGACGCCGCGTCGTCTTCGTCAACCCCGACGACCTGCGCGACCTCGAGCTCGCCGACGGTGACCTCGTCGACCTGGTGAGCGAGTGGAAGGACGGCGTCGAGCGCACCGCCCGGTCCTTCCGGGTCGTTCCCTACGACCAGCCGCGCGGCTGCGTCGCGGCCTACTACCCCGAGGCGAACCCGCTCGTCCCGCTCGACTCCACGGCCGAGAAGAGCAACCAGCCGGTCTACAAGTCCGTCGTCGTGCGCATCGAGCGACCGGGCACGACGGGCGGCGCGACGGACGGCGGCTCGCACGGCTCGAGCGACCAGGGCACCGGCTCGATGCGGCAGGACGACCCGCACCACCTGAGCTGAGCCACCCGGGACGTCTCCGACCAAAGTCGGAGCTCGTCCCGGGGGCCGCGCACGGATTGCCGGACGCGGGTACCGTGGCGCTCGATGGTCGCGCAGATCGAGGTGCTCACCTCGCGCGAGGTCCCGCTGGGGGGACCCCGTGCCATGCGCGTGCGCCGTACGCTCCCGCAGCGCCACCGCTCGCTCATCGGCGCCTGGTGCTTCGTCGACCACTTCGGCCCCGACGAGGTCGACCAGACCGGCGGCATGGTCGTGGCGCCCCACCCGCACACCGGGCTGCAGACGGTGAGCTGGCTCTTCGAGGGCGAGATCGAGCACCGCGACTCCGCCGGCAACCACGCGACGGTCCGCCCGGGCGAGCTCAACCTGATGACCTCGGGTCGCGGCATCAGCCACACCGAGGTCTCCACCGACGCCACGACCGTCCTGCACGGCGCCCAGCTCTGGGTCGCGCTGCCCGACGCCACCCGCGACGCCCACCCCGGCTTCCACCACTACGCCCCCGACCCGGTCCGCGGACCGGGCTGGGAGGTGCGGGTCTTCCTCGGCGAGGTGCTCGGGGCGTCCTCCCCGGTCCCCACCCACACGCCGCTGCTGGGCGCCGAGCTGATGCTCGCCCCGGGGCGCACGCTGGAGGTCGAGGTCGACGAGGCCTTCGAGCACGGCGTGCTGCTCGACGTCGGGGTGATCGAGGTCGAGGGCGCCGAGGTCAAGCCGAGCGACCTGGCCTACGTCCCGCACGGGCGCCGCACGCTCACCGTCACCGCCCACGAGGAGGCGCGGCTGCTGCTGCTCGGCGGCCCGCCCTTCGGCGAGGCGATCGTGATGTGGTGGAACTTCATCGGCCGCTCCCACGACGAGGTCGCGGGCCACCGCCGCGCGTGGATGGAGCAGGTCGAGGGCGGCCTGACCGACGGTCGGTTCGGCCTGGTCGACACCGACCTGGAGCCGATCCCCGCGCCCGTGCTCCCCAACGTGAGGCTCAAGGAGCGCCGCTGACCCGGTGTCGGTGACGTGCGCGAGGATGCACGCATGGACGCGAGGGGTGCCGTGATCGGCGACGACGGTGTGGCCCGCTGCCCGTGGGCCACCTCCGACCCGGTCAACGCGGCCTACCACGACACCGAGTGGGGGCTGCGGGTCGCGGGCGAGGCGGCCCACCTCGAGCGGCTCACCCTCGAGGCGTTCCAGTCCGGGCTCTCCTGGCGCACGATCCTCGACAAGCGCCCCGCCTTCCGGGCGGCGTTCGCCGGCTTCGACGCCGACCGGGTCGCGGACTTCGGACCCGACGACGTCGCCCGGCTGATGGCCGACGCCGGCATCGTCCGCAACCTGCGCAAGGTCGAGGCCGCGATCACCAACGCCCGCGCCACCGTCGCGCTGCGGGAGCAGGGCGGGCTCGAGGCGTTCATCTGGTCCTTCCGTCCCGACCCGGGCCCCGCGCCGCGGACGACCGCGGACGTGCCGACGACCTCCCCGGAGTCGGTGGCGCTCGCGAAGGCGCTGAAGAAGGCCGGGTTCGCCCATGTCGGCCCCACCACGATGTACGCCCTGATGGAGGCGATCGGGCTGGTCGACGACCACCTCGCCGACTGCCACCGGCGTGGTTGTGCGGGCTGACCCCTCGCCCTAGCCTCGCGCCATGACGCGCGTGCACGCCTTCACCGACGACGCCCTCGCCGACCTCGACGCGACCGGCCTGGTCGAGGCGCTCCGCGCCGGCCGGGTCTCGGTCCCGGAGGTCGTCGAGGCGGCCATCGCCCGCACCGAGCAGGTCGACGCCCGGCTCGGCGCGGTGGCCCACGCCGCCTACGACCGGGCGCGCGAGGAGGCCCGCCACCCGCGCGGCGGCTTCTTCGCCGGCGTCCCGACGTTCGTGAAGGACAACTGCGACGTCGCCGGCATGCCCACCCAGCACGGCACCGACGCCTTCACCGCGACCCCGGCGGCCGCCGACGGCGACTTCGCCCGGATGTACCTCGCCACGGGACTGGTCCCGCTCGGCAAGACCCAGCTCTCCGAGTTCGGGTTCTCCGGCGCCGCCGACCACGTCCGGCTCGGGCCCGTGCGCTCGCCCTGGAGCACCGACCACTACGCCGGCGCCTCCTCGGCGGGGTCCGCCGCGCTGGTCGCCGCGGGTGCGGTCCCGATCGCGCACGCCAACGACGGCGGGGGATCGATCCGGATCCCCGCCGCCGTCAACGGGCTGGTCGGGCTCAAGCCCACCCGCGGACGGCTCGCACAGGACCGGATGATGCGCGACATGCCGGTGCGGATCGTCTCGGACGGCGTGCTGACCCGCAGCGTCCGCGACACGGCCGCGTTCTACCGCGAGGCCGAGAAGGTGTGGCGCAACCCGGTCCTCGCCCCGGTCGGCGACGTCACCCGGCCGAGCCGCGCACGGCTGCGGGTCGCCGTGGTGACCCAGGGCATCGGCCGCGACTGCAGCCCGGAGGTGAGGGACCTCACGCTGCGCACGGCGGCGATCCTCGAGCGCCTCGGCCACCACGTGGAGGAGGTCGACAACCCGGTCCCAGCGAGCTTCCCCGACCACTTCGTGCGGTTCTGGTCGCTGCTCGCGCTCGTCATCGTCCGCCGCGGGCAGAAGGACTTCGGCCCGACCTGGGACCCGAGCCGGCTCGACAACCTGACCCTCGGCCTCGCGCGGCACGCGGCCCGCAACCTGCACAAGCAGCCGTTCTCGATCGCGGTGCTGCGCGCCTCGTCGCGGCTCGCTGCCCGCCACCGGGCGTCGTACGACGTGACGCTGACCCCGACGCTCGCCACCGAGACGCCCCTGGTCGGGCACCTGCGCCCCGACCAGGACTACGACGAGGTGATGGGCCGTCTGATGGACTGGGTGGCCTTCACGCCGCTGCAGAACGCGACCGGTGAGCCGGCCATCTCGCTGCCCCTCGCGACGACCTCCTCGGGCCTCCCGCAGGGCATGATGCTGGGCGCCGGAGCGGGCCGCGAGGCACGCTTGCTCGGGCTCGCCCACGAGCTCGAGGAGGCCGTCGGATGGGCCCGGATCCAGGCCTCCTGACGACCGGCGGCCACCCGATTTCGCATCACGTCGGGGCGTGTGTATCGTTCTCCGTCGTTGCCCCTTTAGCTCAGTCGGCAGAGCGTCTCCATGGTAAGGAGAAGGTCTACGGTTCGATTCCGTAAAGGGGCTCTGGGTCGGACTCCGCGAGGTGTCCGGCTTCCTGCGGCGGGGTAGCTCAGGTGGTTAGAGCACACGGCTCATAATCGTGGTGTCGCGGGTTCGAGTCCCGCCCCCGCTACCACCAGTCCTACACCGCACCACCCGCAAACCCGAGGATCTCCCATGGCCAGCAAGTCTTCTGACGTTCGCCCCAAGATCACGCTCGCGTGCACCGAGTGCAAGGAGCGCAACTACATCACCAAGAAGAACCGGCGCAACGACCCCGACCGGATCGAGCTCAAGAAGTTCTGCCCGCGTTGCCGCAACCACACCGCGCACCGCGAGACCCGCTGACGCTCTCCGTCACCAGCGACCCGCCCGAGCCACTCGGGCGGGTCGCTGTGTTTTCGGCTCGTCCCTCCCGCTCGGGACCAGCTGCGTTTCGACGCGCGGTCGCGAGCTCGCAGGCTCGCTCGCGCGCTTGCTCAACCTCCCGCCCCACGCCGTGCGCTCGTCCCTCGCGCCCCGGACCAGCTGGGTTTCGACGCGCGGTCGCGAGCTCGCAGGCTCGCTCGCGCGCTTGCTCAACCTCCCGCCCCACGCCGTGCGCTCGTCCCTCGCGCCCGGCTAGGGTCGTGACATGCCCGTCGACCCCTCCTTGGTCGGGCGCGCGTTCCCCGCGCCCACGCCGCTGACCGTCACCGCCGAGCGCGTCGCCGACTTCGCCGCCGCCGTCGGCCACCCCGGCGGACCCGGCGTCGTGCCGCCGACCTTCCCGATCGTGCTCGCCTTCGACGCGATGATGGCCTTCTTCGACGCCGAGCAGGTCGACCTGCACCGCATCGTGCACGGCGAGCAGCGCTTCGCCTACGCCCGGCCGCTCGCGGTCGGCGACGAGCTCAGCGCGACCCTCACCGTCACCGGGCTGCGCCAGATCGGCGGCGCCGACATCATCGCCACCGCCTCGGAGATCACCGACGCCACCGGGGCCGTCGTGTGCACCGGCAAGGCGACCCTCGTCCACGGAGGTGCCGCATGAGCCTGCTCGCCGCCGGCGACGCACTGCCGGTCAGGACCTTCACGGTCACCCGCGCCGACCTGGTTGCCTACGCCGCGGCCAGCGGCGACCACAACCCGATCCACCAGGACGAGGACGTCGCCCGCAGCGTCGGCCTCCCCGGCGTGATCGCGCACGGGATGTACACCCTCGCGCTCGTCGGCCGCGCGGTCGCCGAGTGGACCGACGGCGCCGAGGTCGTCGACCTCGGCGCGAAGTTCACCAGCCCCGTCGTGGTGCCCGCCGAGGGCGGCGCCGAGGTGCGCGTCGCCGGCACGGTGAAGTCCGTGGCCGACGGCCTCGCCACGCTGGCCCTGGAGGTCACCTGCGACGGGCAGAAGGTCCTCGGCATGCCGAAGGCCGTCGTCCGTGCCTGACCCGGTGCCGGCCCTGCGCGACCACACCACGCTGCGCCTCGGCGGGCCCGGCCGGGCGTGGGTCCGGGCGACCACCGACGACGAGCTGGTGGGCGCCGTGGCGGACGCCGACGCGGCCGGCACGCCCGTCCTGGTCCTCGCCGGCGGCTCGAACCTCGTCGTGGCCGACGCCGGGTTCGACGGCCTGGTCGTGCAGGTGGCCACCTCCGGCGTGCGCACCGACGCCGGCGACGTCGACGACGCGTCCCCCCGCTGCGGCGGCATCGAGGTCACGGCCGCGGCCGGCGAGGACTGGGACCGCTTCGTGGCGACCGCCGTCGACCACGGCTGGGCCGGGGTCGAGGCGCTGTCCGGGATCCCCGGGGCGGTCGGCTCCACCCCGATCCAGAACGTCGGCGCCTACGGCCAGGACGTGTCCCAGACGATCTCCCGCGTCCGCACCTGGGACCGCGTCGACCGCACCCAGCGCACCTACACCGCCGCCGACTGCGGCTTCGGCTACCGGCACAGCCGGTTCAAGGCAGAGCCGGGACGCCACCTCGTCCTCGACGTCACCTTCCAGCTCCGGGTCGGCGACCTGTCCGGGCCGGTGGCCTACGCCGAGCTCGCGCGCCGCCTCGGGGTGGAGCAGGGCGCGCGCGCCCCGCTCGCCGACGTGCGCGACGCCGTGCTGGCGCTGCGCCGCGGCAAGGGCATGGTCCTCGACGCGGGCGACCACGACACCTGGTCGGCCGGGTCGTTCTTCACCAACCCGGTGCTCGACGCCGCGCAGGCCGCCCGGCTGCCGGACGACGCGCCGCGCTGGGAGCAGCCGGACGGCTCGGTGAAGTCGAGCGCGGCGTGGCTCATCGAGCACGCCGGCTTCGGCAAGGGCCACACGAGCGCGGCGGCGGGGGAGCGGGTCAGCCTGTCGACCAAGCACACGCTCGCGCTGACCAACCGCGGCGGTGCGACCACCGAGGAGCTGCTCGTGCTGGCCCGCGAGGTCCGCGACGGCGTGGGCGAGCGGTTCGGCGTCACCCTCGTCAACGAGCCCGTGACGGTCGGCTGCTCCCTCTGACCGACGTCTGGCCCCCGCCGACCCCTCGGCACACCGACTCGGCACCCCGACCCGGTACCTACGGACGTTCTGGTGGGTCAGAAGCCGGTTTCGCCCACCAGAACGTCCGTAGATACCGGGAGGGTCAGGCGGCGGGAGCGGCCAGCCAGGCGGCGATGTCGCGCCGGGCGGCGGCGACGACGTCGGACGGGGCCCGCGAGGCCTCGAACGACATCTCGGCCATGCGGGCCAGCGTCGCGTCGTCGAGGTCGTGCGCGGCGCGCATCGTGGCGTACTGCCCGGCCAGCCGCGAGCCGAACAGCAGCGGGTCGTCGGCGCCCAGCGCCACCGTGGCACCGGCCGCCAGCAGCTGCGGCAGCGGCACCGACGTGAGGTCGGAGTAGACGCCGAGCGCGACGTTGGACACCGGGCACACCTCGAGCGCGACGCCCTGCGCCACGATCCGGTCGAGCAGCGCGGGGTCCTCCGCGCTGCGTACGCCGTGGCCGAGCCGCTGCGCGCCGAGCCGGTCGAGGCAGGTGCGGACGTGGTCGGGGCCGAGCAGCTCGCCGCCGTGGGGGACCAGCAGCAGGCCCGCGCGCTCGGCGATCCGGAACGCGCCCTCGAAGTCGGCGGTGGTGCCGCGACGCTCGTCGTTGGACAGCCCGAAGCCGACCACGCCGCGCCCGGCGTACTGCGCGGCGAGGCGCGCCAGCGTCCGCGCGTCGAGGGGGTGGCGGGTGCGGTTCGCGGCGACGACGACGGCGATCCCGAGGCCGGTGCGCGCGGACGCGTCGCGCACGCAGTCGAGGACCAGGTCGGTGAACGCGGTGACCCCGCCGAAGCGTGCGGCGTAGCCGCTGGGGTCGACCTGGATCTCCAGCCAGCGGCCGCCGTCGCGCACGTCGTCCTCGGCGGCCTCGACGACCAGGCGGCGTACGTCGTCGGGCGTGCGCAGCACCGACCGCGCCACGTCGTAGAGCCGCTGGAAGCGGAACCAGCCCTTCTCGTCGGCCGCGCTGAGCCGCGGCGGCCAGTCCTCCACCAGCGAGTCGGGCAGCGCGATGCCGTCGCGCTCGGCCAGCTCGAGCAGCGTCGCGTGGCGCATCGAGCCGGTGAAGTGCAGGTGCAGGTGCGCCTTGGGCAGCGCCGTCACGTCGCGCCGGCGGCGCGCACCCCCGTCCGGACCAGCCATGCGGGCATCGTAGGGGCCTCGGTTCGACTCGGCTGGCCCGGCCCCGTATGCTTCCGGACTGGTGGTTTGCCCACATGCTTCGGCCTGCCCGGGGCCATGGGGTGCGACCACCGGAGGGCACTAGCTCAACTGGCAGAGCATCGGTCTCCAAAACCGAAGGTTGGGGGTTCAAGTCCCTCGTGCCCTGCGAGGAAACACTGCACAGCAACCGACGAGAAGGTGGAAGACGTGGCCGACGGCAACGCGGTTCAGGACGCGCGGAGGGACTCGCGCGGCGACGACCGTGGCCGCACCGGGCCGGCCACGTTCCTGCGTCAGGTGGTCGCCGAGCTGCGCAAGGTCGTGTGGCCGACGCAGCAGCAGCTGATCACCTACTTCATCGTCGTGCTCGTCTTCGTCACCGTGGTGATGGCGCTGGTCTCGGTGCTCGACCTGGCTTTCGGAAAGCTGGTCTTCGAGATCTTCACCGGCAGCAACACCCAGTGACCCACGGGGCAGTGGTTCCCCGCCCCCCAGCAACGAGTACGGAGTGAGACGTGTCGGACAGCAATGACGTGGACCAGGTCGAGGACCAGGTCGGTTCCGTCGACGAGGTGAGCGAGGACGACCTCGACCTCGACGAGGGCGCCGAGGCCACCTCGGACGACGAGCTGGACGCGCCGGCCGACGAGATCGTCGAGTCCGACGAGGACGAGGCCGACGAGCCCGTGGACGAGGACGACGAGCCCGCCGAGGAGCCGGCCGACGAGGACCCGCTGGAGGCGTTCCGCCGCGAGCTGTGGGCCAAGCCGGGCGACTGGTTCGTCGTGCACACCTACTCCGGCATGGAGAAGCGGGTCAAGCACAACCTCGAGAACCGCATCATCTCCCTCAACATGGAGGACTACATCCACGAGATCGTGGTCCCCACCGAGGAGGTCGCGGAGATCAAGAACGGCCAGCGCAAGATGGTCACCCGCACCGTCCTGCCCGGCTACGTGCTGGTCCGCATGGACCTCACCGACGAGTCCTGGTCCGCCGTGCGCCACACGCCGTCGGTCACCGGCTTCGTCGGCCACAGCCACCAGCCCGTGCCGCTGAGCATGAGCGAGGTCGAGGACATGCTCGCGCCGGCCGTCGTGGCCGTCGCCGAGGCCGAGGCCGCCGCGTCCGGCGAGAAGGGCTCCTCCACCACCCCGCGCAAGCCGGTCGAGGTCGCCGACTTCTCGGTCTCCGACTCCGTCATGGTCGTCGACGGCCCGTTCGCCACGCTCCACGCGACGATCACCGAGATCAACGCCGAGTCGCAGCGCGTCAAGGCGCTCGTCGAGATCTTCGGCCGCGAGACCCCGGTCGAGCTGTCCTTCAGCCAGATCCAGCGGGTCTGAGGATTTCACTCCGTCCGCCGTCGAGGCGGACACTGCAGTAGCGACAACCCGTGGCAGGGGGCAGGTGCCCTCGTCATGACCACATGAGAGAAAGAAGAGCAATGCCTCCCAAGAAGAAGATCGCCGCACTCGTCAAGGTGCAGCTGCAGGCCGGTTCGGCCACCCCGGCCCCGCCGGTCGGTACGGCGCTCGGTCCGCACGGCGTCAACATCATGGACTTCTGCAAGGCCTACAACGCCCAGACCGAGTCCATGCGCGGCAACGTCATCCCCGTCGAGATCACCATCTACGAGGACCGTACGTTCGACTTCATCACCAAGACCCCGCCGGCCGCCGAGCTGATCAAGAAGGCCGCCGGCCTCTCCAAGGGCTCCGGCGTCCCGCACAAGGACAAGGTCGGCAAGCTGACCAAGGACCAGGTCCGCGAGATCGCGACGACCAAGCTGCCCGACCTCAACGCCAACGACATCGACGCGGCGATGAAGATCGTCGAGGGCACCGCCCGCTCGATGGGCGTCACGACCGACTGACAGTGCCTGACTAGAGGCATGTGGGAGAGCCGCGCTGGCTCGCCGACCACTCCACTCTCGGACGCCCTGCGTCCAGCAAACGAAAGAGACAGATCATGCAGCGCAGCAAGACCTACCGCGCGGCGGCGGAGACGTTCGACAAGGACGAGCTCTACGCCCCGCTGGCCGCCATCAAGATCGCCAAGGGCGGCTCGAAGAAGAAGTTCGACGAGACCCTCGACGTCGTCATGCGCCTGGGCGTCGACCCGCGCAAGGCCGACCAGATGGTCCGCGGCACCGTGAACCTGCCCCACGGCACCGGCAAGACCGCCCGCGTCCTGGTGTTCGCGAACGCCGACAAGGCCGAGGCCGCCCGTGAGGCCGGCGCCGAGTTCGTCGGTGGCGACGAGCTGATCGAGAAGGTCGCCGGCGGCTGGCTCGACTTCGACGCCGTCGTCGCGACCCCCGACATGATGGGCAAGGTCGGCCGCCTCGGTCGCGTCCTCGGCCCGCGCTCGCTCATGCCGAACCCGAAGACCGGCACGGTGACCCCCGACGTCGCGAAGGCCGTCACGGACATCAAGGGCGGCAAGATCGAGTTCCGCGTCGACCGCCACGCCAACCTGCACTTCATCATCGGCAAGGCGTCCTTCTCCGAGACCCAGCTCGCGGAGAACTACGCTGCCGCCCTGGAGGAGGTGCTGCGTCTCAAGCCGGCCAGCTCCAAGGGCCGCTACATCAAGAAGGTCACGGTCTCCACGACCATGGGCCCCGGCATCCAGGTCGACCCGAACCGCACCAAGAACGTCGCGTCCGAGGACGAGGCCGTCCAGGCCTGACCTCGACCCGCAACCAGGTCGTCCCGCGGCCCGGTCACCCCTCGTGGGTGGCCGGGCCGCGGTGCATTTCGGTGGCCGTCGTTTCGGTGTGGAAGCATCGGGTAGGAAGGCTGGTACGCAGCCACGTACGCCCCAAGGAGCCACACACATGCGCCTCACGCCCCTCGCCCGTCGTCTCGGCACCGCCGCCCTGGTGGTGACGCTGGGCGCCGGCTTCACCGCCTGCAGCGGCGACTCGTCCTCCGACGACTCGACGAGCTCGGCCACCGACGCGGGTGCCGACGACACCAGCAGCGCGAGCGACTCCGGCGAGGACGCCGAGGCCGCGGACGACGCGCCGGCCGAGCTCTCCGCCGCCGACTTCTACCCCACCGTGATGGGTGCGCTGCGCGACGCCGAGTCGTTCGCCTTCACCTCCACGTCCGGCACGGCGGGCCAGACGCAGGAGATGGCCGGGCAAGCGCGCTTCGGCGACGACGGCATCGAGATGAAGGCCTCCGGCACGGGCGCCCAGTCGATGGAGATGATCCTCGTCGACAAGGCGATGTACATGAAGTCCGCCGACCTCGGCACCGGCGACAAGTGGCTCAAGATCGACCTCAGCGACCCCAACTCGCTCTTCGGCATGATCGGCAAGGCCACCGACCCGGAGGTCATGTTCAAGGCGCTCGAGGAGCCGAAGAAGCTCGAGCTGATCGGGGCCGAGGACGTCGACGGCGTGGCCACCAACCACTACCGGATCACGATGGACCCCACGAAGTACCTCGAGGCGATGCAGTTCCCGGCGGCGATGAAGGACCTCATGCCCGAGGAGCTCGTCACGGACATGTGGGTCGACGCCGACGACCTGCCGCGCAAGTTCTCCCAGACCGTCGAGATCCCCGGCGTGGGCGGCGGCGAGCCGACCACCTCGACCACCGAGGGCACGTACTCCGACTTCGGCGTCGACGTCGAGATCGAGGCGCCCCCGGCAGACGAGGTCACCGAGGACATGTTCGGCGGCGCCTGAGGCAGCGCGCTCCCTGGTCCGGCCGGGCACGCCGCCCGGCCGGGCCACGCGCGGTCACTCCCGGGTCACTCCCGGAAGACCCGGTCGTCGATCAGCTGCTCCTTGACCTCGACGCCCTCGGACTCGTAGCGGCCCTGGTCGAAGCGGGTGCGGAACTGCAGCACCACGCCGTCGCGGCCGAACCGGTTCTTCTCCAGGGTGAGCACCGCCCAGTCCTTGAAGCGCTCGGCGTTGGTGAGGTCGTAGGTCAGGTGGTGGCGCGCGACGATGTCGAACTTGTTGTTGAGCACCATCACGACGTCGGCCTCGTAGGCCAGGGCGCTGGAGCCGCGGAGGTCGGCGGCCCGCATGCGGGTGCCGGAGCGGAGTGCGGTCTTGTCGGCCGCCGCGATCGCCAGCACCGGGGCGCCGGTGTCGATGGCGAGGTCCTTGAGCCCCTCGACCACCTCGGTCGACCGGCTCTCGTCGTCGAGCTGGGTGGACTTCACCTTCTGCAGGTAGTCGACGACGACCAGCGGGGCGGTGCCGGTCGAGGCGCGCACCGAGTCGATGGTCTGCGAGATCGCCGCGAGGTCGGTCCGGCTGCCGGTCGAGCGGTGCACGAAGAGCTGGTCGGCGTAGCGCTCCATCCGGGTCAGCGCCTCGACGCCCCCCGGCACCGACTCCAGCCGGCGCTCGAGCGAGCTGACCCAGAGGTCGTCGAAGATGGCGCGGATGTTGGTCATCCGGACCTGGTCGGACTCGTCGAGCTCGCCGGCCTCGAGGGCCAGCAGCTTCTGGCTGATGTCCTCGGCGTCGTGCTCGTAGGAGAAGTAGAGGACGGGGCGGCCGGTCGCGGCGTTGTTCCGGGCGATCTGCAGCGCGAAGGTCGACTTGCCCATGCCCTGGGGGCCGGCGAGCAGCAGCAGGGAGCCGGCGCGCATGCCGCCGCCGATCAGCGGGTCGAGGCCGCCGAAGCCGGTCTTCCACACACGCCCCGCGGCGTTGCGCCCGGTGAGCATGCGCTCGTCGCTGCGCACGAGGGAGGCACCGATGGTGGTGAGCTGGATGTCCACGCGCACCATGGAACCAGTCAGGAAGGCGCCCGGCAGCCGAATGCGCGGATCGTGACCCGGTCCGTCCCGGGGCGGACCGACGATTTGGCCGGCCCGCGGCCGCGGCGTAGTGTTCGGTCCTGAAACCAGAGACCGCAGGTTGTCACGAGCTCCTTGCCCGTGACCGAAGGTCCGCAGCAGCGGGCGGCCGGCGCAGGATTCAGAGCAGCGGCGTGAGCCGCACCCACGCCCTGAGCCTGTGCTCAGGGCGTTCGTCGTCTGTGGGCCCGACGCCGGTGGTCAACCCCGGAAGGAGACCCATGGCGCGGCCAGAGAAGACTGCCGCCGTCGCAGAGATCGTTGACTCGTTCAACGGCTCCGCCGGCGCTGTGCTGACCGAGTACCGCGGGCTCACCGTGAAGCAGCTGCAGGACCTGCGGCGCTCCCTCGGCGAGAACGCCAACTACGCCGTGGTCAAGAACACGCTGGCCAAGATTGCCGCCACCGAGGTGGGAATCGAAGGCTTCGACGACCTGCTGACCGGCCCCACCGCCATCGCCTTCATCAATGGAGACGTGGTCGAGGCCGCCAAGGGTCTGCGTGACTTTGCCAAGGCGAACCCCGCCCTTGTCATCAAGGGTGGAGTCCTGGACGGCAAGCCGCTCGACGCTGCCGAGATCGCCAAGCTGGCCGATCTCGAGTCGCGCGAGGTGCTGCTGGGCAAGATGGCGGGCGCGATGCTCGCCAGCCTGTCCCAGGCCGTCTACCTGCTCAACGCCCCGATCGCCCAGGCCGCCCGTCTCGCGGGTGCGCTGCAGGCCAAGGCCGAGCAGGACCCCTCGATCCTCGCAGGTGGTGCCGGCACGCCGGCCGCTGCCGAGGACGCTCCGGTCGACGAGGCCCCCGCGGCCGAGGAGACCGAGGCGACCGACGAGGCTGCCGACGCGGCTGCCGAGTCCACCGACGCCTGACCAGGCCGACGTACACCACCTGAAACCCGGCGCGCCGCACGATCGCGGCCGCGCCACACACGGAAGGAACCGCCACCATGGCGAAGCTCAGCACCGACGAGCTCCTTGACGCGTTCAAGGAGATGACCCTGATCGAGCTCTCCGAGTTCGTCAAGCAGTTCGAGGACACCTTCGGCGTGACCGCCGCCGCCCCCGTCGCCGTGGCCGCCGCCCCGGCCGCCGGTGGTGCCGCCGGTGGCGACGCCGCCGCCGAGGAGAAGACCGACTTCGAGGTCGTCCTCGAGGCCGCCGGCGACAAGAAGATCAACGTCATCAAGGAGGTGCGCGCCCTGACCTCCCTCGGTCTGAAGGAGGCCAAGGACCTCGTCGAGGCCGCCCCCAAGACGATCCTCGAGAACGTCGACAAGGCCGCTGCGGACAAGGCGAAGGAGGCCCTCGAGGCCGCCGGCGCCACCGTCACCGTCAAGTGACCCACTGACGGCGGACCCCTCGCGGGTCCGTCGTCGCACCGCCCAGGGCGGTCACCCCACGAGGGGTGGCCGCCCTGTGGCGTCCCCGGGGGCGTGCCGGGGTCGTGCTGCCGCGGGGTGCTCGGCGTGGGAGGGTCTTCTCGCGGCGTCGCCCACCCACTAGAGTGACCTCGACTGATGCGCATCACGAATCGAGTTGCTCCATGCGCAACAAACGGACCGCCGCCACCCTCGTCCGCCTGCTCGAGCACGCGCGCTACGAGGTGCTGCCCACCGCGAGCACCGAGGACAAGGTGCTCGCGCACGTGCCGCGCGACCTGGTCGTCACCGTGACCGCCTCGCCCTCCAAGGGGATGGAGGCGACGCTCGACCTCGCCGAGCGGCTCGCCGGCCACGGCTACGACGTCGTGCCCCACCTCGCCGCCCGGATGGTGTCCGGACGCGCCGAGCTGACCGAGGTCGTCGAGCGGCTGCGGGGCAAGGGGGTCTCCCGGGTGTTCGTCCCCGGCGGGGACGCGGAGGCGGTGGGCGACTACCCCGACGCCCTCGCCCTGCTCGAGGACCTGAAGGAGCTGGGCTCGCCGTTCTCGCACGTCGGGATCACCGGCTATCCCGAGTCGCACCCGACGATCCACGACGACCTCACCGTGCAGTCGATGTGGGACAAGCGGCGCTACGCCACCCACATCGTCAGCAACCTCACCTTCGACCCCGCCCTCGTGCGCGACTGGGTGCACCGGCTGCGCGCCCGCGGCGTCACCATGCCCCTGCTGCTCGGCATCCCCGGCCCGGTCGAGCGCACCAAGCTGCTCGGCATGGCCACCAAGATCGGGGTGGGCGAGTCGACGCGGTTCCTGGCCAAGAACAAGGGCCTCTTCGCGCGGCTGGCCGCACCTGGCGGCTTCACCGGCGAGAGCTTCCTCGAGAAGTGCGCCCCCGCGCTCGGCGAGGACGGCGCGCTGGTGGAGGGCCTGCACGTGTTCACCTTCAACCAGGTCGCCGAGACCGAGGCGTGGCGCACGGGTCTGCTGGAGCGGCTGCAGTCCTGACGGCCACGCCCTAGGGTGCGCGCATGAGGACGACCACCGTCGTGGACGCGACCGAGACCGAGCACCGCCCGGGGCCGCTGCCCAGCGTGGTCGACGCGCTGCAGGAGCGCGGGTTCGTCGTCATCGGCAGGCTGGCCACGCTGTCCACCGTCGCGGGACGGGACGACCGCCTCTACGACCGGACCGAGCGCCATCGCCTGGCGACGTGGCACGCACGGCCCGCGGCGACGCTCGTGGTGGCGGGGGACGGGTCGGCCTTCGCGACCGTGGACACCTTCGGCGACGCCGCTGTGCTGCGGCTCCGGACGGCGCTCGCAGACGGGTCGCTCGTCGAGACCGTCGGTGTCGCGCCGGAGGGGGCGCTGCTGCCGCGCACGCGGGTCGACGCGTTGGGAGGCTTCGTCCTGGGCGAGGCCCGCGGCAGGTCCGTGCGACTGGTCCGCACGGCCGCCGTCGTCGAGGTGCTCGAGCGCCACGCCCAGCACGTCGCGGAGGTGGGCGGCGACCGCGGCAGCGAGCCCGTGGCGCACCGCGACCGGGACCAGGCGGTGCGGCTGTGGCGCCGGGCCGCGCGCCACGACACCGCGTGCTCGGCCTGGCGGTCCCGACGGTCCCGGCGACTGTTCCTCGGGGTGTGGCTCGGCACGGTCGCGGTCGTCCTGCTCGCCTGGCTGGCGCTGCTGGTGCGATGGCGTGTCGAGTCGCCGGCGGCTGGGGTCGCGCTGGTCCTCGCGCTGGTCGTCGCGGTCTCACCCCTCGTCCTCCTCGCGGCCCGGCGCGGGCAGCGAGGCATCGACGCCGGCGTCGGCTCACGGCCGGCGTACCCGGTGGCCGACGCCTGACGTCCGGTGCGGGCTACCCGGTCGCCAGCAGGTCCGCCAGCGCACGCTCGAGGACCTGGTCGCCGGTCTCGACGACGGTGAGCGGCAGGCCGATGCTCGCCGCCGCCGCCTCGGCCAGTGCGTGCAGCTCGGCGTCGGGCGACTGCGCGAGCCACACCACGCGCGAGTAGTGCCCGAAGTACGCGTCGCGCAGCTCGGGGTAGCGGTCCAGGCCCATCTCCTGCACGACCGTGCGGGCGAACGACCGCACCAGGAAGTCGGTCAACAGGTAGGTGCCGGGCTGCTCGTCGAAGAAGCGGGCGAGCCGGTCGGGGCCGGCGTAGAGGTCGTAGCAGTGCAGTCCCGGGAGCCGCTCGGCGCCGAGGTCGCGGCACACCTCGTCCAGCGCGCCGTAGGTGCCGCAGTCGGCGTAGCCGATCACGACCCGGGCGTGGCGCGGCGCGAGCCGGAGCGCCAGCGCGCGCACCTCGTCGACGATCCGGGCCGGGTGGTTGTGCAGCAGGGGCGGGAGCGGGTGCACGTCGACGGCCCAGCCGTGGCGGGCGACGACCGCGGCCGCCGGCTGGGCGATCGCGCCACAGGCGATCAGCGCCACCCGGTCCCGCGCGCCCTCCTCAGGAACCGAAGGCGAGCTGCTCGACGAAGGCGTCGTTGAAGTCGGGGCGGTCGGAGAGCTCGACATAGGTCACCTCCTCCAGCAGCGCCAGCGCGCCGGCGCGCTCGCGGACCGAGAGCAGCGCCATCTTGGCGCCCTCGCCGGCGACGTTGCCCGCGGCGACGATCCGCAGGACGGGGAGCTGGGGGACCAGGCCGATCCGGACGGCCGAGGCGGGGGAGAGGTAGCTGCCGAAGGACCCGGCCAGCAGCACCTGCTGGACGTCGCGGTGCTCGAGGCCGAGCTGCTCGAGCAGCAGCGACCACCCCGTCGAGATCGCGGCCTTGGCGAACTGCAGCTCGCGGACGTCGCGCTGGGAGAGGTAGACGCACTCGGCCGGGTCCGCGTCGGGCGCGGGACGGTGGAGCAGGAACACCCGCTCCTCGCCGACCAGCGACATCCGGTCGGCGAGGGCCGGGGCGATGCCGGGGGCGTCGGCGTCGGGGACGAAGCGCCCGGTGCTGTCCAGCAGGCCCACCCGGACCAGCTCGGCGACCGCGTCGACCAGCCCGGACCCGCACAGCCCCTTGGGCTCGACGTCACCGATCACGCCCAGCGTGACGGCGTCGGCCGGGTCGGCGGCCTGCGGGTCGACCTTCACCACCTCGATGGCCCCGTCGGCGGCGCGCATGCCGCAGCGGATGGCGCCGCCCTCGAAGGCCGGGCCGGCGGGAGCGGCGGTGGACAGGATGGTCTCGCCGTCACTCAGCACGATCTCGCAGTTGGTGCCGACGTCGATGAACAGCCGGGTGCGCTTGTCGCGGTCCATGCCGGTGGCGAGCATGCCGGCGACGATGTCGCCGCCGACGTAGGCGCCCAGCGCCGGGAAGAAGAACGCCCGCGCCCGCGGGTGCAGGTCGAGCCCGAGGTCGGAGGCGAGGACGGGCGGGGGCTGGGCCGACGACATCACGAACGGTGCGACGCCGAGCGGCTCGGGGTCGATGCCGAGCGCGAGCGCGGTCATGGTGGCGTTGCCGGCCACCGCGACCTCGTAGACCTGGGCGGGGTCGACGCCGGCCTCGCCACACACCCGCCGGGCGAGGTCGGCGAGCGTCGCGCCGGCGGCGACCCGGAGCCGGTCGAGCGCGTCGGAGTCCATCATCGTGGCGCTGATCCGCGAGATCACGTCGCCGCCGAAGGGCTGCTGCGCGTTGAGCATCGAGGCCACGGCGAGCGGGGTGCCGGTGCCGACGTCGAGGAGCGTCCCGACGACCGTGGTCGTGCCGAGGTCGAAGGCGATGGCGTAGCGCGCGGCCGTGGTGTCGCCGTGCTCGACGTCGACGAGCGTCTCGTCGAGGACGACGGCGGTGACCTTGAAGTCGGCGCTGCGCAGCACCGTCGCGAGGCGGCGCAGGACGTGGAGGTCGGCGGTGAGCTCGAGGTCGTCGATCGCGTCGGTGAGCCGGACCAGGTCGGTGCGCTGGTCCTCGAGCGTCGGCTCGGCGAGCTCGACGTAGCGCTTCTGCAGCGCCGGGCGCAGGATGACCTGGCGCCCGATGCCGACGGTGGCGGCCTTCGGCCGGGTGACCAGCGGCGGCACGTCGACGGCGAGGTCGCGGGTCGCGTGCAGCAGGCAGCCGAGCCGCCAGCCGTCGGAGAGCTGGTCGGCGGTGAAGGTCCGCACGTCGTGGCGGGTCAGGGGGACCTCGACGTCGGAGGTCACCCGGATGCGGCACTTGTGGCAGGTGCCGTGGCCGCCGCAGGTCGAGTCGATCGCGATGCCGTTCCACGACGCGGCGTCGAAGACCGTCACCCCGGGCGGCACGCGTACGCCCCGGACCGCCGGGTCGACCTCCGCGCCGCCCTCGGCCGTGGTGCGCACGGTGAACGTCAGGTCGACGCGACCGGTGCCGTCGTGGGCGGCGGCCTCCACCCCCGGGCGCTCGATCAGCCCCTCGCGGGCGACGTCCGCCAGCGAGAAGTCCGGTCCCTCGGGCGGCGGCGTCATCGGGTCGTCGTCACGCACCCTCGGCGGCCGCCTGCTTCGCCCGGTGGGCGGAGATCCAGGCCATGCCCCAGTCGTCGTGGCCGAGGAAGACGTCGGCGGCCTTGACCGCCTCCACCACCTGCGGGGTGCGGGCGTCCATGATCGCGCTGGTGAGCCCGGACGCCATCGCCATCGGCAGCCAGGTCGCGTTCAGGGTGTGGCGACCGGGCATGCCGAAGGAGACGTTGGAGGCGCCGCACGTCATGTTGACGCCGAAGTCGTCGCGGATGCGGCGCATCACCTCGAAGGTGACCAGGCTCGTGGTGGTGTCGGCGCCGATCGGCATGGCCAGCGGGTCGATGACGATGTCGGCCTGCGCGATGCCGTACTCCTCGGTGGCGACGCGGACGATCTTCGCGGTGAGCTCGACGCGCTTGTCGGCCTCCATCGGGATCTCGTCGTGGTCGTTGGGCAGGGCGATGATCGCGGCGTCGTACTTCTTGACCAGCGGGAGGATCGCCTCCATCCGGTCGTCCTCCGCGGTGATCGAGTTGACCAGCGCGCGGCCCTGGTAGACCGCGAGCCCGGCCTCGAGGGCCTCGACGACGGAGGAGTCGATGCAGATGGGCAGGTCGGTGAGCTCCTGGACCATCTGGATCGCCTTGGCGAGCAGCTCGGGCTCGTCGGTCAGCGGGACGCCCATGTTGATGTCGAGGACGTCGGCGCCGCCGTCGACCTGGGCGCGGACGTCGCGCTCGATCGCGGAGAAGTCCCCGGCGCGCAGCTGCTCCTGGAAGATCCGCCGCCCGGTCGGGTTGATCCGCTCGCCGATGATCGTGAAGCGGGTGTCGTGCCCGATGACGACCTCGCGCGAGGCCGAGCGCAGCACGGTGCGCAGTGGCTCGGCGGCCATCAGGCGGGAACCTTGGTGCGCCGGGCCTCGAGCAGGGCCTTGGCGCGCTTGACCGTCTGGGAGGCGTCGGCCGCGTAGCCGTCCGCGCCCACCGCGTCGGCGTACTCCTGGGTGACGGGGGCCCCGCCGACCATCACGATCACGTCGTTGCGCATCCCGGCCTTCTCGAGCGCGTTCATGTTGGCCTTGAACATCGGCATCGTGGTGGTCAGGAACGCCGAGAAGCCGACGATGTCGGGCTGGTGCTCGTCGATCGCGGCGACGAACTTCTCCGGCGCCACCTGGACGCCGAGGTCGATCACCTCGAAGCCGGCGCCCTCGAGCATGATGTTGACGAGGTTCTTGCCGATGTCGTGGACGTCGCCCTTGACGGTGCCCATGAGGAACTTCCCGACGGTCTCCACGCCGGTCTCCGCCAGCAGCGGCCGCAGCCGCTCCATCGCTCCCGCCATGGCGCGGCCCGCGATGAGCATCTCGGGGACGAAGAAGTCGCCGCGCTCGAAGCGCGCACCGACCTCCTCGAGGGAGGGGATGAGCGCGTCGAAGAGCAGCGTCTGCGGCTCCATGTCGAGCGTGAGCCCCTCGTTGGTCAGGTCGAGCACGCGCGGGGCGTTGCCCACCAGCGTCTCGTCGTAGAGGGCCTGCAGGATCTCCTCGGGGGTCATGCGACCACCTCCTCGTTCTCCTCGGTGCGAGCGCTGCGGCTGGCGGGTGTGGGTCGGTCGGGCCCGCGCAGCAGGGAGGACAGCGCGGCGGACTGGTTCAGCAGGCGACGACCGAGCTCGTCGCGGCGCGGGGCCAGGCGGGGGGTGGGGCCCGAGATCCCCAGGGCGGCGACGACGTCGCCGCGGACACCGAAGACCGGGACCGCGATGCCGGTCAGCCCGATCTCGAGCTCGTCCTCGGTGAGCGCCCAGCCGCGGTCGCGGGTGCGGACGCCGTCGCGGCGCACCGCCTCCCGGTCCGCCAGCGTGGACGGCGTCGGCCGGTCGAGGTCGCCGGCGGGGAGGTCGAGCGCACCCCACGCCAGCAGCACCTTGCCCAGCGCGGAGCAGTGGGCGGGCACCTCGATCTCGCTCCAGTCGCGGGTGCCGAGGAGGTAGGTGGAGTCGACCTGGGCGACCTGCACCACGCGGTCCCCGCGGGTCACGCTGAGGTGCACGGTCTCGCCGGTCTCCCCGCCGAGGAGGTCCATGACCGGGCGGGCGAGCCGGACCAGCTCCTCCCACGGGTCGTGGCGCGCGGCGTAGAGCCAGAACAGCCGCCCGGCCACGTAGGACCCGTCCTGGTCGCGCTCGACGAGGCCGGAGCGCTCGAGGGCGGTGAGCAGCCGCGAGGTCGTCGACTTCGCCAGCCCGCTGGCGTCCTGGAGGTCCGCGAAGCTGAGCGGCTCGTCGGCGTGCACGACCGTGGCGACCAGGTCGGTGGCGCGGTCCAGCGCGCGCGTCCCGGTGGCGGCCTCGCTCACGGTGGGCTCCTTCGTGCGGGGGGTTCCGCTGGGTTCCATGATGTGGAACCGTGGTTCCACATCATGAGGCTAGAAGCCGTCGTCAGCCGAGGTCAAGGGAGGACCCGTGTTCCGCAACACGATGCCGCGCTACGAGGTGCTGTCCGAGGAGGCCATGGCCACCCTCGACCGGGGATGGCGCCGGCTGATGACCGAGATCGGCGTGGAGTTCATGGACGAGCGCGCCCTTGCGCTGTTCCGCGAGGCCGGCCAGCGGGTCGAGGACAACACGGTCTTCCTCGACCCCGACTTCGTCCTCGAGCAGGTCGCCAAGGCGCCGAGCGAGTTCGACGTGCAGGCGCGCAACCCCGCGCACGACCTCCACATCGGCGGCGACTCGATGGCCTTCGGCGCCGTCTACGGCCCGCCCTTCGTGCGGCAGGGCGACGTACGCCGTGACGCGACGATGGAGGACTTCCGCAGCTTCACCAAGCTGGCGCAGTCCTTCGCCGTGCTCGACTCGGCGGGCGGCGTGATCTGCGAGCCCAACGACACCCCGCTCGACAGCCGCCACCTCGACATGACCTACGCGCTGCAGACGCTGACCGACAAGGTCTACATGGGCAACGTGGTGTCCGGCGTCAACGCGGCGGACACCATCGCGATGACGTCGATCCTCTTCGGGTCGCGCGAGGCGATCGAGCAGAAGCCCGCGACGATCTCGCTGATCAACTGCAACTCGCCGCTGCGCTGGGACGACCGGATGCTCGAGGCGCAGCTCGAGTACTCCGCCGCCGGCCAGCCGGTCGTGCTGACGCCCTTCCTGCTGATGGGCGCGATGTCGCCGGTCACCATCCCCGCCGCCCTGGTCCAGCAGATCGTGGAGGCGCTGTCGGGCATCGCGCTGTCGCAGCTGGTGCGTCCCGGCACGCCCGTGATCTTCGGGTCGTTCCTGTCCAACATCGACATGCAGTCGGGATCGCCGACCTTCGGCACCCCGGAGTCGGGTCTCGGCCTGCTGTGCACCGGCCAGATCGCGCGCCACTTCGGCCTGCCCTTCCGCACCGGCGGCGGCCTGACGTCCTCGCAGGTCGCCGACGCGCAGGCCGGCTACGAGGCGCTGATGACGCTGATGCCGACCTTCCTCGCCGGTGCCAACTGGGTGATGCACTCGGCCGGCTGGCTCGAGGGCGGACTGGTCGCGGGCTACGAGAAGTTCATCGTCGACGTCGAGCTGCTGCAGATGCTCCGCCACGAGTTCACGCCGCTGGAGATCGACGAGGCGTCGATGGCCTTCGACGCCCACCAGGAGGTCGGCCACGGCGGTCACTTCCTCGGCGCCATGCACACCATGGAGCGCTTCCGGACCTGCTTCTACCGCCCGCTGCTCTCGTCGTCGGAGAACTACGAGCGGTGGATGCGCAACGGCGGCAACGACGCCAACGAGCGGGCGAAGGGGATCTACCAGAAGACGCTGGAGGACTACGAGCAGCCGCCGCTGGACGACGCGGTCCGCGAGGAGCTCGAGGACTACGTCATCCGTCGGCGGGCCGAGCTCGGCGACTGACCGGACGCCGACGCCGCGCCCTTGCCACGGGGCGCGAGGCAGTGGTTCGCTGGATGCTCGCCCGCCCACCTGCGGGTGGGCGAAGTCATCCAGAACCACGGCAGGAGTGGGCGCGCCGACGACGTGCCCGACGGGCGGTTCCTGTCCCCGCCCGTGCCGCCGTGGCCGGTGTCCACGGACGTGCGGTCGGCGTCCCTCGTACCACCGCTGTCTCGGAGGGAGACAGTCATGCTCGAACCGACCCCACGCCGGAGCGCCCGCACGACGCTCCGGCCCCTGCTCGTCCCGGCGCTCGCGGCGCTGCTCACGCTGCCGGCCGCGCTGCTCGTCGTGCCCAACTCCCAGGCCGCCGCCGGCCCGCCGGGCGTCCGCGCCGCGAGCGGCCTCACTCCGACGGGCCCCGACGTCGGCGACCTCGCGCAGTCGCCTGAGTACCTCCCCGAGGAGGCCTTCACGGCGAACTGGACCCGCGGTCAGGCGCTGCAGGTGCGACAGACCGCCGACAACACGAAGCCGCTCATCCCCGAGCGGTTCCCGGTCATGACGAAGAAGGTCTGGGTCTGGGACACCTGGCCGCTGACCGACCTCGACATGCGACCGGTGGAGTTCCGCGGGTGGAACGTGATCTTCTCGTTGACCGCCCCGCGCAACCTGGCTTTCTCGGACCGCCACTGGTCGGCGCGGATCGGGTACTTCTACTCCCGCAACGCCCGCGACTGGACCTACGGGGGCGACCTGTTCCCGGCCGGCCGGTCGTTCGGTTGCCGGGAGTGGGCCGGGTCCGCGATCCTGACCGGCAAGCGACGGGTGCACCAGTTCTACACCGCCTCGGGCGACGAGGCGGGCGCGTGCCCGAACGACGACGCCCTGCAACGTCTGGCCCACAGCGTCGGACGCATCCGTGCCGACCGCAGGGGAGTCTCGTTCGGCGGCTTCAGGAAGCACGCGATCGTGGCCGAGGCCGACGGCACGCTCTACCAGACGCTGGAGCAGTCGCGCAGCGGCCCGATCATCTACGCCTTCCGCGACCCCTTCGTCTTCCGTGACCCCATGGACCGACGGATCTACGCGCTCTTCGAGGGCAACAACGGCGGTGTCGCCGGCACGCACACCTGCGACCCGTGGGAGATCGGGCGCGTCCCAGCCGATCACCAGGTGCCGCCCGACGCCCGCTTCTACACCGGCAACATCGGACTGGCCCGTGTCCGGGGAGCATCGATGGACCGGTGGCGGCTGCTGCCACCCCTGCTGTCGGCGGAGTGCACCAACCAGCAGACCGAACGCCCGCACCTGGTCGTCCACGACGGCCACTACTACCTGTGGACGATCAGCCACACGTTCACCTTCGCGCCCGGGCTGACGGGTCCGGACGGGCTCTACGGGTTCGTCGGCGAGAGCCTGCGCAGCGACTACCGGGCGCTCAACCGGAGCGGGCTCGCCCTCGGCAACCCGCCCAGCGCGCCGCTGCAGAACTACTCCGACTACGTGATGCCGAACCTGCTGGTGGAGAGCTTCATCGACACGGTCCCGACCGCGACGGGTGGCGAGGTCTTCGGGGGCACGCTCGCCCCGACGCTCCGGCTCGACCTGCGCCGCACGCGCACCCGGCTGGTGGAGGAGCTGGACTACGCCTACGTCCCGGCGATGGTGCGCCGCCGCTGACGCCCTGCCCGACCTGCCGAGGTCAGCTCAGCCCGAGGATCGTCCCGTCGTCCGCGAGGTCGATGCGGGCCGCGGACGGCTGCTTCGGCAGGCCGGGCATCGTCATCATGTCGCCGCACACGACGACCACGAACCCGGCGCCGGCCGAGAGGCGTACCTCGCGCACGTGCAGCTCGTGGCCGGACGGGGCGCCGAGGGCGGTGGGGTCGGTGGAGAAGGAGTACTGGGTCTTGGCCACGCAGACCGGCAGGTCGGAGTAGCCGTCGCGCTCGATGCGCTGCAGCCGGCGGCGCGCCCGGGCCTCCCACGTCACCTGGCCGGCGCCGTAGAGCCGGCGGGCGATCGCCTCCACCTTCTCGGTCAGCGACAGCGCGTCGTCGTAGGTGTAGGAGAACTCGTGCGGCGAGGGCTCGGCCAGGACCGCCAGCACGCCCTCGGCGAGGTCCTTGGCGCCCGTCCCGCCGTCGGTGAAGTGGGTCGCCGGGAACGCGCGCACTCCCTCGTCGGCCACCAGCTCGACGACCCGCTCGACCTCGCGGTCGGTGTCGGTCGGGAACCGGTTGACCGCCACCACGGCGGGGATGCCGTAGACGTCGCGGATGTTGGCGAGGTGGCGGCGCAGGTTGGCCATGCCGGCCTCCACGGCCGTGACGTCCTCGGTGGCGAGGTCGGCCAGCGCCACCCCACCGTGGTACTTCAGCGCGCGCACGGTCGCGACCACGACGGCGACGTCCGGTCGCAGGCCCGACTTGCGGCACTTGATGTCGACGAACTTCTCCGCCCCCAGGTCGGCGCCGAAGCCGGCCTCGGTGACCACGACGTCGGCCAGCCGGAGCCCGGCGCGGGTGGCCATCACCGAGCTGCAGCCGTGGGCGATGTTGGCGAACGGACCGCCGTGGACGAACGCGGGGGCGCCCTCGAGGGTCTGGACCAGGTTGGGCGCGAGCGCGTCGCGCAGCAGCGCGGCCATCGCGCCCGCCGCGCCGAGCTGGCCGGCGGTGACCGGCTCCATCGCCCGGGTGTAGCCCACGACGATCGCGGAGATGCGGCGCTTGAGGTCGGCCCACGACTCGGTCAGGCAGAAGATCGCCATCAGCTCCGAGGCGACCACGATGTCGAAGCCGTCGGAGCGCGGGAAGCCGTTGGCGTGGCCGCCGAGGCCGACGGTCACGTCGCGCAGCGCCCGGTCGTTCATGTCGACCACGCGCTTCCACGTCACGCTGCGGACGTCGATGTCGAGCTCGTTGCCGTGGTGGACGTGGTTGTCGATGAGCGCCGCGAGCAGGTTGTTGGCCGCGGCGATCGCGGCGAAGTCGCCGGTGAAGTGGAGGTTGATGTCGGTCATCGGGACGATCTGGCTCCAGCCACCACCGGCGGCCCCGCCCTTCATCCCGAAGACCGGACCCATCGAGGGCTCGCGCAGGCACGCGATCGCCCGCTGTCCGAGCCCGTGCAGCGCGTCGGTGAGCCCCACCGTGGTGGTCGTCTTGCCCTCGCCCGCGGGCGTCGGCGACAGCGCCGTGACCAGCACCAGCCGCCCGAGCGGGCGGTCGGCCAGGGAGGCGAGGTAGCCGATGTCGACCTTCGCCTTGTGGTGGCCGTACGGGACGAGGTGCTGCTCGTCGATGCCCAGCGTCTCGGCCGCGACGTCGCGGATGGGGCGCAGGACGGCGGCGTTGGCGATCTCGATGTCGGACTGCATGGGCGGGGCTCCCTCTTCAGGCGGGTCGGCGGTGCCGTGGGTGTCGGGGTGGGCTCAGCGGAACACCACGGTGCGCTCGCCGTTGAGCAGGACCCGCGACTCGCTGTGCCAGCGCACGGCCCGGGAGAGCACCTGCGCCTCCACGTCGCGTCCTGCCGAGACGAGCTGGTCCTGGTCGTAGCCGTGGTCGACGCGCAGGACGTCCTGCTCGATGATCGGCCCCTCGTCGAGGTCGCCGGTCACGTAGTGCGCGGTCGCGCCCACCAGCTTCACGCCACGGTCGAAGGCCTGGTGGTAGGGCCGGGCCCCCTTGAAGCTCGGCAGGAACGAGTGGTGGATGTTGATCGCCCGCCCCGACAGCCGTCGGCACAGGTCGTCGGAGAGGACCTGCATGTAGCGGGCCAGCACGACGAGGTGCGACCCGGTCTCCTCGACCAGCTCGAGCAGCCGCTGCTCGGCGTCGGCCTTGGTGTCGGCGGTGACCGGGACGTGGTGGAAGTCGATGCCGTACGACCGGGCGAGCGCGCCTGCGTCGGGGTGGTTGGACACGATCGCGGGGACCTCGATCTGCAGCGCCCCGGTGCTGGCCCGGAAGAGCAGGTCGTTGAGGCAGTGCAGGTGCTTCGACACCATGATCAGCGTGCGGTAGGGCGCGGCCGACGACCACAGCTCGAACTGCATCGCGAAGTCCGCGGCCACGGACGCGAACGCCTCGCGCAGGTCCTCGGCGCGGGCGCCGGTGTCGGTCACGAAGGCGATCCGCATGAAGAACCGGTCGCTCAGCCGGTCGCCGAACTGCTGGCTCTCCACGATCGTGCCACCGTGCGCGAGGATGAACCCGGACACGGCGTGCACGATCCCGGGGCGGTCCGGGCAGGAGAGGACGAGGACGAGCTCGGCACCCGTCGGGCGGTGCGGCATGGGGTCTCCCGGTGCGGTGCGGCCGTCGGATCGGCGGCCGAGGTGTTGCGCTTGACGAAACGCAGTCTGCGATACGCAACAGCGACTGCGCTAGTGTCCACCCATGGTGGACCTGTCCGAGGTGCGCGATCCCTCCCGCCGGACCGACGAGGACCCGGTCGACCCGAGCCCGGCGGTGACCGGTGCCGGGGTGCAGTCGGTCGACCGCGCGCTCGCGATCCTCGAGGTGCTGGCGCGCGCCGGCGAGGCCGGCGTCACGCAGATCGCGGGCGAGCTGGGCG
This sequence comes from Nocardioides okcheonensis, assembly GCF_020991065.1. Classification (NCBI taxonomy): domain Bacteria; kingdom Bacillati; phylum Actinomycetota; class Actinomycetes; order Propionibacteriales; family Nocardioidaceae; genus Nocardioides; species Nocardioides okcheonensis. Next base: position 3,381,564 of record NZ_CP087710.1, read on the forward strand.
TGCACAAGAGCACCGCGTCGCGGCTGGTCGCCACGCTGGAGGCGCACCGGCTCGTCGAGCAGACCTCCGACCGCGGCCGCTACCGCCTCGGCGTCGGTGTGCTGCGGCTGGCCGGTGCCACGACCGCGCGCCTCGACCTGGTGCAGGAGGCCCGCCCGATCGCGCGCCAGCTCGCCGTCGACACCGGGGAGACCGTCAACATCGCCGTCCTGGCCGAGAGCTCGGCGCTCTACCTCGACCAGGTCGCCGGGTCGTCGGCCCTGCAGCCGCACAACTGGGTCGGGCAGCACATCCCGCTGCACGCCACCAGCAACGGCAAGGTGCTCCTCGGCGGGCTCGACGACGCCGCGCTCGACGCCGTCCTCGGCACCCTGGCGTCGTACACGCCGCGCACCATCACCGCCCGCTCCGAGCTGCGAGAGGAGCTCGAGCGGGTGCACCGGCAGGGCTACGCGGTCGCCGTCGACGAGCTCGAGGTCGGCCTGACGGCCGTCGCGGCGCCGGTCCGCAACGCCCACGGCGACGTGATCGCCTCGATGAGCGTGTCCGGGCCGTCGTTCCGGCTCCCCGACGGACGGGTCGAGGAGGTCGTGCGACTCGTCGTCGCCGCGGCCCGCGAGGTGTCCCACCGTCTCGGGTGGGGACACCGCTGACGGGATCCGCGACAATCCACGTCGAGCTCGACCACGGGGACCCTTGACCACCGACATATGACCGAGGAACGTTTTCCGACGAGAGCGAGGCGACCGTGGCCGACCTGTACATCGACGGCACCTGGACACCGGCCCTCGGGGGTGGCCGCAGGGAGATCCGCTGCCCGGCGGACGGCTCCCTGGTGGGGGAGGTCGCGGAGGGGGACGCGGGCGACACCGACCTCGCGATCGCTGCCGCGCACCGTGCCTTCCACGAGGGCCCCTGGACCGGCTGGTCGAACCGGGAGCGCGGCGACCTGCTGCTGCGGGTGGCCGACCTGCTCGAGCGCGACCGTGACGTCGTGGCGCGTGCGGAATCGCTCGACACCGGCAAGCGCCTCGTCGAGGGCGAGTACGACGTCGACGACGTGGTCTCGGTGTTCCGCCACTTCGGCCGCGCCGCCGACGCGGACGCCGGCCGCGTGGTCGACACCGGCAACCCGGCGGTCGTCAGCCGCGTGGTCCACGAGCCCGTCGGCGTCTGCGGGCTGATCAGCCCGTGGAACTACCCGCTCCTGCAGACGGCGTGGAAGGTCGCTCCCTGCCTGGCCGCCGGCAACACCTTCGTGCTCAAGCCCAGCGAGATCACCCCGCACACGTCGGTCCACCTGATGAAGGTCCTCGAGGAGGCCGGGCTCCCGCCGGGCGTCGGCAACCTGGTCCTGGGCGAGGGACCGGCGGTCGGGGCGCCGCTCGCGGAGGACCCGCGCGTCGACCTCGTGTCGTTCACCGGCAGCCTCGCGACCGGCAAGCGGCTGATGGCCGCCTCCTCCGGCACCGTGAAGCGCGTCGCCCTCGAGCTCGGCGGCAAGAACCCCAACATCGTCTTCGCCGACGCCGACTACGACACCGCGCTCGACTTCGCGCTCACCGCGGTCTTCCTGCACTCCGGCCAGGTCTGCTCGGCCGGCGCGCGGCTGATCGTGGAGGAGTCGCTGCACGACCGGTTCGTCGACGACCTCGTCGAGCGGGCGCAGCAGATCCGGCTGGGCGGCCCCTTCGACGAGTCCGCCGAGACCGGCCCGCTCACCAGCGCCGCCCACCGCGACAAGGTCGAGGCCTACGTCGCCGCCGGGCTGGAGGCGGGCGCGGTGCTGCGCTGCGGTGGCGCCCGCCCCGACGACCCGGCCCTCGCCGACGGCTTCTACTACCTGCCGACCGTGCTCGACCGCTGCACCAGCGACATGAGCGTCACCCAGGACGAGTCGTTCGGTCCGGTCCTCACCGTCGAGACGTTCACCGACGAGGCCGAGGCGGTGCGGATCGCCAACGACAGCATCTACGGCCTGGCCGGCGCGGTGTGGACCCAGGACGCCGGCAAGGGCCAGCGCGTGGCGGCCGGGATGCGGATGGGCACCGTCTGGATCAACGACTACCACCCGTACGTCGCCCAGGCGGAGTGGGGCGGCTACAAGCAGTCGGGCATCGGCCGCGAGCTCGGGCAGGCCGGTCTGGAGGAGTACCGCGAGACCAAGCACGTCTGGCACAACATCGCACCCGAGCCGCAGCGGTGGTTCGGAGGAGGGGAGTCATGAGCAGCGAGAGGTCCTACGACTACGTGATCGTCGGCGGGGGCTCGGCCGGGTCGGCGCTGGCCAACCGGCTCTCGGCGGACCCGTCGACGAGCGTGCTGGTGCTGGAGGCCGGGCGCACCGACCGGTTCGACCCGCTCATCCACGCGCCCGCTGCGCTGCCCTTCCCGATCGGCAACCCGCTCTACGACTGGAGGTACGAGTCTGAGCCGGAGCCCGCGATGGGCGGACGCCGGGTCTACCACGCGCGCGGCAAGGTGCTGGGCGGCTCGTCCTCCATCAACGGGATGATCTTCCAGCGCGGCAACCCGATGGACTACGAGCGCTGGGCGGCCGACCCGGGCATGGAGGCGTGGGACTACCGGCACTGCCTGCCGTACTTCAAGCGGATGGAGTCGCTGATCATGCCCGACGGCATGGTCGGCGCGGACGCCTGGCGCGGCGGCGCCGGGCCGCTCAAGCTCGAGCGCAGCCCGGCCACCAACCCGCTCTTCAGCGCCTTCTTCGAGGCCGCCCAGCAGGCCGGCTACCCGCTGACCGATGACGTCAACGGCTACCGCCAGGAGGGCTTCGGCCGCTTCGACCGCAACATCGTCAAGGGTGTGCGGATGTCGGCGGCGCGGGCGTACCTCCACCCGGTGATGGGGCGCAAGAACCTCACGGTCGAGACGTTCGCCCACGCCACCAAGGTGCGCTTCGACGGCACCCGCGCGGTCGGCGTCGACTTCCTCCGCGCCGGACGCCGCCACCAGTCGGTCACCGCCGGCGAGGTGATCCTGTGCGGCGGCGCGATCAACACCCCCCAGCTGCTCCAGCTGTCCGGGATCGGCAACGCCGAGCACCTGCGACCGCTTGGCGTCGACATGGTCCACGACCTGCCCGGGGTGGGGGAGAACCTCCAGGACCACCTCGAGGTCTACATCCAGTACGCCTCGCTCCAGCCGGTGTCGATCGTCGAGGGCCTCAAGTGGCACAACCGGCCGCTGGTCGGGCTCGAGTGGCTGCTGAAGCGGACCGGCACGGCGGCGTCCAACCACTTCGAGGGCGGCGGCTTCTGCCGCTCCAACGAGGACGTGGACTGGCCCAACCTGATGTTCCACTTCCTGCCCATCGCGATCCGCTACGACGGGTCGCCGCCCGCGGGCCAGGACAAGTACGCCCACGGCTACCAGGTCCACATCGGCCCGATGTACGCCGACACCCGGGGCTGGGTGCGGATCGCGTCGACCGACCCGCGGCAGAAGCCGAAGATGCTGTTCAACTACCTCTCCACCGCCAACGACAAGCGCGAGTGGGTCGAGGCCGTCCAGGTCGCGCGCAGCATCCTCAACCAGCCGGCGTTCGCGCCGTTCAACGGCGGCGAGCTCTCGCCCGGCCCGTCGGTCGAGACCGACGAGGAGATCCTCGACTGGGTCCGCAAGGACGCCGAGACCGCGCTCCACCCGTCGTGCACCGCGAAGATGGGCACCGACGAGATGGCGGTCGTCGACCCCGCCACCATGCAGGTGCACGGCACCGAGGGCCTGCGGGTCGTCGACGCCTCGGTCTTCCCCTACGTCACCAACGGCAACATCTACGCCCCGGTGATGATGGTTGCGGAGAAGGCGGCCGACCTGATCGCCGGCAACACGCCGCTGCCGCCGGCCGACGTCCCCTACTACCGCCACCGCGACGACAGCCCCCTCCACCCGCCGGGGGACCCGCGCAACGCCGGCTGAGCGCCGCGCCCGACACGCACCAGACCGGAGGACCCGATGACCGCACAGCTCGACGCCGAGGCCGGCGCCCCTGCCGACACGCCCCCCGCAGCGCCCGGACCCTCGGTCCGCTGGCCGGTCTTCATCACCTCCTTCGCCGGGGTCTGCCTGGTCACGCTCTGGGCGGTCGTCGCACCCACCAACGCCGAGAAGGTCATCGGCGAGCTGGTGTCGAGGGTCGGCACCGGCTTCGGCTGGTTCTACGTCGCGCTGGCGACCGTGGTCGTCGGCTTCGTGGTGTTCCTCGGCGCCTCGCGCTACGGCAACATCCGGCTCGGCCCGGACCACGCACGCCCGGAGTTCTCCACGTTCGCCTGGGCCAGCATGCTGTTCGCGGCCGGCATCGGCACCGACGTGATGTTCTACTCGGTGATCGAGCCGGTCTCGCACTACACCGCACCGCCGGTCGGTGAGCCCGGCACGGTCGACGCGGCCCGCGACGCGACCGTCTGGACCCTCTTCCACTACGGCGTGACCGGGTGGGCGATGTACGCCCTCATGGGCCTCGCGCTGGGCTACTTCTCCTACCGCAAGAACCTCCCGCTCGCCGTGCGGTCGGCCCTCCACCCGGTGTTCGGCAAGCGCATCGACGGCCCGCTCGGCCACGCCGTCGACACCGCCGCCGTCCTCGGCACGATCTTCGGCGTCGCGACCAGCCTGGGCATCGGCGTGGTGTTCCTCAACGTCGGCCTCAACGTGATCTTCGGGGTCCCGGTCGGCACCGGCGCGCAGGCGGCGCTGGCGATCCTCGCGGTCACCGTCGCGGCGGTGTCGGCCACCACCGGCGTCGACAAGGGCATCCGGTTCCTGTCTCAGCTCAACGTGCTCCTCGCGCTGGCGCTGGCTGGCTGGGTGCTCGTCACGGGCAAGACCTCGTTCCTGCTCAACGCGGTCGTGATGAACGTCGGTGACTTCGTCCGCTCGTTCCCCGCCAAGACCCTCGAGACCTTCGCGTTCACGGACACCCAGGACTGGATGCAGCTGTGGACGCTCTTCTTCTGGGCCTGGTGGGTGGCGTGGGCGTCGTTCGTCGGCCAGTTCCTCGCCCGGATCTCGCGCGGGCGCACGATCCGGCAGTTCGTGCTCGGCACGATGGTGATCCCGTTCAGCTACATCGTCATGTGGATCTCCATCTTCGGCAACGCCGCGATCGACAAGGTGCGCAGCGGCGACGACGCGTTCGCCGAGTCCGCCGTCGACTTCACCGGCGTCGGGTTCTACGACCTGCTCCAGGACTACCCGCTGGCCAGCGCGGTCGTGTTCGTGGCGTTCCTCGTCGGCCTGCTCTTCTACATCACCTCGGCCGACTCCGCGGCCCTGGTGATGGGCAACCTGTGCTCGGAGCTCCACGACGTCCAGCAGGACTGCGCGGCGTGGCTGCGGATCAGCTGGGCCAGCGTGACCGGCCTGCTCACTGTGGCGATGCTGGCGGTCGGCGGGATCCTCGCGCTGCAGTACGCGACGATCATCATGGGCCTGCCCTTCGCGTTCGTCCTGGTCCTCGTGATGTGGGGCCTGTTCCGCTCGCTGCGCGAGGAGGGGCGCAAGGTCGACGGCGTACGCGGCATGGCGCCCCTGCTGTCGGCGCGCACCGGCTCGGGCGCGGACAACCGCAAGGCGTGGAAGGCCCGGCTGGCGCGGACGATCAACTTCGTCGACGACCAGGCGGCGGCCGCCTACCTCGGCGCGACCGTGCGACCCGCGCTGACCGAGGTCGCCGAGGAGCTGACCTCGATGGGGGTTCCGGCCACCGTCACCGCGGGAGGCGCGACCGGCTCCGACGAGCTGCCGTGGGTGGAGCTCGCCACCGAGGCGGCCGAGGAGGAGCACTTCGTCTACCGCGTCGTGGTGCGCCGCTCGCCGGTGCCGACCTACGGCGGCCGGATGATCGGCAACCGCGACCAGTACGCCCGCCTCGAGGTGCACCTCGTCGACGGCGGGCAGGACTACGACGTCATGGGCTACACCGCGGAGCAGGTCATCCACGACTGCCTCGACCAGTACGAGCGCCACCTCGCGTACCTCCGGCCCGTCTGAGGGGCGACGCGGCCGGCTCACCCCGCAGGGGGTGACGTCGAAGAAGGTCAAGGCTCGGCACCAATGAGACCGCGGCTCTTGACTAGCAGGTGACCTCGCAGCATTGTTCGCATGTCCGGCCAGTTGCGCTTGGGGCAACTGGTTGCGACAGGCGCAACAGGCTGCCCCTCGTCGTGAGTGCGGCCGTGGACACGCGAGGAGCCCCGATGACGGCAGCCCTGTCGGTCGACAGCCTCTGGAAGATCTTCGGTGCGCGCGCCGACAAGGTCCTCGGGACCCCGGACGCCGACCTGTCCCGCGCGGAGCTGAAGGCGAAGACCGGCTGCGTGGTCGGCGTCAAGGACGTCTCCTTCGAGGTCGCCCCCGGTGAGGTGTTCGTCGTGATGGGCCTGTCCGGGTCGGGCAAGTCCACGCTGGTGCGCCTGCTCACCCGGCTGATCGAGCCCACCAGCGGGAGCGTCACGCTCGGCGGCGTCGACATCACGTCCGCGTCGCCCGCCCAGCTGCGCGACGTGCGGCGCACCCAGGTCTCGATGGTCTTCCAGCACTTCGGCCTGCTGCCGCACCGCCAGGTCATCGACAACGTCGCCTACGGCCTCGAGGTCCGCGGCGTGGCGAAGAAGGAGCGCCGCGAGAAGGCGTCCCAGGTCGTCGACCTCGTCGGCCTGACGGGCTACGAGAAGTCCTACCCAGACCAGCTCTCCGGCGGCATGCAGCAGCGCGTGGGCCTGGCCCGGGCGCTGGCCGGCGACCCCGAGATGCTGCTCTTCGACGAGCCGTTCTCCGCGCTCGACCCGCTGATCCGCCGCGACATGCAGAACGAGGTCATCCGGCTGCACCGCGAGCTCGGCAAGACGATGGTCTTCATCACCCACGACCTCGCCGAGGCGCTCAAGCTGGGCGACCGGATCATGATCCTGCGCGACGGCGAGATCGTGCAGATCGGCACCCCCGACGAGGTCGTCGCCGCGCCCGCCGACGACTACGTGAAGGACTTCGTCTCCGAGGTGCCCAAGGCCCACGTGCTGACCCTGAAGTGGGTGATGCGCGAGCCGCGCCGGGGCGAGGCGATGGACGGCCCGGCGCTGCCGGTGTCGACCATCGTGCGCCACGCGGCGCGTGCGGCGATCGCCTCCGACGCACCGATCCGGGTCGTGGACGGCGACCGTCTCCTCGGCGTGGTCGACGAGGAGGACATCATGCGCGTGGTCGTGGCCGAGGAGGGGGCGTGAGCGGCTCCGGCCCGGCCATCCGTGCCCGCGGCGTCGTCGAGAGCGCGAAGCTGACGGACCCGCCGGAGAAGCGGCCGGTCGAGCCGGGCGCGCCACCTCCCGTCGTCGAGGACTCCGGCATCAGCCGCTGGGTCCCGGCCCTCGGTGTCGTGGTGCTGTGGGTGCTGGTCTGGGCGTTCACCAGGGGCACCGACACCCTCGACCTCCCCAACCTCTCGCGCACGGCGCTCCACGACCGCCTCACCGAGGTCCAGAACTCCCTGCTCGAGGGGCGTTCGACCAACCCGTTCATGCAGTTCACCAACGCGATCGCCGACATCTTCCGCGGCACCGTCGACTGGCTGCAGAGGCTCATCTCCAAGCCGGCGTTCCCGCGCCCGGTGCCGCAGGTCGGCTGGCTGGGCGTCACCGCGGTCGCCACCTACGTCGGGCTCGTGGTCGCCGGCTGGCGGATCGCCCTGCTCGTGGTGGCGTCGTTCCTCTCCTTCGGCGTCCTCGGCTTCTGGGACGAGTCGATGGACACCCTCATCGTGGTGCTGATCTCGGTGGTGCTGGCGGTCGTGATCGGCATGCCGCTGGCGGTCTGGATCGGCACCAACGCCCGCGCCAACGCGGTCGTGACGGTCTTCCTCGACCTCATGCAGACCATGCCGACCTTCGTCTACCTGCTCCCGATCGTGCTCTTCTTCGGCATCGGCACCAGCGCCGCCGTCGTCTCCACCCTGATCTACGCGCTGCCCCCGCTCATCCGGATCGCCGGCTTCGGGATCCGCGAGGTGCCGACCACCACCATCGAGGCCACCGACTCGGCCGGCCAGACCTCCTGGCAGCGGCTGACCAAGGTGCAGGTCCCGATGGCCCGCAAGACGATCATCGTCGGCCTCAACCAGACCACCCTGGCCGCGCTGTCGATGGCGACGCTGGCCTCCTTCGTCGACGGGCCCGGCCTCGGCAAGCCGGTGCTGCAGGGACTGCGCGTCAACGACGTCGGCACCGCGTTCGTGCCGGGCGTCCTGATCGTCGTGATGGCCGTGATGCTCGACCGCACCACGACCGCGGCCAGCGAGCGCTCCGAGCGGGTCGCCCGCGGCGGCGGCGACCCCAACCGGCTGCGGCGTCGGATCGTGGTCGGCGGGGGAGCGGTGGTCGCGCTGGTCGCGGTCTACCTGTCGCGCACCTACGTCAGCCTCGCGGAGTTCCCGACCTACGCCATCGGCGGCCGGATCAGCAGCGCGGTGAGCGACGCCGTCGAGTGGATCAAGGACACCTTCGGCGGCGTCACCGGCGGCCTCAAGGACGCCGTGACCGAGTACCTCCTCAACCCCGTCCAGTCGCTGCTGGCCGAGTCGCCCTGGTACGTCTCGTTCGTGGCGATCGCCGCCCTGGCCCTCGTCTTCGGCGGCGTCCGCGCCCTCGTGATCAGCGTCGCCTGCCTGGCCGGCATCTGGTACCTCGACCTGTGGCACGACGCGATGATCACCCTCAACATGACCCTGGTCGCCACGGTGCTGGTGATGGCGCTCGCGCTGGTCTTCGGCGTCTGGATGGCCCGCGACAGGCGCGTCGACCTCGGCATCCGGCCGCTGCTCGACGCCGGCCAGACCATCCCGCCCTTCGTCTACCTGATCCCGGTCCTCGCGCTCTTCGGGCCCTCGCGCTTCACCGCGATCGTCGCCGGCATCGTCTACGCGGCGCCGGCCGCCATCAAGCTCGTCGCCGACGGGGTCAAGGGCGTCTCGCCCACCACGATCGAGGCAGGTCGCTCGACCGGTCAGACCACGTGGCAGGAGATCACCAAGGTCCAGCTGCCGATGGCCAAGGGGTCGATCGTGCTGGCCACCAACCAGGGCCTGCTCTACGTCCTGTCGATGACCGTCATCGGCGGCCTGGTCGGCGCCGGCGCCCTCGGCTTCGACGTCGTCTACGGCTTCTCCCGCAGCGAGGCCTGGGGCAAGGGCGCGGCCGCCGGCCTGACCATCGTGCTGCTCGGCGTGATGCTCGACCGGATCACCCGCGCCGCCGCCGACGTACGCCGCGACGACCGCCCCGGCACGCGCCGTGCCTTCCACCTCCGGCTGCCGATCGGCCCGCCGGGCAACTAGCACCACCCACCCGCACCGAGAAGGAGCAGCACCATGCGCCACACCCGAAGTCGAGCCGCCCGCCTGGGTGCGCTCGCCACCGTCGCCGTCGTGGCGCTGTCCGCCTGCGGCGGGGGATCCATCGACGAGCAGACGCAAGCCAACGAGGAGCAGGCGGCCGCCAGCGGCGGCGAGTGCGGCGACCTCAACATGGCCGTCAACCCGTGGGTGGGCTACGAGGCCAGCGCCTACGTCGTCGGCACCGTCGCCCAGGAACAGCTCGGCTGCACGGTCAACTACAAGGAGCTCAAGGAGGACGTCTCCTGGCAGGGCTTCGGCACCGGCGAGGTCGACGTGGTCATCGAGGACTGGGGCCACCCCGACCTCGAGAAGAAGTTCTTCGCCGAGGAGGGCGACGGCAGCGCCGAGGACTTCGGGCCCCAGGGCAACGTCGGCATCATCGGCTGGTTCGTCCCGCCGTGGCTCGCCGAGGAGCACCCGGACATCCTCGACTACAAGAACCTCGACAAGTACGCCTCGGAGTTCGCGACCTCGGAGTCCGGCGGCAAGGGCCAGTTCCTCGGCGCCGACCCGTCCTACGTGCAGTTCGACGAGGCGATCGTGTCGAACCTCGGGCTCGACTTCCAGGTCGTCTACTCCGGCTCGGAGGCCGCCAGCATCGAGGCCTTCCGCAAGGCGGAGGAGAACAAGGAGTGGGTCATCGGCTACTGGTACGAGCCGCAGTACTTCAACGCCGAGGTGGCGATGCAGCGGGTGGCGCTCCCGCCCTACACCGACGGCTGCCAGGACGACCCGCAGAAGGTCGCCTGCGACTACCCGGAGACCGAGCTGAAGAAGATCGTCGGCTCGGAGTGGGCGGCCTCCGACTCCACCGCGGTCGACCTGGTGCGGAACTTCACCTGGACCAACGAGGACCAGAACGTCGTCGCCGGCTACATCGCGGCGGACGGGATGACGCCGGAGGACGCGGCCGCGAAGTGGATCGAGGAGAACCAGGACAAGGTCGACGCCTGGCTCGGCTGAGCGAGGGTCCTCCCGCCCGGACGGACCTTGACACCCGTCCGGGCCGGGAGGACCGTACCCGCAACACCTGTGGTGCAGATCACGCAACGACGTTGCGCTGGACGCAACGGGAACGGTGGCTGTCATGGCGATCAAGGACTCCCCCGGAGCGCAGCGCGAGAGCGCCCAGCCGCCGCCCGAGCGCGCTGACGGCCACCTCCCGCTCGACAAGGTGACCTTCGGGGTCGCCGCGGGCATCGCGGTCGCGTTCCTGCTGTGGGGGACGCTCGACTCGACCGGGATGGGTGAGACCACCTCCACGGTGCTCGGTGAGCTGACGTCCCTGTTCGGCTGGCTGTTCATCCTCGTCAGCGCGTCGTTCCTGCTGTTCTCCGCCTACCTCGCGGTGAGCCGCTACGGCAACATCAGGCTCGGCCCGGACGACTCGGAGCCCGAGTTCTCCACGTTCTCCTGGGTCTCGATGATGTTCGCGACCGGCATGGGCATCGGCCTGATGTTCTGGGGCGTCGCGGAGCCGCTGACCTACCTCACCGCCACCACCGCCGACAGCATCCCTCCGGGTCGCGGCGACCCGTCGACGCCCGACAGCGCGCGGGTCGCGATGGAGTACGCCTTCTTCCACTGGGGCTTCCACCCCTGGTCGATGTACGCCGTGATCGGCCTCGCGATCGGCTACTTCGCCTACCGCAAGGGCGCCGGCAACCTGGTGTCCGGCGCGTTCGGCCCGCTGCTGAAGGGGCGCGAGAAGGGTGGTGCGGGCAAGGCCATCGACGTGATCGCCATCTTCGCCACCCTCTTCGGCTCGGCGACCTCGCTCGGCCTCGGCGCGCTCCAGATCACCGGCGGCCTCGACGACGTCTTCGGCAGCGGGGACTCCAAGTGGCTGACGGTCGCCGTCATCGCCGTGCTGACGCTGTGCTTCGTGCTCTCGGCGGTGACCGGCATCGAGAAGGGCGTCCAGCTGCTCTCCAACGCCAACGCGATCGCGGCGGTGCTGCTGGTGTTCTTCCTCTTCGTCGTTGGCCCGACGGTCTTCATCCTCAGCACCTTCACCGAGTCGCTCGGCGGCTACCTCACCCACCTGCCGACGATGGCCTTCCGCACCGGCGCCTTCGGCGGCACCGAGTTCCTCAGCACCTGGACGATCTTCTACTGGGCGTGGTGGATCTCCTGGACGCCGTTCGTCGGCATGTTCATCGCCCGCATCTCCAAGGGCCGCACGATCCGGCAGTTCGTGGTCTACGTGATCCTGGTGCCGAGCGTGGTGTCGTTCGTGTGGTTCTCGATCCTGGCCGGCTCGGCCTTCGACCTCCAGCTCTCCGGCGCCAAGGACCTCGGCGCGGTGCTCGCGGACGAGGGCACCGAGAGCGCGCTCTTCACGACGCTGCGCGAGTACCCCCTCGCGAGCATCACCGTCGTGCTGGCCGTCTTCCTGGTGGCGATCTTCTTCATCACCGGTGCCGACTCCGCCTCGATCGTGATGGGCATGCTCAGCCAGCACGGCAAGGAGGAGCCGATGCGCTGGCTCATCATCTTCTGGGGGGTCGCCCAGGGCGCCGTGGCTGCGGTGCTGCTGTTCTCCGGCGGGCTCGGTGCGCTGCAGACGCTGGTGATCATCGTGGCCGGGCCGTTCATGCTGGTGATCTGCGCGATGTGCGTCTCGCTGATGAAGTCGCTGCGCGCCGAGCCCTACGAGTCGACACTGCCCTCGCGGGTCCGCAAGGCGGTGCTGCACGCCCAGAGGTACGACCAGATCGAGCACCACACCGTCGCGCTCGCGGCGCTCGGGGCCGACCCCGAGGAGGTCACCGGCGACCCGATGCCCGACGTGGACGCGGACGGTCGCCCAGCCCGCCGCGACTGACCCGTCCGCCGCTGCCCCCGGTTGCTTGACAGCCACCGGGGGACCGGCCGTACATTTCTTGCGTCGCACATGACGCAACACGTTGCGTGATACGCAACGCCGTTCCCACGCAGGAGGCACCCATGGCCGAGGTCCCCGCGACCGCGAACGTCGTCGTGATCGGAGCCGGCATCGTCGGCAACAGCCTGGTGCACCACCTCACCCGGCTCGGGTGGACGGACGTGGTCCAGATCGACAAGGGGCCGCTGCCCAACCCGGGCGGCTCCACCGGTCACGCGTCCAACTTCATCTTCACCGTCGACCACTCCCGCGAGATCACCGACCTCACCCTCGACTCGGTCGCGCAGTACCAGGAGATGGGCGTCTTCACGCAGTCCGGCGGCTTCGAGATCGCCCGGACCGAGGAGCGGATGGAGGAGCTGCGCCGGCGCATGTCGAGCGCGAGGGCGTGGGGCATCGAGGCGTCGCTGGTGACCCCGGCGTTCGTGAAGGAGAAGGTGCCGTTCATCGAGGAGGACCAGTTCATCGGGGCCTTCTGGACGCCCGGCGTGGGCGTGGTCGACTCGCTGCGGGCCGGCACGATCATGCGCGAGCGCGCCCTGGCGACCGGCGAGCTCACCGTCGTGCCCACGGTGGAGGTGACCGGCCTCGACACCGAGGAGGGCGCCCACGGACGCCGCCGGATCACCCGCGTCCGGACCACCGGCGGCGACATCGAGGCGAAGGTGGTGGTGATCGCGGCCGGGGTGTGGAGCCCCAAGCTCGGTGACATGGCCGGGATCTCGATCCCGCTGACGCCCGCGGTGCACCAGATGATCAGCGTCGGCCCCTGCCCCCAGCTGTCCGAGAAGGAGGGTGAGATCTCCTTCCCGATCGTCCGCGACATGGACACCTTCTGCTACGAGCGCCAGCACGGCGCCGACATGGAGGTCGGGTCCTACGCCCACCGCGCGATCCTCCACGAGCCCGAGGACATCCCCTCGATCGAGCAGGCCAAGCTGTCGCCGACCGAGATGCCCTTCACCGAGGACGACTTCGACCCCCAGCTCGAGCAGGCCTACGAGCTGATGCCCGACCTGCTCGGCGCCGAGGGCGCGGAGATCCGCTACGCCATCAACGGCCTGCTCTCGCTCACCTGCGACGGCAACCCCATCCTGGGCGAGAGCGAGGTCGCCGGGCTCTGGACCGCGGCGGCGGTGTGGATCAAGGAGGGTCCCGGCGTCGGTCGCGCGGTCGCCGAGTGGATGACCCACGGCCACTCCGAGATCGACCTGCACCACAGCGACATCGCCCGCTTCCACGCCCACCAGAAGCGCCGCGAGCACACCCGGCTGCGCACCACCGAGTCGTTCATCAAGACCTACGGCATCGTGCACCCGGCCGAGCAGTACGAGTCCGACCGCGACCAGCGGCTCTCGCCGATGCACGACGCCCAGGCCAAGCTCGGCGCCGTCTTCTTCGAGACCGCCGGCTGGGAGCGCCCGTTCTGGTACGAGTCCAACGCCGGCCTCGTCGAGCAGTACGGCGACGCGGTCATGCCGCGCGAGCACGAGTGGGACGCCCGGTGGTGGAGCCCGATCATCAACGCCGAGCACCTCCGGATGCGTGAGGCGGCCGCGGTCATCGACCTGTCGGCGTTCTGCATCTTCGACATCGAGGGCCCCGAGGCGCTCGACGTCGTGCAGCGCACCTGCGTCGCGCAGTGCGACGTCGCCGTCGGCAAGGTGATCTACACGCCGGTCCTCGACGCCAAGGGCGGCTTCAAGTCCGACCTCACCGTGATGCGGCTCGGCGACGACCACTTCCGCGTGGTCACCGGCGGCGCCCACGGCATGGCCGACCGCGCGTGGTTCTCGGGTCACCTGCCGGAGTCGGGCACCACGACGCTCACCGACCTGACCGACGACGTCTCCACGGTCGGCATCTGGGGACCGAAGGCACGCGAGGTGGTCGCCTCGCTCACCTCCGACGACGTGTCCGACGGCGGCTTCGGTTTCCTGACCTGCCGCGAGATCGAGATCGGCGGCATCCCGGTGCTCGCGTCGCGCATCTCCTACGTCGGCGAGCTCGGCTGGGAGCTCTACGTCGCGATGGACCGCGCGGCCGAGCTCTGGGAGGCGCTGCTCGACGCGGGTGCGCCGCACGGCGTCGTGCCCGCCGGGATCGGCGTCTACGGCACCACCGGCCGGATCGAGAAGGGCTACCGCGCCTATGGCGCCGAGCTCGACTCCGAGCGCTCCATCGTCGAGGCCGGCATGCAGCGGCCCAAGGTCAAGGCCGCCGACTTCGTCGGCAAGGAGGCCTACCTCGCGCAGCGGGCTGTGTTGGATTCAGGGGAGGCACCGAAGGCGGTGCTCTGCACCCTGACCGTCGACGACCACACGTCCGCGTCCGGCGTGAAGCGCTACATGCTCGGCGGCGAGCCGATCCTGACCCGCGACGGCGGCACGCTCACCGACGGCCATGGCCACCACCCGTACGTCACGAGCGCCGGCTCGGCGCCCTCGCTCGGCACGCACGTGCTGCTCGCCTACCTGCCCCCGGCCGAGGCGGTGATCGGCAACCAGCTCGCCGTGTCCTACATGGAGGAGCTCTATCCCGTGACCGTCGGCTCGGTCGACGCCACCCCGCTCCTCGACCCGTCCAACGAGCGCATCCGATGAACCCGCTCGTCTGCGTGAAGCGGGTCGTCGACTCCTCCAGCGAGGTCGTGCTCACCGAGGACGGCCAGGGGGTGGACGGCCGGTTCGCCGGCTTCACCACCAGCGCCCACGAGGAGTGCGCGGTCGAGCTCGCGGTGCGGATCGCCGCGGACCAGGGCGGAGGGGCGACGGTGGTCACCCTCGGCGACGCCGACGCGGTGGAGCAGCTGCGCTCCGCGCTCGCGGTCGGCTGCACGGCCGCGACCCACGTCCTGGTCGACGCGCAGTCCCTCGGCCCCGCCGACGTCGCGCGCGAGCTCGCGGCCGTGGTCCGCGACCACGAGGCGGCCGGCACCCCCCACCAGCTGGTGCTGCTCGGCAACGACGCCGCCGACAGCGGCGACCACCAGGTCGGGATCCGGTTGGCCCACGAGCTCGGCTGGCCGGTCGTCAACGGCGTCAGCACGGTGTCGGTGTCCGACGGGACCGTGACCGCCAGCGGCTCGGGTCCGGACGGCCACGAGACCTACCGGGTCCCCCTGCCCGCGGTGGTGACGGTCCTCGAGGGTGGAGTCGAGCCGCGCTACCCGACCGTCCCGGGTCGGATGAAGGCGAAGAAGGTGCCGATCGAGGAGCGCCAGCCGGTGGCCGAGCCCGTCGGCCCGGCGCGCGTACGGCTCGTGCTCCCGCCGCCGTCGCCGTCCTCGGTGGAGGTGCTGGGGGAGGGCGCGGCGGCCGCGCCCGCGGTGGTCGACCTGTTCGAGCGGCTGGGGGTGCTGGCCCGATGATCGTCGTGCTGGTCGAGGTCTCGCCCGCGGGCGAGGCCGTCGAGACGTCCCGCGAGGCGATCACCTTCGCCCGCGACCTGGCCGCCGCCGGTGGCGGCATCCCGATCGACGCGGTCGTGGTGGGTGCCCCCGACGACTCCCTCGTCACGGTGCTCGCGTCCTACGGCGTGCGCCGCGTCCACGCGCTGACCGGTCCGGCCTACGACGCGTTCTCCGGTGCCGCCTGGGCCACGGGCGTCGAGCACGTACGCGCGAGCGCCGGGGCCGTGGTCGTGATGGCGTCCGGCACCCCGCGCGGCAACGAGGTGCTCGCCCACCTCGGGGCGCGCGCCGGGGTGCCGATGGCCGCCAACGTCGTGTCCTTCGGCGGGCTCTCGCCCTTCACGGTGACCCGCCAGGTCGTCGGAGGAGCGGCGCTCGAGGAGATGCAGCTGTCCCAGCGGCCCGCGCTCTTCACCGTCGCCGGCCACACCGTCGAGGCGCGCCCCGCCGACGCCCCCGGCGCCGGCGAGGTGGTCGTGGAGACGCCCGACGTCCCCGACGCCGACCTGGTGGCCCGCGTGGTGTCGACCGACGAGCCCGAGCCCGACCTCTCCGGGACGCTGAAGTCGGCCCGCGTGGTCGTCGGTGCGGGCCGCGGCGCCGGCTCGGCCGAGGGCTTCGACGACCTGCTCGAGCTGGTCGACCTCCTCGACGCCTCGCTCGGCGTCTCGCGGGTGGTCACCTCGCTGGGCTGGCGCCCCCACCACGAGCAGGTCGGTCAGACCGGCAGCCGGATCTCGCCGGACCTCTACATCCCCTGCGGCATCAGCGGCGCGATCCAGCACTGGGCCGGCTGCAGCACCGCGAAGGCGATCCTCGCGATCAACACCGACCCCGACGCCCCGATGGTCACCAAGGCGACCCACGCCGTCATCGGCGACCTGCACGAGGTGGTCCCGGCGATCAACGCCGAGATCCGGAGGCGGCGGGGCTGAGGGTCTCGCTGGCTGTCGATGGAGCAGGCAGTTCGCCGGGCTCGGCTGCCTTTCGCCGCGTGGTTACGTGCTGCCGGGTCGCGAACTGCCTACAGAGGGCGGTCGGCTCGCCGGGCTGCGGGGGACGCGTGAGGCGTTCCGCCGGGCTGGATGTCGGCGTAGCCTCCTCGCATGACCGGGTCGGAGAGCGCCAGGACGAGAGGCCGTCCGATCCTCGCGGTCCTCGCCGTCCTCTGGGTCGGTCTCGGGTACTGGGCTATCGAGGACGGCGACATGTGGCGCGGCGCCGCTGGGGTGGCGCTCGGCGCCCTGTGGGCATGGTCCTACCTGCGGCCGGACTCGATGGTCACCCGGTTCATGGACAAGCCGATCTTCAAGCGGAAGCAGCACGCCGAGCCGGTCGGGACGCCCGACCGCGGGTGAGCCGGACTGCGTCCGCATCGCGCGGTCGGTCGGTACGCCCGACCGCGGGTGAGCCGGACTGCGTCGGGATCGCGCGGGCACGCTGCCGCCGCCGCGGGTGTGCCGATCGCTCCGAGGTGGGCGCGCTGTCGCGGTGCCTGGGTGGGCCTGTCGGGCAGGCCGGTGGCCGACCGGGAGCGCCGACCGGGAGTTACGGACGACCGACAGCGGCTGATCGGTGGCGGTGACCGGGGTGATGGTCAGAAGCGCTGACTCGGAGCCGGTGGTCCGGGCGATGGTCCTGCGGACGACCCGACAGTGACGGGTCACGTGGCGAGCCGGCGGTGCTCGGGGCTGGGCGGTCGGCCTACGTTCGCCGATGGAAGGTGATCTGGTTGTCGGCGTGGACGGTCTTGGCGTAGCGCGGGTCGTGAGCGAGGCGGTGGTGGCGCGGGCAGAGGAGCCGACCGTTGGCGAGGTCGGTGGTGCCGCCGTTGGACCAGGGGTCGTCGTGGTGGGCGTGACACCCCGATGCGGTGGTCTCGCACCCGCGGGCGGTGCAGCCGTGGTCGCGCAGTCCGAGCGCGATCCGCTGGGCCTTGGTGAAGAGCCGCCGGGCGCGGCCGAGGTCGAGGACCCGGCCCTCGCCGTCGAGGACGGCGGGGATGATCCCGGCCTCGCAGGCCAGGCGCCGCGCCATCGCCGCGGACATCCGGGTGCCGTCGTCGAGGAGTGCGGTGGCGTGCTCGCCGAGGAGCTGCTCGAGGGTCATCGTGATCACGACGGTGGCGTTGACGCCGGCGGTCTGCGGGGTGGCGTCTTCGGGGTAGCGCTCGATGTACTCCACGAACGCCTCGCCCATCCTCCGGTGCAGCGGCTTCCAGTTGCCGTGCTCGTCGCGGAGCTCGTCGTCTGTGTGCCGGGCTGGGTTCGCGAGGGCCTGGAGGTGGCGCTTGAACATCGCGCCGGCGTGGGAGGGGATGGTGAACCGGCCGTGGCAGCGGCCGTGGCCGTCGTCGGTGAGGGTGAGCTCGACGCCGGCGTCCGCGCGCGCCTCCTCGGCCGCGAGGGTCGCGGCTTCCTGGGCTTCGCCGAGCTCGGGTGCGACGACGTCGAGGATCCGCCTGCCGAGGCGGCGTAGGGCCTTGGCGTCGTGCTCGCTCGCGGCCTTGAGCAGGTGGTCGCGTGCCTGGGTGCGGGCGGACGGGTCGATGATCCGCGTGGAGCCGTCGGTGCAGCGCACGGAGGTGGGGATGGCGTCGACGGCGGCGACGATGACCCGCGCCTGCTCGATGCGGATCCGACCGTCGGCGAGCGCTTGTCCGGTGGGGGCGTGGAGGTCGTCCTCGAACGCGCGGCCGAGCCGGGTAAGGCGTGCGGCTTCGGCGTGGGTGTGGCGGCTGCGGCCGGCCCACCGCTGGTGGGTGTGCCGTGCACCCGTCGTGTCCCCGAACCGCCGCTGGTCGGCCTCGGCTGCGGTCCGGCACACCTGCCGGGTCAGGCGGCTCGACGCGCTGGTCAGCTCGTCCAGCACCCGCACGACGTCCGCGTCCCCGAGCCCGGTCAGCGAGAGCCCGCCCACCTCGGTCAGGGTGGCGTGGACCCGCTCCAGCACCGCAGCCACGACCGGCGACGCGGCCGGATCGGTGCCCGGGGCACGCCACTCAACGACACGCCCACCCTCGGGCCCGCTCTCGTGGGGTTCCTCGACTGGTAGAGCACTCACAGCACTGCCCCTCCCGCACCCCAGGTTGGGCGCGTCGACAACTACGGTCGTGGGTCAATGTCGTCAGGTGCGTACAGCCAGATACTGGCCTCAAGGAAGGACCCGAGCTCGCTCGCTCGAACACCACAGACGCTACGGCAAGCCACCGACAACGGGCCTCGCGTCGTCCCCAGGACGGCAGGGGCACGCGGGCGGTCAGTGAAGGGCATGCTCCGAGGACCTGCCCAGCGTCGTAGGTGCCGCAGCATTCGCGACGGTTTGACGCATTCCGGAGGGCGTCCACGCAGGGCGGCACCCCGCTGATCGCAGTGCCCAAGCCGGAGTCTGTCTGCAACCACTGGGAAACCAGCGATGGGCACATAGTCGCTTAGGCTCGCCGCGTGAATCCAGTCGATTGGAGTGCCGAAACGTGGGGCGCAATCGGCAGTGGCGCGACGGCGCTCGCGTTCTTCGTGTCAGCTTGGGTTCTGAGTCTCCAGCTCAAGGATCGCCGCCGCACGCCTGCCGAAGGCGTCACCGTTTGGGTTGACGATCGATACACGCAGGACGAGGACCGGGAACTCGTCCGTTCCGTTTCCGTCACGTTGAAGAATGCTGGGGCGCACCCAGTCTTCGACGTCCAAGTCGTCGTCGGGTACGGACATTTCGGCTCAGCCGTAACGAGCGTCGGTCCTCTCGCAGTCCCGACTCAACCCGTCCTGCCTCCAGGCGCGGAGTGGACTTGGCCAATCAAAGATCTGCTGGGCTCTCTCGAGGTTGAAGGGAGGCTCGTTGCTGAGGTGTCGTTTCGCGACGCTGCGAACAGGTGGTGGCTTCGCGACTTCGGCGGCCAGCTTCAACGCTGGCGTGGCCGGATGCGTAGGTCGGTAACGAAACTCGACGACGGCGACGTGACACTTGAAAAGTTCGGACCGGTGTCTTGGGAGAATCCGGTCTCGGTGGCGGCCGCGTTCTGGAGTGTGCTCGGTGATCCGGTGGGCCCTGACCGGACCGATCGCTTGACCTCCCTATGCACGCCAGAGTCCCTGCCCGGGTGGGGCGACTTCGACGGGATTGCAGAGTTGCTCGAAGGTCATGGGCTCGCATCGTTTCCCGCGTATCCGGCACCACGGGTGGCCTACGTGAAGTTCCCTGAAGACGTAGACCACGCTTTGATTGTTTCTGGACCAACGCTGGTCGCCGCCAAGATTATGACCTTGCAGCATCGGAACGACCTGGAGCCTGCCGGCTGGCGCGTGTTCGCAATCGGCTCGCCGGTTCCCCCCGAAGCCATCCCAGGACCCCCGTCGGTCTAGCGGGCACTTCGCTGGAGACTCGACGTCGATCGGCACCACCGCCGATGCTTGACGCCGACTCTGACGGCCCCGGCTCGCGGCGGAATGTGTGTGCTTCGCCAAGGCGTGGTCTCCGATCGGCGCCGGGCCATTCCTCGATCTGCAGACGCCGCCCAACAACAGGTCCCGGCGCCTCCGCCAAGATGTGGCGATGACGTCGCTGCTTTCACCTCTCGGTGCATTACTCGTCGCTCTTGGAGCCTCGGTTCAGGCTCTGCGCTGGTTGCTCGCTGAAGGCGGTGTACTCCGAAGCCGTCGAGAGTTGGCTTATAGCCGAACCGAACACCTCGAAGTACGACGCTCTGTGAAACGCGCGCAGACCGATTGGATCGCTTGGGCCCTTGTGGCAGTGGGCGCCTGGTTCGTCACGCTCGCTGAATGGGATGCGCTGCTGAGCTGACCTTGTCTGACAAGCGGCGGCGAGACGCCGTTCCTAGTGACAGAACTCCTCGTAGGAGTTAACCGGCATCTGAGGTAGTACCGGTGTTCGTACCCATGACCCCCCTTCGCGGCTTCATGGGTAGCCAGGGAAGACCTGACATGTGAGGGTCCATGCATGGGGTTCACGGCGCGGAAGAGTTTCAAGGTTATGCCTGGAGTTCGGATGACAGTCTCCAAGAGCGGAGTGAGTACCTCTGTCGGCACACGAGGTGCACGAGTCACACGGACAGCGTCCGGCCGGGTGACGCGGACTGTTGGGTTGCCCGGCTCGGGGATCTCTCACACTAAGACCGTTTCAGGCGGCGCCTCGCGTCGAGCGGCGACGCCGCCGCAGCAGGCGTCGAAGCCCGTCAAGCCCGGGCTGATGGCACCGAAGTGGGAGAAGGAACTGCACAAAGCCATCACTGAGCAGCATTACCAAGAGCTCCCTCGAATCGCGGGTGCGTACCCGGAAGCAGCTGGTGTTGCGGCCACGCTCGATGGCTTGGTGGCTATGCAGGCTGGAGAGACTGACCGGGCGCTTGAGGTATGCCGCTGGGCTTGGTCCGCCGGGGGCGACGTCGCAGAGCACCCCTTTGTGCGCAAGTACATCGGCCGGACGACCATAACCATCGCTGTCGCTTCTGGAGTCGAGGCGGCAGTTCCGTTCGGGCGCGATGCACTCGGGCTGGCTCTTGCTGAACTAGAGCAGGGCGCCGGCAACGTTGACGAGGCGATCGCCGTCGTTGAGGCTCTCGATCCCTCCGCGGTTGCCGCGGTCTCGCTGTGTGAGCTCTACCTAGAAGCAGGACGTATCAGCGACGTCGTCGACCTCACCAACGGGATGATAAACACTGACGACCCGACCGCCCTGCTCGTCACTTTTCGCGGAGTCGCACTCCGGGAACAGGGCCACCACATCGCCGCTCGGGAGGCGTTCAAGGAAGCGCTCAAGTCCAAATCGCGCGACTCCGCCATCCGGCACAAGGCCCTCGTAGAACGGGCCGAGACCTACGTTGCGGAGAACAAGCTCGCCATGGCTCGAAAGGATCTCGAGCGCGTGCTTGCCGAGGACGCGACGGTGCCGGGCGTACGGGAACGGCTGGCCGACTTGTCGCGACCGTAGGGCACCGTCGGCCTGAGCCCGTGCTCGCGACGCCAGGCGAGCCACCCGAATACGACGCCAAGCCCTGGTTGGCAGCCCGGGGCTTGCAAGCCTTGGGCTGACCGCGAGGCTGGCCGAGGGTGATGCCCCTACAGGGGGCGAAGTGACGGAGGGAAGTGACGATGTCTCTGCCGCCCGACAGGTACAACGCACCCTCATGAGTCTCGCTAAGCATAAGTCCACTGCTGCCCGAGCCCCCGGGTGCAGTCCGCGATGCGCCATGAGATGCGCGGACATCATCCAGTTCTGACCCATTACAGTGCGTTCACCGTTCGGCACTAAGTGGGGGACCAGCTCATGCGCACCGTGCTCAAGTTTCAAGTGCAGGGCGATGTGAAGATCTACGAACCTCTGCTGGGCGCACTAGACGAGACTGGCTGGACGCACGCCAAGATTGACCTCTCGCACGAGACTCTTGTGGGCTTGGCCAAGAGGGTCCTCGACAAAGTGCGTCGAGCCGGTCAGGACCTGCCGGTCAGTCCTGACAGCCGCTTCATTCAGACCGTGATCACGGATCACGACAAAGGCCCGGATCGTCGGTTCGAACAGTTCACATTTGAGCACACGGCCTTGTCGCAGGCGTTACTGCTGCTCGTCCAGATTCCGCTGGACGAGCGCGACGAAGCCTTCCAACGCGACATGGTCGTGATCAAGAGCCAGGAGAACGTGTACGGAATTTTGTTCTTGGATCCGCCGGCCGTGGAGACGCGCACTCACTCGCTACAGGCGCGTCTGCGATCGCCTGATTTGGGAGCTCTTCAACGCGCTACGGCCGAGTTCGTGGGTGCCCTAAGCCCAGCTAAGCGCGGCCCAGCGGACGCTCGGGTCTTCACGTCTCGAGGTGCCGCGGTTCGACGTGGCGGGCACGCACGACTGTTCACTACAAGTTTCGCGAGCATCCAGGTTCGCTCCGTTACGAATGAGCTCCTCATGACGGGACAGGCAATTCCGATCAACGGACGTCTCTCGCTGATCTGGCAGTCAGTCAACCGGTCGGCTGGACGAGTTCTCCTTGGCATCAGCCTGTCGTTGGTCGCCGTATCGGCGGCGCTCTTCGCGTTCTCACCAGACACAGGTTGGTGGGCGTGGACAGAGCAACTCGCAGGACGATTGGCCACCGGAGCTTTCGGAGCGCTCCTCGTTGATGGAGCGCTGGACTACACGGCGCTGCGTCAGGCCCTCCTGAAGGGCAGTGGGGATGTCACCCACGGTGCTGTCGTGGAATGGGCTCGGGCGTAGCGCAAGGATGCGCCCTTAGGCGCGGGCGACACGGCACCGCGTGCGACGTCCCGCAGCGGCGCCGTGACGCGGCGGGAACGACACACGTCCCCTCCTCGACCGGATCGCCGCAGATCCGGAGCGCGACAGGATCAGGCGGTCCGCTGACGCGACCTCGGCCAGGGTTGGTGAGCCCTAGGGCGCGCGCGTGGCAGAGACGTTCGACCCAGTCGTACCGCTCGCGTCCATCGAGCGCCGGTGGCCCACCATCGCCACACGGAATGCGCAGAACCGCACCAGGCCGGTGCCCAGGTTGGCCGCGATGAGGACCGCGAGCTCCTGCCGACGCGACGGCTCGGCGACGGTGGCGTCGAGCACCCACAGGGCACCAGCCGTCACGGCGAGACTGAAGGCGAGGAGGGCGAGGCCGAGCGCCTGGTGCTGCACGGTTCGCTCCGTGCCACGGACCCCGAAGGTGACGTAGCGGTGCCCGAACGTCCCAGCGATCGTCGACAGCACGAGCGCGAGGGCGTTCGCCGGCTGCGCGGCGAGCTGCTCCCGGAGGAGGACGTAGAGCAGTCCGTACAGCACGTTGAAGGCAGCGCCCACGCAGGCGAAGACCACGAGCTGCACGAGGATCGACCGCCAGCGCGATCCCACTCGAGTGTTCGGCAGTGACGGGACGGGCGGCATGGCGAGGCAATTGTGGCACCTCGGCGACGGAAACCACGGTCCCATCGGCGTTGTCCTGTTCCTGGCGCTGAGACTGATCCAGCATGCTTGGCGTTGCCAACGACAGCGGGTGCTCGAGCGGCGGGCACCCGGTCCATGCGCAGACGCCCTCCGGGCGTGACCGAGAGGTAGCTATCCACATGACAGCGACGCACGTCGCCAAGGAATCGCCGCGCCTTCGCGCCGCGGGCTGGGCCCTGCACGCCTACACCGCCAGCGGCACCGCGATCGCGTTCCTCGCCCTGACAGCCGCCGTCGGCGGCGAGGAGATCGCGGCGTTGTGGTGGCTCTTCCTCGCACTCATCATCGACGGCACCGACGGCATGCTTGCTCGCCGGCTCCGCGTCAAGGAGGTCATCCCGGCCTTCGACGGGGCGCGGCTCGACGACATCGTCGACTACATCACCTACTGCTTCGTGCCGGTCTTCCTGCTCTGGCACGGCGGCCACCTGCCGGAAGGGCGGCTCGGCACCGTGCTCGCGGTGCTGCCGCTCCTGGCGTCCAGCTATCAGTTCTGCCGCACCGACGCCAAGACCGACGACCACTTCTTCCTCGGATTCCCGAGCTACTGGAACGTCCTGGCCCTCTACGTGATCGTGCTGGGCGTGTCCCCCGGCGCGACCGCGGCGCTGGTGCTGACCTGCGTGGTGCTGGTCTTCGTGCCCATCAAGTACGTCTACCCCTCCCGGACCGCCTTCGCCCGCCGCCTCAACATCACCCTGGCGGGGTTGTGGCTGGTGACCTACGCGGTGATGCTGCTGCAGTTCCCCGACCCGAACGTCGTCGTCACCGTCCTGTCGCTGCTGTACGTGGCCTACTACGCCGCAGTGAGCGTCGTGCTGACACTGCGGCGTTGAGCCGAGCGCCCACCTCTCCTACGTGCCTACTGCTCACCCCACCCCCGCCAACACACCCCCGTCCGCCCGCAGTGCGGCCCCGTTCGTCGCAGCGGAGAGCGGGCTCGCGAGGTAGGTGACGAGCGAGGCGATCTCGTCGGGGTCCAGGAAGCGCCCCACGAGCGAGGTCGGCCGCACGAGGGACGCGGCGAGGTCGGTGACGGCGATGCCCTGCGCCTCGGCGATGCCCTCGACCGCGCGGCGTACGCCGTCGGACCAGGTGGGGCCGCCGAGGACGGTGTTGACGGTGACGCCGGTGCCGCGGGTGAGCTTGGCGAGGCCGTCGGCCAGCGCGAGCGCCGCGGCCTTGGTCGCGCCGTAGTGGACCATGTCGCCGGGGACGTCGACGGCCGACTCGGTGCCGACGAAGACGATGCGGCCCCAGTCGCGCTCGAGCATGGCCGGCAGCAGGGCGCGGGAGAGGCGTACGCCGCTCATCAGGTTGAGCTCGACGTAGTGCTCCCATGTCTCGTCGGTGACGTCGAGGAACGGCTCGACGCCGAACGTCCCGACGTTGTTGACCAGCACGTCCACCTCGCCGAGGCGGTCGAGCAGCGCCCGCACCTGGCCGGCATCGGCGAGGTCCGCGGCGAGACCCGAGACCGCAGCGCCCGGGACAAGAGCGGCGAGGCGGGCGACCGCGGCATCGACCCCTTCCTCGGTGCGGCCGTTGACGACCACCGACGCGCCCTCCGCGAGGCACGCCCGCGCGACGGCGAAGCCGATCCCCTCGGTCGAGCCGCTGACGAACACGTTCTTCTCCTGGAGCCGGAGATCCACCACTGCCTCCTCATCGGGTCGCGGGAGGGCGACCATTGACTTTCCTGAGCAAGTCACCGTACGCCATGACTTGCCCAAGCAAGTCATCGGCTAGCGTGACGGCATGACGGACGCCTTCGACGACGACGAGCTCGCGACCTGGTCGTCGGTCGCCACGCTCCTGGAGTGGGTGCCGGCCGCGCTCGACGCCCAGCTCCAGCGCGACTCGAGGATGGCCCACTTCGAGTTCGGCATCCTCTTCGCGCTCTCGCGCGCCGAGGCCGGCACGCTGCGGATGAGCACCCTCGCCGGCCACGCCAACAGCTCGCTGTCGCGGCTGTCGCGCGCCGTCGCCCGGCACGAGCGCCGCGGCTGGGTGCGCCGCGAGCCCGACCCCTCCGACGGCAGGTTCACCCTCGCGATCCTCACCGACGCTGGCCGGCAGGCCGCCCGCGAGGCCGGGCCGGGCCACGTCGCGCTCGTGCGGCGCCTGGTCTTCGACGCGCTCACCCCCGAGCAGGCCCGCGCGTTCGGGGAGGCGTGCCGGCTGGTCACGGCGCGGATCGACGAGGACCGCGCCTGGCGTCCCGGGGAGTCCCGCGACACACCGGAGTGACGCTCGTCCCACCACCCCGTAACCCCACGCCGGGAGCGGCGTTGTCCCCCTCAGGAGCAGCCCGCGGAGGGAGCCGCGGCTCGGGCCGGAGGGAGGAGGGCGCATGGGTGTGGAGATCGAGGTCAGGGACCTCACGAAGTCGTTCGGCAAGCAGCTGATCTGGGGCGACGTGTCGCTCACGATCCCGGCGGGCGAGATCTGCGTGATGCTCGGGCCGTCCGGCACCGGCAAGTCGGTCTTCCTCAAGACCCTCATCGGGCTGATCAAGCCCGACAAGGGCTCCATCGTCATCGAGGGCACCGACATCGCGAGCTGCTCCGAGCGCGACCTCTACGAGATCCGCAAGCTCTTCGGCGTGCTGTTCCAGGACGGCGCGATGTTCGGCTCGATGAACCTCTACGACAACGTCGCCTTCCCGCTGCGCGAGCACACGCGCAAGTCGGAGTCGGAGGTCCGCGAGGTCGTCATGGAGAAGATGGACCTCGTCGGCCTGCTCGGCTCGGAGGACAAGCTCCCCGGCGAGATCTCCGGCGGCATGCGCAAGCGCGCCGGCCTCGCCCGCGCGCTCGTGCTCGACCCCGAGATCGTGCTCTTCGACGAGCCCGACTCGGGCCTCGACCCGGTGCGTACGGCCTTCCTCAACCAGCTGATCGTCGACCTCAACGCCCAGATCGACGCCACCTTCCTCATCGTCACCCACGACATCAACACCGCGCGGACGGTGCCCGACAACATCGGGCTGCTCTACCACCGCCACCTCGCGATGTTCGGCCCGCGCGAGGAGCTGCTCAGCTCGGAGGAGCCGGTGGTGCGCCAGTTCCTCAACGCCCAGCGGGTCGGCCCGATCGGCATGTCGGAGGAGAAGGACGCCGACGAGCTCGCCGCCGAGGCCGGCCAGGAGCTGCCACCGCTGCCGCCGATCCCGCTCCAGCTCGACCCGTCCAACGGGATCCCGCGCCGCAGCCAGCGGCCCGCGGGGGAGTGGTGCCGCGAGCACGGCGTCACCCCGCCGCCCGGCTCCTTCGAGTCCAGCAACGCCGGCCTGGCGCCGGGGGCCTGAGGCGTCGTGTCCACCTCCCTCCCCACGCGCGCCCTCGCGCCGGTCGCGGTCGCGGGCAACCTCTTCGCGTTCGCCCTCGACGTGCTCCGCGCGCTCTTCCGGCGCCCGTTCCAGCTGCGCGAGTTCATCCAGCAGGCGTGGTTCATCGCCTCCGTCACGATCGTGCCCACGGCGCTCGTCGCCATCCCGTTCGGCGCGGTGATCGCGCTGCAGGTCGGCGGGCTGATCAAGCAGTTCGGCGCGCAGTCCTTCACCGGCTCCGCGTCGGTGCTCGCGGTGGTCCAGCAGGCGGCCCCGATCGGCACCGCCCTGCTCATCGCCGGCGCGGGCGGCTCCGCCATCGCCGCCGACCTCGGCGCCCGCAAGATCCGCGAGGAGCTCGACGCGATGATGGTGCTGGGCATCGACCCGATCCAGCGCCTCGTCGTCCCGCGCGTGCTCGCCTGCATGCTCGTCGCGTTCTTCCTCAACGGCATGGTCAGCGTCGTCGGCGTCACCGGCGGCTACGTCTTCAACGTGATCCTCCAGGACGGCACCCCGGGCGCGTACCTCGCGAGCTTCACCGCCCTGGCCCAGCTGCCCGACCTGTGGATCGGCCTGCTGAAGGCGCTCGTCTTCGGCGTGATCGCCGCGATCGTCGCCTCCTACAAGGGCATGAACGCCAGCGGCGGCCCGAAGGGTGTCGGCGACGCGGTCAACGAGTCGGTCGTCATCACCTTCCTGCTGCTCTTCGTCGCCAACTTCGTCCTCAGCATGATCTACCTCCAGGTCGTGCCCCCGAAGGGCGGATGACATGGCGCTCAAGGACCTCCACACCAAGCCGCTCACCGCGCTCGACGGCCTCGGCGGGCAGCTCGCCTTCCACCTCGCGGTGCTCCGCGCGGTGCCGCGGTCGATCCGGCGCTACCCCCGGGAGATCATGCGGATCCTCGCCGAGGTCACCCTCGGCTCGGGGGCGCTGGCGGTCATCGGCGGCACGGTCGGCGTGATCATCGGCATGACCTTCTTCACCGGCGCCCAGGTCGGGCTGTCCGGCTACGCCGCCCTCGACCAGCTCGGCACCGCCGCCTTCTCGGGCTTCGTCTCGGCCTACTTCAACACCCGCGAGATCGCCCCGCTGGTCGCCGGCATCGCGCTGGCCGCGACCGTGGGCTGCGGCTTCACCGCCCAGCTCGGCGCGATGCGGATCTCCGAGGAGGTCGACGCGCTCGAGGTGATGGCGATCCCGTCGATGCCGTTCCTCGTGGCGACCCGCGTCGTCGGCGGGCTGATCGCGATCATCCCGCTCTACGTCGTCGGCCTGCTGTCGTCGTACTTCGCGAGCCGGCTCGTGGTCACCCAGATCTACGGCCAGTCGCCCGGCACCTACGACCACTACTTCAACGCGTTCCTGCCACCGGGCGACGTCCTGTGGTCCTTCGGCAAGGTGCTGGTCTTCGCCGTCACCGTCATCCTCATCCACTGCTACCACGGCTACACCGCCTCCGGGGGCCCCGCGGGCGTGGGCGTCGCGGTGGGCCGCGCGGTCCGCACGAGCATCGTCGCGATCAACGTGCTCGACCTGTTCCTGTCCATGGCGATCTGGGGCGCGGCGACGACCGTGCGGCTGGCCGGGTGAGGCGGCGATGAGGCAGAAGTCCCTGGGCGTGGTCTTCCTGGTCCTGATGCTCGCGGGCGTCTGGGCCACCTACGGCGTGTTCACCCAGAAGTTCAGCGACTACGACGAGGTCGTGGTGCACGCCTCGCGCATCGGCCTGCAGCTGCCGAAGCGGGCCGACGTGAAGATCAGGGGGGTGATCGTGGGCGAGGTCCTCGACTTCGTCCCCACCGCCGAGGGCGCCGACATCACGCTCGGCCTCTACCCCGACCGGACCGCGGAGATCCCACGCGACGTCACGGCGTCGATCCTGCCCAAGACGCTGTTCGGCGAGAAGTACGTCTCCCTCGTCGTCCCCGACGGCGGCTCGACCGCGCCGCCGATCGAGGCCGGCGACGAGATCCGCCGCACGGCGCTGTCGACCGAGGTCGAGAAGGTGCTCAGCGACCTCTACCCGCTGCTCCGGGCGGTGCAGCCGGCCGACCTGAACATGACCCTCAACGCCGTCGCGACCGCGCTGGAGGGGCGCGGCGACGCGCTCGGGGCGAGCCTGGAGACGCTCGACGGCTACCTCCGCAAGCTCAACCCCGAGATCCCCGCCCTCGTCGAGGACCTGCGCCTGACCGCGGACGTGTCGGACACGTACGCCGACGCGCTGCCGGAGGTCGCGACGATCCTGCGCAACACGATCACCACCACCGGCACCCTCGAGGGGCGCGAGGAGAAGCTGAAGGCGCTCTTCAACGACGTGTCGCGGTTCGCCTCGGTGGCCGAGCAGTTCACGCGGAGCAACGGCGACAACCTGGTGCGCCTCGGCGACCTCGCCTCCTCCCAGCTCGAGGTGCTCGCCCGCTACGCGCCCGGCTACCCGT
Source organism: Nocardioides okcheonensis (assembly GCF_020991065.1). Lineage (NCBI taxonomy): Bacteria > Bacillati > Actinomycetota > Actinomycetes > Propionibacteriales > Nocardioidaceae > Nocardioides > Nocardioides okcheonensis. The sequence goes on from NZ_CP087710.1 coordinate 3,411,007, forward strand.
GCCTGCTGGGCGGCATCGTCGGCGCCGGCAAGCTGCAGGCCGAGGCGTTCCGCGGGTTCACCCTCCACATCGTGCTCGAGACCATCCCGAACCAGCCGCGTGCCTACGGGCCGCAGGATGCCCCCGTCTACGGCGACAAGCGCGGCTACTACTGCGGCCGGCTGCCGAGCCCGCCGTGGTCGCAGAGCAACCCGGTCACCCACCAGCCCGACTTCGTCGACGGCATCGACGAGCCGACCGGCAAGGGCACCAGCCGCGTCGGCCCGGGCTGGTCCGGCACCGCCGCCGGCTACGCGGGCGGCCGCGACGAGGCGAGCGTGCTGAAGGCGCTCCTCGCCCCCGGGCTCGGGGTCAGCGCGGACGACGTCCCCGACCTCGGCGTGCTGCTCGTCGGCCCGATGGCCCGCGGCGCGGAGGTGAGCCTGCGATGAGTCCCGTGCTCGACCGGCGCACGTCCGGCGACCTCGTCAAGCTGCTCGTCTTCGTGCTCGTCACCTCGCTCGCCACCGGCGTGCTGGTGGTCACGATCGGCAACCTGGGCTTCGGGTCGTCGCGGGAGTACCGCGCCGAGTTCACCGACGCCACCGGCGTCACGAAGGGCGACGACGTGCGCGTCGCCGGCGTCCGCGTCGGCACGGTCGGCGACGTCGAGATCGTCGACCGGTCGCGGGCGCTGGTCACCTTCGACGTCGACGAGGGCACCCAGGTCAACGGCGGCACGTTCGCGTCGATCCGCTACCGCAACCTCGTCGGCCAGCGCTACATCTCGCTCACCCAGGAGGTCGGCGACACCGCCCGGCTCCCCGCCGGGTCGACCATCCCGCTCTCGCGGACCCGTCCGGCGCTCGACCTCACCGTGCTCTTCAACGGCTTCAAGCCGCTCTTCCAGGCTCTCTCGCCCGAGGACGTCAACCAGCTCTCCTTCGAGCTGATCCAGGTCTTCCAGGGCGAGGGCGGCACCCTCGAGGGGCTGCTGGCCCACACGGCGTCGGTCACCTCGACCCTCGCCGACCGCGACCAGGTGATCGGTGACCTCATCGACAACCTGTCGCTCGTCCTCGACCACGTCGCCGACCGCGACCAGCAGCTGACCCGCCTGATCCAGTCGTTCCGGACCCTCGTGGGCGGGCTCAAGCGCGACCGCAACGCCATCCTCGGCTCCCTCGAGGACGTCTCGGCGCTCTCGGTGGAGACCGCCTCGCTGGTCGACGGGATCCGCGAGCCGCTGGTCCGCGACATCGAGCAGCTCCGGGCCGTCGCCGGCAACATCGACGAGAACAAGGCCGAGCTCGACCGGGCGCTGCAGGTCCTGCCGATCAAGCTCAACAAGATCGGCCGCACGGCGATCTACGGCTCGTTCTTCAACTTCTACCTGTGCGAGTTCCAGGGCCGGGTCAACCTGCCCGCCGGCGTCTCGCTGCCGGTGAAGTACCAGACCGGCTCCGACAGGTGTGATCTCGGATGACGGAGATGAAGCCCTTCCGCGAGCGCAACCCCGTCGTCGTCGGCGCGGTCAGCCTCGTCGTGCTCGTCCTGGTCGTGGTGGCCGCGCTGCGCGCCGACGACCTCCCGGTGATCGGAGGCGGCGAGACCTACCACGCGCTGTTCACCGAGGCCGGCGGCCTGCAGGTCGACGACGAGGTCCGCATCGCGGGGGTGAGGGTCGGCAAGGTCGACGACATCGCGCTCGACGGCGACCGGGTGCGGGTGACGTTCAAGGTCCAGGACGCCGCCGCGTTCGGCACCGACACCGGGGCGGCGATCAAGGTGAAGACCGTCCTCGGGTCGATGTTCCTCGCCCTCGAGCCGGCCGGTGGCGGCCAGCTCGCCGAGGGCGCGACCATCCCGGCCGAGCGCACCTCGTCGCCGTTCGACGTCGTCGACGCCTTCGAGGGCCTCGCCTCCACCTCGGAGAAGATCGACACCGACCAGCTCGCCGAGTCGCTGACCACGCTGGCCGACCTGACCCGCAACACCCCGGAGGAGTTCCGCGGCGCCCTCGGCGGGCTGAGCCGGCTGTCGGCCAACGTCGCCGCCAAGGACGCGCAGCTCAACACGCTCCTGCAGAACCTGCAGCGCGTCTCGACGGTCCTCGACGAGCGCGACCAGGACATCATCGCGCTGATGAAGGACAGCGACGTGCTGTTCCGCGCGCTCGTCGCCCGCCGCGACGCGGTCCACGAGCTGCTGGTGTCGAGCACCCGGCTCTCCCGCGAGCTCACGACGCTGGTCCGCCAGTCCCGCGCCGACCTCGCGCCCGCCCTCGCGCACCTGGAGAACGTCGTCGCCGTGCTCAACAAGAACGAGGACAACATCGACAGCAGCCTGCGGCTGATGGCGCCGTTCTACCGCGTCTTCGCCAACACGCTCGGCACCGGTCCGTGGTTCGACACCTGGATCTCCAACTTCCCTCCCGTCCCGCAGGTGGGCTGACCATGGACCTCGTCAGGCGTCTCCTCGTCCCCCTCGTCGTCCTCGGCTTCGTGGTCGCGTCGGCCGTCAGCTTCCTCGGCGGCGAGACCCCCCGGACCGTCGTCGCGCACTTCCCGCGCGCCATCTCCGTCTACGAGGGCAGCGACGTGCGCGTGCTCGGCGTCCCCGTCGGCACGGTGACCCGCGTGGAGCCGACCGGCACCGACGTCACCGTCACGATGACCTACGACGAGGACGTACGCCTGCCGGCCGACGCCCGTGCGGTCATCGTCGCGCCGTCGGTGGTGGGCGACCGCTACGTCCAGCTCACCCCGGCCTACGGCGGCTCCGGGAAGGTGCTCGCCGACGGCGCCGAGCTGTCCGTGGAGGAGACCGCGCAGCCCCTCGAGCTCGACCAGATCTACGACAGCCTCGACCGGCTCAACGTCGCCCTCGGCCCCCGGGGCGCCAACAAGTCCGGTGCGCTCTCCGACCTGCTGTCCGTCACCGCCGACAACTTCGGCGGCCAGGGGACGACCTTCCGCCAGACCCTGTCGGACTTCTCGCGGCTGACCTCCACGCTGTCGAACAACAAGGAGGAGCTGTTCGGGTCGGTGCGGGCGCTGGAGGGCTTCATGCAGACCCTCGCCGACAACGACCAGACGGTGCGCCGGTTCAACCAGTCGCTCGCGGACGTCTCGACGATGCTCGACGGCGAGCGCCAGGAGCTGGTGGCCGCCGTCCGCAACCTGTCGGTGGCGCTCACCGAGGTCAAGGGGTTCGTCGAGGAGAACAAGGACTCGCTGACGCGCAACATCTCCGGGCTCAACCGGGTCTCGAAGGTGCTGGTGCGCCAGCGCGCCGCCCTCGACGAGATCCTCCACGTCGCCCCCGGTGCGCTCAACAACCTGGCCCTGACCTACAACCCGCAGGCCGGCACGCTCGACCAGCGGGCCAACTTCGGCGAGTCGCTCAACCAGCTCAACGCCGACCCCGCCGCGTTCCTGTGCGGCTTCGTCGGGCAGGTCGACCGGTCCGAGCAGGCGTGCGACGCGATCACCCGGCTGCTCGACCGCAGCCGTCCGGGTGCCCTGTCCGGGTCGGGGCGGATCGCGGCGCAGGACGTCTTCGACCCGACCCTCGGCGGACTGGTGGAGGTGCAGCGATGAGGCGGTTGCGACGACTCGGCGCCCTCGCGGTCGGCGTGGCCCTGGCGACGGTGCTCGCGGGCTGCGACGCCAGCGTCTACGGCCTGCCGCTGCCCGGCGGCCCCGACGTGGGCGACGACCCGATGACGATCGAGGTGGAGTTCGCCGACGTCCTCGACCTGGTCCCGCAGTCGACGGTCAAGGTCAACGACGTCAGCGTCGGCCGGGTCAGCGAGATCGACCTCGAGGGCTACCAGGCGCTCGTCACCCTCGAGCTGCGGCGCGACGTCGACCTCCCCGACAACGCGGTCGCCGAGCTGCGCCAGACCAGCCTGCTGGGGGAGAAGTTCGTCGAGCTCAGCGCGCCCGAGCAGGGGGCGAGCAGCAACCGGCTCGCGGACGGCGACGTCATCGAGATCGACCGGTCCGGGCGCAACCCCGAGGTCGAGGAGGTCCTCGGTGCGCTCAGCCTGCTGCTCAACGGCGGCGGCGTGGCCCAGCTCAAGACCATCACCCAGGAGCTCAACACCGCGCTCGAGGGCCGCGAGGACTCCGCCCGGTCGGTGCTGCGCCAGCTGCGCACGTTCACCGGCCAGCTCGACGAGAACAAGGCCGACATCGTCGACGCGATCGAGCAGCTCAACCGGCTCGCCATCGCAGCGGAGAAGCAGCTGCCCACCATCGACAAGGCGCTCGACGAGCTGCCCAGCGCGCTCGACTCCATCGACCGGCAGCGTGACGACCTCGTCGAGATGCTGGGCGCGCTCGACCGGCTCTCGTCGGTGGCGGTCGACGTGATCGCCCGGTCCAAGGGCGCGACCATCACCTCCCTCGAGCGCCTCGACCCCGTCCTGACCCAGCTGGCCGCGTCGGGCGACGACTTCACCAACGCCTTCAACGTCTTCCTCACCTACCCCTTCGTCGACGAGGTCGTCGGCCGCGACCCGCAGGTCGCGCGCAACCTGCACATGGGCGACTACACCAACCTGTCGATCACCCTCGACGTCGACCTGACCACGATCCCCACGACGATCCCGACGACGCTGCCGACCGAGGCCTGCATCCCGCTCAGCCAGCTCCCGCAGGACGGCCCGCTGCCCGACACCAGCAAGCTCTGCCAGGACGCGCTCGACGCGATCAACAGGTGCCTCGAGGGACTGCGCAAGGGCGATCCCAGCGCCTGCCTCGGCCTGCCCGGGTCGGTGATCGAGGTGGTGTGCCAGCAGTACCCGGTGCCGGGGCTGTGCAGCACCGGCGGCACGCCGACGCCACTGCCGACGCTGCCCACCGAGCTGCCGACCACCCTCCCGACGCTGCCGACCATCTCGCCGCTGCCGACCATCTCCATCCCCGGCCTGCCGCGCCCGGGGACGTACGCCACGTCCCCACCCGATCCACGCCGGGGACCGACGGTCCGCGAGCTCACCGAGAGCTACGACCCCGCGCTCGTGAGCCTGCTGGTCCCGGGGCTGGTGACGCGATGATCACCCGTCGCACCAAGGTGCAGCTGCTCGTCTTCGCGCTGATCACGCTGGTCGGGGTGAGCTTCGTCGGGGCCCGCTACGCCCGCCTCGACCGGCTGCTGGTCGACCAGGACTACTCCGTCGTCGCCCACTTCGCCGACTCCGGCGGCGCGTTCGCCGGGGCGGAGGTGTCCTACCGCGGCGTCCGGGTCGGTGAGGTCGACCGGCTCGAGCTCACCGACGACGGGGTCGACCTCGTCCTCGACATCGACGACGAGTTCGCGGACATCCCGGCCGACGCGCACGCCCTGGTCGGCAACCGCTCCGCGGTGGGGGAGCAGTACGTCGAGCTCCAGCCGCAGAGCGACCGGGGCCCGTACCTCCGCGACGGCTCCGAGATCGCCCGCGACCGCACGGCGACGCCGATCCAGACCGACACGCTGCTCACCCACCTCGACGAGACCGTGCGCAGCGTCGACCAGGAGGACCTCCGCACCGTCACCACCGAGCTCGGCCTCGCGCTCGGGGGTGCCGGCCAGGACCTGCAGACCATCATCGACAGCAGCAACGCGTTCATCGCCGCGGCCGACGAGAACTTCGGCGTCACCGTCGACCTGATCCGCGACAGCAACACGGTGCTGCAGGGCCAGGTCGACTCCGAGGGGGCCTTCCGCCGGTTCGCCCGCGACCTGTCCAGCTTCACCACGACCGTCGCCGGGCGCGACCAGGACCTGCGCGACCTCATCGACGACGGGTCGGCCAGCGCCAACGAGCTGCGCACCTTCCTCGAGGCCAACGAGGTCGACCTCGGCGAGCTGATCAACAACCTGGTCACCACCGGCGAGGTCGTCGTCAAGCACCTCGACGGCATCGAGCAGCTGCTCGTCATCTACCCCTACGTCGTCGAGGGCGGCTTCACCGTCGTCTCGAAGTCGCCCGGCTCGGGGCTCTACGACGCCCACTTCGGGCTGGTGCTCCAGCCGAACCCCCCGGTGTGCCTGGAGGGCTACGAGGGCACCGACCGGCGCTCGCCGCTCGACGGCAGCAACGCCCCGATGAACGAGCGGGCCGGCTGCACCGCGGCACCGACCACCAACTCCCGCGGCGCGCAGAACATCCAGTCGCCGCGGCCGGCCACGGGCTGGGGGCCGGCCGACCTGGCCGTCGACCCGGACTCGGGACGGATGACCACCGACCCGGCGGCGATCCGGCGCCTGACCGGCTCGCGGGTCCCGGCGCCGAGCACCCTGGGCAGCGACACCTGGAAGTGGCTCTACCTCGAGCCGCTCACCGGCGAGGGCGTGACCCCGGGCGCGGGTCGTCGTTGATCCTGTCGGGCCCCTGGGAGAGGGCCCGGACGTCCCGAGGGAGGGAACACCCATGTCACTGACGACCGAGAGGGCCGCGCGCGACGACGTCGCGACGTCCGACCCCGTCCCCGCAGCCGAGGGCCGCCGCCGACCGCGCGGCCGGACCGTGCTCGCCGCCGTCCTCGCGCTGGTGGTCGCGGCCGCGGTCGCGGTGCTGGTCCAGCTCGCCGTGGCCGGCCGCGGCTCCGCGGACGGCGGGCTCGAGCTGCCCCAGGAGCGCGAGCAGGTGATGAGCCTGACCAGCCAGTTCGTGAAGCGGCTCGGCACCTACAGCCCCGACATGGTCGACGACTCCGGGCAGATGCCGGCCTACCGCGAGCAGGTCCGCGAGGTGATCACGCCGAAGTTCGCGGCCGACTTCGACAAGGAGGTCACCACCGCCGAGCAGCTCGTCGCCCGGGGTGGGATCACCCGCAGCGCCGACGTCTTCGCCACCGCCGTCTCCTCCATCGACGACGACTCCGCCCGGGTGCTGGTCGCCGGGGCGTTCACCGACAGCTACACCCGGGGCGAGGGCGAGAAGGCCCGCACCGTCGACCAGGAGCCGCTGCCGTTCCGGTTCACCGTCGACCTCGTGCGCAGCGAGGGGGAGTGGCTGGTCGACGACTTCACGCCGGTCAGCAGCCCCTCCGACGAGGCCGGCGCGAGCGAGGGGAGCACGCCGTGAGCGACGCACCCACCTGGTACGACCTCCTCGACGTCCCCCGCGACGCGTCCGCAGACGCGGTCCGCGCGGCCTGGAAGGAGCGGACGGCCGACCTCGAGCCCGGTGACCGGCGCTTCGACACGCTCAACCGGGCCGCCCGGGTCCTGCTCGACCCCGCCGCGCGGTCGGCGTACGACGCCTCCCTGCCGGCCGACGAGGCCGAGGAGGGCGCCCCGGCCCACCCGCTGGTCGAGGAGGGCGCCCTGGCGCCCGTCACGAGACCCCTGGACGACGAGGCCGCGCCTGGACGACCGGGTCTCGTGACGCGACTTCGTCGCTCCCTTCGAGACGGCGCTGGCGCGCCTCCTCAGGACGGCGCCTCGACCGGCGGTGCTTCCTCGACCGGCGGTGCCGGCGTCCCCGGCTGGCTGCTGGCCGGTCTCGGCGTGCTCGCGGCCGTGCTCGTCGCGGCGGCAGCGTGGACGTGGACGCGGGCCGACGGGGGCGAGGGCTCCACCGCGGCGCGCGACGCGCAGGTCGCGGCGGAGCGCGCGGTCGTCCCGGTGCTGTCCTACGACTTCCGCCACCTCGACGAGGACCAGCGCGCCGCCCAGGCCCTGATGACCGGCTCCTACCGCCAGGAGTACGACAAGCTCTTCGCGGTGCTGCGGGAGAACGCCCCGCAGACCCGCACCGCGGTGAGCGCCGAGGTGGTCGCGTCGGGGATCGTGCGGGCCACCGACGACCGGGCGCAGGTGCTGGTCTTCGTCGACCGGCCGACGACCAACAAGCTCGACGCCGAGCCCGTGGTCTACAAGGACCAGGTGACGCTGTCGATGCAGCGCGTCGACGGCGAGTGGCTCGTCGACGACCTGCTCACCTCGCCGGTGCAGGGGTAGTCCCCGGTCCACAGGGGTGGGCCAATCGGCGCGTTCTGCTTGACCACGGGGGCTGCGGCGTTCATAGTCGTGGCCAACGCGTGGAGGTCGTCCCTCGGGAAATCAGCCCCGCGATTGAGTCATGTCCGCAGGTGCGCTATCGTAGTGCTTTGCGCCTGCCCTCAGATGCCCGACGCCTCCCGGAACGGCTGTCGTGGTGGTCGGCCGGCGCCGAGATCACTTGATCATTTGTGAGGACAACTCTTGGCCGCGCGCAGCTCCGCTGGTAACCACCGTCGCACCTCTTTCGCAAAGATCACCGAACCTCTCGAGGTTCCCCCTCTCATCTCGCTCCAGACGAGCAGCTTCGACTGGCTGGTCGGCGGAGAGCGTTGGGAGCAGGAGGTGGCAGCCCGTCGGGCCGCCGGTGAGGACGTCTCCGAGAAGACCGGTCTGCAGGAGATCTTCGAGGAGATCTCCCCGATCGAGGACTTCTCCGAGACGATGATGCTCTCCTTCGACAACCCGGTCTTCCTGGACGAGAAGTACACCGAGGAGGAGTGCAAGGAGAAGGACTTCACCTACTCCCGCCCGCTCTACGTCTCGGCCGAGTTCATGAACCACGAGACCGGTGAGATCAAGGGCCAGACCGTCTTCATGGGCGACTTCCCCATGATGACCCGCAAGGGCACCTTCATCATCAACGGCACCGAGCGCGTCGTGGTCTCCCAGCTGGTCCGCTCGCCGGGCGTCTACTTCGAGTCCACCCCGGACAAGACCTCGGACAAGGACATCTTCACCGCCAAGCTCATCCCGAGCCGTGGCGCGTGGCTGGAGTTCGAGATCGACAAGCGCGACCTGGTCGGCGTGCGCCTGGACCGCAAGCGCAAGCAGAACGTCACCGTGCTGCTCAAGGCGCTCGGCTGGACGACCGAGCAGATCCGCGAGGAGTTCGGCCAGTACGAGTCGATGATGCTGACCCTCGAGAAGGACTCCGTCCGCTACGAGGTCGTCTACGAGGAGCTGCAGAAGAAGGCGCGGGGCGAGGCCCCGACCGCCGAGCAGGTCAACGACGAGGTCACCCGTCTCGCGCTGCTCGACATCTACCGCAAGCTGCGCCCGGGCGAGCCGCCGACGGCCGAGGCCGCGCAGACGCTGCTGAACAACTACTACTTCAACGGCAAGCGCTACGACCTCGCCAAGGTCGGCCGCTACAAGATCAACAAGAAGCTCGGCCTGCACGAGGCGTTCGACCAGCAGACGCTGACCATCGACGACATCGTGGCCGCGATCCGCTACGTCGTGCAGCTGCACGCCGCGGGCGTCCAGGTCGAGTCCCCCGACCTGGTCGACGCCGAGGGCAACGTCGTCGAGGGCCCCGACGGTGCTCCCGTCAAGGTCCAGGCCGACGACATCGACCACTTCGGCAACCGGCGCATGCGCACGGTCGGCGAGCTGATCCAGAACCAGCTCCGCACCGGCCTGGCCCGCATGGAGCGCGTGGTCCGCGAGCGGATGACGACCCAGGACGTCGAGGCCATCACGCCGCAGTCCCTGATCAACATCCGTCCCGTGGTCGCGGCGCTGAAGGAGTTCTTCGGCACCTCGCAGCTCTCGCAGTTCATGGACCAGACCAACCCGATCGCCGGCCTGACGCACAAGCGTCGCCTCTCCGCGCTCGGCCCGGGTGGTCTGTCCCGCGACCGCGCCGGCATGGAGGTCCGTGACGTCCACCCGTCGCACTACGGCCGCATGTGCCCGATCGAGACGCCGGAAGGCCCGAACATCGGCCTGATCGGCTCGCTCGCCTCCTACGGCCGGATCAACCCGTTCGGCTTCGTGGAGACGCCCTACCGCAAGGTCGTCGACGGTGTCGTCACCGACCAGATCGACTACCTCACCGCCGACGACGAGGACCGCTACGTCATCGCCCAGGCCAACGCCCCCCTCGACACGAACATGAAGTTCGTCGAGGAGCGCGTCCTGGTCCGCCAGAAGGACGGCGAGGTCGACGCGATCCTCGCCGGCGAGGTCGACTACATGGACGTCTCGCCGCGCCAGATGGTGTCGGTCGCGACCGCCCTGATCCCGTTCCTCGAGCACGACGACGCCAACCGCGCGCTCATGGGCGCCAACATGCAGCGCCAGGCCGTGCCGCTGATCACCAGCGACAGCCCGCTGGTCGGCACCGGCATGGAGTACCGCGCCGCCGTCGACGCCGGTGACGTGGTCGTCGCCGACGCCGCCGGTGTGGTCAAGGAGGTGTCCGCCGACGCCATCGAGACGATGAACGACGACGGCACCTACCAGACCTACAAGATGGCCAAGTTCCGTCGCTCCAACCAGGGCACCTGCATCAACCAGCGCCCGCTGGTCAAGGCCGGTGACCGCCTCGAGGTCGGCACGCCGATCGCCGACGGTCCCTGCACCGACGACGCCGAGATGGCGCTAGGCACCAACCTGCTCGTCGCCTTCATGCCGTGGCAGGGCCACAACTACGAGGACGCGATCATCCTCAGCCAGCGCCTGGTGCAGGAGGACATCCTCACCTCGATCCACATCGAGGAGCACGAGGTCGACGCCCGCGACACCAAGCTCGGCCCCGAGGAGATCACCCGGGACATCCCGAACGTCTCCGAGGAGGGCCTGGCCGACCTCGACGAGCGCGGCATCATCCGCATCGGCGCCGAGGTCACCACCGGTGACATCCTGGTCGGCAAGGTCACGCCCAAGGGCGAGACCGAGCTCACCCCCGAGGAGCGCCTGCTCCGCGCGATCTTCGGCGAGAAGGCGCGCGAGGTGCGCGACACCTCGATGAAGGTGCCCCACGGCGAGTCCGGCACCGTCATCGGCGTGCGGGTCTTCGACCGCGAGGACGGCGACGACCTGCCTCCGGGCGTCAACCAGCTGGTCCGCGTCTACGTCGCCCAGAAGCGCAAGATCTCGGTCGGTGACAAGCTCGCCGGTCGTCACGGCAACAAGGGCGTCATCGCCAAGATCCTGCCGGTCGAGGACATGCCGTTCATGGAGGACGGCACGCCGGTCGACGTCGTGCTCAACCCGCTGGGTGTGCCGCGCCGTATGAACATCGGCCAGATCCTCGAGCTCCACCTGGGCTGGCTCGCCAAGCAGGGCTGGGACCTCAACCTGTCCGGCGAGGCCGGCGAGTCCGAGTGGAAGCAGCGCCTCATCTCCATCGGCGCCGACAAGGCCGACCCGAACACCAAGGTCGCGACCCCGGTCTTCGACGGTGCGCGCGAGGACGAGATCACCGGCCTGCTCGGCTCGACCCTGCCGAACCGCGACGGTGAGCGGATGGTCAAGGAGGACGGCAAGGCCAACCTCTTCGACGGTCGCTCCGGCGAGCCGTTCCCGGAGCCGGTGGCCGTGGGCTACATGTACATCCTCAAGCTGCACCACCTCGTCGACGACAAGATCCACGCGCGCTCTACCGGCCCCTACTCGATGATCACGCAGCAGCCCCTGGGCGGTAAGGCCCAGTTCGGTGGCCAGCGGTTCGGCGAGATGGAGGTCTGGGCGATGGAGGCGTACGGCGCCGCCTACGCCCTGCAGGAGCTGCTCACGATCAAGTCGGACGACGTCCCGGGCCGCGTGAAGGTCTACGAGGCGATCGTCAAGGGCGAGAACATCCCCGACTCGGGCATCCCGGAGTCGTTCAAGGTGCTCGTCAAGGAGATGCAGTCGCTCTGCCTCAACGTGGAGGTGCTGTCGCAGGACGGCTCCACCATCGAGATGAAGGACGCCGAGGAAGACGTCTTCCGCGCGGCCGAGGAGCTCGGCATCGACCTCTCCCGCCGCGAGCCCAGCTCGGTCGAAGAGGTGTGACGGCAGGGGCCCCTCGCGGGGCCCCTGCCTCCGCCCCCTACCTCACTTTTCCTAGAACTACCGAAGGGTTGCAGCCACCGTGCTCGACGTGAACTTCTTCGACCAGCTTCAGATCGGCCTGGCCACCGCGGACGACATCCGCACGTGGAGCCACGGCGAGGTCAAGAAGCCGGAGACCATCAACTACCGCACGCTCAAGCCCGAGCGTGACGGCCTCTTCTGCGAGAAGATCTTCGGTCCCACCCGGGACTGGGAGTGCTACTGCGGCAAGTACAAGCGCGTGCGCTTCAAGGGCATCATCTGCGAGCGCTGCGGCGTCGAGGTGACGCGTTCCAAGGTGCGCCGCGAGCGCATGGGCCACATCGAGCTCGCCGCTCCCGTGACCCACATCTGGTACTTCAAGGGCGTCCCCTCGCGCCTGGGCTACCTCCTCGACCTGGCGCCGAAGGACCTCGAGAAGGTCATCTACTTCGCCGCCTACATGATCACCTCGGTCGACGAGGACGCCCGCCACCGCGACATGGAGTCGCTGGAGAACAAGGTCGGCCTGGAGCGCGAGCGCCTCGAGAAGCGTCGCGACACCTCCGTGGAGGACCGCGCCAAGAAGCTCGAGGAGGACCTCGCCACCCTCGAGGCCGAGGGCGCCAAGGCCGACGCCAAGCGCAAGGTGCGCGACGGTGCCGACCGCGAGATGAACCAGCTCCGCGACCGTGCCAACCGCGAGATCGCGCGGCTGGAGGAGGTCTGGGACACGTTCAAGAACCTCAAGGTGCAGGACCTGCTCGGCGACGAGCTCCTCTACCGCGAGATGAAGACGTGGTTCGGCAAGTACTTCGAGGGCCACATGGGCGCCACGGCGATCCAGCGGCGCCTCCAGGACTTCGACATCGAGGCCGAGGTGGAGTCGCTGCGCGACACCATCGCCAACGGCAAGGGCCAGCGCAAGGTCCGCGCGCTCAAGCGCCTCAAGGTCGTCGACGCGTTCCGCAAGACCGGCAACCAGCCGATCGGCATGGTGCTCGACGCCGTCCCGGTGATCCCGCCGGACCTGCGCCCGATGGTCCAGCTCGACGGTGGCCGCTTCGCCACCTCCGACCTGAACGACCTCTACCGCCGCGTCATCAACCGCAACAACCGCCTCAAGCGACTGCTCGACCTCGGCGCGCCCGAGATCATCGTCAACAACGAGAAGCGGATGCTGCAGGAGGCCGTCGACAGCCTCTTCGACAACGGCCGTCGCGGTCGTCCCGTCACCGGCCCGGGCAACCGGCCGCTGAAGTCGCTGTCCGACATGCTCAAGGGCAAGCAGGGTCGCTTCCGCCAGAACCTGCTCGGCAAGCGCGTGGACTACTCGGGCCGTTCGGTCATCGTGTCCGGTCCGCAGCTCAAGCTGCACCAGTGCGGTCTGCCCAAGCAGATGGCGCTCGAGCTGTTCAAGCCGTTCGTGATGAAGCGCCTCGTCGACCTGTCGCACGCGCAGAACATCAAGTCCGCCAAGCGGATGGTCGAGCGTGCGCGCCCGGTCGTGTGGGACGTGCTCGAGGAGGTCATCACCGAGCACCCGGTGCTGCTCAACCGTGCACCCACCCTGCACCGCCTCGGCATCCAGGCCTTCGAGCCGCAGCTGATCGAGGGCAAGGCCATCCAGATCCACCCGCTCGTGTGCGGCGCGTTCAACGCCGACTTCGACGGTGACCAGATGGCCGTGCACCTCCCGCTGTCCGCGGAGGCGCAGGCCGAGGCCCGGATCCTGATGCTGTCGACGAACAACATCCTCAAGCCGTCGGACGGCCGTCCGGTGACCATGCCCTCGCAGGACATGATCATCGGCCTGTTCTGGCTGACCTCCGACCGTGACGGTGAGCCGGGCGAGGGTCGCGTGTTCTCCTCGCCGGCCGAGGCGATCATGGCGTTCGACCGCGGCGAGATCACGCTGCAGAGCAAGATCCGCATCCGCCTCGACGACATCGTGGCGCCGCTCGACCTCGAGCTCGGTGCGGACTGGGAGGAGCGGACCGCGATCCTGCTCGACACCACGCTGGGCCGGGTCTACTTCAACGACACCCTGCCGGCCGACTACCCGTTCGTGAACGAGGAGGTCGGCAAGAAGCGCCTCGGCGCGATCGTCAACGACCTGGCCGAGCGCTACACCAAGGTCCAGGTCGCCGCGTCGCTCGACGCCCTCAAGGACGCCGGCTTCCACTGGGCCACGCGTTCGGGTGTCACGGTCTCGATCGACGACGTCACCACGCCCGACAGCAAGGCCGAGATCCTGGGCCGCTACGAGGCGCAGGCGGAGAAGGTCCAGAAGAACTACGAGCGCGGTGTGATGACCGACGACGAGCGTCGTCAGGAGCTCATCGAGCTGTGGACCCAGGCCGCTGCCGAGGTCGGTCGCGCGATGGAGACCAACTTCGACCGCAAGAACCCGATCTACATGATGGTCGACTCGGGTGCCTCCGGAAACATGAACCAGATCCGGCAGGTCGCGGCCATGCGTGGTCTGGTGGCCAACCCGAAGGGCGAGATCATCCCGCGCCCGATCAAGGCCAACTTCCGTGAGGGCCTGTCGGTGCTCGAGTACTTCATCTCGACCCACGGTGCCCGCAAGGGCCTGGCCGACACCGCGCTCCGCACGGCCGACTCGGGCTACCTGACCCGTCGTCTGGTCGACGTGTCGCAGGACGTCATCATCCGTGAGGACGACTGCGGCACCGAGCGTGGCCTGCCCAAGCGGATCGACGACGAGCACGTGGAGACCTCGGCCTACGCCCGGGCCGCCGCCGTCGAGATCACCCACCCGGAGACGGGCGAGGTGCTCGCCGCCGCCGGTGAGGACCTCGGCGACGTCAAGATCGGCGAGCTCGTGGCCGCCGGCATCGCGGAGGTCAAGGTCCGCTCGGTCCTGACCTGCGACGCCCGCACCGGCACCTGCGCCAAGTGCTACGGCCGTTCGCTGGCCACCGGCCAGCTGGTCGACATCGGTGAGGCGGTCGGCATCATCGCCGCGCAGTCCATCGGTGAGCCCGGCACGCAGCTGACGATGCGTACCTTCCACACCGGTGGTGTGGCCTCCGCGGACGACATCACGCAGGGTCTGCCCCGTGTGGTCGAGCTCTTCGAGGCCCGCTCGCCCAAGGGCCGGACGCCGATCTCGGAGTCCGCCGGTCGCGTGAAGATCGAGGAGACCGACAAGGCCCGCGTCGTCGTGGTCACCCCCGACGACGGTGGCGAGCCGCAGGAGATCCCGGTCTCGAAGCGCTCGCGCCTCAACGTCGAGGAGGGCCAGCACATCGAGGTGGGTCACCACATCACCTCCGGTACGCCGGACCCGCAGGACGTCCTGCGCATCCTCGGTGTCCGCAAGGCCCAGGAGCACCTCGTCGACGAGGTCCAGGAGGTCTACCGGTCCCAGGGCGTGTCGATCCACGACAAGCACATCGAGATCATCGTGCGGCAGATGCTGCGCCGCGTGACGGTCATCGAGTCCGGTGACACCAACCTGCTCCCGTCCGACCTGGTCGACCGGGTGCGGTTCGAGGAGGAGAACCGTCGCGTGGTCTCCGAGGGCGGCAAGCCGGCCTCGGGTCGCCCGGTGCTCATGGGCATCACCAAGGCGTCGCTCGCGACCGAGTCGTGGCTCTCGGCGGCCTCCTTCCAGGAGACCACCCGCGTGCTCACCGACGCCGCGATCAACGGCCGCTCCGACAGCCTGCGTGGCCTGAAGGAGAACGTGATCATCGGAAAGCTCATCCCGGCCGGCACCGGCCTCGAGCGCTACCGCAACATCCGGGTGGAGCCGACCGAGGAGGCGCGTGCCGCGGCCTACTCGGTCACCGGCTACGACGCCTACGACTACGACTTCGGTCCGTCGTCGCAGGCCGTCGCGCTGGACGACTTCGACTTCGGCTCCTACCAGAGCTGAGCGCAGCCACCCTTCTCAACGCCGAGCCCCGGTCCCCCTCGTGGGGGCCGGGGCTCGGCCGTTGTCGGAGGCCCTTGGGTCGCCGCCGGGAGCGACGCAGACTGGAACCCATGGTCCGTTCCGCGTGGCACCGTTCGCTCCTGCTCCTCCTCGGCACCTGCGCCCTCGTCCTGGTCGCCTCGGTCTACGTGCACCCGGGCATGCCTCCCGCGCGGGCGGGCGCGACCGACGCGACGCACCCCGTGTCGTCCCGCACGACGACGCCGGAGTGCCGCGCGTCGCAGCTGGACGCCGACTACCGCGCCCGCGACGCCGCAGCGGGCCACCGCTACGGCGTGGTCCGCCTGCGCAACGTCGGTGACCGCGCCTGCGTGGTGCAGGGCTACGGCGGCCTGTCGTACGTCGGCGGCGGCGACGGCGCCGAGGTCGGGGCTCCCGCCGACCGGGAGCCCGCCACCGCCCACCGCGTCGTCCTGGCGCCCGGCGAGCGGGCCCTGAGCCGGGTGTCGGAGACGGTGGCCGGGAACTACCCCCGCAGCCGCTGCCACCCGGTGCCGGTCGACGGCTTCCGCGTCTACGCCCCCGACGCGACCCGGGCCTTCTTCGTCGAGCACGCCACCACGGGCTGCGCCGCCGACGCGGTGCACCTGCTGTCGCACCGTCCCTTCCACGGCTGAGCCGCGCCCGGCGGGCGCCACCGGCGGCGGCGGTTTCGTCGCCGTTGGGGCGGCAGGGGAGAATTCCATCGTGACGATCCCCACCTCGACCGACGTCCTCGTCGTCGGCGCCGGGCCCGCCGGCTCCGCGGCTGCCGCGTGGGCGGCCCGCGCCGGCCTCGACGTCGTCCTCGCGGACGCCGCGACCTTCCCGCGCGACAAGACGTGCGGCGACGGGCTCACGCCGCGTGCGATCGGCGAGATGCAGAAGCTCGGCCTCGAGCCGTGGCTGCGCGATCACGTCGTCAACCAGGGCCTGCGCGCGCACGGCTTCGGCCAGACGCTGCTCCTGCCGTGGCCCGGCCCCCAGTCCTCGGGCTCCGGGCTGCCCGACTGGGGATCGGCCGTCGCGCGCACGGAGCTCGACGACCACCTGCGCTCGGTCGCGGTCGCGAGCGGGGCGACCGCGGTCGACGGCGCCCGCGCGGTCGGGGTGCGCCGCGACGGCGAACGGGTCGCGGCCGTCGAGTTCCGAGGCTCGCAGGCTCGCACCTCGACCACCGAGGGAGGCGCCGAGGGGGCCTTCGAGGTGGCCTGCCGCTGGCTGGTCGTCGCCGACGGCGTGCGCTCCCCGCTGGGCAAGCTGCTCGGGCGCGAGTGGCACCGCGACACCGTCTACGCGGTCGCGGGGCGCTCGTACGTCGACTCCGACCGCTCCGACGACCCGTGGATCAGCTCGCACCTCGAGCTGCGCGACGAGGAGGGGGCGCTCGTCCCCGGCTACGGCTGGATCTTCCCGCTCGGCGACGGCACGGTGAACCTCGGTGCCGGCACGCTCGCGACCAGCCGGCGGCCCGCCGAGGTCGCCATCAAGCCGCTCATGCAGACCTACGCCGACACGATCGGCAAGGACTTCGGGCTCTCCGGCGAGCTGCGGATGCCGACGTCGGCGCTGCTGCCGATGGGTGGCGCGGTCAGCAACGTCGCCGGCCCGAACTGGGCCCTGATCGGCGACGCGGCCGCGTGCGTGAACCCGCTCAACGGGGAGGGCATCGACTACGGCCTGGAGACCGGCCGGCTGGTCGCCGAGCACCTCGCGTCCGGCACCGGCCTCGGCGAGGCGTGGCGCTCGACGCTGGTCGCGCACTACGGCGAGTCGTTCTCGATCGCCCGCCGGCTCGCCGGCATCGCCACGCAGCCGAAGGTGGTCGCCGCGCTTGGCCCGGCCGGCATGCGGTCGGACTGGCTGATGACGCTCGCGCTGCGGTGGATGGGCAACCTGGTCGACGACGCCGACCGCGACCGTGCCGCGCGTGTGTGGCGCTGGGCGGGCCGGCGCTCGATGGCGCGCGACGCGCGCCCGCCGTTCAGCTGATGCGCACGACCGATCCCGCGCGGGGTCGGCGCCGAACCACTGCCGTGGGTGACCAGGTCTACCGCACGGTCAACGTGCTCGGGAACGCGGCGATCCGCGCCCTCGGGATCGACGTGCACTGGTCGGGGCTCGAGCACCTGCCGACCGACGGGCCGGTGCTGCTGGCGGCGACGCACGCGAGCTTCCTCGACTTCGTCCTCGTCGAGCACGCGGCGCGTGCCCGCGGCCGCCTGGTCCGCTTCATGACCCGCCACGACGTGTGGGACGTGCCGCTCGTGGGCACGGCGATGACCCGGATGCGGCACGTGCCGGTCGACCGGGCGGCGCCGGCGGGCGCCTACCTCGCGGCGCGCGGCCTGCTGCGGGAGGGGGAGGCGGTCGGCGTGTTCCCCGAGGCCGGGCTCAGCCACTCCTACACCGTGCGGCCGCTGATGCGCGGGGTCGCCGCCCTGGCCCGCGACACAGGGGTGCCGGTGCTCCCCGTCGCCCTCTGGGGCGCGCAGCGGATCTGGTCGGTGGGCCTCCCGGACGCGCGCGGCCGCAAGCCCCGTCCGGACCTGACCCGCGGACGCCGCGTCGACGTCGCGATCGGGGAGCCCGTGCAGGTCGGGCCGGGTGCGGACCCCGACGCGGTCACCCACGACCTCGGACGACGGCTGACGACGATGCTCGAGGGACTCCAGCTGCGCCCCGGGCACGCGCCGCGCCCGGGCGAGCACGCTCCGTGGCACCCGGCCCACCTCGGCGGGCACGCGCCGACCCGCGCGGAGGCGGTCGCGCTCGACGACGTGCCGCGCTCGGCGGTCAGGCCGACGTGGGGGCCGGACTGCGACGGGCTCGCCGCGCCTCCAGCCATCCCAGCGGGTTGGTGAACGGCTCCAGCACGCGCCGCACGGGCGGGCTCGCGAGCAGCAGCGCCAGCGCGACCGCCCCGACGATGGTGAGCACCAGCCCGAGGGTCGGGTGGGCGGCGGTGAAGTCGGGCCAGCCCAGCGCCTTGACCGTCTTGATGACGAAGCCGTGGAACAGGTAGACGACCATCGTCGCGGTGCCCATCGTGGTGAACCAGCCGAGGTTGCGCCGCGGCACCAGCGCCATCGCCGCGAAGGCGCCGAGCAGGCCGACCATCATGACGGTGAGGCGGGTCTGGAAGACGATCTCGTTGGAGATCGGGATGTCCTCGTAGCCGGTGTCGTACCAGAGCAGCGCGGTCTCGGCCCACGTGTCGGTGTAGAGCGCCATCACGCCGATGCCGACCAGCATCGGCACCGCGGCGACCTTCACCCACACGTCGTCGAGGTGGGCGAGGTGGCGCGGCTTGAGGTGCAGGCCGAGGACGAAGAACGGCAGCAGCCCGAGGAACCGCGGGATCATCAGCGAGTCGTCGTTCCACAGCCCGCCGAGCAGGCTGACGATCACCGAGAGCGGCAGGAAGAGCCAGTGCCGCTTGAGGATCGGGGTCACCAGCCGCCACATCAGCAGCACGATGAGGTACCACATGGTCCAGTGCGGGACCAGCCAGAGCGGGCCCTGCACGTCCTCGTCGGCGACGCCGCGGCGGAAGTAGAACAGGGCCGGCTCGAAGAGCAGGTAGGGGATCGCGAGGGTGTAGACGAGGCTCTTGAGCCGCCGCCGGTCCCACTCGAACGACTTCGAGAGGTAGCCGCTGACGAAGACGAAGGCGGGGATGTGCCACAGGTAGATGAAGTCGTAGACCCAGTGGCTGCCCTGCGTGGCCTCCACCAGGCCGATCGCGTGCCCGACCACGACCAGGGTGACGAGCACCATCTTGACGTTGTCGAGCCAGGGATCGCGGGACGGGGGAGCCACGGCGCTCACCGTACTTCACTAGGTTGTGGGCATGGGATCCCTGCCGAGGCGCCAACGGGTGGCGGCGTACGCCGTCGTGCTCCGCGAGCGCTCGGGCGTGGTGGAGATCCTGCTCAGCCGGCTGGCACCGCGGATCTCGCGCACGGAGATGTGGACGCTGCCCGGCGGCGGCGTCGACCACGGGGAGGACCCGCGTGACGCGCTGATCCGCGAGATCCACGAGGAGACCGGGCTCGCCGCCACGATCGGCGAGCGAGCCCGCGTCTACAGCGCCCACATGCCCCGAGCGCCCCGCGACGGCCAGCTCGTCGACGCCCACGCGATCCGCATCGTCTACGACGGGTGGGTCGCGCCCGACGCGCCCGCCCCGCGGGTGGTGGAGGTCGACGGGTCCACCGTCGACGCGGCCTGGCAGCCCCTCGACGCCGTGCTCGCCGGCCGGGTCCCCGTCACCGCGTCGGTCGCCGACGCGCTCGAGGACCACCGGCCGTTCCGCCTGCAGCGGGTCGCGGCCTACGCCGTCGTGCACCGCGACGGCCCCGGCGGCGAGCGCTCGGTCCTGCTGACCCGGCTGTCGGCGCGTGCGGCGCACCCGGGCCGCTGGACGCTGCCCGGCGGGGGGATCGACCACGGCGAGCCCCCGGCCCGTGCGCTGGCGCGCGAGGTCGAGGAGGAGTGCGGCCTGGCGTGCGAGGTCGGCGAGCTCCTCGACGTGCACGACACCCACTTCGAGGGCACCGCCCCGTCGGGCCGGATCGAGGACTTCCACGGCATCCACCTGCTCTTCCGCGCCACGGTCGCCGACGGGGACCCGCGGGTCGTGGAGCAGGACGGCACCACCGACGCCGTCGCCTGGGTCGACGTGCGTGCGGTCGCGGCCGGCGAGGTCGACGTCCTCGACGTGGTGCGGCACGGGTTGCGCCTCGACGACCACCGACGCGGGAGCGAGGACCCCTCATGACCGAGACCGTCTTCACCTACGCGGCGCCCGGCCTCAAGCTCGGGCGCGGCGCCAGCCGCGAGGTCGGGTGGGACGTCGCCCAGCTCGTCGACTCCGCCCCGCGCGCCGGCACGCCCGGCGGCGGAGCCCGCCGGGTGCTGCTGGTCACCGACCCCGGCGTGGCCGCGACCGGGCACCCCGAGCGGGTCGCGGAGGCGGTGCGCGGCAGCGGTCTCGAGGTCGTCGTCTTCGACGGCGCGCGCGTCGAGCCCACCGACGCCTCGCTCGAGCAGGCGGTGGCGTTCGCCCGCGGCGCCGGCCCGTTCGACGCCGTCGTGGCGGTGGGCGGCGGGTCGAGCATCGACACCGCGAAGGCGGTCGACCTGATGCTCACCAACGACGGCACGCTGATGGACTACGTCAACGCGCCCGTCGGCGGCGGCCGGGCACCGGAGCGGCCGTTGCTGCCGCTGGTCGCGGTCCCGACGACGACCGGCACGGGCGCGGAGTCGACGACGATCTGCGTGCTCGACGTGCTGGCGCTCAAGGTGAAGACCGGCATCTCGCACCCGCGTCTGCGGCCCACCCTCGCCGTCGTCGACCCGGACCTCACCACGACGCAGCCGGCGATGGTCACCGCCTCGTCCGGCATGGACATCCTGTGCCACGCGCTCGAGAGCTGGACCGCCCGCTGGTTCGCCGACTTCGACGCCAAGCGCCCCGAGCAGCGCGTGCCCTACTGCGGCGCGAACCCGGTCGCGGACATGTGGGCGGAGAAGGCGCTGACCCTCCTCGCCGGCGCCTTCCGCACGGCCGTCCGCGACGGGTCGGACGGCGCGGCCCGCGAGCAGATGGCGCTGGCCGCGACCTTCGCCGGGCTCGGCTTCGGCAACGCTGGGGTGCACGTGCCGCACGCCTGCGCGTACCCGGTCGCGGGCCGGGTGCGCGACTACCGCCCGGAGGGCTACCCGGCCGACGAACCGATCGTGCCGCACGGCATGGCCGTCGTGATGACGGCACCGGCCGCGTTCGCGCTCACCTTCGAGGCGTCCCCCCAGCGACACCTGCACGCCGCGGCGCTGCTCGGTGGCGCGGACGTCGCCGCGGGACCGGACCTGCTGCCCACGGTGCTGCGCGGCCTGATGCGCGACGTCGGCCTGCCGAGCGGCCTCGCCGAGCTCGGCTACGGCGCGGACGACGTCGACGACCTGGTCGGCGGTGCCCTGCAGCAGCAGCGGCTGCTCGCCACCGCGCCGGTCCCCGTGACCGCCGACCACCTGGGCGGCGTGTTCCGGGCGTCCCTCGAGCACTGGTGAGCGCCGGGCGGGCTCCCCTGACGAATCGGGGCCTCGCGCCCCGCTCACTAGGATGGATGCATGAACCCCCGCCACCGCCGCCTCGTCATCCCGGTGGCCCTGGGGGCGCTGATCCTCGTCGTCGTCCTCGCCGCGATCCTGTGAGCGCCCGCCCGTGAGCACGACGTCCCCGCAGGAGGTCGACCGGGTCCGCGCGGCGGTCCTCGACGCCGACCACCTGGTCCGCGCGCTGGCGACCGGCCGCCGCAAGGGCCAGCCGGTCCCGGTGGTCGACGGCCGCGAGGTCCGTCGGGTCGAGCTCCGGGTCGTCGACCTCAAGGCCGGACGCCACCTGCAGGTGACGGCGTACGACGCCACCCAGGCGCACACCTCCAACCACGCCGTCGGCGAGCAGGCCGCGGCCGCCGTGGACGCCCTGCTCGCGCAGCCGTTCGCCAACTGGCACGTCGACACCGCCACGGAGACCCTCCAGCTGCGGGTGACCCGGAAGGGTGCCCCGCTGCTGCACGTGTCAGCGCGCGAGGAGGCCGTCGAGGTCTCGCGCGGCCACGACCGGGCGAAGGACCGGCTGCTGCGCGAGGACGACCCGGTGCTGGTGGCGCTCGGCATCAGCGACGCGCAGGGGAGGGTGAAGCCCAGCCGGCAGGCGAAGTACCGCCAGGTGGAGGAGTTCGTCCGGCTGCTCGACGCGAGCCTGACCGAGGCGATCGCGCAGGGGCACGTCCGCACCCCGACCGCGGACGACCCGCTGCGGGTCGTCGACCTCGGCTGCGGCAACGCCTACCTCACCTTCGCCGCGCACCGCTTCCTCACCGCCCCGCCCGAGGAGGGCGGCCGCGGGCTCGCGGTGCGGATGACCGGCGTCGACGTCAAGCAGCAGTCGGCCGACCACAACGGGAGCGTCGCGGCCGGCCTGGGGATCGACGCCGACTTCGTCGTGGGGTCGATCGCCGACGCCGAGCTCGACCGTGCCCCCGACGTCGTCCTCGCCCTCCACGCCTGCGACACCGCCACCGACGACGCCCTGGCCCGGGGGATCGGCTGGGACGCCGCGCTGGTGCTGGCCGCCCCGTGCTGCCACCACGACATCGCCGCGCAGCTGCGCGCGACGCCCGCCCCGGAGCCGTACGCCGTGCTCACCCGCCACGGCATCCTGCGCGAGCGCTTCGCCGACACCCTCACCGACGCGCTGCGCGCCACCCTGCTGCGGCGCGAGGGCTACCGCGTCGACGTCGTCGAGTTCGTCGAGAGCGCCCACACGCCGCGCAACACGCTGCTGCGCGCCGTGCGCACGGGCGGTCGCAGCGACGACGCAGCGGGCGAGTACGCCGCGCTGGTCGCCGCGTGGGGCGTCCGGCCCCGGCTCGGCGAGCTGCTCCGCCGGTCCCCGGCCTAGCCCGTCCTCTGCCCTATCCGGTGAAGAGCGCGGACGCCTTCACGAGCGTCTGCCACAGGCCGTAGGCCAGCGGGAGCCCGACGACCAGCCAGGCCAGCGCCACCAGCGCGGGGCTGGTGGGGGCGTCGTCGCCGGTGCGGGTGGTGGAGTCCTGGGTGCTCATCGGGAGACCTCCTGTCGCGAGGAGATGCGCTCCTCGTTGGCGGTGTGCGCGTCGTGGTCGAAGTGGGTCTCCGCCACCGGCCGGACCAGCAGGTTGGCCACGAAGCCCACCGCCAGCACGGCGACCATGGTCAGCAGGGCCGGGCGGTAGTCGGCGGCGACCAGGTTGCCCGGCTCGCCGACCGAGTCGAGGATCCCGTTGACGATGAGCGGGCCGGCGACGCCGGCGGCCGCCCACGCGGTCAGCAGCCGGCCGTGGATGGCGCCCACCTCGAGCGTGCCGAAGAGGTCCTTGAGGTAGGCCGGGATCGTCGCGAACCCGCCGCCGTAGTAGGAGATGATCACGACCGCGAGCGCCACGAAGACCACGGTGGAGACGCTGCCGAAGAGGGCGAGCAGCAGGTAGAGCACCAGCCCGACGCCGAGGTAGATGACGTAGGTGTTCTTGCGCCCGATGTGGTCCGACAGGCTCGACCACACGAAGCGGCCCAGCATGTTGGCGAGCGACAGCACGCCGACGAAGCCGCCCGCCGCGGCGGCGGTCACCGTGCTGGTGCCGTCCTCGCGGAAGAAGTCCTGGATCATCGGGGCGGCCTGCTCGAGGATCCCGATGCCGGCGGTGACGTTGCAGAACAGCACCACCCACAGCAGCCAGAACTGCGGCGTGCGGATCGCGGCGGACGCCCGCACGAGCGCGCCGTTGGTGCCGGGGGAGTGCTCGGCCGTCTCGTCGCTGCCGTGGCCGGGCGGCACGCGGACCAGCGCGGCGCCGACCAGCATCATCGCGGTGTAGACGACGCCGAGGGTCAGGAAGGTCTGCGCCAGGGCGGACCCGGAGGCGACCGCACCAGGCTCGGTGGCGACGAACCCGGGGTCGTAGGCGGCCATCAACCGGTTCGAGAGCGGCGAGGCGATCAGCGCGCCGCCGCCGAAGCCCATGATCGCCATGCCGGTCGCGAGGCCGGGACGGTCGGGGAACCACTTGATCAGCGTGGACACCGGCGAGATGTAGCCGATGCCGAGGCCGATGCCGCCGATCACGCCGTAGCCGAGGTAGAGCAGCCACAGCTGGCCCGACGCGATGCCGGCCGAGCCGACGAGGAACCCGGTTCCCCAGCACACCGCGGAGGCGAGCATCGCCTTGCGCGGGCCGGAGCGCTCCACCCAGGTCCCGAGCACCGCGGCCGAGAGGCCGAGCATCACGATGGCGAGCGAGAACACCCACCCGATCGCGGTCAGGCTGGTGTCGAACGTCGCGACCAACGAGGTCTTGAAGACCGAGAACGCGTAGACCTGTCCGATGGACAGGTGCACCGCCAGCGCCGCTGGTGGGATCAGCCACCGGCTGTAGCCGGGTCGCGCCACGATGGCCTGCTTGTCGAGCACGGACATGCTTCCCCCTTGGTTTCCGAGAGTCGTCCCGAGCGAACCCCTGCACGCTACGGACAGGTGGTTGAGCCGTCACACACCTCCACGGGTGGCCCCGACGAGCGGTCGTCCTCGCGCGACGAGCGGTCGCTCGCGGCCCGCGGGGCTACCGTGGGGGCGTGGTGAGGGGCGTACGGGCAGTGGTCGGCGTGGCCGTCGTGCTGCCCTTCCTGGTGGGTGCCGCGTCGGGCGTCGACGCACCCGGGCGCCCGGTCCTGCGGTTCCAGGACCCCGACGTCGTGGAGTCGAGCGGTCTCGCGCTGGTCGACGGGCTCCTGGTCACCACCAACGACTCGGGTGACTCCGGGCGGGTCTTCGCGGTCGACCCGGCGACGGGGGAGACGGTCGGCACGACCTCGTGGACGCCCGACCCCGAGGACGTCGAGGCGCTCGCGCCGGCGGGACCGGGGCACGTGTGGGTCGCCGACACCGGCGACAACCAGCGCCGCCGCGGCTCGGTGGAGGTGCTCCGGGTCCCGGTCGGACGGGGGGACGTCGTCGCGAGCCCCGAGCGCTTCGAGCTGGTCTGGCCCGACGGGGCCAGGGACGCCGAGGCGCTGCTCGCGCACCCGGTGACCGGACAGCTGTTCGTCGTCACCAAGGGCGTCTTCGCCGGTGCCGTCCACGCCGCACCGCTGCCGCTGCTCTCCGACCGGCCCAACCGCCTGGTCGAGGTCGCCGAGGCGCCCGGCCTCGTCACCGACGCGGCCTTCCTGCCCGGCGGCGGCGCGCTCGTCCTGCGGACCTACACCAACGCCCACGTCGTGGCCCACCCCTCGTGGGAGTCCCTCGGGTGGTGGGAGCTGCCGCCCCAGGACCAGGGCGAGGGCCTCACGGTGGCCGGCGGCGAGCTGTGGCTCAGCACGGAGGGAGCCCGGTCGCAGGTCCTCGCCGTCGACCTGCCGCCCGCCGCGGCCGCGGCCGACCTCGCGGGCCCCGCGTGGTCGGCGTGGCGCTGGCTCGCAACCGCCCGCGGGCTGCCGCTCTAGCGCGTGCCTCAGGCCAGCGCGCGGTCGAGCGCGGCCTGCACGTGCAGCGTGGTGCAGGGGAAGACCGGCAGCTCGACGTCGGCCTGCTTGACCAGCAGCTCGAGCTCGGTGCAGCCGAGCAGCACGCCGCCGGCGCCGGCGTCCCAGAGCTCCTCGATGATCGACACCACCCGGCTGCGGGTGCGGGGCAGCACGACGCCGTGGACGAGCTCCTCGTAGATCGCGTCGTTGAGGACGTCGTGGTGGCGCTCGTCGGGCACGACGACCGAGAGGCCGTGGGCGGCCAGCCGGTCGACGAAGAACGACTCCGACATCGCGACCTTCGTGCCGATCAGCCCGACCGTCTCGATGCCCGCGGCCCGGACCGCCTCCGCGACCACGTCGCCGAGGTGCAGCACCGGGATGTCGACGGCCTCCTCGACCTGGTCGGCGACCTTGTGGAACGTCGTGGTGCACAGCAGCAGGAAGTCCGCGCCGGCCCGCTCGACGGCGCGCGCGGCGTCGGCGAGCAGCACGCCGACCTGGTCCCAGCGCTCGTCGTCCTCGAGGTGGGTCACCTCCGCGAAGTCGACGGTCGTGAGCGCCAGCCTCGGCGACGACAGGCCGCCGAGCCGCTCGCGCATACCGAGGTTGAGGTCGCGGTAGTAGACCGCGCTGCTCTCCCAGCTCATCCCGCCGACGAGTCCGATGGTCTTCACGCGCGGCAGTCTTCCACGTCCTACGACCGGTGCACCTTGTGTGCCGCTGCTTGGGCACGGGGCTTGATCACCAGCTCGTCGATGTCGACGTGGGACGGCCGGGTGGCCACCCACGCGATGGCGTCGGCGACGTCCTCGGCGAGCAGCGGGTGGTCGACGCCGGCGTAGACCGCGTCGGCCTTCGCCTGGTCGCCGCCGAAGCGCACGAGCGAGAACTCCTCGGTGCGCACCATGCCGGGCGCCACCTCGCTGATCCGGATCGGCTCGCCGTTGAGCTCGAGGCGCAGGGTCTCGGAGAGCACCTTCACGGCGTGCTTGGCGGCGGTGTAGCCGCCGCCGCCCTCGTAGGCCCAGCGGCCCGCGGTGGAGCCGACGTTGACGATGACGCCGTCGCCGCTGTCGCGCAGCGCGGGCAGCAGCGCCCGGGTCACCCGGACCAGCCCGAGGACGTTGATGTCGTACATCCAGCGCCAGCCGTCGAGGTCGGCCTCGTCCACGCGGTCGGTGCCGACCGCGCCGCCGGCGTTGTTGACCAGCACGTGGCAGGTGGGCACCTGCGCGGCGAGGGCGGCCACCGACGCGTCGTCGGTGACGTCGCAGGTGACGGCGCGGCCACCGATCTCGGCGGCGAGCGCCTCGATCCGGTCGGTGCGCCGGGCGGCGCACACGACGTGGAAGCCCTGGGCGGCCAGCGCACGGGCGGTCGCGGCGCCGATGCCGCTGGAGGCTCCGGTCACGACGGCGGTGCGGGGAGTGGTGTGGTCCTGGGTCATGCCGCCATCCTGCCAAGATCACCGTCTTGGGAGGATGGGCGGGTGATCATCGCGGCAGCAGACGGTTCGGCACTCGGCAACCCCGGCCCCGCCGGGTGGGCGTGGTACGTGGACGACGGTTGCTGGGCCTCCGGCGGCTGGCCGCACGGCACCAACAACATGGGCGAGCTGATGGCGGTGCTCGACCTGCTCCAGCAGACCGCCCACGTCGACGAGGACCTGCACGTCTTCTGCGACAGCAAGTACGTCATCGACTCGGTGACCAAGTGGATGCCGGGCTGGAAGCGCAAGGGATGGAAGAAGAGCGACGGCAAGCCGGTGCTCAACGTCGAGCTGATGAAGGCGCTCGACGCCGCGCTCGACGGCCGGCGCGACCGGGTGCGGTTCGAGTGGGTGAAGGGGCACGCCGGGCACGACCTCAACGAGGCCGCGGACCGGCGCGCCAACGCCGCCGCGTCGGCCTACCAGCGCGGGGTGGCGCCCGACCCCGGACCCGGGTTCTCCGGCGCGACGACCGCGCACCCCGACGCCGCGGTCGGCCAGGTCGAGGCCGAGCCCGACCTGTTCTCCGGCCTGGTCGACGAGCCGGCCCCCAGCGACGAGGAGCACGTGGTCGCCCTCGAGCGCTCCCTGCTCGGCGACGAGGTGCGCTCGGACCGCGCCGCCGTGGCCGCGCTGCTCCACCCCGACTGGCAGGAGGTCGGCCGGTCGGGACGGCTGTGGACGCGCGAGGCCGTGCTGGACGAGATCGGGCCGATCGAGCCGGTGCGGGTCGAGGTGCTGTCGACGTCGCGGCTCGCCGACGACGTGATCCTGCTGCTGTGGCGCACCTCCACCGCCGAGCGCTCGACGCTGCGCAGCACGCTGTGGGTCCGCACCGGGGGTCAGTGGCAGGCGCGGTTCCACCAGGGCACCGACGAGTCCTGAGCCCGGCCCGCCGCGGACCGCGTGGCATCATCGCGGGATGCCCCTCGTGAAGCTCGCCGCGCCGCTGGCCGTCGCCGGCGGCCTGCTGTGGATCGTCCGCGCCCTGCTCGGTGGCGGTGACGGCCCGCTCGCCGGCACGCTCTTCGTGCTCGGCCTGGCCTGCCTGCTCGCCGCGGCGGCGCTGTTCGGCAGCAGCCTGGTCCGCAGCGACGCCCTCGGGATGCGGGTCGTGGTGGCCGTCGCCTCCGCGCTGCTCGCCCTCTCGCTCGTCGAGGCGTTCCGGCCGCCGGGCGCGCGCTGGTACGACGCGTTCTGGGGCGCCGTGGCCCTCGTGGCCGGCGGTGTCGCGCTGCTGCGCCGTCGGGGCGGGCCCGCGGCCGCCCCGCGCTCGGGCGCGCACGCCCGTTGAGCCACGGCCCGGGGAATCCCCGGGCGTGGTCCGTGGTTGTGCCGGAGGTGCCCGCGTGCGGGCGCCGTCGGACGCAGCGAAGGAGGAGACAGCGTGGGTGACCGCGTGGCGATGATCAGCCTGCACACCTCGCCCCTCGACCAGCCGGGGACGGGCGACGCCGGAGGGATGAACGTCTACGTCATCGAGCTGTCCCGGCGCCTCGCCGCGCAGGGCATCGCCGTGGACGTCTTCACCCGAGCCACCTCGTCGTCGCTCCCCCAGGTGGTGGAGGCGGCCGACGGCGTGCTGGTGCGGCACGTCGCCGCGGGACCCTTCGAGGGCCTCACCAAGGGCGAGCTCCCCGGTCAGCTGTGCACCTTCGCCCGCGAGGTGCTGCGCACCGAGGCCATGCAGCCGCTCGGCCACTACACCGCGGTCCACTCCCACTACTGGCTCTCCGGCCAGGTCGGCGCCCTCGCGCGCGACCGCTGGAACATCCCGCTCGTGCACTCGATGCACACCATGGCGAAGGTGAAGAACGCCTCGCTCGCCGCCGGCGACACCCCCGAGCCCGCGTCCCGGGTGATCGGCGAGGAGCAGGTGGTCGAGGCGGCCGACCTGCTGGTCGCCAACACCGACACCGAGGCCCGCCAGCTCGTCGACCTCTACGACGCGAGCCCGGACGCCGTCGAGGTGATCAGCCCGGGCGTCGACCTCGGCGTCTTCGTCCCGCGCGAGCAGGACGACGCCCGCCGCCACCTCGGCCTGCCGCTCGACGCCGTCGTGCTGATGTTCGCCGGCCGGATCCAGCCGCTCAAGGCGCCCGACGTGCTGCTGCGCGCGGTCCACGTGCTGCTCGAGCAGGACCCGTCGCTGCGCCACCGGCTGGTCGTCCCCGTCGTGGGCGGCCCGTCCGGCTCCGGGCTCGAGCACCCGACCGCGCTCGCCGACCTGGCCGCCGAGCTGGGCATCGCCGACGTGGTGCGGTTCGTGCCGCCCGTGAGCCAGGCCGAGCTCGCGGTCTGGTCGGCCGCCGCCACCGCGGTCGCCGTGCCGTCCTACAACGAGTCGTTCGGCCTGGTCGCCGTCGAGGCGCAGGCGACCGGCACGCCGGTCGTCGCCGCGGCCGTGGGCGGCCTCACCAC
Source organism: Nocardioides okcheonensis (assembly GCF_020991065.1). Taxonomy (NCBI): domain Bacteria; kingdom Bacillati; phylum Actinomycetota; class Actinomycetes; order Propionibacteriales; family Nocardioidaceae; genus Nocardioides; species Nocardioides okcheonensis. The sequence continues at coordinate 3,440,721 of NZ_CP087710.1, forward strand.
CGTGGTGCGCGACGGCGTGAGCGGCCTGCTCGTCGACACCCACGAGCCGCGCGACTGGGCGGCCGCGCTGCGGCGCCTGATCGACGACCCGGCGCTGGTGGAGCGGCTCGGCCGCGGCGCCGTCGCCCACGCCCGCGACTTCTCGTGGGAGCGCACCGCCGAGCGCACCCTCGAGGCCTACGCCCGGGCCGCCGGCCGGATGCGCTCCGCGCTTGCCTCATGATGGCCGCATGACCGACACCCCCGCCGCCACGCCCTCGGACGAGACCGTGGCCGCGGTGCGCCGGCTGCGCGCGTACCTCGCCGACAACGAGATCGAGCACGAGGAGATCGGCGGCGGCTCGTTCTCGCTGACCCTGCCCGGGGAGAAGAAGCTCCAGACGCCCGTGCGGCTCGACGTCGGCCCGCACGCGCTCGGTGTGCACGCCTTCGTGTGCCGCAACCCCGACGAGAACCACCAGCGGGTCTACCGCTGGCTGCTCGAGCGGAACCTGCGGATGTACGCCGTCGCGTTCGCCGTGGACCGGACCGGCGACATCTACCTCGAGGCGCGCCTGCCGCTGGCGTCGGTCACCGAGGACGAGCTCGACCGGATCCTCGGGTCGGTGCTCGCCAACGCGGACTCGTCGTTCAACGCGATCCTCGAGCTCGGCTTCGCCTCCTCCATCCGCAAGGAGTGGGAGTGGCGGATCTCGCGCGGGGAGTCCACCCGCAACCTCGAGGCCTTCCGCGGCTGGCTGGAGTCGGGCTCCGACCCGCAGTGACGGTCCGCCCCACCGACTATCGGTGGTTGAGGTGCGAGCGCAGCGAGCCTCGAAACCACACGTCAGGGAGTCGCCCGGGGAGTCGCAGGTTTCGAGGCTCGTCGCTGGCGCTCCTCGCACCTCAACCAGCGAGGGGTGCTCAACCAGCGAGGCGCGCGGCCCGGGGCTTGCGCCGCGTCATCAGCACCCCGACGATCGCGAGCGCGCCGCCGACGAACGTGAGCGAGGGCGGCACCTCGTCGATCGTCACCCACGCGATGAAGGTCGCGATCAGCGGCACGAGGAACGTCGTCAGCGACAGCGCGCCCGCGTCGGTGTGGGTGAGGGCGTAGGCCCAGGTGGTGAAGGCGACCGCGGTCGGGAAGACGCCGAGGTAGAGGATCCACCACAGCTCGGCGCCGCCGTCGGCGACGATGCCCGGCAGGTCGCCGGAGAACGGCAGGCAGGTGACCGCGCCGATGACGAACGACACCAGCACGACCTGGACCGACGGGAGCCGGCGCAGCAGCACCTTCTGGGTCAGCACGCCGACGGCGTACATCGCGGCGGCGACGAGGACCAGCACGACGCCGAGCAGGCTGGCGTCGGCGTCGGTGGACGAGCCGCGCGCGATCACGGCGACGCCCGCGAAGCCGACGACCATGCCCGCGAGGAGCCAGGCGTGGAGGCGCTCCCCGAACAGGGGGACCGCCAGCAGGGCGACGATCACCGGCCCGATCTGGATGATCATCGCGGCCGTCCCGGCGTCGACGTGGCGCTCGCCGGCGTTGAGGGCGAGGTTGTAGACGCCGAACCAGCCGAGGCCGCCCAGCGCCAGCAGCGTCCACTCCCGCCCCGTGGGGCGCACCCAGCCACGCCGCAGCACGAGCGGCAGCACGACGAGCGCCGCGACCAGGAGCCGGCCGGAGCCGAGCGCGCCCGGGCTGACGTCGTGGGCGACGTGGCGGATCACCACGAACGCCGACGCCCACATCACGAGCGTCACGGCACCGGCCGCGACGGGGAGCCACGGTGCGGGTGCCGCCTGCCCGGTCGGCGCGGCGGGGGTGGTCTGGCTGGCGGTGGTCACGGGTCAAGGCTAGGTACGGTCATGACCGATCGCCAGCGGATTCCGGACGGGGAACGGTGACATCCCGCCGCTCTCGTCACTCCTCCATCACCATGGGAGCGGGCTCGGACCGGACCGTGACCTGCCAGCCGTCCGCGCTCGCCGCGAGCTGCGGCTCCCAGGGGTCCGGGGCCGCGACCCGTTCGAGCCGCTCACCGGTGACCGCGTCGAGCACCACGACCTTCCCGGGGCCGTCGACCCCGGCCGACTCCCACGTGGTCAGCACGACCTGGTCGTCGAGCGCACGGACGCGGAGGATCACCGTGCCCTCGAGGGTCGGGGCGAGGGCACGCCATCGCACCCTCCCGGTGGACGTGTCGAGCCCGTAGACGGACCCGTCCGCGCTCGTGACGACCAACGTCGTCCCCACCGTGGTCAGCGTGGGTTGGCGCACCACCGGCAGCACGGCGTCCCACCCGCGCACGGCAGGTCCGACGTGCTGCGTGACGGTGGCGGGACCCCCTCCGCCCCCGTCGACCACGTACAGGCGATCGTCCACGGCTTGCGCGAGGATCGCCGCGTTGGAGCCCACGATCATGCGGCGGTAGCCGTCCACGGTCCCGCCCTCCACCACGGGCTCGCCGATCACCGAGTTGTCCACCTCGTTCCGGGTGAACACGAAGCCGCTCGCGATCCCCACCGCGTAGCCGTCGCCCTCGCGGACCACGGCGCCGTCGGCGAGGTCAAGGGCCGTCCAGCCGCACGAGTGCCGGACCAGGACGTACCCGCCCCCGATCGACGGCGGGTCCTCCGTCGCCGCGGTGCGCACGGTCCACGCCCCGCCCGGGCCGACCGCCCTCACCACGGCGGAGCCGGACGGTCGGCAGTCGTCGTCGAGGTACCCCTCGCCCGCGGCGCATCCGGTCAGGGCAGTCAGGCACGCCAGGGCGGCGACCGCAGCGGATGTCCTCGTCACGCCGGTCGGACGTCGGAGGAGCCCAGGAGGTTGCGTGCGCTCAGAGGTCGAGCTTGTAGCCCAGCCCGCGGACCGTGACGAGGTACTTCGGCTCGCCCGGGTCCGGCTCGAGCTTGGCCCGCAGCCGCTTGACGTGGACGTCGAGGGTCTTGGTGTCGCCGACGTAGTCCGATCCCCAGACCCGGTCGATCAGCTGGCCGCGGGTCAGCACCCGGCCCGGGTTGCGCAGGAACATCTCCAGCAGCTCGAACTCCTTGAGCGGCAGCCGCTGCTCGGTGCCGTCGACGGTGACGACGTGGCGCTCGACGTCCATCCGCACGGGGCCGGCCTCGAGCGTGTCGGGCATCAGCTCCGGCTCCTGGCCACGTCGCAGCACCGCACGGATCCGGGCGACCAGCTCGCGGGGGGAGTAGGGCTTGGTGACGTAGTCGTCGGCGCCGAGCTCGAGGCCGACGACCTTGTCCACCTCGTCGTCCTTGGCGCTCACCATGATCACCGGGACCGACGAGGTCTGCCGGATCTGGCGGCACACCTCCGTGCCGGGCACGCCGGGGAGCATGAGGTCGAGCAGCACGATGTCGGGGCCGAAGCGGTCGAACTCCGAGAGCGCGGTGGTGCCGTCCGCGGCGATCGCCACCTCGTAGCCCTCCTTGCGGAGCATGTAGGCGAGCGCGTCGCTGTAGCTCTCTTCGTCCTCGACGACGAGTACCCGGGTCACCTGCGTACCTCCTGCTGTGTGCTGCGGTCTGGGGGGCCGGGGGCGTCGGCGTCGGACGGCACGACGACCTCGACGGGGGTGGTCGGCTGACCCGGCGTGGGCTGGGAGTTGCGGGGGAGGGTGAGCGTGAAGGTCGACCCCTGCCCCTGCACCGACCACACCGAGATGTCGCCGCCGTGCGTGGCCGCGACGTGCTTGACGATCGCGAGGCCCAGGCCCGTGCCGCCGGTGGAGCGGTGCCGCGCCGGGTCGACGCGGTAGAAGCGCTCGAAGATCCGGTCGATGTCCTCGGGCGGGATGCCGATGCCTTGGTCGACGACGGACACCTGCACCTGCTCGCCCTGCGACCGGGTGGTCACGACGACGCGCGACCCGGAGCCGGAGTAGGCCACCGCGTTGGCGACCAGGTTGCTGACCGCCGCGCCGATGAGGTCCTGGGAGCCGAAGACCTCCAGCCCGTGCTCGCCGCGCGACTCGACGGTGATCTGCTTGGCGGCGGCCTCCATCGCGCTGGTGTCGACGGCCGTGGCGACCGCCGCGTCGAGGTCGACCATGACCGGCTTCTCGAGCGGGTCGTGGGCCTGCAGGCGGGACAGCTCGATGATCTGCTGCACCAGGTTGGTCAGCCGGTCGCTCTCGGTGAGCATCCGGTTGGCGAAGCGCTGCACCGCCTCGGGGTCGTCGGAGGCGTCGGTGACGGCCTCGGCGAGCAGGCGGATCGCACCGACCGGGGTCTTGAGCTCGTGGCTGACGTTGGCGACGAAGTCGCGGCGCACCTCCTCCACGCGCTTCTCGCGGGTGCGGTCCTCGACCAGGGCGAGCACCAGTCGCGCACCGAGCGGTGCCACGCGGGCGGTGAGGGTGCGGGCGGTGCCGCCGTCGGTGGCCGGCAGGTCCAGCTCGCTCTCGCGGATCTGCCCGTCGCGCCGCACCTGGGCGACCAGCTCGATCAGCTCGGGCACGACGAGGGTGCTGCCCCGCACCAGGCCGAACGCGTAGGCCGGCGCGGACGCCTTGAGGACGTGGTCGGACTCGTCGACCACCACCGCGCTGGAGCGCAGGATGCTGAGGACCGCCGCGACGCCGGCCTGCACGACCGGCTCCTCCACCTGGGGGAGGGTGTGCCGCTGCCGGTCACTGATGTGCCAGGCGAGCACCGCGCCGCCTGCCATGACGGCCCCGACGATCGCGGCCAGACCGGCTTGCATGGTCGGGTCCACGGCCACCATCGTACGCATCGCGCCGGGTGCTCCCGCCCCGATGGACGCCCGGTGCCGAGTGTTCACGCGCCGTTCATCGGGTACGCCCGGCTGTTCGCCTGCGGTGCCTACAGTGCGCCCATGCGTGAGGCTTTCCATGACCAGCTCGACGGCATCTTCTCCGACCTCTCCGACATCTGCGGACAGGTCGAGATCGCCGTGCGCGAGGCCACCAAGGCGCTGATGACCGGCGACGTGCACACCGCCGACCAGGTGATCAGCGGCGACAAGGCGATCGACGACGCCCGCGAGCGGGTCGACGACACGTCGTTCCAGCTGCTGTCGCTTCAGCAGCCGGTCGCCGGCGACCTGCGGATGATCGTGTCGGCGCTGCGGATGGTCAGCGAGCTCGAGCGGATGGGCGACCTGTCGGTGCACGTCGCGAAGATCGCGCGGCTCCGGGTGCCGGCGGTCGCCGTGCCCGAGGAGCTGCGCCCGACCATGGAGCGGATGGCCGAGACCGCCGAGGACATGGTGCGCCGGGTGCGCAGCATCATCGTCGACCGCGACGTCGAGGCCGCGATCGAGCTCGGCCGCGACGACGAGGTGATGGACCAGCTGCGCCGCCGGAGCTTCACCGAGCTGCTCTCCACCGACTGGAAGCACGGCGTCGAGGCCGCGGTCGACATCGCCCTCCTGGGCCGCTACTACGAGCGGATCGCCGACCACGCCGTCTCGGTCGCCAACCGCGTGGTCTTCGTGGTCACCGGCGAGGTCCCGCAGCGCGACTGACGTGCGCCACCGCTGCTCGGCGGTGCGGCAGCCACGTTTCCGAGCGCAGGAATGTGGCTGGGACACCGCTGCGGCGCGTGTCGTACGTCGACGCGCCGGTGGGCGGTGCGTGACGCGGATTCCGGGGTGCTGGAATCCCCCTCACCCACCGCTGGTGGGTGTGCCGGCCGCTGCCTCGCTGACCGGGTTTCGTCGCGCCCGTCGCGGCTTCGTTCCTCAGCCGCGGGGCTTGCTCAACCTCGCTGAGCCCACGCCGCCGGCTCGTTCCTCGCCGGCGGCTGCTCAGCGACCCTGGTTGGCGACGGCCGCGGCAGCGGCGGCGGCGGCCTCGGGGTCGAGGTACTCGCCGCCGGCGACGGTGGGACGCAGGTCCTCGTCGAGGCGGTAGACCAGCGGCATGCCGGTCGGGATGTTGAGGCCGGCGATGTCCTCGTCGCTGATCTGGTCGAGGTGCTTGACCAGCGCGCGCAGGCTGTTGCCGTGGGCGGCCACCAGGACCGTGCGGCCCTCGCGCAGGTCGGGGACGATCTCGGCTTCCCAGTAGGGCAGGAACCGCGCGATGACGTCCTTGAGGCACTCGGTGCGCGGCATGTCCTCGCCGAGGTCGGCGTAGCGCGGGTCGCCGGCCTGCGAGAACTCGTCGGCGTCGTCGAGCGGCGGCGGCGGGACGTCGAACGAGCGGCGCCAGAGCATGAACTGCTCCTCGCCGTACTGCTCGAGCGTCTGCTTCTTGTCCTTGCCCTGCAGCGCGCCGTAGTGGCGCTCGTTGAGCCGCCAGGACCGCTTGACCGGGATCCAGTGGCGGTCGGCGGCGTCGAGGGCCAGCGCGGCGGTGTTGATCGCGCGCCGCTGCAGCGAGGTGTGCACGACGTCGGGGAGCACCCCCGACTCGCGCAGCAGCCGGCCCCCGTGGACCGCCTCGCCGCGCCCCTTCTCGGTCAGCGCGACGTCCACCCAGCCGGTGAACAGGTTCTTGGCGTTCCACTCGCTCTCGCCGTGGCGGAGCAGGACCAGCGTGTGGGTCATGACGCGTCGGCCTCCGTGTCCGCGTCGGTGGTGGTGGTGGAGCCAGAGGCGTCCATGCCGGCCCAGTAGCCGACGTCGTCGGGCACGACCGGGACCTCGATCATCACGCGGTCGCCGTTGCCGAAGTCGATCGCCAGCGGGACGAAGTCGCCCGAGGTGAAGTCGCCCTCGAGGACGATGTTCGCGGCCGGCTCGGCGAGGTTGACCAGCCCGCCCGGCGCGATGGCCACCGGGTCGAAGGTCGCGGCGGTGATCGTCGCGTCCTGGCCGCCCGAGACGCCAGTGAAGGTCTGCTCGGTGTCGGCGTCGTTGTTGGACAGCGAGGCGACGAACGTGCCGGAGCCCTCCTCGGCCGAGACCACGACGGCGGAGAGCACGTCGACGGTGCCCACACGGCTGTTGGCGCCGCTGCCGGGGGTGTAGTCACGCTCGGTGGCGTAGTCGAAGCCGCACGAGGAGAGCGACGCGGTCAGCGCGATGACCGCTGCGCCGGTCGCGAGGTGTCGAAGCTGCATGGCGCACAGCCTAGCGTCGCGTCAGGCCAGTCCCACCGTCTGCCCCGTGAACAGGACGGCCACCGCCAGCACGCCGGTGGCGACCGACGCGAGCACCAGCAGCCGGGGCGTCCCGGTGCGCAGGGCGAGGAGCAGCGGGAAGGAGCGCTCGCCCTCCTCGTGGTCGTCCACGAGGCCCGGCAGCGCGAGCAGCACGTGGACCGTGAGGCCGAGGGCGGCGGCCAGCGCCGTCATCGCCACCGTCGGAGGCGTGGAGGTGCCGACCCCGCCCCACCCGCCGTGGGCCAGGAACGCGGGGAGCAGCGCGAAGGAGACCGTCCACGGCACGAACGACAGCGGGCGCGCGTGCAGCAGCCGGTCGCCGAGCGCGGCGACGACCAGCGAGGCGAGGTAGGCGGTCGCGGCGGTGCGTCCGTTCGCGACGGCGAGGGGCACGACCAGCAGCACGCCGCACGCGACCGAGAACCACACGGTGCCGGGGTCGAGGCGACCCGACGCCAGCGGGCGGTCGGGGCGGCGCCGGGCGTCGCGCTCGCGGTCGGCGAGGTCGTCGAGCCAGCCGAGGACGGCCTGCCCGACCAGCACCGTCGCGGCGACCAGCGCGACCTCGCGCGGCGGACGTCCGGCCACCGCCGCGGCGGCCCCGACCGCGGCCGCGGTGGCCACCGCCTGGCGGGGGTGCGCGGCACGGACGAGGAGCAGCGCGGGGACGGTCGCCATGGTCGGAGTATGGCGCAGCCGCACCCGCGAGCAGGTGCGCGCACCACAGCAACCCGCGATCTGTCAAGCCCGGAAGTGGCCTCTGACCTGCACAAACGCGTCCGGGGGTCGGTCCGGACCCGTGTTAGAATGGTCACCTAGGAAGGGGAACTGAACATATGACTTTCACCGTCGGCGAAACGGTCGTCTATCCCAATCACGGGGCCGCAGTCATCGAGGACATCGAGATGCGGAAGATCAAGGGAGAGGACCGTCAGTACCTCGTCCTCCGGATTGTCGCCCAGCAGGACCTGGTCGTGCGCGTCCCGGCCTGCAACCTCGACCTCGTCGGAGTGCGCGACGTCGTCGACAAGGAGGGCCTGGACCGCGTCTTCGACGTGCTCCGTGCGGCCCACGTCGAGGAGCCCACGAACTGGTCGCGCCGTTACAAGGCCAACCTGGAGAAGCTCCACTCGGGCGACGTGATGAAGGTGTCCGAGGTCGTGCGCGACCTGTGGCGCCGTGAGCGTGACCGCGGCCTGTCGGCCGGCGAGAAGCGGATGCTCGCCAAGGCACGCCAGATCCTGGTCTCCGAGCTCGCGCTCGCGGAGAAGACCAACGAGGACAAGGCCGAGGCCATGCTCGACGAGGTGCTCGCCTCCTGAGCGGCAACGACCTCGACCGAGGCCCCTGGGACGACGTTCCCAGGGGCCTCGGTCTCGTTCTGGACGAGGACCGCGGCTCGCTGCCGTACGCCCTGGTGCACGGCGAGGCGCTCGTCGCCTGCGCCGCGTGGGCCGTGGGGGAGGCGGGCGTCGACCTCGTCGACGCCACCGTCGACTGGGAGGAGCTGGCCGGTTCCGGCCGCGACCTGGTGCTCCACGACGCGCTGTGCCCGATGACGCCGGCCTCGTTCATCGCCGACTGCCTCGACCTGGCCCGGACCACCGGGCGCCCGGTGGTCGGGACGCGACCGGTCACCGACACCGTCAAGGCCGTGGCCGACGGCCTGGTCGGCTCGACCCTGGACCGCGACGACCTGGTCGCGGTGACCTCGCCGCTGGTGGTCCCGGCGGCGGTCCTCGCCGGGCTGGCGCGCCGCCCGTCGAACGACCTGGCGCAGGCCGTCGCCGACCTGGCCGCGGCCGGTCAGCCGGTGCAGACCCTCGTGGCGCCGCCCGAGGGGCGTCGGGTGGACACCGTCGACGACGTGCGCCTGCTCGAGGCGCTCACGACCGCGGACTGAGCCCGGCGAGCTCGCCCGCCAGGGCGACGTCCTCGGGGAAGGTGACCTTGAGGTTGGTGGCGGTGCTCGCGACCGCGGCCACGGCGACGTCGGCGTACGTCGTCACGCAGGCCGCGGTGTCCGTGCCCTCGAACCCGTCGCGCTCCGCGGCGCGGTAGGCGTCGAGCAGGTCTCGCGCGCGGAACGCCTGCGGGGTCTGCACCGCGCCCACCGCCTCGGTGACCGGCGTCAGGTCGGTGTGGAGCAGGTGGGCCACCGGCACCACGGGGATCGCGCCGCCCGCCTCGCGGGCCGCCGCGACGACCCGGCGCCACAGGTCCGCGTCGGCCAGCGGTCGCGCGGCGTCGTGCATCACGACGACGTCGACGACACCGGTGGTGATGTCCTCCGCCAGCACCCGCAGCGCCGCCCACTCGGACGCGTGGCGGGTCGCGCCACCGTCGACGACGAGCACCTCGCGCTCACCGAGGTGCGGGGCGACCGCCGCGCCGACCGCCTCGCGGTCCTCGGGCCGCACCACCAGCACGACGCGCGCGACGTCGTCGAGGGCGAGCGCCTCGCGCAGCGACCAGACCAGCACCGGCACCCCGCGCAGCGGCAGCAGCACCTTGTTGACCTCGGCGCCCACGCGGCTCCCGGACCCGGCGGCGAGGACGACGACGGCGCTCGGCATCAGGCGGGCACCACCAGCGCGGTCGCGACCGCCGCCACGCCCTCGCCGCGACCGGTCAGCCCGAGCCCGTCGGTCGTGGTCGCGGACAGCGTCACGGGGGCGTCGAGCGCCGCGGAGAGCGCGGCGACCGCCTCGGCCCGGCGGGGGCCGAGGCGCGGGACGTTGCCGATGACCTGCACGGCGACGTTGCCGATCTCGAATCCGGCCGCCCGCACCCGCCGGGCGGTCTCGGCCAGCAGGGTCGCGCCCGAGGCGCCGGCCCACTCCGGCTCCGCGGTGCCGAAGTTGGTGCCGAGGTCGCCGAGCCCGGCAGCGGAGAAGAGCGCGTCGCAGGCGGCGTGGGCGGCCACGTCGGCGTCCGAGTGGCCCTCGAGCCCGGCGGGCTCGTCCGGCCAGGCGAGGCCCGCCAGGTGCATCGGCACGCCGGCGACGAGGCGGTGGACGTCGGTGCCGATGCCGACGCGGGGCAGCAGGGTCGGGGCGGGGTGGGGAGACGTCACGGCGGCATCATGCCCGAGGACGCGCCACAATGGTCCGGTGACCACTCGCCGCCCGCCCTGGGCGCTCGCCGGCGTCCTCGCCGGGTGCGCCGGGCTCGCCACCAGCTATGCCACCGCGATGGTGCTGACCATCCGTGAGTCCCCGGTGGTCGCGGTGGCCGAGCTCCTCATCCGGCTCACCCCCGGGCCGCTCGCCGAGCGGGCGATCGCGGTCCTGGGCCACCTCGACAAGCCGTTCCTCGTGGCGGGCATCCTCGTGTTCCTGCTGGGCTGCTTCGCCGGGGCCGGCAGGCTGGCGCGGCGCGGGTGGTGGCAGCCGACCCTGGTGTGGCTCGCGCTGGCCGCGGTGGGCCTCGGCGCGGTCCTCGCCCAGCGCGGGGCCGGAGCCGTGGACGCGCTGCCGGTGCTGGTGGGCCTGCTGACCTGGGTGACGGTCCACTCGGCGCTGATCGACGCCCTGCGCCGCGCGGTGCGCAGCCCCGACCTCGCCTCCCGCGAGCGCCGGGTGTTCCTGATGGTGGCGGGCGCGGTCTCCGTCGCGTCGGTCGGGATCGCGGTCGCCGGGCGGTTCGTCGGCGCGGGCCGACGCCACGTCGAGGCGAGTCGACGGCTGCTCCGGATCCCCGGTGTCACGCGCCGCCAGGCGCCGGCCGACACCGCCGTCGGGCTGGCCGGGGTGACGCCCTGGCAGACGCCGAACGAGGACTTCTACCTGATCGACACCACCATCGCGAAGCCCACCATCGAGCCCGACGAGTGGACGCTGCGCATCCACGGGATGGTCGAGCGCGAGCTGGTGCTCTCCTTCACCGACCTGGTCGGACGCCAGATGACGGAGTCGTGGATCACGCTCAACTGCGTGAGCAACGAGGTCGGCGGGGGGCTGGTCGGCAACGCGCGCTGGAGCGGCGTACGCATCGCCGACCTGCTCGAGGACCTCGGGGTGGACCCGGCCGCCGACTGCGTCCTGCAGACCTCGCACGACGGCTGGACGTGCGCGACGCCGATCGAGGCGCTCACCGACGACCGCGACGCGATGCTGGCGGTCGCCATGAACGGCCGCCCGCTCCCCATCGAGCACGGCTTCCCGGTGCGCACGATCGTTCCCGGCCTCTACGGCTACGTCTCGGCGACGAAGTGGGTCGTGGACCTCGAGGTGAGCACGTTCGCCGACTCCATGGGCTACTGGACCGACAAGGGCTGGTCGGCGCTCGGCCCGGTCAAGATCGCCTCGCGCATCGACGTGCCGCGCTCGGGCGACGAGGTGGAGGCAGGCGAGGTGTCCTTCGGAGGCGTGGCCTGGCACCAGCACACCGGCATCGAGGCGGTGGAGGTGCAGGTCGACGGGGGGCCGTGGGAGCGGGCCCGGCTCGCCGGCGCGCCGTCGGTCGACACGTGGGTGCAGTGGGCCGTGACCCTGGACGTCCCGGAGGGCGACCACGAGGTCCGGGTGCGTGCCATCGGCCGCGACGGGGAGACGCAGACCAGCGTCCTGCGGGCGCCCGACCCCGACGGGGCGACCGGCCTGCACACGATCGGGATCAGCGCGTCACCTGCGTGACCGCCCGACCGACCGTCCGGGTCAGCCGTTGCGGATGACGTACGCCGTGCCGCCGCTGGCCGCGATCCAGATCCGCTCGAGCTGGGCGCGGTCGTAGACGCGACGCACCTCCGCGTTGGTCGCCCCAGCCGGGTCGTTGACGACGACGTCGCCGTCGGCCTCGAAGCCCACGATGACGAGCAGGTGGCCGTTGCTGGCGGAGATCGGCGCCCCGGTCAGCTCGCCCTTGCCGAAGGCGATCGAGACGACCAGCGGCACGCCCGCCGCGACGTAGCCCTCGGCCTCGCGCAGGTCGCGCATCCGGGTGACGTAGGAGTCCCCGCCGACGAGGGTGGCCGCGTAGGCGGTGTTGAAGGCCCAGTTGCCGGTGCCGTCGTAGCCGTGGTCGTAGACCATCTTCGCGGTGTGGTCGACGACCGGGTCGACGTGGCCGGCCGCGATCCCGGTGGGCGTGGGAGAGATGCCGTAGTAGCCGAGCACCATCGCCGTCGACGTCGCCGAGCACCAGGCCTCACCACCTCCGCCCCACTGCGGGTAGTGCCCGGTGTGCACCATCTGGCTGTAGGTCGGGACCGGCAGGACGGTGCCGGCCGCGGGGCCGGGAGCGGACGTGGGCCGGGCGGCCGTGGCGTCGACCGACGCGACCGCGCCGACGCGGTCCAGGCTGATCGCCTGCCGCCCGCCACGGGGGCGCATCAGCGTCACCCGCACCTGCCACGCCGTCACCGGGGTGGTGGCGGTCCAGGTGTCGACGTTGACGCCCCCGAGGTCGTCCGACTGCCCGGAGTAGGTCGTGCGGGGGACCGGTCGGCCGCGCGTGGACCAGTCGGCCATCGTGTCCCAGGAGCCGGTGGTGCCGGCGGCGGTGCGACCGCGCACCTCGACGCGCACCATGCTCCGCCCGGGCGTGGTGGCCTCCCAGGTGGGGACGAGCGACGTCGCGCCGAAGGCCTGGGTCGCCCACGGCGACGTCCAGGTGCCGGTGTCCCAGGTGCGGCCACCGACCCGGCGGACCGTGGGCTTCTTGAGGGTGACGCTGCCGCGACCCAGCTTGAGGCCGCGCCGCTGGCCGGCCTTGAGCTCGTGGTAGCTGCCCCACGAGGTGAGCTGCACCTGGGGCGTCGCTCGGCGCGCGGTCGCGCCGGGGGCGTCGGTGGCCCCTGCAACCGGGGTGACCGCGGGGACCGCGGCGAGGGCCAGCAGCAGGGCGAGGGGGCCGCTCGACAGCAGGCGGGGCAGGGCGGAGGCGGGTCGGAGCACCGGTCGACGGTACCCCGGATCGCACCACCCGTCCCGCGAGTCACAGATGTCACTCGGCTAGGGCGAAAGTTCACCAAAATGAGGGATGAGTTCATGACGTGTCATGTGCCACATGTCGGTGCCGCCGCTTAGCGTGTGCCCCGGCCGCCACCCGACCCCCCGGCGGCCCCGAACAAGGGACACGACAACTTTGTCTGCACGCATGCCCAGACGGGCCACCAGCCTCACCTCGCTCCTGGCCCTCGTGGCCGCTCCGCTGGCCCTGGGCTTCAGTGCCCCGGCCAGCGCGAGCGTCTCCTCCGTGATCTCGAGCTTCCCCTACACCCAGGACTGGTCGGGCCTCACGTCCACCAGCACGTGGGCGGACTTCCAGGGCGTGGAGGGCTTCACCTCCGGCACCTCGATCGCCGCCGCCAACCTGTCCAACAGCACCGACGTCGGCACGCTGACCGCCGAGGGCACCCTCACGACGAGCCTCGCGCTGCAGACGAGCACGGCCGTCCCGAACACCGTCGCCACGGGTGCGGTCCTCGGCTTCCCCGCCGTGCCGACCGCGAGCAGGACGGTCGCGCTCGGCGCGACCGGCGCGCAGACCACCCCCCACCTGGTCTTCCACCTCGACACCACGGGCAAGTCCGGCTTCACCGTCGACTACGACGTGCAGGACCTCGACAGCAGCGCCGACGACCAGCCGACCCGCGTCGCGCTGCAGTACCGCGTCGGCAACTCGGGCGCGTACACCAACGTGCCGGCCGCCTACCTCGCCGACGCCACCGTGGCGGGCAACACGACGGTGACCTCGACCCACGTGAGCGCACAGCTCCCGTCGGCGGTCGACGGCAAGACCGACGTCTTCCTGCGCGTGATCACCGTCGACAACGCCTCGGGCAGCAACGAGCACGTCGGCATCGACAACATCTCGATCACCGCGGGCGGAGGCCCCGCTCCGCTGGGCGCCACCGACCCGGCCGACCGCCCGCTCTTCCGCAACCGGGCGATGGCGCCGTTCACGCTGCAGGCCAACGGCGGCAGCACGCCGTACACCTGGTCCGCCACCGGCACGCCCCCCGGCGTCACGGTGAGCGCGGAAGGCGTCGTCTCCGGGACGCCGACCCAGAACGGCACCTACACCGTCGAGGCGACCGTCACCGACGGCGCCTCCGCCAACGCCTCCGTCCAGTTCGACCTCGTCGTCTCGGACGTCCCGGTCAAGCCGTTCCACGCCATCCCGGAGATCCAGGGCGAGGGCGCCTCGTCGCCCTTCGCGACCGGTGACGCCAACGCCGACGTCTCGACCTCCGGCGTCGTCACCGCGCGCTACCCCGACGGCGGCATCAACGGCTTCGTGCTCCAGACCGCGGGCTACGACCCCGAGGACGACGCGACCCCCAACGCCTCCGACGCCCTCTTCGTCTACGCCGGCAGCACCCCCGCCTACACGCTGCCCGCGATCGGCGAGCACGTCACGGTCCTCAACGGCCGGGTCAGCGAGTTCAACGGCGCCACCCAGGTCACCGTGACCAACGGCGACTTCCTCGACACCCGCCCGGCCACGGCCGAGGAGGCCGTCACGCCCGGGACCGTCATCCCCGGCACCGACTGCGTGCAGGGCTCGTGCCCCACGGGTGCGGCGCTCGACGCGCTGCGCGAGGCCCACGAGCAGGAGGCCTTCCTGCCGACCGGCCCGCACACCGTCACCGACTCCTACAGCGGCGGCGTCGGCTCGTCGTCGATGCGCGGCGAGTTCAAGCTCGCGATCGGCTCCGACGAGCCGCTCTACATCCCGCTGGAGAAGGCGCGGCCGACCCAGACGCAGCTGCGCGCCGACATCGCCGCCTTCAACGAGGCCCACGGCGTGGTCCTCGACGACGGCGCCACCGTCACCTACACCGGCGCCACCGCGTTCCCGTGGCTGACGCTGACCAACACGGTCCGCGGCGGCGCGGAGGCCACGTTCGTCAAGCCGGTCGTCCTCGACTACCGCTTCAACAGCTGGCGCCTCCAGCCGTCCAGCCGGATCCAGCCGGGCAACGACGGCAGCGGCCAGGTCTCCTTCGAGCAGGACCGCCCGCCGGCCCCCGACGACGTGCTCGGTGACCAGGGCAACCTGAAGATCGCCACGTTCAACATGCTCAACTACTTCGTCCACCCGGTGGACGAGTGGGTGGCCAACGGCGGCGACGCCTACCCGGGCACCAACCGCACCTGCACCACCTACAAGGACCGCAACAACGTCCCGCTCACCGCGAACACCTGCACCTGGCGCGACCCGCGCACCCAGCCGCCCGGCACCCTGCCGGACATCGGCCCGCGCGGTGCCGCCACCGAGGCCAGCCTGCTCCGCCAGGAGGTCAAGGAGGTCGCGGCCATCAACACGATGGACGCCGACGTGATGAGCCTCGAGGAGGTCGAGAACCCGGTCAAGCTGGGCTACTCCGACCGCGACGCCGCGCTCGAGCGGCTCGTCGCCGCCCTCAACGCCGACTGGGACGCCAAGCACCCCGGCCAGGACCCGCAGGTCCTCGGCAAGCGCTGGGCCTTCGTCCCGACCCCGCGTGCCGCGGCGCAGCCGACCATCGCGGAGCAGGACGCGATCCGCTCGGCGTTCATCTACAACCCGCGCAAGGTCAGCACCGTCGGCCGGTCCGAGATCCTGGTGAACTCGGCCCCGTTCCGCAACGCCCGCGAGCCGCTCGCCCAGGCGTTCCAGCACGTCGACGGCACCCGCGACGACGCGTTCCTCGTGATCGTCAACCACTTCAAGTCCAAGGGTGGCCCCGACGACCCGTCGACGATCGCCGGCACGGACAACGAGGACAAGGGCGACGGCGCGGGCTCCTACAACGGTGACCGCATCCGCCAGGCCAGGGCCCTCGACGCCTTCGCCGACGCGCTCGTCGAGGACAAGGGCATCGAGTCGGTCTTCATGACCGGCGACTACAACTCCTACTCCCAGGAGGACCCGGTCACCACGCTCGAGGGCCTCGGCTGGAACGCGCTGGACGCCGACAACGGCGAGACCAGCTACTTCTTCGGTGGCCTCGCCGGCTCGCTCGACCACGTCTTCGCCAACGACGCGGCCCTCGGCCTCGTGCAGGGCGCGACGATCTGGCCGATCAACGCCAACGAGCCGATCTACTACGAGTACAGCCGGTTCAACTACAACGTCACGCCGCTCTACGACCAGACCGCGTTCCGCTCCTCCGACCACAACCCGGAGATCGTCGGCATCAAGGCCCCGGTCTCCGAGGCGCCCGACGCGGTCGACACCGTCCAGGTGCTGGCTTCGAACGACTTCCACGGTCGCCTCCTCGACGACCCGGGCAGCGCCTCGGCCGGTGCCGCGGCGATGGCCGGGGCGGTCAAGGGCCTGCGGGCGGACAACGCGAACACCGCGTTCGTGATGGCCGGCGACATCGTCGGTGCCTCGACGTTCGAGTCGTTCATCCAGAACGACAAGCCGACGATCGACGCGATGAACGAGGCCGGCCTCGAGGTGTCCGCCGCGGGCAACCACGAGTTCGACCAGGGCTACGACGACCTGATGGACCGCATCATGTCGGCCACCGACCCCGAGGGCGGTGCCGACTGGCCCTACATCGCCGCCAACGTGCGTGACGCCGCGACCGGCGATCACGCCCTGAAGTCCGACCGGACCGACGGCAACTTCGCCCACGCCAACGGCGCGACCTGGTGGAAGAGCTTCGACGGCCTCGACGGCGGCGCGGGCATCCGCGTCGGGTTCGTGGGCGCGGTCACCGAGGACCTCGGGTCGCTGGTCGCCCCGTCGGCGATCGCCGGCCTGGAGATCACCAGCATCGTCGACGAGGTCAACGCCGCGGCGGCCGACCTCAAGGCCGACGGCTGCGGCGGTCAGCCCTGCGACCTGGTCATCGAGCTGGTGCACGAGGGTGCGCCCAGCCCGAGCTGCGCGACGATCAAGGACGACGACACGTCGACCTTCGGCCGCATCGTCCACGAGGCGAGCACCGACGTCGACGCGATCATCTCCGGCCACACCCACCTCAAGTACAACTGCAAGGTGGCCGTGCCGGGCAAGACGCTCGAGCGCCCGGTGGTCTCCGCGGGCCAGTACGGCTCGTACCTCAACCAGCTGCAGTTCGACTTCGCGCTCGGCACCGACGACCTGGTGGGCGTCCGCCAGCACGTGCTCGCGACGAAGGACTACGACGAGGACGCCGCCACCAAGACCATCGTCGACGCCGCCGTCACCGTGGCGAACGAGCGTGGCGCGGTCGAGCTCGGCCAGGTCGCGGCCCCGTTCAAGCGGGCGCGTCGGGTCGACCCGACCAGCGGCGTCGTGGAGAACCGCGGCGGCGAGTCCACCCTGGGCAACCTGGTCGCGGAGATGCAGCGCGAGGAGACCGGCGCCGACATCGGCGTGATGAACCCCGGTGGCCTGCGCGACGACCTGGTCGGCACCGGCGACGGTGCGGGCCCGGTCACCTACCGCGAGGCCGCCAACGTCCAGCCGTTCGCCAACACGCTGGTGACGGTCGACCTGACCGGTGCGCAGCTCAGGACGCTCCTCGAGCAGCAGTGGCAGCGCGACCCCGACGGCAACGTCCCGTCGCGGCCGTTCCTGCGGCTGGGCACCTCGAAGGGCTTCACCTGGACCGAGGACTCGTCCCGGCCCGAGGGCCAGCGGATCACCGGCATGTGGCTCGACGGCGTCGCCGTCGACCCGACGGGGACCTACACGGTGTCGGCCAACAGCTTCATCGCGGGCGGCGGCGACAACTTCCGCGCGCTGACGCTCGGCACCAACCGGCAGGACACCGGCAAGACCGACCTGCAGGCCACGGTGAACTACCTCGCCACGCACGCGTCCGACGGCCCGCTCGCGGTCGACTACGCGCAGCACGGCGTGGGCGCCCGCGTCCCGGCCGGCCCGTTCTCCGCGGGCCAGACGGTCACCGTCCCGGTCGACTCGCTGTCGATGACCGGTGGCGGCACCTCGGCCGACATCACCGACGCGACCGACACCTCGGTGACGGTCTCGCTGGGCGCGACCGACCTGGGCACCGTCCCGGTGACGTCCGTCCTGCCCACCACCCCGTTCGACGTCCCCGGCGCGGCCACCGTCAGCTTCACGCTGCCGGCCGGCCTGCCCGGCGGCACGACGTGGTTCACCCTCACCGGCGCCACGACCGGCACGGTGGCCAAGCTGCCGGTCGCGGTGGTCGACACCCGGGCGGACTCCACCGTCACGGGCACGGCCGCCCCGATCGTGGCGGGCCAGCCCGGCTCGGTCGCCGTCACGGTCACCCCGACCACGGCCACGGGGACGGTCGAGCTGTTCGACGGCACCGCGAAGATCGGCGAAGGCACCCTCACGGGCGACGCCACGACGACCATCGCGATCCCGGCGGGCACCCTCGCGCTCGGCGAGCACCAGCTGCGCCTGGCCTACGCGGGCGACGGT
Organism: Nocardioides okcheonensis; assembly: GCF_020991065.1. Classification (NCBI taxonomy): domain Bacteria; kingdom Bacillati; phylum Actinomycetota; class Actinomycetes; order Propionibacteriales; family Nocardioidaceae; genus Nocardioides; species Nocardioides okcheonensis. The sequence continues at coordinate 3,459,144 of NZ_CP087710.1, forward strand.
GCGGTGAAGCCCGCCGAGGGCACGGTGACGGTCACGGTCGCCAAGGCGGCCTCGACCACGACGGTCACGGCCACGCCGGCATCGGTGGTCCAGGACTCGGGCACCAGCTCGCTCGCCGTCGCGGTGACCGCCACGGGCGCCGCTCCGAGCGGCTCGGTCAGCGCGTGGCTGGGCGACACCCAGCTGGCCACGGGCACCCTCGTCGACGGTCAGGCGACCCTGGTGGTCGGACCGTTCGCCACGGTGGGCGCGAAGGCGATCGAGGTCCGCTACGCCGGCTCCGCCGACGTGGCTGCCTCGACCCGCACGGTGACCGTCACCGTCACGGCCAGGCCGGTCCCGCAGCCGACCGCCACCACGGTCACCGGCACCGACACCTCGGTGCAGTGGGCCAAGGCCGGATCGGTCGCGGTCTCGGTGTCGCCCACCGCGGCGACGGGCACGGTCGAGCTCCTCGACGGCACCACCCGGGTGGGCTCTGCGAGCCTGTCCGGGGGCTCCGCCAGCATCGCGCTGGCCGCGCGGTCTCTCGAGGTCGGCCAGCACGTGCTGGTCGTGAAGTACCTCGGCTCGGCCACCCACGCGCCCTCCCAGGGCACCGTGACGGTCACCGTGACCAAGGCGAGGCCGAAGGTCCGCGTCGACGAGCCGAGCCCTGTCCGGGCCGGCGAGAAGGCGAAGGTCAGGGTCGACGTGTCCGCCGACGGCTACGTCCCCACCGGCAAGGTGGAGATCGTGCTGAAGCAGGGCAGCAAGCGGATCGTGGTCCGCAAGACCCTGATCCGCGGCGACTCGGTGGCGTGGATCAAGGTCACCAAGCAGGGCAGCTGGAAGGTCCGGGTGACCTACCTCGGCGACGAGCACACGCTCGCCGGTGAGGACAGCACCACGCTGAAGGTGTCGCCGCGCCGCAAGCGCTGAGCACGACGCGGGAGCCCCGGACCACCACGGTGGGCCGGGGCTCCCGCGCGTCCGGGGGTCCTCGCGGAAGGGGGGACTTCGACGTGCGGCCCCTAGAATCGCCCCCGTGACCCTCAGGCTCCACGACACCGCCACGCGCACGACGCGCGACTTCGTCCCCCTCGTCCCGGGGCGGGCCGGCATCTACGTCTGTGGGCTCACCGTGCAGTCGGAGCCGCACGTCGGCCACGTCCGCTCCGCGGTCAACTTCGACGTGCTGCGGCGCTGGTTGAGCGCCACCGGCCACGAGGTCGACTTCATCCGCAACGTCACCGACATCGACGACAAGATCCTCACGAAGTCGGCCGAGCAGGGCGTCCACTGGTACGCCCTCGCGGCCGCGATGAAGCGCGAGCTCGACCGGGCCCTGGCCGCGATCAACGTGCTCCCGCCCACCTACGAGCCGGGCGCCACCGGCCACGTGCCCGAGATCATCGAGCTCACCGAGCAGCTCATCGAGCGCGGCCACGCGTACGCCGCCGAGGACGGCAGCGGCGACGTCTACTTCGACGTCCGCAGCTGGCCGGCCTACGGCGAGCTGACCCGCCAGAAGGTCGAGGACATGGAGCCCGCCGGGGACGCGGACCCGCGCGGCAAGCGCGACCCGCGCGACTTCGCGCTCTGGAAGGGCTACAAGAAGGCGTCCGAGCCCGCGACGGCGGCCTGGCCCTCCCCGTGGGGTCCGGGGCGTCCGGGCTGGCACATCGAGTGCTCCGCGATGGCCGGCAAGTACCTCGGTCCCGCGTTCGACATCCACGGCGGCGGGGTCGACCTGCGCTTCCCGCACCACGAGAACGAGCAGGCCCAGTCGCGCGCGGCCGGACGGCCGTTCGCGTCGTACTGGCTGCACAACGCGTGGATCACCACCGCCGGCGAGAAGATGAGCAAGTCGCTCGGCAACTCGATGCTCGTGCCGTCGGTCCTCCAGCGCGTCCGCGGCGTCGAGCTGCGCTACTACATGGTCGCCGCCCACTACCGCTCGCACGTCGAGTTCTCCTTCGAGGCGCTCGACGAGGCCGCGAAGGCCTACCGGCGCATCGAGGACTTCCTCGACCGCGCGGCTCCTGTCGTCGGCACCTGGTTCGCGTCGCTGCCCGACGCCTTCGTCGCCGCGATGGACGACGACCTCGGCACCCCGGCCGCCGTCGCGGTCATCCACGACGCGGTCCGCGAGGGCAACCGGCTGCTGGCCGCGGGGCCGTCCGACGCGCTGGGCCAGACGTTCGGCGAGGTGATCGCGATGCTCGACGTGCTGGGGCTCAACCCCGCCGACGAGGCGTGGCAGACCGCCGGCGACGACGACCGGCTCACCGGGGTCGTCGACGCGCTGGTCAAGGGCCTGCTCGCCGAGCGGGCCGCCGCCCGCGAGGCGCGGGACTGGGCGCGCGCCGATGCGATCCGTGACCAGATCAAGGCGGCCGGCGTGGAGGTCGAGGACACCCCGACCGGCCCGAAGTGGACCCTCGGGTCCGGGAGCGTGTGACGTGGCAGGCAACAGCAAGCGCAAGGGCGCCATCAAGAAGACCGGCAAGGGCAACCCCACTGCCGGCTCGGGTGGCCGGGTCCGCCGGGGGCTCGAGGGCAGGGGCCCGACGCCCAAGGCCAAGGACCGGCCGTACCACAAGGCGCACAAGGCGGCCCAGCGCGCCGAGCGCGACAAGGTCCAGCAGCGCCCCAGGCGCCGCACCACCTCCGACGCCGAGTGGGCGGCGGGGCGCAACTCCGTCGTCGAGCTGCTGGAGGCCGGCGTGCCGGTCGCGGCGGTCTACGTCGCCGAGGGTGCCGAGCGCGACGGCCGGATGCGCGACGCGTTCCGGCTGGCCGCCGAGCGGGGGCTGACCATGCTCGAGGTCACCCGCAACGAGATGGACCGGATGACCGGTGGCGCGGTGCACCAGGGCCTGGCCGCACGGCTGCCCGCCTACGAGTACGCGCACGCCGACGACCTGCTCGAGCGCGCGGCCGAGGCCAAGGAGCCCGCCCTCGTGGTGGCGCTCGACCAGGTCACCGACCCGCGCAACCTCGGCGCGGTGATCCGCTCGGCCGCCGGCTTCGGCGCGCACGGCGTGCTGATCCCCGAGCGCCGGGCCGCGGGCATGACCGCGTCGGCGTGGAAGACCAGCGCCGGCGCGGCCGCGCGGCTCCCGGTGGCGCAGACCGTCAACCTCACCCGTCAGCTCAAGGCCTACCAGGACGCCGGCTGCATGGTCGTCGGCCTCGCCGCCGACGGCGACCTCTCGCTCCCCGAGCTGGTCGCGCCGGGTGGCCTCGCCGAGGGGCCGCTGGTCGTGGTCGTGGGGTCGGAGGGCAAGGGCCTGGGTCGCCTGGTCGCCGAGACCTGCGACCAGATCGTCTCGATCCCGATGGCCGGCCAGCTCGAGTCGCTCAACGCCGGCGTGGCCGCCTCGGTCGCGCTCTACGCCGTCTCGCAGGCCCGCCTGGCATGACGTCGGCCCCACGGGGACCCCGCACCAGCCGTCCGCGGCGCCTCCTGGCCGCCGCGGGGCTGCTCGCGGTGGGCCTCGTGGTCGGCGTGTCCGTCGCGGTGTCGCTGTTCCTCAACAGCAGCCGCACGATCGTCCTGGTCGGCCACGACACCGAGGTCAGGCCGACCACGACCGGCGACGCGGTCGTCCAGACCGGGCCGCTGCTGCCCGACTTCCGGTTCCGCGACGTTGGCCCGATCGGGGTGACGCTCACGCTCGGCAAGACCGAGGTCGGGTCGATCGAGGAGCTCGTCCAGCGCTACGGCTTCATCGCCACCGACCCCACCGCGCAGGTCGGCAAGGTGCGCGGCGTGGTGGTCGACATGGCGGTCTCGGCGGCCGTACGGGGCCTCGCCGCCGGCCTGGTCCCCGTCGCGGTCTTCCTGCTGCTGGGGCGGCACCGCCGCGGCGAGCTGTTCCGCGGGGTGCGCACCCGTCGCGGCGCGTTCGGCCTGGTGCTGCTGCTCGCGCTCCCGGTGCTGCTGTGGCAGCCGTGGGAGTCCGACGCGGAGACCCAGGACCAGCAGGAGAGCTGGCAGACGCTGGCCGAGCTCGCCGGTCCCGACGTGACCCTGCCGGCGGAGGCCCGCGACATCGAGGTGCGGGTGGGCCCGGTGACCACCGAGACCAAGAAGCTGGTGCTCAGCGCCGTCGACACCTACGACCGCAGCAAGGCCTTCTACTCCACCGCGGCCGAGCAGGCGGCCGACCTCGACGTCCGGGTGCCCGAGGACGGCGAGACCGTGGCGCTGCTGGTGAGCGACCGGCACGACAACATCGGCATGGACCGGGTCGCCCGCGCGATCGGCGAGGCCGCCGGCGCGACCGTCGTGCTCGACGCCGGTGACGACACCTCGACCGGGGAGCCGTGGGAGGCGTTCAGCCTCGACTCGCTGGCCGGCACGTTCGAGGACTGGGACCGGTTCGGTGTCGCCGGCAACCACGACCACGGGTCCTTCGTGTCCACCTACCTGGCCGACAAGGGCTGGACGATGCTCGACGGCGAGGCCGTGGAGGCGCCCTGGGGTGGCGTCCTGATGGGGGTCGACGACCCCCGCTCCAGCGGCCTGGGCAACTGGCGCGACGAGTCCGGGCTCAGCTTCGCCGAGGTCGGCACCCGCCTGGCCGACGCCGCCTGCGCGGAGGCCGAGGACGGCGAGCGGGTCAGCACGCTGCTGGTCCACGACGCCAACCTGGGCGGCGAGGCCCTCGAGCGGGGCTGCGTCGACCTCGTGGTCGGCGGGCACACCCACGTGCACTCGGGGCCGGACGCGGTCGAGGCCGAGGACGGCACCGTCGGGTGGACCTGGACCAACGGCACGACGGGCGGGGCGGCGTACGCCATCGCCGTGGGCAGCAAGCCGCGCCGCGACGCCGAGGTCAGCCTGATCACCTACGCCGACGGCCGTCCGACCGGCCTTCAGCTGGTCCGGCTGCGGACCGACGGCTCGTGGGTGGTCGGCGACTGGACGGCGCTCACTCCTGACCCGTGATCGCCTCGTCGGGGCGCCGGGTGAGGAAGCGGTCGATGTAGTCGCGCGCCGTGTCGTGGATGTCGACCTCGTGGCCGGCCTGCTCGCTGAGGTACCAGCGGTGCTCGAGGATCTCGTGGAAGATCTCCGCGGGCTCGAGCTTGCCGGTCGCGTCCGGAGGGATCATCGCCATGATCGGCTCGAAGATCTGGTGCATCCAGCGGCTCGCGACCAGCTGGCGGTCCTCGCGGCCGAGGTCGTGGTGGGCGGTGAAGGCGGCGAGGTCGTTGAGGATCCGGCGCGCCTGGTTCTCCTCGACCGCCATGCCGGTGAGCGCCTGCACCTCGCGGGCGTGGTGGCCGAGGTCGACGACCTTGGGCTGGATCCGGATCGTGTCGCCGCCGAGGTCGGTGACGATGTCGAGCTCGTCCACGTCGAAGCCGAGGTCGTTGAGCCGCTCGACGCGCCGCTCGATGCGCCACATCTCGTCGGTGCTGAACTCCTCGAGGCCGGTGAGCTCACCCCACAGGGCCTCGTAGCGCTCGCGGAGGTGGTCGATGATCGCGAAGCCGTCGATCGGCTGGTGGACCGCGCCGCTGGCGCTGAGGTCCATCAGCTCGGCGAAGATGTTCTCGCAGCCGACGGTGATGTCGTACTCGCGCAGCCGGTCGCCGACGGCCTCGTGCAGCTCGCCGGTCTCGGCGTCGACGAGGTAGGCCGCGAACTCGCCGGCGTTGCGGCGGAAGAGCACGTTCGACAGCGACACGTCGCCCCAGTAGAAGCCTGCGAGGTGCAGCCGCACGAGCAGGACGACCATCGCGTCGATCAGCAGCGGGACGTCCTCGGCGGTGGCCCCGCGGCTGAACAGGCTCCGGTAGGGGAGCGAGAACTGGAGGTGGCGGGTGATGAGCGCGGCCGGGAGCTCGGTGCCGTCGGCACCCTCGCGACCGGTCACCACGCCCTGCGGCACGACCGCCGGCATGCCCATCCGCTGGAGGTCGCGCAGCATCCGGTACTCCCGGAACGCGATGTCGCCCTGGGTCTCCTTGACGGCGTAGACCCGCGACCCGAGCCGGACGATCCGGACGACGTGGCGCGACAGGCCGCGCGGCAGCGGGACCACCAGGTCGTCGGGCCACTCCTCCAGCGGGGTGTCCCACGGGAGGGTGAGGACCGCCGGGTCCGGTCTGCTCGCGGTGATGCGCAGCGCCATGGACGGCAAACTACTGCGCCCGGTCCTGCACCGACCAGACGTCGAGCCGCGGTCCGGCCGAGGCCGGCACGAGGACGCCGTCGCCGTCGGCGCGCAGGTCGGCACCGCCGGCCTCCGTGCCGTAGAGGTGGGTGCCGCTCGCGAGGGGCAGCGTGAACCCGTCGCCCCCCGCCCGCCTGGCGACCACCAGCAGGCTCCCCTCGGGGTGCTCGCGCAGCCAGGCGATGGTGTCGTCGTCGACGTGCGCCCAGCGCAGGCCGCCGCGCAGCAGCGCGGCCCGGGAGCGGCGCAGCGCGGCGAGCGAGCCGTAGGCGTCCAGGGTGTCGTGGTCCCAGCGCTCGGGGTGGTCCCAGGGCATCGGGCGACGGGAGTCCTCGCCGAGCACGCCCTCCAGCCCGATCTCGTCGCCGGCGAAGACCATCGGCACCCCGGGGAGCAGGAACTGCAGGCCGGCCGCGACCCGGTGGACCGCGGCGTCGCCGCCGACGAGGGTGCGGATGCGCGCCGAGTCGTGGGAGCCCAGGATGTTCCAGCTGCTGCAGGTGGCGCGCCAGCCGAGCGAGCCGAGCCAGTCGCGGAAGGTGGCCACCACGGCGCCTCCCGGGCGGCGCGGCACCGCCGCCGGGCGGCCGAACGGACGGGCCGGCGAGGCCGGGTCGCGCAGCCAGGACCACACCGGCCAGGAGAAGCCGGAGTAGTTCATCGAGCCGTGCCAGCCGTCGCCGTCGACGTCGCCGGTGGCGTCGTGGTTGTGCTCGGCGATGACCAGCGGGTCCTCGCGCAGGGCGGCCGCGGTGCGGCGGGCGGCGCGCGCCACGTCGTGGTTGACGTCGATCGCGCCGAGTCGGCCGGTCATGTTGGCGACGTCGATGCGCCAGCCGTCGACGTCGAACGGCGGTCGCAGCCAGCGGCCGACCACCGAGTCGGGGCCCTCGACCATAGCGGCGCGCAGGTCGGGGTCGGCGTGGTTGACCTTGGGGAGGGTGCCGTGGCCCATCCAGCAGGCGTAGCCGCCGGCCTCGTCGAAGTAGTAGAAGGTGCGGTGCGGGTCGGTGGGGTCCGCCTGCGCGGCGCGGAACCACTCGTGGGTGTCGCCGGTGTGGTTGGTGGTGAGGTCGCCCAGGATCCGCCACCCGCGCGCGTGCACCGCACGGCTGAGCCGGGCGTACGCCTCGTCGCCGCCGAGCAGCGGGTCGACTTCGCGGAAGGTGGTCGCGTTGTAGCGGTGGTTGCTCTCGCCGGGGAAGACCGGCGTCGTGTAGAGGATGTCCGCGCCGGCCGCGGCCACGTGGTCGAGGTGCTCGACCACGCCGTCGAGGTCGCCGCCGTAGAGCTGCAACGGCGTGCGCGGGTCGCTCGGCTCGAAGACCACCTCGTCGTCCCAGTCGGCCGGGACGGCCCACGGCGGGACCTCGCGCCCGTCGGCCGCGGCGGAGCGGGCGAAGCGGTCGGGGAACACCTGGTAGACGACGCCGTCCCGGCCCCAGTCGGGCGCCGGGTCGAAGGCGCACACCTTGAAGTCGCCGCCGTCGGGCACGTCGTGCCCGACCACGCCGCGACCGGTCAGCCACTCCTGGTCCTCGCCGCGCACCAGCAGGAAGCGGTAGTGGGTGACCGGGTTGTGCACCGGCAGCGAGCCCTCCCACCAGCCCCCGCCGGTGGGGTGCATCTCGTGGTAGACCGGCTCGGCGTCGAAGGTCGTCCGCAGCCAGACCGCGTCGACCGGGTCGGACGGGTGCGTCCGCACCCGGACCCGCACGGACGTGCCCAGCCGCGGAGCCTCGTCGTCGAGGTAGGTCGGCGACCCGTCGTGGTGGGGGAGGTGCAGCAGGCTCACGGGGTCCATCCTCCCAGCCTCGGCTGCTTCCCGCAGTCCATGCTCACCTAGGATGGCGCGCGCCCGTCCTCTGTCGGTCCGGGCACGCCGGTGTAGCTCAGTTGGTAGAGCGCATTACTTGTAATAATGATGTCGCGGGTTCGATTCCTGTCACCGGCTCCGATGCGTCAACGCACCTGCTCGACGGCGAACTCGCAGGCGGGGCTGGCGATCGCGTCCTGGGCCGCGATCAGGCGGAGCTCGCGCTCGCCCGAGTCGAGGGTCGCCTGCAGCACCGCGAAGACGGACGACGCGGTGCGTGCGAGGGCGTCGGCGGGCGAGCCGGTCTCCTTCAGGTGCGCGGTGAAGAGGGCGGCGGTGATGTCGCCCGAGCCGTTGGCCTTCATCGGCAGGCGCGGCGTGGTGACCAGCCAGGCGCCGTCGGCGGTGACGGCGAGCATCTCGATGACGTCGGCGTCGGCACCCTCGCGGTCGACCGACGTCACCAGCACCGTGGAGGGACCGAGCCCGCGCACCTCGTCGACGGCGTCGAGGATCGCGTCGAGGGACGAGGGACCGCTGAGCGCGTCGCGGTCGGTGATGAAGCCGAGCTCGAACTGGTTGGGGGTGAGCACGTCGGCGACGGGGATGACGGTCTCGCGGTACTTCGGCGGGATCGCCGGGTTGACGAAGCAGCCCGAGGTCGCGTTGCCCATCACCGGGTCGCAGGTGTAGGTCGCGGCCGGGTTGGCCGCCTTGACCTGCGCGACCGCGTCGACGATGACGTCGGCGATCTCGGGCGAGCCCTGGTAGCCCGAGAGGACCGCGTCGCAGGTCTCGAACGCCCCGCGCTCACCGATCCCGGTGATCACCGCCGCGACGTCGTCGGCCGCGATCAGCGGACCGCGCCACGCGCCGTAGCCGGTGTGGTTGGAGAAGTTCACCGTCAGGACGGGCCACACCTCGTGGCCGAGGCGCTGGAGCGGGAAGACGGCTGCGGAGTTGCCGACGTGGCCGTAGGCGACGTGGGACTGGATCGAGAGGACGCGCACCCCTCGAGACTAGAACAGGTCCTCAGGCGACCTGCAGCGACCGCTTGGACAGGCCCATCCAGTAGCCGTCGATCACCTGGGTCGCCGGCCGGTCGGCGCTCGTCGCGGCGCCGAGCGTGACGAAGAGCGGCGTGTAGTGCTCGACGGTCGGGTGGGCGTACGGCATGCCCGGCGCCTTGGCCTTGAAGTCCGCGAGGGTGTCCACGTCGCCGCGCGCGATCGCGTCGGCCGCCCAGAGGTCGAAGTCGCGCGACCAGCCCGGCACCGCGGCGTCGATGCGCCACTCGGTGAGGAACGGCAGGCCGTGGGTCAGGAAGCCCGAGCCGACGATCAGCACGCCCTCGTCGCGCAGCGGCCGCAGCCGCTCGCCGAGCCGCATCAGGCGCTCGGGGTCGTCGGTCGGCAGCGACATCTGCAGCACCGGGACGTCGGCCTCGGGATACATGATCCTCAGCGGCACCCACGCGCCGTGGTCGAGGCCGCGGGACGCGTGCTGGTGGACCGGCTCGGTGCTCGGCATCATCGCCGCCACGCGTCGGGCGAGGTCGGAGGCGTCGGGCGTCTCGTAGGTCATCTGGTAGTACTTCGGCGCGAACCCGCCGAAGTCGTAGACGAGCGGGGCGCCGCTGGCCGACAGGCTGACCGGCGCGGACTCCCAGTGCGCCGAGACGATGAGCACCGCCCGCGGGCGCGGCAGGTCCTGCGCCCACGCGGCCAGCTGGCCCGACCAGGTCGGGTCGTCGAGCAGCGGCGGGGCGCCGTGCCCGATGTAGAGGGCAGGCATCGTGTCGGGCGTCGTGTCGGTCATGTCCACCTCAATAGTCCGGGTTTCAACTATATTCCCGGGGTAGTCCAGTGGCAAACGGTCGGCGGCACGCCGCCTCGACGACCATCGCTCACTGGACTACCGCCGCGGGGCCGGGCGCTCGGGGACGTCGTCGTAGGCCGGCAGCGTCCAGTCGACGGGCTCGGCACCCTGCTCCTCGAGCAGCCGGTTGACCGCGCTGAACGGCTTCGACCCGAAGAACCCGCGCCGCGCGCTGAGCGGGGAGGGGTGGACCGACTCGACCGCCGGCACGGCTCCCAGCAGCGGCTTCAGCGACTGTGCGTGCCGACCCCACAGCACGGCCACCAGGGGTCCGCCGCGCTCGGCCAGGGCGGTGATGGCGCGCTCGGTGACCGACTCCCAGCCCTTGCCGGCGTGGCTGTTGGAGTCGCCCGGGCGCACCGTGAGCGACCGGTTGAGCAGCATCACGCCCTGGTCGGCCCAGGCCGAGAGGTCGCCGTGCTTCGGGGGCACGATCCCGAGGTCGTCGCGCAGCTCGACGTAGATGTTCAGCAGGCTCGGCGGCAGCGGCCACACGCGCCGCTCGACGGCGAAGCTGAGCCCGATCGGGTGCGACGGGTTCGGGTAGGGGTCCTGCCCCACGACCAGCACCCGGACGTCGGCGAGCGGGCGCTCGAAGGCGCGGAACACCCGGTCGGCGGACGGCTGGTAGCCGTGCCCGGCGGCCTCCTCGTCGCGCAGGAAGCGCCCCATCGCCGCGATCTGCTCGTCGACCGGCGCCAGCGCCTCGGCCCAGTCGGGGGCGACCCGCCCCTGCTCCACCAGGCGCGCCAGGGAGCTCATGCCGGGCCCCCCGCACGCACCGGCCGCTGCAGCCGGTCGAGGAACGCCACCAGCAGCGCCTCGCGCATCGCGGGCGAGGCGACGTCGAGCATCGCGTTGACCTCGGCCATCCGGGTCGGCAGCTCGAGGTCGCCGTCGGCGGACGCCCCGACGAGGCCCGACGCGGCGAGCAGGCCGTCGAAGTCGTCGTCGCCGAGCGCGGCCGGGTCGAGCGCCTCGATGAACGCGACCACGCCGGCGTCGACCGCCACCGGCCCGGCGGCCTGCGCGGCCGCGACCGACTCGCGCAGGGCGGTGCGCAGGTCGTCGACGTGGGCCAGCGTGCCGGCGCTCACCGACAGGTGGATGCTCGGGCCGTCGCCGGCGAACGACAGCTGCGGCTGGACGTACCACCCGCGCGCGACGAGCTCGTCGGTCAGCGTGAACGGGTCGCACGTCGCGTCCGTGGCCAGGGTGACCAGCGTCGAGTCGGGGGCGACGACCAGGCGCAGGGCGGGCTCGTCGTCGACCATCGCCACGATCGCGTCGACGGCGTCGAACGCCTGCCCGGCGAGGCGGAGGTAGCCCGCGTCCCCGATCTCCTGCACGACCGCCCACGTCCCGGCCACCGGTCCGCCCGACCGGGTGGACTGGGTGGTGGCGTTGAGCATCGTGTAGCCCGGCCAGGCTGCCGAGGCGAAGAACTGCGGCTTGCGGAGCCCGGCGTCGCGGTGCACCAGGACCGACGTGCCCTTCGGGGCGTAGGCGTACTTGTGGGTGTCGACCGAGATCGAGGTGACGCCCTCGACGGCGAAGGTCCACGGTCGTACGTCGCGCCCGAGCCGGCCGGCGTACGGCAGCACCCAGCCGCCGATGCAGGCGTCGACGTGGCACCGCACGCCGCGCCCCGCGGCCGCCGCGGCGATCTCGGTGACGGGGTCGACCACGCCGTGGGCGTAGGACGGGGCGCTGGCGACGACCAGCACCGTGTCGTCGTCGATCGCCGCGGCCATCGCCGGCGCGTCGGCCCGGAAGTCCCGACCGACCGGCACCAGGACGGTCTCGACGCCGAAGTAGTGCGCCGCCTTGTGGAACGCGGCGTGCGCCGTCGCGGGCAGGACCATCCGCGGTCGGGTGACGTCCGGCCGGCTGTCCCGTGCCCCCTGCACGGCCAGCAGGATCGACTCCGTCCCGCCGGAGGTCACCGTGCCGACCGCGGACGCGGGCGCGTCGAGCAGATCGCAGGCGAAGCCGACCAGCTCGTTCTCCATCCGCAGCAGCGACGGGAACGCGGTCGGGTCGAGGGCGTTCGACGCGGCGTACGCCGCCACCGCCTCGCGGGCGACGCGGTCGACCTCCGGCTCACCGGAGTCGTAGACGTAGGCCAGGGTGCGACCGCCGTGGACCGGGAGGTCGGCCCCCTGGAGGGCCCGCAACCGCTCGAGCGGGCTCGTCGGCTCAGCCATGCAGGGCTCCTTCCGCGGCCGCCACCTCGGCGGCGTCGAGGGTGTACTGGCGCAGCCACCACAGGCTGAGCAGGGTCAGGGCGGCGGGCAGGACGGAGAAGCCGAGGGTGATCGCGGTCAGCGCCGAGTCGGGCTGGTCGAGCTCGCGGCCCTCGCTGGAGAGGTAGCCGCCGAGGGCGAGCACGACCGCGAAGACCGCCGGTCCGAGCGCGAGCCCCAGCGTCTCTCCGGCGGTCCAGACCCCGGTGTAGACGCCGGTCCGGTTCTCGCCGGTGCGCGCGGAGTCGACGGCCGCGGCGTCGGGCAGCATCGCCATCGGGAAGACCTGGCAGCCGGCGTAGCCGACGCCGACCAGCGCGGTCGCCGCGAAGACCACCGCCGGCGGGGCGACCCGGGCGGTCACGGCGAGCAGCGCCCCGGCGGCCAGGACGACCGAGGCGATGGCGTAGCCACGGCGCTTGCCGATCCGGGTGCCGAGCGCCGCCCACGCGGGCGTCAGCAGCAGCGCCGGGCCCACGAAGCAGACGAACAGCACGGTCGAGGCGCCGGCGCTGCCCAGCACGTCGCCGGCGAGGTAGTCGACCCCCGCGAGCATGCAGCCCGTGGCGAGCGCCTGCACGACGAAGGTGGTCAGCAGCAGCCGGAAGTCGCGCGCGTGCGCGACCACCCTGAGCTGCTCGCGCAGGGAGCCTGCTCCGGCGGCCACCGTCCCGACCGGTGCTCGCCGGGTGCCCCACCACGCGCCCAGGACGCCGACGACGATCAGCACCGACATCACCACGCCCATCACGCGGTAGCCGTCGCGTCCACCGCCGACGGCGTCCCGGATGACGGGCGCCGTCGCGCCCGCGAGCATGATGGTGAACGCGAGGATCGCCACCCGCCACGTCATCAGCCGGGTGCGCTCGTCGTAGGACGAGGTCATCTCGGCCGGCATCGCGACGTAGGGGACCTGGAAGAACGCGTACGCCGACGCGGCCAGCACGAAGAACACCAGCACCCAGCCCGCCTCGAGCGCCGCGCTGCCCAGGTCGGGGGCCGCGAAGATCAGCGCGAACGCCCCGGCCAGCATCAGCCCGGCGCGCACCAGCCAGGGGCGCCGCGGGCCGGCCGGGTCGACCGTCCGGTCGCTCACCCGGCCCGCGACCGGGTTGAGGACGACGTCCCAGGCCTTGGGGAGGAACACGATCACACCGGCCCAGAGGGCTGCGATGCCCAGCTCGTCGGTGAGGTAGGGCAGGAGCATCAGGCCGGGGACGGTGCCGAAGGCGCCGGTCGCGACCGACCCGCTCCCGTAGCCGATCCGGACGCCGCGGGGCAGCGTCGACCCCGGCTCCCCGGCCCGCGGCGTGGTCTCGGTGGGTCTGGGCATGGCGGCACTCTAGGCGGCACCTCCCGCGGGCGGCTGTCGTTCAGCGCCGGCCGAGCGCCCGTGACCCGGCCGAGCCGTAGCGGCGCGCCGGGTTGGACCCGATCGCCGCGGCGGACGCGGTCTTCTTCGCGGGCGTCTTCTTGGCAGCAGCCTTCTTGGCAGCAGCCTTCTTGGTGGGCGTCTTCTTGGCAGCAGCCTTCTTGGTGGGCGTCTTCTTGGCAGCAGCCTTCTTCGCAGCAGCCTTCCTGGCGGGAGCCTTCCTCGCAGCTGCCTTCTTCGCCGGCGCGGCGCCCGACCACTGCGCCACCCACTCGTCGATGACCGTCCAGGTGGTGCCGCGCGCGGCGCGACCGGTGAGCATCCCGAGGTGGCCGCCCGGCACGATCTCGAAGCGCACCTGCGGCGAGCCGCCCAGCAGCGGCACCACCGCGCGTACGGCGGGCAGCGGGGCGATCCCGTCGGTGTTGCCGGCGAAGACCAGCACCGGCACGTCGACGGCGGCCAGGTCCACCGTGCGGTCCCCGATCTCCATCCGGCCGCTCGCGAGGGCGTTGCCCTTGACGAAGCGGTGGTAGAGCTGGCCGAAGGTCCGACCCGGGTAGGCGGTCATGCTGTTCATGAACCGGGTGACCGCCTCCATCTGCGCGAGGTAGTCGGTGTCGTCGAGGTGGGTCAGCACCGCGAGCGGCTTGGTGACGACCTTCTGCGCGGACGCGGCGGTGAACGCCCAGTTGACCAGGGGCGTCGGGACCCCGCCCAGCGCGCGGTAGGCGCGGGTGATCGCGCCGCGCCCCTGGGTGAGGTTCAGCAGCGGGCGCACCGGGGCGACCAGCGGCACCTTGGTCACGTCGACGGGGGAGCCGACCACGGTCAGCGAGGCGATCGGCAGGTCCTGGCGGTCGGCGGCGACGAGGAGGGCGAAGATGCCGCCCAGGCTCCACCCGACCAGGTGGACGGGTCGCCCTCCGGAGTGCTCGTGGACGGTGCGGATCGCCTCGGGCAGCACCTCGTCGACCCAGTGCTCCACGCCGAGCGAGCGGTTGCGGAACGACACCTGGCCGTACTCCACGAGGTAGGTCGGCCGGCCGAGCGTGACCAGGTGCTCGACGAGCGAGCAGTCACGGCGCAGGTCGAAGCACAGCGACGGCGCGGCCAGCGGCGTGACCAGCAGGACCGGGTCGCCGGTCGGCGCGACGTCGCGGTCGGGACGGTAGTGGTAGACCTCGCGCAGCTCGCCGTCGTCGATGAGGGTCCGGGGCATCGGGCGGAGGTCCGCCAGGCCGCCGTAGAGCAGCGAGTGGGCGACGTTGCCCGCCGCCGAGACCAGCTGGTCGGGCTTCGGGATCAGGTCCATGGAAAGAAATCTACGGGTAGGTGCATCCGGGGAGGGGGGATCGTCCGAGAAGGGGGTGACGGGCGCGGACGGCGCCCCCGACGGAAGGACCCCCCACCATGAAGCGACGCGTACCCGCTCTGCTCGCGGCCTCGGCCCTCGCGCTCGGTGCCGTGCAGGCGACCGCTCCTGCGGCCAACGCCAAGGCTGCAGGCGAGGACAGCCTCGCGGGCCTGCTGACCTCGGACGGCAACAAGTTCGACAAGAACAAGAACGACTTCGACATCCTCACCGAGGCGGCGCTCGCCGTCATCGGCGCCAAGCCGGAGTCCCCGGTCGCGCTGGTCGCCGACGGCTCGAAGCGCCTGACCGTCTTCGCGCCCACCGACCAGGCCTTCCGCGACCTGGCCAAGGACCTGACCGGCAAGAACATCAAGAGCGAGAAGAAGATCTTCAACGCGCTCGTCGAGCTCGCCGGCGTCGACACCATCGAGTCCGTCCTGCTCTACCACGTGGTCCCGGGCAAGACCCTGACCAGCAAGAAGGTGCTCAAGGCCAACGGCGCCAAGCTGACCACCGCCCAGGGCGGCAAGATCAAGGTCAAGGTCAAGACGAAGCCCGAGGTCTCGGTCACGCTGAAGGACCGCGACAAGAACGACACCGACGCGATGGCCGTCCTCAGCGGTCTCGACCTGAACAAGGGCAACAAGCAGATCGCCCACGCCATCGACCAGGTCATGCGCCCGATCGACCTGTGATCCCGAGCCCGGGAGCCCCAGGCTCCCGGGCACGCACGACCAGCACGAGGCCCGGACCGGGAGGGGAGCGACATGACCGTCGTCAGGCTCCCCGCCCGGTCGGGGCCCCGCTACGGTGGTGCCGTGGTGGGAGCAGCGGCCCTCGAGGAGGCGCACGAAGAGTCGATGGTGGCGCTGGCATCGCGCTTCCGTGACGGCGACGAGGCCGCCCTCGGAGAGGTGTTCGACCGCTGGTCCTCCCTGATCCACAACTTCGCGGTCCGCGCCCTCGGCGACCCCCATGACGCCGAGGACGTCACCCAGCAGGTCTTCGTGGCCGCCTGGCGCAGCCGGGCCACCGTGACGCCGGGCCCGAGCACGTTCCCGGCCTGGCTCGTCGGCATCGCCCGGCACAAGGTCGCCGACGCGCGCGCCGCCCGGGCGCGCGACGCCCGCAAGGTCCGTGCGGTCGCTGCCGTCACCACCCCCGACGAGCACGTTGCCGCCGACGTCGCGCTCGCCGAGCGCCTCGTCGTGCGCCAGCTCGTCGACCAGATGGACGAGCCGCGCCGCACCGTCCTGCTCCTGGCCTTCTGGCAGGACAAGCCCCACTCCGACATCGCTGCGACGACCGGGCTCCCGCTCGGCACCGTGAAGAGCCACCTGCGTCGCGGCCTCGCCCAGCTCCACCGCGTCCTCGAGGAGGTGCGCCATGGCTCACGCTGACCCCGACACCTTGGCCGACCTCGTGCTCGAGCCCGGCGCCGTCCGCGAGTCGGTGCACGCCCACGTGACCTCCTGCCCCGAGTGCGGCGCGGCCCTCGACGCGCTCCGCTCCGCCCGCCGCGCCACCGGGGCAGAACCGCTCGTCCCCGTCCCCGACGGCCTGCGCGCCCGGGTCCTGGCCGAGGCGCTCGGCCAGGGCGTCGCACCGCAGGCCGCGGACGTCGCCCCCGTGCCCCTGCGCCGTCGCCACGCCGTGCCGCTGTGGCTGGCGACTGCTGCGGCGGTCATCGGCCTCGTCGCCGGTCTCGGCCTCGGTCGCTGGACCGCCGCCGACCCCGTCGCGGCCCCCGAGCCCGACCCCGAGCCCACCGGCGCCGTGGTCGCGAGCGCGGCCCTCACCGCGCTCGACAGCGACGCTCCCCGCGGCGACGTCGAGGCGTTCGACGCCGCCGACGACGTCGTGCAGGTGTCCGTCCGCGCGCGCGAGCTCGGCGGCGAGCCGGGGTTCCACGAGGTGTGGCTGATCAACGTCGACGGCAAGCGGATGGTCGCCCTCGGCATCCTGGCCCGCGGCGACGACGGGACCTTCGAGGTGCCGCGCCGCCTCATCGACGAGGGCTACCGGATCCTCGACATCTCCGTGGAGCCCGACGACGGCGATCCCACCCACTCGGGTGTGAGCCTCGCGCGTGGCGAGCTCGCCTGATCCTCGACAACCCCACCGCGGGCGGCTAGGAACGTCCCCATGAGGTGGAGGTACGCGATCCTGGGCGGCTCGGCGGTCGCGGCGGCGGCGACCGCCGTCCACGACCTGGTGCAGACCCGGCACGCGATCCTCCGGAACTTCCCGGTCATCGGCCACGGCAGGTTCCTGGTCGAGCGGGTCGGACCGGAGCTGCGCCAGTACATCGTCACCAGCAACGACGAGGAACGCCCGTTCAGCCGGGACCAGCGCAGCTGGGTCTACGCCAGCTCCAAGCTGGAGAACAACTACTTCGGCTTCGGCACCGACAACGACGTCGAGCAGGTCGTGGGCTACCCGATCATCAAGCACCGCACCTTCACCGGACCCGGGGCCGCGGTCATGCCGCACGCCCAGGAGGAGGTCCGGCTGCCCTGCGCGAAGGTGCTGGGTGCCGCCCGGGGGCGTACGCACGCGTTCCGGCCGGGTTCGGTCGTCAACATCTCCGGGATGAGCTTCGGCTCGCTGTCGGGCAAGGCGGTCGAGGCGCTCAACCGCGGCGCGGCTGCGGCCGGCTGCCTGCAGAACACGGGTGAGGGTGCGCTCTCGTCGCACCACCGCCACGGCGGCGACATCGTCTTCCAGATCGGGACGTCCTACTTCGGCTGCCGTGACGAGCGGGGCCGCTTCGACCTCGGCCGCCTCGTCGACCTGGTCCAGTCGGCGCCGGTGCGCGCCATCGAGGTCAAGCTCAGCCAGGGGGCGAAGCCCGGCCTGGGCGGGATGCTCCCGGGAGGGAAGGTCAGCCGGGAGATCGCCGAGATCCGCGGCATCCCCGAGGGCGTCGACTGCGCCTCCCCGAGCCGGCACGCGGTCTTCCGCGACGTCGACTCGATGCTCGACTTCGTCGAGGAGGTCGCCGCGGCCACGGGCCTCCCGGTCGGCATCAAGTCGGCCGTCGGCAACCTCACCATGTGGGACGAGCTCGTCGAGCAGATGGCGGGCGGCGGCCGTGGCGTCGACTTCGTGAACATCGACGGGGGAGAGGGCGGCACCGGCGCCGCGCCGATGATCTTCGCCGACTCGGTCGCCTACCCGTTCCGCCTCGCCTTCGCCCAGGTCCACCGACGCTTCGCGCAGGCGGGGATCGCCGACGACGTGGTGTTCGTCGGTGCCGGCAAGCTCGGCATCCCGGAGAACGCGGTGGTGGCCTTCGCGCTGGGCGCCGACATGGTCAACGTCGGTCGCGAGGCGATGATGGCGATCGGGTGCATCCAGGCGCAGAAGTGCCACACCGACCACTGCCCGGTGGGGGTCGCGACCCAGAACCCGCGCTACACCCGCGGCCTCGACGTCACGCTGAAGAGCGAGCGGGCCGCGAACTACGTCCGGTCGTTGCGCCGCGACCTGCTGAAGGTCTCGGAGGCGGTCGGGGTGGTGCACCCCGGGCTGATCGGACCCGGGGACGTCGACCTCGTCGACGGCACGAGGTCGGCCGTCGGGCTCGCCGAGGCCTACGGCTACGACCCGTCCTGGCCCCGCCTCGGGCCCCGGCTCGTCGAGGAGGTCGAGGCGATCATGGTCGCCCAGGACGCGACCCACCGCGCCGCCGCGGAGGAGCAGCCGCGATGAGCGGGCTCAGCGGGCCCGCGAGCGCCGCACGGTCTTGTCGTGGTGGTCCGGCAGGTGCTCGAGCTCGCTGAGGAAGTCGCGCGCCCAGCGGGCCACGTCGTGCTGGACGACCGTCTTGCGCATCGCGCGCATCCGGCGACCGGTCTCCTTGGGGTCCGCGGCGAACGCCTCGAGCAGCGCGGCCTTCATCCCGTCGATGTCGTAGGGGTTCACCAGCCAGGCCTGGCGCAGCTCGGCTGCAGCGCCGGCGAACTCCGACAGCACCAGCGCGCCGTCGTCCTCCAGGCGGCAGGCGACGTACTCCTTGGCGACGAGGTTCATGCCGTCGCGGAAGGGCGTCACGACCATCACGTCGGCGGCACGGTAGAGCGCGGCCATCTCCTCGCGGGGATAGGAGGAGTGCATGTAGGAGATCGCCGGGCGGCCGATCCGGCCGTGGTCGCCGTTGATGCGACCCACCAGCAGCTCGATCTCGTCGCGCAGGATGCGGTACTGCTCGACCCGCTCGCGCGACGGGGTGGCCACCTGGACGAACACCGCGTCCTCGACGTCGAGCTTGCCGTCACGGACCAGCTCGCCGAACGCCCGCAGCCGCGAGTGGATGCCCTTGGTGTAGTCGAGCCGGTCGACGCCGAGGAAGATCCGGCGCGGGTTGCCCAGCGCCTCCCGGATCTCCGCGGCCCGCTCGGTGACGCCCTCCGAGCGGGCGAGCTCCTCGAAGCCGGCGGTGTCGATGGAGATCGGGAACGCGGTGGCCTTCACCGGCCGGCCGTCCGGCAGGTAGATGGTGTCGCGGTGGGTCTTGTGGCCGACCCGGCTGCGCACCAGGCGGACGAAGTTCGCGGCGGCGCCCGGGAGCTGGAAGCCGATCAGGTCGGCACCGAGCAGGCCCTCGAGGATCTGGCGGCGCCACGGCAGCTGGGAGAACAGCTCGGCCGGCGGGAACGGGATGTGCAGGTAGAAGCCGATGCGCAGGTCGGGCCGCCGCTCGCGCAGCATCTGCGGCACCAGCTGCAGCTGGTAGTCCTGGACCCACACCGTCGCGCCCTCCGCTGCCACCTCGGCGGCGCGGTCGGCGAAGCGCTCGTTGACCCGGACGTAGCTCTCCCACCACTCGCGGTGGAACTCCGGCTTGGCGATGACGTCGTGGTAGAGCGGCCAGAGGGTGCCGTTGGAGAAGCCCTCGTAGAACTCTTCGACCTCCGCGCCGCTGAGGGGGACCGGCACGAGGGACAGGCCGTCCTCGACGAACGGCTCGAAGTCCTCCTCGTCGGCCGAACCGGGCCAGCCGATCCACGCCCCGTCGTTGGCGCGCAGCACGGGCTCGAGGGCCGTCACCAGCCCACCCGGCGACCGGCGCCACGTCATGGACCCGTCGGGCTGGCGCACGCCGTCGACGGGCAGCCGGTTGGCGACGATGACGAGGTCTGCCTGCGGGGTGTGGCTCACGGCACGACCCTATCGAGGCCGCGAGAGGCGCAGGTCACCCCAACGTGGGCCGCCCGCGGGTTTTGTCCAGACGACTCGCCGCAGGCGAATGACATCGTTGTTGTTCGTCGCCTAGACTCGGGCGCAGTCCACCTGCTCCGGTGGACGTGGGGTCGACAAGGAGTTGGTCATGGACGCCGCGAAGCACATCGCAGCCGAGCAGGAGACTGCTGCCGCGCTGAGCCAGCGCGATCGCGAGATCCTCGAGTTCGAGCGCCACTGGTGGAAGTACGCCGGCGCCAAGGAGCAGGCCGTTCGGGAGAAGTTCGACATGTCCTCGACGCGCTACTACCAGGTCCTCAACGCCCTGATCGACCGTCCCGAGGCCCTCGAGGCCGACCCGCTCCTCGTACGCCGCCTGCGTCGGCTGCGTGCCTCCCGCCAGCGCCAGCGCTCGGCCCGTCGACTCGGGTTCGAGGTCTGACGACCCACCTGTCCACCACTCACGGATCGGCTTCCTTCCCCATGGCCTCCTTCCCCAGCACGGGCCGCACCACCACCGCCACCCGACCGCGCGACGAGCGCGGCGTCGCCTTCCCCTCGCCGCTGGTCATGCTCTCGGTGCTCGCCGTGGCGATGGCCTCGATCACCTTCGTCGCCACCCGCGACCAGGCGCCCACCGAGCAACGGGTCGACACCGCCACCATCGCGAGCGCCGACCAGACGCCGAGCGCGGAGCCGACGCCGGAGCCCACGAAGACGCCGAAGCCCAAGCCCCAGCTGAAGCGCGGCGAGGTCTACGTCGAGGTCTTCAACAACTCCGGGATCAGCGGCCTCGCCGCCTCCACGGCGGCGCGCGCCACGGACATCGGCTGGTCGGTCGTGGGCGAGGACAACTGGGTCGGCAACATCCCCACCACCACGGTCTACTTCCCGCCGCGCCTCGAGGCCGCCGGCAAGCAGCTGGCCCTCGACCTGGGCGTCACGCGCACGATGCCGGCGGTCGGCGTGATGAAGCGCGACCGCCTCACCGTCATCCTCACCACCGACGCCCCCCGCTGACCGCGCGCCGACTCCTGGGGGTGACCCGGTCGCGGGACGGTTGGTCGCCCGCCCGCGACATCTGGTTGGCTGGTGCCATGGAGTTCACCTCCGCGGCCGCGCGCGAGCACTACGACGCCGTGCGCGAGGTCCTCGCGGGCACGGTGGTGGGCCTGGACTTCGACGGCACGCTCTCGCCCGTGGTCGACGACCCCGAGTCCGCCCGGCTGCACCCGGCGGCGCCCGGCGCGCTCCTCGAGCTCGCCGAGGTGGTCCGCGCGGTCGCGGTGATCACCGGGCGCCCGGCGCGCCAGGCGATCGCGATGGGCGACCTCGACGCGCTCGGCAACGCCATGCTCGACAGGGGGGCCGAGCTGTTCGTGTTCGGGCAGTACGGCAACGAGCGCTGGTCGGCCACCGAGCAGCGGATCCGCTCGCCCCGGCCGCCCGCCGGGCTCGCCACCTTCGAGCGCGAGCTGCCGTCGGTGCTGCGTCGCGCCGGCGCCGCCGACGCGTTCGTGGAGGAGAAGGGGCTGGCCGTCGCCGTCCACACCCGTCGCATGGACGACCCCGAGGGGGCCCTCGACCGGATCCGCGAGCCGCTGGCCGACCTCGCCGAGCGCCACCACCTCACCCTCGAGCCCGGCCGCAACGTCATCGAGGTCCGCTCGGGCGACATGCACAAGGGCCGCGCGGTGCGGACCTTCGTCGCGGAGCAGGAGGCGAGCGGCGTGGTCTTCGGCGGCGACGACCTCGGCGACATCGAGGCGTTCGAGGCCGTCCGCGACCTCCGTGCCGACGGCCTGCCCGGGCTCGTGGTGTGCTCCGCGTCCACCGAGCAGCCCGACCTCGTCGACCTCGCCGACGTGGTGGTCGACGGCCCCGCCGGCGTCGTCGAGATGCTGGGCCTCCTCGCCCGCTGACGTACGCCTCCGTCGGTGGCGGCACACGACATCCGGGCGCCGAGGGTGGCGGCACACGGCATCCGGGCGCCGAGGGTGGCGGCAGACGACATCCCGGAGCGCCGGTCGAGTGTCGTGTGCCGCCACGGTGCTGGGGGCGGTGTCGTGTGCCGCCACGGTGAGCGGACCGACGGCGACGGGAGCCACCCGCGGGACCTTGGTCTCGGATGTCGGACTTCGTGTGCACATCGTGAGACGCATGCCTACAGTTGTCCTTGCTCATCACGAGGGACTGAGGGAACGGCCCGACGAAGTCCCGGCAACCGCCCATGAGCCTCCTGCCCGGACCCCGTCCGGCAGACATGGGAGCAGGTGCCAAATCCGACCCGCGCGATCGTCGCCGGGACAGATGAGGAGGAGGACTTCATGAGCACCCTGCTGGACGAGAACACCACCCACACGCTGCGTGCCGGCGCCTTCGGCCACGCCCGGTCGCTGGCCTGCCGCGAGTGCGGCCACGAGGTCGCCCTCGGCCCGTCGTACGCCTGTCCGGAGTGCTTCGGGCCGCTCGAGGTGGCCTACGACTTCCCGGCCGTGACCCGCGAGCAGATCGCCGCCGGCCCCCGCAACATCTGGCGCTACAAGGCGCTGCTGCCGGTGCCGGACGACATCGAGCAGAGCCCCAACACCGAGCCCGGTTTCACCCGGCTGCTGCGGGCCGACAACCTCGCCCGCGAGCTCGGCCTCGAGAAGCTCTGGGTCAAGGACGACTCGACCAACCCGACCAACTCCTTCAAGGACCGCGTCGTCGCCTGCGCGCTGAGCGCTGCCCGCGAGCTCGACGCGAAGGTCTTCGCGTGCCCCTCGACGGGCAACCTCGCCAACGCCGTCGCCGCCGCGGGTGCCCGCGCCGGCATCCCCACCGTCGTCTTCATCCCGAGCAACCTCGAGACGCCGAAGAAGGTCAACTCGGCCGTCTTCACCGAGAAGCTCGTCGCGGTCGAGGGCAACTACGACGACGTCAACAAGCTCGCGTCCGAGATCGCCGGCGAGGAGGAGGGCTGGGCGTTCGTCAACGTCAACGTCCGCCCGTTCTACGCCGAGGGCTCGAAGACGCTCGGCTACGAGATCGCCGAGCAGCTCGGCTGGCGGCTGCCCGACCAGATCGTCATCCCGGTGGCCTCCGGCTCCCAGCTGACCAAGGTCGACAAGGCGTTCCGCGAGCTGATCGCGCTCGGCCTCGTCGAGGACAAGCCCTACAAGGTGTTCGGTGCCCAGGCGACCGGATGCTCGCCGGTCTCGGTGGCCTACAAGGCCGAGACCGACGCGATCCGCCCGGTGAAGCCCGACACCATCGCCAAGAGCCTGGCGATCGGCAACCCGGCCGACGGCATCTACGTCCTCGACGTCTGCCGGCGCACCGGCGGGGCCGTCGAGGACGTCTCCGACGACGAGGTCCGCGACGCGATCGTGCTGCTCGCCCGCACCGAGGGCATCTTCACCGAGACCGCGGGCGGCACCACCGTCGGCGTGCTCCGCAAGCTCGTCGAGACCGGCCAGCTCGACGCCTCGCTCGAGACCGTCGTCATCAACACCGGCCACGGCCTCAAGACCCTCGACTCCGTGTCCGACCGCGTCGGACCGGCCGCCACCATCGCACCGTCCTACGACGCCTTCGTGGCGTCCGGCGTCCTCTGAGCGCACTCTGGTGGTGCGCCAGAGCACGCTCAGCCCATCCACGTACGAAGGAGGACCCATGGCAGTCTCGGTACGGATCCCGACCATCCTGCGCACCTACACCGGGGGCGAGTCCGAGGTGAGCGCCGAGGGCGACACGCTCGCGGCCGTCCTCGACGACCTCGACGCCCGCTACTCCGGGATCAAGGGGCGCATCCTCGACGAGGCCGGGGCGCTGCGCCGGTTCGTCAACGTCTACGTCGGCAACGACGACGTGCGCTTCCTCGAGGACCTGCAGACCCCCACCCCCGACGGCAGCCAGGTCTCGGTCATCCCGGCCGTCGCCGGCGGCTGACCGCGGCGGTCCACCCGGTCACGGGGCGCGGACGTCGACGACGGCGGCGTTGCCGCGCCCGTCGATCCTGACCTCGGCGACGGCGCCGTCCCTCAGCAGGTCCTCGGTGCGCGTTGCCTCGTCCTGCGGCAGGAACCAGCTCTCGATGCCGCACCGGACCTGCCACGACTGGTCGTTGCAGGCGAGGTACGGCCCGTCCTCCGGGCGCTCGCGGGTCCAGTCGTCCCCGACCCACACGGCACCGTCGCGGCGCAGGGTGATGAACAGGTCGCCCGACGTCCCGTCGTCCAGCGAGCCGATGCCCTGCTCGCCGGACGACGGACCGCCCCGGTGCAGGTCGGGGTAGTCGAGCGAGACGTACGCCCCGCGGAACGGGTCGATCGGGTCGAGCGGCGCCACCCTCAGCGCGTAGGTGTCCCCGTTGAGCCGGGCGGAGAGCTGCGGGGCGACGGCGAGCCCGACCAGGACCAGCTGGCCCACGGCGACGACGGCTGTGGTGGCGGTGCGGTTCATCGGTCTGCTCCTCGGGAGTGGTCGGTGTCGGTGTCGGCGTCCAGCGCCTGGGTGAGCTCGCGGCGAGCCCGGTCGAAGAGGAAGCCGGTGCCCAGGAAGACCGTGCCCAGCACGACGAACAGCCAGGCGCCGGTCACGATCGGTGCGAACACCGCGAAGCTCTGGAAGGTCGTGAAGACCACCAGCCCGGCCATCGCCATCCAGGTGATCGGCGTGTGGTCGCGCAGCGTCCCGAGGGCGACCAGGGCGACGGCGAGGACCACGTAGACGCCCACCGAGACCGCGGCGTGCAGCCAGTCGGAGGCATCGACCGTCGTCGTGTCGGTGCCGGTCTGCCAGAGCGCGAGCCCGGTCGCGACGAGGAGGACGACGACCGCCCCGGCGGGCTCGAGGAGCCGTCGCGCCGAGCGGTCGACCACGACGGCGGCGACCACGGCGGCGGCGGAGACGACGAGCACGGCGGCGAGCCACGCGTTCCAGACCAGGTCGCCGGAGCCGATGTCCGGGATCGCGGCCACGAAGAGGGCCAGCAGCGCCATGCCGGCGCCGACCGTGCGCCAGGTCCATGCGAAGGCGGGGAGACGGGAGTCGTGCAGGACGGCGAGGGAGGAGGCGAGCACGGCGCCCGCACCGAGGAGGACCACGACGGCGAGGCCGGAGGGCTCCTGCCAGAGCGGTTGCGAGAACCACCAGGCGACGCCGGTGGCGACGCCGACGACGAACGGGAGGTAGGCGCGGGCGAGGTAGCCGTGGAGCAGCGTGCCGATCGCCCAGACGCCCAGCAGGCGCGGCTCGAACGCGGGCACCTGCAGCGACTGGGCGGCCTGGAACACGACGGCGCCGAAGCCGAGGGCCGCCAGCAGGCGTGCGGCGCCGACGACCGGCGGGCTGGACCGACGTGCGGCGAGCACCTCGCCCCCCGCGAGCAGGGCCAGCCAGATCAGGCACACCGCGGCGAAGCGGCTCGCGGGCGACAGCTGGTCGAGGTTGGCGGCCACCAGCCAGATCAGGCCGATGCCGACGAAGCCGCCGCCGAGGTAGAGCAGGACGCGGCCGACGCCCACCCGATGGGACTCGGCGCGGTAGCGGGTCGAGATGAGCGCGGCCTGCTCGTCGGAGATCAGGCCCTGCGACGTCCAGTCGACCAGCTCGGCCCGCAGCCAGGTCAGCTGGCGGGGTGGCACGGGGCGGACGGTGTCCACGGAGGTGTTCATGGCTCCAGCGTGGCCCGGTCGGCGGGTCCCGTCCTGAGTACTACGACCCAACTGTGCGGTGCCGGTCGGTCATCCGTCGCCCGACGTTGACCGCCGGTTCAGGCCCGGGTGGTTGAACCGGTGCGTGGAGCACGAGGAGCACGCAGGAGGGACGGGTGCCGGGGCGTACGCCGTCGCGGCCGTGGGTGTCGGGGTCGCGGTCGCGGCGTACGGGACCGGGCGGCTGCTGCGCCACCAGGCCGCCCTGGCGCGGCGGGCGATCGGCAAGCCGCTGGGCGAGGAGGCGCCCCCGGGCGACCGGCACTGGCGCCGGTCCTACGGCGACCCGGTGGACCTCGTCGTCCTCGGGGACTCCATCGCGGCGGGCCTCGGCGCGGACAAGCCCAAGCAGACGCTCGGCGGCCGGCTCGCGCGGGCGGTCGCGAAGCGGCTGGGGCGCTCGGTGCGGCTGCGGACCGTCGCCGTCGTCGGCTCGGAGAGCAGCGACCTCGCCGCCCAGGTCGCCTCGCTGCCGGCGACGTACCGCCCGCACGTCGCGGTCGTCGTGGTCGGCGGCAACGACGTGACCCACCGGGTGCCCGTCGCCGACTCGGCCCGGCACCTGGCCGACGCCGTCGACGCGCTGCGGGCGCGCGGGGCGGAGGTGGTGGTCGGCACCTGCCCCGACCTCGGCGCGCTGCGGCCGGTGCCGCAGCCGCTGCGCGCGCTCGGCTCCCGGGCGTCCCGGCAGCTCGCGGAGGCCCAGCGCACCGTCGCGCTCGAGCACGGAGCGAGGGTCGTCTCGCTGGCGCACGTCGTGGGTCCGTTCTTCATCACCAACCCCGACGAGATGTTCAGCCTCGACCGGTTCCACCCCAGCGCGCACGGCTACCAGCGCACCGCGAAGGCGATGCTGCCGTCGGTCCTCGCGGCGCTCGGCGCGGTCGAGGACGTGCCGTTCGGGCACCACGCGCCGGTGGTGGGCGGGTCAGGCTAGGGTCTGCGGGTGCGCACCACTGCTCGTCGAGCCGGCCAGGCCGTCAAGAAGGCCGCCAGGAAGGCCGGACGCTTGCAGACGTCCGCCCAGCCGACGGTGGCGGAGGTGCCGGACCCGCGCGCCGAGCGCCGGCGGCGGCTGCTGGCCAGCAACCTGACGGAGCTGGCGATCGAGTTCCGCACCGACAAGTGGGGCGTGCACAAGTACACCCCCCACTACGAGCGCCACCTCCAGCACCTGCGCCGCGAGTCCTTCACCCTCCTCGAGCTCGGCATCGGGGGCTACAAGAAGCGCCGGCGCAGCGGCGCCTCGATGAAGATGTGGCGCTGGTTCTTCCCCAAGGCGCGGATCGTCGGCCTCGACATCGAGGACAAGACGTGGCTGACCAAGGGCCACGTCCACGCCTACCACGGCGACCAGACCGACCCGGAGGTGCTGCACCGCATCATCGAGGAGCAGGGTGCCCCACTCGTCGTGATCGACGACGGCAGCCACATCCCGGCCCACGTGCGCGAGTCCTTCCGGATCCTGTTCCCGCTGCTGCCCGACGGCGCGATCTACTGCATCGAGGACACCCAGACGTCCTACTGGCCCGCCTGGGGCGGCCAGCTCGACCCGCGGGCCCCCGGCACGTCGATGGACCTCGTCAAGGACCTCGTCGACGGCCTCAACCACGAGGAGTTCCTCGTGGAGGGCTACGAGCCGACCTACACCGACCAGTGGGTCCGGGCGGTGCACTGCTACCACAACCTCGTGATCATCGAGAAGGGCGACAACCGCGAGGGCTCCAACCGCGACGCGGTCGCCCACGAGCTCTACGGCGCCAGCGAGATCCCGGCCGAGCGCTCCGACGCGTGAGCGGGCGATGACCGTCCTCCTCGCCACCAGCGGCGACCTCCCGACCGGTGAGCCCGGCGCCGCGGCACTCGACGCGGCGCTCGCCGAGCGTGGGGTCGACGCCACCTGGGCGCGCTGGGACGACCCGGCCGTCGACTGGGCGGCCGCCGACCTCGTCGCCGTCCGCTCGACCTGGGACTACGTCACCCGCCACCGCGACTTCCTCGCGTGGACGCAGGCGCTCGACCAGTCCCGCCTGCTCAACGGCGCGGACGTCTTCGCGTGGAACCACGACAAGCGCTACCTCACCGACCTGGGGGACCTGCCGGCCGTGCCGACGGTCCTCGCCGACGACCGGCCAGCGCTGGCCGCCGCGGTGGCCCGCTTCGGCACCGCCGTGGTGAAGCCGCGCGTCGGCGCGGGGGGAGCCGGCCTGATCGTGGTCACCGACCCCGACGACCCGCGCCTGGGCACGCCGGTGCAGAGCCACCCCGACTACCCCGAGGTCGGTGGCCCGTGGGTCGTCCAGCCCCTCGTCGAGTCGATCCGCACCCACGGCGAGACGTCGGTCTACGTGCTCGACGGCCACCTCGCCCAGCGCTTCGACAAGCTGCCGGGCGAGGGTGACGTCCGCGTCAACGAGGAGTTCGGCGGCCGGGTCCGGGCCGTCGCTCTCGGCGACGTCGCCGACCTCGCGCTGCGCGCGGCCGATGCCATGGCCGCCCGCTTCGGGCGCCCGATGGACTACCTCCGCGTCGACCTGCTGCGGTGGCAGGGGGAGTGGGTGGTGAGCGAGCTCGAGCTGATCGAGCCGGGCCTCTACCTCGACGTGTCGCCCGCCAACGCCGCACCCTTCGCCGACCTGGTGGCCTCGCGCCTGCGGTAGTGCCGTCCGGACCACCCCGCACATGGTCATTTCGGGCTATACATCTCGACCGTCGTGCTGACGCATCCTTGATCCGCTGTCACTAGCGTTCGGCAAAGGTCGGGCGCGCTGCGCCTCGGGCGCCAAGACTGTGGCAGCAGGTGTCGTACGTCGTCTGCAGCGGCGTGGGGACAACGAGGGAGTAGTCGATGAGGTTCTTCGCCAGGCGACGGGACGATCGCGGTGCGGTCGCGGTCGAGTTCGCCCTCACGGTGCCGATCCTGCTGCTCTTCTTCCTCGGCACCATCGAGCTCGGCCTCTACATGAAGGACAACATCTCGATGAGCAGCAGCGTGCGCGCGGGCGCACGCTCGGCGTCGGCGGCCGCCGACGCCGGACCGGGCACCTGCGAGGCGAGCGCCTCGCCCCCGCCGTGCTCGCCCGCCTCGGTGCCCGGGTTCGCGCAGGCCGCGGCCGACACCATGCAGACCGCCGGCATGGCCATGAACTCCGCCGACATCCAGTGGGTGATGGTCTACAAGGCCAACGGGGCCGGCTTCCCGGGCACCGGCTCCACCATCCCCGCCAGCTGCTCGGGCGTCGCGAACTGCGTGATGTACGTCTGGGACGCGGGCGTCGTCACCGCCAACGGCACCGGGCGCTTCCGCTACTCCAGCGGGTCCTGGGCGTCGGCCACCGTCAACGCCTGCCTCAACGAGACCGACGCGGTCGGGGTCGCGCTCCGCGCGAACCACAACTGGATGACCGGCCTGATGAACAGCGTCCTCGGCGGCGCCAAGGTGATGACCGAGCGCACCGTCATGAAGTTCGAGCCGCTCGAGCAGGACCGGTGCAAGCCGGGCACCCCCAACGCGCACAACTGATCGGACGAGAGATGAGAGCCCCCACCACCTGGCGCAGGCGTCGTGACGAAGCGGGCGCGACCGCCATCATCGTCGCGATGTTCTTCGCCTTCATCGCGCTCCCGCTCGGCGCCGCCTCGGTCGACCTGGCCCGCCTCTACGTCGAGCTCCAGCGGGTCCAGGCGGCGGCCGACGCCGCCGCCACCGCGGGTGTCACCTTCATGCCCGACGACTTCGACGCCGCCCGCGCCCGCGCCATCGAGGTCGCCGAGGACAACGGGTTCCCCAACTCCGGCACGTCGTCGGTGACCGTCGCGGCCGGCACGAAGCCCACGCAGCTCAAGGTGACGGTGTCGTCCACCGTCAAGAACGCCTTCGCACGCTCGTTCGGCATCTCCCAGTCGACCATGTCCCGCTCGGCGCTCGCCGACTTCAACGGGCCCGCGCCGATGGGCAGCCCGTGCAACAGCTTCGCCAACGAGCCCGCCGGGTCCGCGCAGCTCGGCCCGCAGAGCTCCCAGACCAAGGTCCCCACCTACGCCAGCTGCTCGAACCCCCAGTTCTGGGGCGCGATCACCGGACCGGAGACCTGGAAGGACCAGGGGTCGCAGTACGACGCCCGCAAGTGCGGCAGCGGCGAGGACGGCTGCAGCGGCGGGGTCAACGACGAGTTCGACCCGCGCGGCTTCATCTACCTGATCCGGGTCGCCCCTGCCGGGGTCGGGCAGTCGGTGAACCTGCAGATCTACGACCCGGCCTACGTCGAGACGGCGGCCGACTGCTCGACCGGCCCGACCGCGAACATCTCGTCGTCCGCCAACGGCAACTACCCCTACGCCACGACCGACGCCAGCGACCGCTACAAGAACGACAACGTCAACGCGACGATGTTCTGCACCGGCGACTCGGACAACAGCGGCCGACGCTTCGGCGTCGAGGTGCCCACCATCACGTCGTTCACGGTGCGCAGCCCGGTGGACAACCTGAACCCGTACACGGCTCCGGCCCTCAACCCGACCGAGTGCACCAAGCAGTGGCCCGGTTACGCCTACACGGGCAGCACCGGCCCCCGCGAGCGGAACCTGCGCAACCTCGGCAGCAACGCCGCCCTGCAGGAGGAAGTCGCACGGGTCTTCCACCAGTGGGTCAACCTGTGCACCTTCACCCCGACCCAGGCCGGTGACTACTACCTGCAGGTCCGCAGCAACGTGGCCATGCCGTTGGCCTACACGCTGGACTCGACCGGCGCGGTGGCCGGCAACGCGAACGTCTACAACCAGGCTGCCGACAACCCGCTCGTGCTCGGCAACGGCACCAACCAGTTCGCCGTCCGCGCCGTCACCGGCGCCGCGGCCGGCGCGATCTCGGTCTCGCCCTGGGAGAAGATGCGCATCTTCGCCAACGCCGACTCGGCCAACACGCAGTTCAACCTGGTGCGCGTGGTGCCGGCGGCGGCCAACAAGACCCTGGTCATCACCTACTTCGACGTCGGTGAGGCCACCGGCACGACCGCGGGCAGCGTGCAGATCCTGCCGCCCGGCGACGCCAAGATCGGTGCCGCGGCGATGACGTCGATCTCCGACTGCAAGGCGACCGGACCCACGACGGGAACGCTGACCAACTGCAAGGTCAACGGGGTGACGTCGGCGACCAACAACGGCAAGCTGCAGACGATCCGGGTGCCGATCCCCAACACCTACACCTGTCAGACCTCCAGCCAGGGTGGCTGCTGGTTCCGGGTGGCGATCAACTTCCCCGGTGCGACCGTGACCGACGCGACCACGTGGACCGCCCGCATCGTGGGCGAGCCGGTGCGCCTGATCGAGTAGCCGCGCCCTCCGCGCCACGAGCACTGCCGACGCCGTCCCGGACCTCCGGGACGGCGTTTGCACTCTCGGGGGTCGAGTGCTAAACATGAGGCTGGCACTCTCGACTGGAGAGTGACAACGACCCGGGTGACGCTGAGGTCGGCAAGGCCGGTGGGAATGGATCGCCGGCGGAGCCGGTCGTCCGTCGCGGGCAGCCTGCCCGGGGACACCACCAGACTCACGTCGATAGGAATCGCGAAGAGTTATGCCGAAGCTGATTGCTTTCAACGAGGAGGCCCGCCGCGGCCTCGAGCGGGGTATGAACACCCTCGCCGACGCGGTCAAGGTCACCCTCGGCCCCAAGGGCCGCAACGTCGTCCTGGAGAAGAAGTGGGGCGCCCCCACGATCACCAACGACGGTGTCTCGATCGCCAAGGAGATCGAGCTGGAGGACCCCTACGAGAAGATCGGCGCCGAGCTGGTCAAGGAGGTCGCCAAGAAGACCGACGACGTCGCCGGTGACGGCACGACGACGGCCACCGTCCTGGCCCAGGCCATGGTCCGCGAGGGTCTGCGCAACGTCGCGGCCGGCGCGAACCCGATGGGTCTCAAGCGCGGCATCGAGGCCGCCGTCGAGGCCGTGTCCGAGCAGCTGCTCGCCATGGCCAAGGACGTCGAGACCAAGGAGCAGATCGCGTCCACCGCGTCGATCTCCGCCGCTGACACCACCGTCGGCGAGATCATCGCCGAGGCGATGGACAAGGTCGGCAAGGAAGGCGTCATCACCGTCGAGGAGTCCAACACCTTCGGGCTGGACCTCGAGCTGACCGAGGGCATGCGGTTCGACAAGGGCTACATCTCGGCCTACTTCGCCACGGACCTCGAGCGCATGGAGGCCGTGCTGGAGGACCCGTACATCCTCATCGCCAACTCCAAGGTGTCGACGGTCAAGGACCTGCTGCCGCTGCTGGAGAAGGTCATGCAGTCCGGCAAGCCGCTGCTGATCATCGCCGAGGACGTCGACGGCGAGGCGCTGTCGACCCTGGTCGTCAACAAGATCAAGGGCACCTTCCGCTCCGTCGCCGTCAAGGCGCCGGGCTTCGGTGACCGCCGCAAGGCCATGCTGCAGGACATCGCCATCCTCACCGGTGGCCAGGTCATCTCCGAGGAGGTCGGCCTCAAGCTCGAGTCGGCCGGCATCGAGCTGCTCGGCCAGGCCCGCAAGGTCGTCATCACCAAGGACGAGACCACCATCGTCGAGGGTGCCGGCGACCAGGGCCAGATCGAGGGCCGTGTCAACCAGATCCGCGCCGAGATCGAGAAGTCGGACTCCGACTACGACCGCGAGAAGCTCCAGGAGCGCCTCGCCAAGCTGGCCGGCGGCGTGGCCGTCATCAAGGTCGGCGCGGCCACCGAGGTCGAGCTCAAGGAGCGCAAGCACCGCATCGAGGACGCCGTGCGCAACGCCAAGGCCGCCGTCGAGGAGGGCATCGTCGCCGGAGGTGGCGTGGCGCTCGTCCAGGCCGCCGCCACCGCGTTCGACAAGCTCGACCTGGTCGGCGACGAGGCCACCGGCGCGAACATCGTCCGCGTCGCCACCTCGGCCCCGCTCAAGCAGATCGCGATCAACGCCGGTCTCGAGGGCGGCGTCGTGGCGGAGAAGGTCGCCAACCTGACGGCCGGTCACGGCCTCAACGCCGCGACCGGTGACTACGTCGACATGATCGCCGAGGGCATCATCGACCCGGCGAAGGTCACCCGCTCGGCGCTGCAGAACGCCGCGTCGATCGCCGCGCTGTTCCTCACCACCGAGGCCGTCGTGGCCGACAAGCCCGAGAAGGCGCCGGCCATGCCCGGCGGCGACATGGGCGGCATGGGCGGCATGGACTTCTGATCCATCCCCCTCGTTCCACCGGCAGGGCCTCCGCTTCGGCGGGGGCCCTGCTGCCATTTCGTGACGGACCTCGGCCCGTGGACGGGTTCCGGTGTTCCCGGGACGAGGAGCGCTTCTGGCTCCTAGGCTCGTCGTGCGCAGAGCCGCCGTGGGGGTGGCCGCGCACTCATCCCCCAGGAGCCCTCGTGACCCACTTCAAG
The DNA here is from genome assembly GCF_020991065.1 of Nocardioides okcheonensis. NCBI lineage: Bacteria > Bacillati > Actinomycetota > Actinomycetes > Propionibacteriales > Nocardioidaceae > Nocardioides > Nocardioides okcheonensis. Next base: position 3,492,273 of record NZ_CP087710.1, read on the forward strand.
CCTGCGCGCCTCGGGCAGCGCACCGTCCCCGCCCTGATCGTCGCCGGCGCCCTCGTGGTGTCCGCCGGCGTCGGCGGCGCCACCGCCGGCGCCCTCATCACCGGCAAGGACATCCGCGACCGGTCGATCACGGCCGACGACATCGCCAACCGCACCATCGGCAAGCAGCAGATCAGCACGGACGCGCTCGACAGCCTCCGCACCAGCTGGAACTCCGGCGTGGGCGCGCCGAAGGCCGGCGACGGCGACACCAACAGCTGGTACCTCGACACCGCGACCGGCGACGCCTACAAGAACACCCCCGGCGGCTGGTCGTTCCGCGTCAACATCATGGGCGCCACCGGTGCCCCCGGCGCGGTGGGACCGCAGGGCGCCAAGGGCGCCGACGGTGCGACCGGCGCCCAGGGCGCGAAGGGCGACCGTGGTGACGCGGGAGCCGACGGCGCCAAGGGCGACACCGGCGACCAGGGAGAGAAGGGCGACCAGGGCGACACCGGTGCGACCGGCGCCGCAGGCAGCCAGTGGCTGCGCGGCGCGGGTGCTCCCGGCAACGGCCTCGGCACGACCGGCGACTGGTACCTCGACACCGACTCGTGGGACGCCTACCAGAAGGGCGCCCAGGGCTGGGCGCCCGTCGTGAACCTCCGCGGCCCGATCGGCCCCAAGGGCGACACGGGTGACACCGGCGCCACGGGTGCGACCGGCGCGACGGGCTCGACCGGTGCGCAGGGTCCGCAGGGCACGACGGGCGCCACCGGCTCGGCCGGCGCGACCGGTGCGCAGGGCGTGCAGGGTCCGCAGGGGCCGCAGGGGCCGGCCGGTCCGACGGGTCCGCAGGGGCCCGCCGGGGCCACCGGCGCCACGGGCGCGACCGGTCCGCAGGGACCCGCCGGCGGTGCGCTCGTCCTCAAGGACGCCAACGGCGTGACGCTCGGTGACGTCGTCCACATGGACTCCTACGGCGTCTCCTTCATCAGCTCGACCGGCTACCTGCTGTCCGTCGCGTGGGACGGCACCAGCAGCCCGGCACAGATCTACTACACCTCCTCCTGCGCCAACGTGAACAGCGGCCAGGCCTACCTCAACGACGGCGGTACTCCAGGACAGGTCAACTTCGGCAAGGCCGCGGTCTACAGCGGCTCGCTGGGGTCGTGGATGGTGCCCGCCACCGTCACGTCCGGCTACACGACGTCGGTGTCCTTCACGTCGGCGTCGATCGACAACCCCGACTGCGGTGCCAGCGCCGGCAGCAACAGCGGGTGGCTGCTGGAGACGGCGACCCGCACGGCCCTCGGCCTGCCGGCCGGCGGAACGGTCAACCAGGTGGCAGTCCCGCTCGAGGTCAACTGACGCAGGCGCTTCCACACCCAGCACGGCCCCCGCCCACGGCGGGGGCCGTGCTGCGTCCGTCCCCGCGCTCGGTGCACGCTGGTAGGAATGGGCCATGCGCCTCCCCGTGCCCGGCCCCCGCGACGTGATGTCCCTGCTCGAGCGCGGGGGTGACCAGGTCGAGGCGGTCATCGGCGCCGTGCCGCGGATGCTGACCCTGCTCGACGACGCCGAACGGCTGCTGGTGCGGGCCTCGGGCGCGATCGAGCGGGTCCGTGAGGTGACCGAGGCGGCGAACGTCGTCGTCGTGCGGGTCGGGGGAGTGGTCGACGACGCGCAGGTCCAGGTCGGGAGGGTCACCACCCTCATGGACGGCCTCGAGCCGTCCCTGACCCGGCTGCAGCCGACGCTGGAGACCCTGGCCGACACCACCCACCCCGACGAGGTGAAGGCGCTCGTCCGGCTCGTCGACCAGCTGCCCGTGCTGACGGAGCGCGTCGAGCAGGACGTGGTGCCGATCCTCGGCACGCTCGGCTCGGTGGCGCCCGACGTGCACGACCTGCTCACCGTCGCCCGCGAGCTCAACGACATGCTCGCCAAGCTCCCCGGCATGGGTCGGATCAGGCGCCGGATCGACGAGCAGGAGGGCGAGGACGACACCGACGCCACCGTGCGCTGAGCGGGAACGGATCGCGACCCGCGTCCGTCCCACTCCCACGGGCCGGTGACCACACCGGCCCGGCCAGACCAGGAGGAACCGTGAAGACCCTGCGCAGCCTCGTCGCCGCCCCCGTCACCGTGCTCGCCCTCGCGACCCTGTCCGCCTGCGGCGGAAGCACCACGGACTCCGACGCGCCCGAGTCGGCCCCGTCCTCGTCGCAGACCTCCGACGACTCCGACGCCGCGGGCGCCGCCTCGGACGGCACGCTCGCCCTCACCGCCGACGGCACGACGGCCGGCAAGTGCGCGGTGCCCAACGCGGAGACCCTCGCCGGTTTCGACACGGCCTTCGCGGGCACCGTCGCCTCGATCGACGGCGGCACCGTCACCCTCGACGTCGACCAGTGGTACGCCGGCGGCGACGGCTCGACCGTGACCGTCGACGCTCCCAGCAAGGACCTGCGGGACCTCCTCATGGCGGTCGACTTCCAGGAGGGGAAGACCTACCTGGTCAGCGCCGACGGCGGTCGGGTCACGCTCTGCGGCTTCACCGCGGAGGCGGCCCCCGAGCTGCAGGCGCTCTACGACCAGGCGTTCGCCGGGTGACCTCGGTCGCCGGGCTGCTCCTGGCCGCCGGCGCGGGTCGCCGGTTCGGCGGCCCCAAGGCGCTGGCCCGCGACGACGACGGCACGTCGTGGCTGCTGCGGTCGGTCCAGGCGCTGCGCCCGTGCGCCGAGGTGGTGGTCGTCCTCGGCGCCGGGGCCGAGCAGGCCGCGGCACTGCTGCCGATGTCGGTCGCGCGGGTGCGCGCCGATGACTGGGCCGACGGGATGGGCGCGTCCCTGCGTGCCGGTCTGGAGGCGCTGGAGGGGACGGACCACGACGCCGCGCTCGTCACGCTCGTCGACCTGCCCGACGTGGGGGGCGACGTGGTCGGGCGACTGCTCGGCGCCGCCCGCGGCAGCGACGTGCTCGCCCGGGCGGCGTACGACGGGGTGCCGGGGCACCCGGTGCTGATCGGCCGGGACCACTGGGCGGGCGTCGTCACCTCGGCCGCCGGCGACCGCGGTGCGCGTGACTACCTCGCCGCCCGCGCCGTCGACCTCGTCGAGTGCGGCGACCTCGCCACCGGCGTCGACGTCGACGCCCGCTGATCGTCGCCACCCCTCGCCAACGTGGGACCAACGTGCCGGGTCGTAGCCTGACGGCATGGACTCCGCTGCTGACGTCGCCGCCCGGCTCGGCGCGACCGGCTACCTCGCCGACGACGAGCTGGCCACGGTCGTCTTCCTCGCCTCCCGCATGCAGCGCCCGCTGCTGCTCGAGGGGGAGCCCGGCACCGGCAAGACCGCGCTCGCCGAGGCGCTGGCGCAGGCCCTCGACCTGCCCCTCGTCCGGCTGCAGTGCTACGAGGGGATCGACGCCAGCCAGGCGCTCTACGACTGGGACTTCCCGCGCCAGATCCTGCACCTGCGCGCGCTCGAGGCCGCCGGGGCGGTCGACTCCGACGAGGCCGAGAAGAGCCTCTACGACGAGCGCTTCCTGCTCGCCCGCCCGGTCCTGGCCGCGCTGCGCCAGGCGCCGGCGGTGCTGCTGGTCGACGAGGTGGACCGTGCCGACGACGAGTTCGAGGCGTTCCTGCTCGAGGTGCTGTCGACCTGGCAGGTGACGATCCCCGAGTTCGGCACCGTCACCGCTCCGGAGCCGCCGCTGGTCGTGCTCACCTCCAACCGCACGCGCGAGCTGCACGACGCGCTCAAGCGACGCTGCCTCTACCACTGGATCGACCACCCCGGCCTGGAGCGGGAGGTCGAGATCGTCCGTTCCCGCGCGCCGGAGGTCGGCGAGCAGCTGGCCCGCCAGGTCGTGTCCCTGGTCCAGCAGCTGCGGGTGCGCGACGACCTGCTCAAGCCGCCGGGCGTCGCCGAGACCCTCGACTGGGCGCGGGCACTCACGCACCTCGGCACCACCGACCTCGACCTGGCCACGGCCGCGGCCACGCTCGGGGCGCTGCTGAAGTACCGCGAGGACGGCGACCGGGTGAAGGCGGCCCTCGACCGGATGCTGTCGCGATGAGCGTCGGAGCCGAGGAACTGCACGCACCCGACGAGGTGCTGCTCGGCTTCGCCCGCGCGCTGCGGGCGGCGGGCGTCCCGGTCACCCAGGACCGCGCCCACGGCTTCCTGGCCGCGGTCGCGGCGGTGGGCCTCGACGACCGTCGGGCGACCTGGTGGGCGGGGCGGGCCACCCTCTGCGGCTCGCCGGACGACCTCGCCCGCTTCGACCAGGTCTTCGCCGCGTGGTTCGACCACCGCGACGGCCCGCCCCGGGCGAGACCGCGCGAGACCCCGCGCCCGGCGACCGCCCACCTGCTGCCCGACGCGGAGAGCGGTGGCGCCGGCCGGGGCGACGAGGACGAGGACGTGCTGCGGGTCGCGGCGTCGGAGTCGGAGGTGCTGCGCCACCGCGACGTCGCGACGCTCGACGCGCACGACAAGCGGCGTCTCGACGCGATGTTCGTGCGGCTCGCGCTGCGCCCGCCCACCCGGCGCACCGCCCGGCACCGCCGCTGGCACCGCGGGAGCGTGGACGCGTCCCGGACGCTGCGCGCCTCGCTGCGGCGGATGGGCGAGCCCGGCGAGATCGCCTGGCGCCGCCGCGGCACCCGGCCCCGGCGCGTGGTGCTGCTGGTCGACGTCAGCGGGTCGATGAGCGCGTACGCCGACGCGCTGCTGCGCCTGGCGCACCGGCTGACGCAGTCGGCGCGCGCCCACGGTGGCGTCGTCGAGACGTTCACCGTCGGCACCCGGCTCACCCACGTGACGCGCGCGCTGCGCTCACCGGACCCCGACCGGGCGCTGGTCGCTGCCGGGGAGGTGGTGCCCGACTGGTCCGGCGGCACCCGGCTCGGCGAGACGCTGCGGGTCTTCCTCGACCGCTGGGGTCAGCGCGGGATGGCACGTGGCTCGGTGGTCGTCGTGTTCAGCGACGGGTGGGAGCGCGGGGACGCGGCCCTGCTCGGCGAGCAGATGGCCCGGCTCCAACGGGTCGCCCACCGCGTCGTGTGGGTCAACCCGCACCGCGGCAAGGCCGGCTACGCCCCGCTCCAGGGCGGTGTGGTCGCGGCCCTGCCGCACTGCGACGACTTCCTCGCCGGCCACTCGCTGGCGACCTTCGCCGACCTCACGGAGGTGATCGCGCGTGCGTGACGTGCTGCCCGAGCTGATGCAGTGGTGGGAGGCGGGCGAGACCGTCGGGGTGGGCACCGTGGTGGCCACCTTCCGGTCCGCGCCCCGACCGGCCGGGGCGTCGATGCTCGTCGGGCCCGACGAGTCCGCGGTCGGGTCCGTGTCGGGCGGGTGCGTCGAGGGCGCGGTCTACGAGCTGGCCCAGTCCGTCGTCGCCTCGGGCGAGCCGGTGCTGGAGCGCTACGGCGTCTCCGACGACGACGCGTTCGCCGTCGGCCTGACCTGCGGCGGGATCCTCGACGTCTTCGTCGAGCGGGTGTCGCGCGAGACCTTCCCCGAGCTCGGCGAGGTGGCTGCCGACGTCGAGGCCGGCCGACCGGTCGCGCTGGCCACCGTCATCGAGCACCCCGACCCGACGTGGCTCGGCCGGCGGATGGTCGTACGCCCCGACGCGCCGGCCGGGGGCACCCTGGGCTCGCCGCGCGCCGACGCCGCCGTCCACGACGACGCCCTCGGCCTGCTCGCCGCCGGGAGCAACGCCACCCTCACCTACGGGCCCGACGGCGAGCGCCGGGGCGAGGGGATGCGGGTCTTCGTGTGGGGCTTCGCCCCCAAGCCCCGGATGCTGGTCTTCGGCGCGATCGACTTCGCCGCCGCCGTCGCCAAGGTGGGCTCCTTCCTCGGCTACCACGTCACGGTCTGCGACGCCCGGCCCGTGTTCGCGACGAGCTCGCGCTTCCCGGGCGCCGACGAGGTCGTCGTCGACTGGCCGCACCGCTACCTCCGGGCCGAGGTCGACGCCGGCCGGGTCGACCGGCGCACGGTGCTGGCCGTGCTCACCCACGACCCCAAGTTCGACGTGCCGCTGCTCGAGGTCGCGCTGCGGCTGCCCGACGACGTGCGCCCCGCCTACATCGGGGCGATGGGCTCGCGACGCACCCACGACGAGCGGATGGAGCGGCTGGTCGACGCCGGCCTCGACGACGCCGAGCTGGCCCTGCTGTCGTCCCCGATCGGGCTCGACCTCGGTGCCCGGACCCCGGAGGAGACGGCCGTGTCGATCGCCGCGGAGATCGTCGCGCGGCAGTGGGGCGGGTCGGGGGAGCGGCTCGCCGCGACGTCGGGTCGCATCCACCACGACGACTGAGCGCGCGGCGCACGTCGTGTGCCGCCACCCCGGGTGGCGCGACGGTCGGCGCGAACGTCCTCGGTGGTCCAGATTCCCTGTTGCGAGCGTCACAGGCGAGTTAGGTTGGCCGCGACCACAGGGGAGCCGCCATGCCGAGCGAGGATCTGCACGCACGCCGCGTCGACGCCGTGCGCGCCTGGACCCGCTTCGTCTCCGACGGGGACGCGCAGGCGGTCCGGCCGGAGATCCTGCGCAGCTGGCAGCTGTCCGGGGTGGTGTCGCCGACGGTGACCCACGCGCCGCTCGCCGACGAGGGTGACACCGCGGAGTTCTGGAACGCCTCGCCGCTGCAGACGGCCGTGTCGCGGGTCCAGGACGAGCTGCGGCGCACCGCCGAGGACGGCGACCTCGTCATCGCGGTCACCGACGAGCAGACCCGCATCCTGTGGACCTACGGCGGCCGGGTGATGCGGCGCAAGGCCGAGACGGTCAACTTCGTGCCGGGCGGCAGGTGGGACGAGCAGAGCGTCGGCACCAACGCGCTCGCCATCGCCGGGCGCACCGCGAAGCCGTCGATGGTGTTCAGTGCGGAGCACTACGCGGAGGTCGTGCACAACTGGGTCTGCTGGGCGGCCCCGGTCTTCGACCCGGTCACCGGTCGCAGCCTCGGGGTGATCGACCTGTCGACGACGTGGGACCGCACGCACCCGATCGGGCTGGCGACTGCCCGCGTGATGGCGCGCCTGATCGAGGGGGCGCTGCCGGCCGACCGGCGCGGCGACCCCGGCGCTGCGGCCGCGCCGGCGGACCCCGGGCTGACGCTCGGACTGCTCGGGACCGCCGAGGTGTGGCTCGACGGCCAGCGGCTGCTGCTCAACAGGCGCCAGACCGAGATCCTCGCGCTGCTCGCCCTCCACCCGGGCGGGTTGTCGGTCGAGCACCTCCACTCCCTCCTCTACGGCGACGCCGCCGTCACCACGTCCACGCTGAAGGCGGAGGTCTCGCACCTGCGGGCCGCCCTCGCCGGCCAGCTGTCGTCGCGGCCGTACCGCCTGACCCTGCCGGTGACCACCGACGTGGAGGAGGTGCAGCGGCTGCTGCGCCGCGGCGACGTGCGGGCCGCCGTCCGGGCCTACGGGGGCGACCTGCTGCCCGGCACCGACTCGCCGGCGCTCGTCCAGATGGGCGACTACCTCGCCGTCAGCGTCCGCGAGGCGCTGCTGGCCGATCCCGACCCCGACGCGGTGCTGCGCTACAGCGACCTCGCTCCCTACGACACGGCGGTCGTCGAGGCCTGCCTCGCCGCCATCCCGGTGCACCACCCGGTGCGGCCGCTGCTCAAGGGCAAGCTCGCCAGCGCCCGCTGAGCGGGCACAAACTGGGTAATTCCCGAGAGATCCGTCGCTGCTCTGGCGCGGTCGGCGTCCCCGGAGGACGCTCGGTAGGAGCGCGCTGCGCCGGGGAGGAGGCGCAGCCACGTTCCGAGGAGCACGCATGGCAACGACACGACCAGGGGTGACCGCAGCGGTCGCCGCGCTGCTCGCGGGGGGACTGCTCGTCGCCCCCGCCCCGTCCGGGGCCGCACCGGCGTCGGACCCCACGACCGTGGCGAGGAAGCTCGTCTCGCCGCTCAGCATGGCGGTCGCCGGCGACGGCACCGCCTACGTCAGCCAGAACTTCGCGGGCCTGCTCACGGCGGTGCCCGCCGGCGGCTCGCCCGAGGTGGTGTTCGCCGCGCCGAGGAAGACCGAGGTGGGGGCCGTCTCGGTCGGCGGCGGCCTGGTCCGCTTCGCCACCACCGCCAAGAAGCACGCCGCGCTGTGGTCGATGCGCCCGGGCGCGAGCCCGACCGAGGTCGCCGACCTCTACCGCTACGAGAAGACCCGGAACCCGGACGCCGACCAGGCCTACGGCTTCACCGACCTCGACCCGACCTGCCTCGCGCAGGTGCCCCCGGCGGTCCCGGCGTCCTACGCCGGCCTCGTCGACTCGCACCCCTACGGCACCGCGGTGCGCCGCGGCACGACGTACGTCGCCGACGCCGGCGCCAACGCCATCCTCGCCGTCAGCCCGCGTGGCAAGGTCTCCACCGTCGCGGTGCTGCCCACCGTGCCGGTGGTGATCACCGCCGAGGCGGCGGCCGCCAACGAGCTCCCGGCCTGCACCGTCGGCCACGCGTACGCCTTCGAGCCGGTGCCGACCGACGTCGAGGTCGGGCGCGGCGGCTGGCTCTACGTCAGCCTCCTGCCCGGCGGGCCGGAGGACGGGAGCGCGGGCGCCAACGGGATGGTCGTCAAGGTGAAGGCGCGCACCGGTGCGGTCCGCACGGTCGCGTCCGGGTTCGCCGGCGCGACGGGCGTGGCGGTCGCCCGCAACGGTGACGTCTACGTCGCTCAGCTCTTCGGCGGGCAGGTCTCGCGGGTCCGGCACGGCAGCAGCACCGCGAAGCCGTGGGCGACGGTGAAGATGCCCGCGGCGGTGGAGTGGGTCGGCGGCCAGGTGCTGGTGTCGGCCAACGTCCTCGCCGACGGGCCGAAGGGCAAGGTGCTGGCCTACTGACCAGGGGAGGCACGCGGCGGTGTGGGCGGGAGTCAGGGCCCGCCCACGCCGCCGCGTCGCTGCCGGTCTGGACCGGGTCTCGACGCGCTGCCGCGCCCTCGCGAGCTCGGGCGCGACGCTCGCTCGACCGGGACAGCCTCGCCCGCGACCTCGTTCCTCGGTCACGGGCGGCCTGCCCCCAACCATCGACCAACCAGCTCCACCTACCGTCGGCGTCGAGTGACACACCTCACACCCGCCCGGAGGCGACTGATGACGAAGATCCACCTCACTGTCGACGGGGCCTCGGTCTCGGACGACGTCGAGCCGCGCATGCTGCTGGTCCAGTACCTGCGCGAGAAGCTCGGCAAGACCGGGACCGTGATCGGCTGCGACACCTCCAACTGCGGAGCGTGCACGGTCCACCTCGACGGCACCAGCGTGAAGTCGTGCAACGTGCTCGCGGTGCAGGCCGACGGCCGCACCGTCACCACGATCGAGGGCCTCGCCGACACCGTCGACTCCGAGCTCCACCCGGTGCAGGAGGCGTTCCGCGAGTGCCACGGCCTGCAGTGCGGCTTCTGCACCCCCGGGATGATCATGCAGGCCGTCGACCTGCTCGCCGAGAACCCCGATCCGACCGAGGAGGAGGTGCGGCTCGGCATGGAGGGCAACCTCTGCCGCTGCACCGGCTACCACAACATCGTCAAGAGCGTGCTGCACGCCGCCGGAGGTGCGAAGTGACCGCCACCCAGGAACGCCCGGCCACCGAGATCGGCCGCGACCGCCGCCGCAAGGAGGACCAGCGGCTGATCACCGGCCGGACCCGCTGGACCGACAACATCACGCTGCCGGGGATGCTGCACCTGGCGATGGTGCGCAGTCCCTTCGCCCACGCCACCATCACGTCGGTCGACGTCGAGGCCGCCAAGGCCTCGCCCAACGTCGTCGCGGTGCTGAGCGGCAAGGACTTCGGCGACGAGCTCGGCGCCTGCATCAACGCGTGGCCGATCACGCCCGACCAGAAGACCCCGGGCCACTCGCCGATGCCGGCCGACCGCGTCGCGTTCGCCGGTGAGATCGTCGCCGTGGTCGTGGCCCGCAGCGCCGCGGAGGCGCGTGACGCCGCCGAGCTCGTCGACGTCGAGTACGACGAGCTGCCGGCCGTCGTCGGCATCAAGAAGGCGCTCGAGGACCAGGTGCTCGCCCACCCCGACCTCGGCACCAACAAGTCCGCCCTGTGGGTCTTCGACTCCGCGGAGGCCGGCACCGGCAGTGACGTCGAGGCGGCCATCGAGGCCGCGCGCTCCGACGGCATCGTCATCGAGCGCGAGTACCGCCAGCAGCGGCTGATCCCCGCCTTCATGGAGCCGCGCAGCGTCGTGGTCGACCCGACCGGCGAGCAGATGACGATGTGGTCGGCGACCCAGATCCCGCACATCCTGCGCTTCGCGCTCGCCGCCACCACCGGCGTGCCCGAGTCGAAGATCCGCGTCATCGCCCCCGATGTGGGCGGTGGCTTCGGCGGCAAGCTCCAGACCACGCCGGAGGAGTGGATCGCGTGGGCGGTGGCGCGCCGGCTGATGAAGCCGGTGAAGTACACCGAGACCCGCAGCGAGAGCCTGATGGCCGCCCACCACGGCCGCGACCAGGTCCAGACCCTCACCCTGGCCGCCGACAAGGACGGCAACGTCACCGGCTTCAAGGTGCACCTCGACGCCGACCTCGGCGCCTACATCGCCATCGTCGGCGGCGGCGTCCCGGTGCTCGGCGCCTTCATGTTCAACGCGATCTACAAGTTCCCGGCCTACCGCTTCGAGTGCCAGACCGTCCTCACCAACACCACCTTCACCGACGCCTACCGCGGCGCCGGGCGGCCCGAGGCGACCTACGCGATCGAGCGGATGATGGACGAGCTCGCCGCCGAGGTCGGTGTCGACCCGCTCGAGATCCGCGAGCGCAACTGGATCACCCACGAGGAGTTCCCGTTCACCACCGTGGCCGGCCTCGAGTACGACACCGGCAACTACGAGGCGGCGACCGCGAAGGCCAAGGAGTCCTTCGGCTACGACGCCCTGCGCGCGGAGCAGAAGGAGCGTCGCGAGCGCGGCGACCGCGTCCAGCTCGGGATCGGGGTCTCGACCTTCACCGAGATGTGCGGCCTCGCGCCGAGCCGGGTGCTGGGCAGCCTCGACTACGGCGCCGGCGGCTGGGAGCACGCGAGCGTACGGCTGACGCCCCTCGGCAAGGTCGAGGTCGTCACCGGCGCCAGCGCCCACGGGCAGGGCCACGAGACGGCGTTCAGCCAGATCGTCGCCGACCGGCTCGGCGTCCCGTTCGAGGACGTCGAGGTGCTGCACGGCGACACCCAGACGGCTCCGAAGGGCCTCGACACCTACGGCTCCCGCTCGCTCGTGGTCGGCGGAGAGGCGCTGGTGCGGGCCGTCGACAAGGTGATCGACAAGGCCAAGGTGCTCGCCGCCCACCTGCTGGAGGCCAGCGAGGACGACCTCGAGTACTCCGGCGGCCGGTTCACCGTCCGCGGCACCGACCAGGGGACGGCGATCCAGGAGCTCGCGACCGCGGCGTTCGCCGGGCACAACTACCCCGAGGGCATGGAGCTCAACCTCGACGCCGACGCGACCTACGACCCGGTGAACTTCAACTACCCCCACGGCACGCACCTGTGCGCCATGGAGGTCGACACCGAGACCGGTCAGGTGAAGATGCGCAAGTACACCTGCTGCGACGACATCGGCACCATCATCAACCCGCTGATCGTCGCCGGGCAGGTCCACGGCGGCCTCGTCCAGGGCATCGCGCAGGCGCTGTGGGAGGAGGCGGTGCACGACGAGGCCGGGACGCTCGTGAGCGGATCGTTCGTCGACTACCTCCTGCCGACCGCGGCCGACACGATCTCCTTCGACGTCGTGCACACCGACGACCCGAGCATCTGCACCACCAACACGCTCGGCACCAAGGGCGTCGGCGAGGCCGGCACCATCGCCTCCACGCCCGCGGTCGTCAACGCGGTCGTCGACGCCGTGCGCCACCTCGGTGTCACCGACATCCAGATGCCGTGCACGCCCGAGCGGGTCTGGCGCGCCATCCACGCCGGCGACCAGGCCGCACCGACTCCCGAGGCGGCGATGCCTCACTTCGACGAGTCCGAACCCGGACCCGACAGCACGGAAGGGGCCCAGGCATGATCCCGGCGCAGTTCGACTACGTCGCGCCCAGCTCGGTCGAGGAGGCGCTCGCCGCCCTCGGCGAGCACGGCGACGACGCCAAGATCCTGGCCGGCGGCCAGAGCCTCCTGCCCGTGCTGCGGATGCGCCTCAACGCGCCCGAGGTGGTGATCGACCTCGGTCGGATCACCTCCCTGCGCGGCATCCGCGACGACGGCGACGCGATCGTGATCGGCGCGATGACCACCCACACCGAGGTCCGCGACGACGCGCTCGTCAAGGATCACGCGCTGCTCCTGTCGAAGGCCGCGGCCGAGGTGGCCGACTCCCAGATCCGCCACCGCGGCACCTTCGGCGGCGCGCTCGCCCACGCCGACCCGGCCGGCGACCTCGGCGCGCCGGCGCTGGCGCTCGGTGCGCAGTTCGTGATCGCCGGCTCCGGCGGCACCCGCACCGTCGAGGCCGACGACTTCTTCGTCGACCTCTTCGAGACCGCGATCGGCGAGGACGAGATCCTCACCGAGGTCCGGGTCCCCAAGCACACCGGCTGGGGCGCGCACTACGAGAAGTTCGTGCGGGTCGCCCACCAGTGGCCGATCGTCGCCGTCGCGGCGACCGTCAAGGGGTCGATCGACGAGGCCCGCGTGGGCCTGACCAACATGGGGTCGACGCCCCTGCGGGCGCGGGCCACGGAGGCCGCGCTCGCCGGTGCGAGCGCGACCGAGGACGGCGTACGCGCTGCGGCGGAGCAGGCGGCCGACGGCACCAACCCGCCCTCCGACCTCAACGGCGCCGCCGACTACCGCCAGCACCTCGCCCGGGTCCTCACCGGCCGCGCGGTGCTCCGGGCAGCGGGGGCGTAGGCGTGGAGCTGTCCCACCGCTTCACCGTGCCCGTCGGCGTCGAGGAGACCTGGGCGCACTTCAACGACATCGCGTCGGTCGCCGAGTGCTTCCCGGGCGCCCAGGTGACCGAGGCGGACGAGGAGTCGTTCTCGGGATCGGTGAAGGTCAAGCTCGGCCCGATCGCGCTGCAGTACAACGGCAGCGGCACCTTCGTGGAGAAGGACGCCGTGGCGCACCGGTTCGTGGTCGACGCCAAGGGCAAGGACAAGCGCGGCAACGGCACGGCCGGCGCCAAGGTGACGGTGTCGATGACCGGCTCCGACTCCTCCACCGACGTGGCGGTCGAGACCGACCTGGCCATCACCGGCAAGCCGGCGCAGTTCGGCCGTGGCGTGATGCAGGACGTCTCCGACAAGCTGCTGGGGCAGTTCGTGTCCTGCCTCGAGCAGCGCCTCGCCGCGCCCGCGCCGGAGCCGGAGCCCGAGCCCGAGCCGGCCACCGACGCCGCGCCCGGCGCGGACGACGGACGGCGCCGACGGCCCGGGCGGCCGCTCGCCGCCGAGGCCGGCGCCCCCGCCGCCCCCGCCGCCCCCGGCGGAGGCGCTCGACCTGGGGAGCGCGGTGCTGCCCGTCCTGGCGAGGTCGTACTGGAAGCAGGCGCTGGCCGCGGTCGTGGGCCTCGCCCTCGTGCGGCGGCTGCTGCGGAGGTAGCGCCGGTCGACCTGGTGGGCGGGTCAGAACACGTGGAGCGGGCGGAACTGCACCGAGATCCGCGGCCCCGCGTGGGCGACCTTGGGCACCGCGTGCTCCCAGGTGCGCTGGCAGGACCCGCCCATCACCACCAGGTCGCCGTGGCCCATCGTGAACGCGATCGACGCACCCCCGCCGCGCGGGCGCAGCAACAGCCGGCGGGGGTCGCCGACGCTCACGATCGCCACCATGGTGTCCTGGTGGCGCCCACGTCCGATGGTGTCGCCGTGCCAGGCCACCGAGTCGCGGCCGTCGCGGTAGTAGCAGCAGCCGGCGCTCACGAACGGCTCGCCGAGCTCGGGGAGGTAGTGCTCGCTCAGCGTCTCGCGGGCCCGTTCCAGCACCGGGTGGGGGAGCGCGTCGCCCCCGACGTAGGTGTGCACCAGGCGCGGGACGTCGACCACCGCGTCGTACATCTCCCGCCGCTCCGCGCGCCACGGCACCCGGGCGACGAGGGCCTCCAGCACGGCGTTGGGCTCGGCCAGCCAGCTGCGCTGCACGTCGACCCAGGCGCCGTCGGTGAGCAGGCGGCGCTCCGGCGCGAGGGGCACCGCGGCGGTGTCCTCGGCGGCGAAGAGCGAGCCCTGGAAGTCCAGTGGGGAGTCCACGGCGGCATCGTACCCGATCTGTCGAACGCACGTTCGAACATCAAGGTCTGGTCAAGGCTTACCCACAGGCTTGGTCAATTGGGTGACGTAGATCAGCGCCGCTCCTTAGCCTGTGTGGCATGGAGCCGGTGGACCTCGTCGTCCCGCGTCAGCGGGCGCTGAAGCACGTGCAGGTGCGTGAGCACGTGCGCGGGCTCATCGAGAGCCAGCCCCCCGGGTCGGCGGCGCCGTCCGAGCGCGAGCTGGTCGCCCGCTTCGGCGTGGCCCGGATGACGGTGCGCCAGGCGCTCGACGCCCTGGTCGCCGAGGGACTCCTGGAGCGGATCCCCGGGCGCGGGACGTTCGTCGCCCAGCCGCCCAAGACCCCGGGGCGCCTGACGTCCTACACCGAGGAGATCCGTCGGCGCGGGATGCTCCCGGAGTCGCAGACCCTCCTCGCCCGCGTCGAGCAGGCGGGGCCGGGCGTCGCCCGTGCCCTCGACATCTCGCCGGGTGACCCGGTCCTGCACTGGCGCCGGCTGCGGCGGGCCGACCAGGAGATCGTCTGCGTCGAGGACGCCTACCTCAACGAGGTGCTGCTGCCGGGCTTCCTGCAGCACGGCACCCCCACCAGCCTCTACGAGGCGCTCGCCGCGCGGGGGCTGCGCCCGACCGACGTCGAGGACGCGATCAGCGCCGACCGCGCGAGCGCCGAGGAGGCCAGCATCCTCGGCATCGCCGAGGGCGACCCGGTCCTGCGCCACGCGCGCCGGGCGGTGGCCGACGGCCGGATCGTCGAGGTCTCGCGCACCTGCTACCGCCACGACCGGTTCACGTTCTACCTCCAGCTCGCCGACCGCTGAGGGCTCACCCGCGCAGCCCCGCCAGCTCGCGCTCGAGGTTCGCGCGCGCGGGGGCGTCCCACAGGTCGTGCGCCTGACGGGTGCGGAACAGCCGCGGCCGCGCGGCGAGGTCCTCGAGCACGGCGCGACGCCCGGCGCGGAAGTCGGCGTCGGACACGTGCGCGAAGTCGGCCCGCACGCCCGCGACGTAGGCGTCGTAGCGCTCCCGCGTGGCGGCGAGGATCCCGAGGTCGGCGTCGCTGAGGGCGCACCCGTCGGCGTCGTCGTCGTCCGGCTGGTGCTCGAGGGTCATCCGCACCAGCCGCGCGACCTCCGCCGCGAGGGGCGGCGCCAGGACCCGCTCGGCCCACCGGGCCGAGCGCTCCTCGTCGTCGTCGGCGCCGTCGTAGACCGCGTCGTGGAACCACGCGGCGAGCGCGACCGTCGCGGCGTCGAAGCCCGCGCCCGCGTCGGCGAGCTCGTCGAGGCGCTCGAGCACCTCCGCGAGGTGCTGCAGGTCGTGGTAGCCCGGGCGGTCCCACGCGGCCAGCAGCTCGTCGCGCACGTCGTGCCGGTCCGGCAGCGGCCAGCGGGCCGCCAGGCTCACGCCTGCTGCTCCTGCAGCTGGCGGGCGTGGTCGTGGCCGGACGCCATCGCCCAGCGGATGGTGCGGGTGGCGGCGGCGCCCAGGATCCGGTTGGTCACCGGCGGGACCGGCGGCAGCCGCAGCTCGCGCCGGGCCTCGGTCGGCAGCAGGCCGATCGCGGCGGTCGCGAGCGAGAGGTAGCCGGGACGCGCGACCAGCGGGAGGTCGGGGTGCAGCAGCAGGAAGCGGATCGCGTCGTGGGCGGCGGGCGTGCCACGCAGCTCGGGCCCGTAGGCGGTCAGCACGGTGCGCAGCTCCTCCTCCGAGCGCGGGGCGCCGATCACGCCGAGGTGCTCGGCGGCGACGGCGGTCTGGGCGACGTACTCGTCGCGCTCGCGGCCGACCAGCGGCCGGCGGCCGTAGCGGTCGTGGGCGAGCAGGAAGCTCTCGATCTCGGCGGCGTGGACCCAGCCGAGCAGGTGCGGGTCGCTCGCAGCGTAGGGCGTCCCGTCCGGCATGGTGCCCGTCACCGACTCGTGGGCCCGCTGCACCGCCCGGATCACCTGCAGCGCGTCCTTCTCGGTGCCGAAGGTCGTCATCGCGATGTAGGTGGAGACCTGCGCGAGCCGGCCCCACATGTCGCCCTGGTAGCCGGAGTGGTCGGCCACGCCCTGCATCGCCGCCGGGTGGAGCGACTGCAGCATGATCGCGCGGATGCCGCCGACGAACATCGACGCGTCGCCGTGCACGCGGGCGATGGGGGAGTCGGGCGCGAACCACCGGGGACCGGGGGTGCCGTGCACCCGCTCGCGGGCGCGGTCGCCGTCAGGCCCGGCCACCTTGCGGAACAGCTCGGCGCCGAGGCGTTCGCGGAGGGTCACGTCCTCGAGCCTAGCGAGCGCGCACAACGTCCGCGGCCCGCTTTGACTTCGAGTACTCGAAGTTCCTAGCGTCGAGGACGTGACCACGCACGCCGAGCCCCGCAGCTACACGATCCGCGAGACGGCGGCCCTCACCGGGCTGCCGGCGAGCACGCTGCGCTACTACGAGCAGGTCGGGGTGATCCCCCCGATCAGCCGCGGCGCGAGCAGCGGGCACCGCGTCTACGGCGAGGCCGACCTCGACCAGCTGATGTCGGTGTCCTGCCTGGCCGCGACCGGCATGGGGCTCGACGACATGCGCCACTACATGGCCAACGCCCGACGGGGCGCCGCCGCGGCGGCCGGGCAGCGCGAGCTGCTCGAGCAGCAGCAGCGGCACCTCACCGTCGAGGCGGAGCGGCTGGCCCTGCGCCAGCGCTACGTCGACCTCAAGATCGCCTACTGGCAGGCGGTCGAGGACGGCGACGCCGGGCGCGCCGACGAGATCTCGGCGCGCGCCCGGGCGATGGCCGAGGAGCTGCGCGCGGTCACCGACCACTAGTCGGGCCACGGCCCGACCGCCGTCCGGGCGCCGCCCGGAGGTCCCCCGAGGAAGCAAGGAGATTTCCACCATGCGCGTGAACGCCTACGCCGCCCCCGCCGCCGGCCAGCCGCTCGAGCCGATCACCATCGAGCGCCGCGAGGTCGGCGCCAACGACGTGCTCATCGACATCGAGTACGCCGGCATCTGCCACTCCGACATCCACACCGTCAACGGCGACTGGGGCCCGCAGCCCTTCCCCGTCGTGCCGGGCCACGAGATCGTCGGCACCGTCACCGCGGTCGGCTCCGACGTCTCGCGCCACCAGGTCGGCGACCGCGTCGGCGTCGGCTGCATGGTCAACTCCTGCGGCGAGTGCGACAACTGCCGCGCCGGTGACGAGCAGTACTGCCGCCAGGGCATGGTCGGCACGTACGCCGCCACGGACCGCGACGGCACCACCACCCAGGGCGGCTACTCCCAGAAGGTCGTGGTCGACGCCGACTACGTCCTCTCGGTCCCCGAGGGCCTCGACCCCGCCGCAGCCACCCCGCTGCTGTGCGCCGGCATCACGACGTACTCCCCGCTCAGGCACTGGAACGCCGGCCCCGGCAAGAAGGTCGCCGTCGTCGGCCTGGGCGGCCTCGGCCACATGGCCGTCAAGATCGCCCACGCGATGGGCGCCGAGGTGACCGTGCTGTCGCAGTCGCTGAAGAAGCAGGAGGACGGCCTGCGTCTCGGCGCCGACCACTACTACGCGACCTCCGACGAGGGGACCTTCGAGACCCTCGCCAGCTCGTTCGACCTGATCATCAACACCGTCAGCGCCAAGATCGACGTCAGCGCCTACCTCGGCCTGCTCGCGGTCAACGGTGCGATGGTCAACGTCGGCGCTCCCGCCGAGCCGCTCGACGTCAACGTGTTCTCGCTGCTCAGCAACCGGCGCACGTTCGCCGGCTCCATGATCGGCGGCATCGCCGAGACCCAGGAGATGCTCGACTTCTGCGCCGAGCACGGCATCGTCAGCGAGATCGAGCTGATCCGGGCCGACCAGGTCAACGAGGCCTACGAGCGGGTGCTCGCCTCCGACGTGCGCTACCGCTTCGTGATCGACAGCAGCACCCTCGCCTGACGGCGCACCCAGCCGAGTCGGCAGCACCTGGGCCCCCGATCCTGCCGACTCGGCAGGGTCGGGGGTCAGGTTGTGCCGACCCGGCGGAGTCGCGGGTCAGGCGTCGGCCTGCAGGTCCCCGGCGTCGATGATCCGGTAGGCGTAGCCCTGCTCGGCGAGGAAGCGCTGGCGGTTCTGCGCGAAGTCGGCGTCGACGGTGTCGCGTGAGACGATCGTGTAGAAGTGGGCGCTGCGCCCCTCGGTCTTGGGACGCAGCAGCCGGCCCAGCCGCTGCGCCTCCTCCTGGCGGGAGCCGAAGGACCCGCTGACCTGGATCGCCACCTCGGCCGAAGGCAGGTCGACGGAGAAGTTGGCGACCTTGCTCACGACCAGCAGCCCGACCTCGCCGGAGCGGAACGCGTCGAAGAGCCGCTGACGCTCCTTGACCGTCGTCTCGCCCTTGATCACGGGCGCGTCGAGCATCGCGCTGATCTCGTCGAGCTGGTCGATGTACTGGCCGATCACGAGGGTCGGCTGCCCGGCGTGCTGCCTCACCAGGTCCTTGACCACGTCGATCTTGGCGTGCGTGCACGACGCCAGCCGGTAGCGGGTGTCGGGGTCGCTGGTGGCGTAGGCCAGCCGCTCGCCGTCGGGGAGCGTCACCCGCACCTCCACGCAGTCGGCCGGCGCGATGTAGCCCTGCGCCTCGATGTCCTTCCACGGCGCGTCGTAGCGCTTCGGCCCGATGAGCGAGAACACCTCGCCCTCGCGGCCGTCCTCGCGCACCAGGGTCGCGGTCAGGCCGAGCCGGCGCCGGGCCTGGAGGTCGGCGGTCATCCGGAAGATCGGGGCGGGCAGCAGGTGCACCTCGTCGTAGACGATGAGGCCCCAGTCGCGGGCGTCGAGCAGCTCGAGGTGCGGGTAGACGCCCTTGCGCTTCATCGTCAGCACCTGGTAGGTCGCGATCGTGACCGGCCGGATCTCCTTGACGGCGCCGGAGTACTCGCCGATCTCGTCGGCGGTCAGCGACGTACGCCGGACCAGCTCGTCCTTCCACTGGCGGGCGCTGACCGTGTTGGTGACCAGGATCAGCGTGGTCGCCCCGGCGTGGGCCATCGAGGCGGCGCCGACGATGGTCTTGCCCGCGCCGCAGGGGAGCACCACGACGCCCGAGCCGCCGTCCCAGAAGGACTGCGCGGCGTCGCGCTGGTAGGGGCGGAGCGTCCAGCCGTCCTCGGCCAGGTCGATGGCGTGCGCCTCGCCGTCGACGTAGCCCGCGAAGTCCTCGGCCGGCCAGCCCAGCTTGAGCAGCGCCTGCTTGAGGTTGCCCCGCTCGCTCGGGTGGACCGCGACGGTGTCGTCGTCGATGCGGGCGCCGACCATGCCGGCGACCTTCTTGGCGCGCAGCACCTCCTCGAGGACGGGGCGGTCCACCGACGACAGGACCAGGCCGTGCACCGGGTGCTTCTCCAGGCGCAGCCGCCCGTAGCGGCCCATCGTCTCGGCCACGTCGACGAGCAGCGCGTGCGGCACGGCGTACCGGCTCCAGGTGAGGAGCGCGTCGACGACCTGCTCGGCGTCGTGGCCGGCGGCCCGGGCGTTCCAGAGGCCGAGGGGCGTGAGCCGGTAGGTGTGGATGTGCTCGGGGGAGCGCTCGAGCTCGGCGAACGGCGCGATCGCCTTGCGGGCCTCGGCGGCCGACGGGTGGTCGACCTCGAGCAGCAGCGTCTTGTCCGACTGGACGATCAGGGGGCCGTCGTTCACTGCGCCGCCGCCGCGGCCGGGGCGTCGCCGTCGTGCTGCGCGCGCACCGCCTTCTGCCGTGCCCGGAACGCCGCCACGTTGGCGCGCGAGGAGCACCGGTCGGAGCAGTAGCGGCGCGACTGGTTGGGCGAGGTGTCGACGAACACGTGGTCGCACTTGGGCTCCGAGCACGTCCCGAGCCGGGTCGCGCCGAGGTCGCACACGAGGGTGGCCAGGCCCATCAGCGCCTCGCCGATCAGCAGCTCGGCGACCGACGCGGCGCGGTTGGCCACGTGCATGTGGAGGTGGGTGGGGTCGTGGTCGGAGATCATCGGGGTGACCGGGTGCCGGGCGAGCAGGTCGTTGAGCTGGCTCACCACCAGGCGTACGTCGTCGGCCTGGGAGGCCTCGAAGACCGGGCGCAGCTCGGCGCGGAAGGTCTCCAGCGCGGCCACGTCGTCCGTCACGACCGACCGGTGGAGCCAGGAGCGGTCCGCGAGGTGCTCACGCAGGGCGGCCTCGTCGGGCAGCTCGGCGTTGACGAGCGCGGCGGAGCGCTCGGCGTAGCGGAGGAAGTCCATCCGACCATTCTACGAACGCGTCCGCACGGGCGGGCCTCACGCCCGGCGCACGCCGGTGATGCGGTGCACGGCGAACTCGCGCAGGTCGTCGGAGCGGTGGTCGAAGGCCGAGAGCCGGCCGCCGTCGAGCCGGCGCGGGTCGACGACGCGCTCGCCCGTCGCGCCGTGGTTGTCGACGTAGCCGATCACCACGGTGGTCCCCGCCTCGATCGCCTCGCGGAGCGCGGCGAGCGCGCCCGACGGCGTGGTCGTCGCGGCGCTGGGCGGGCGTGACGACTCCGCCCGGTCGCCGGCGCGGATCGCCGTCGCGACGGCCTGCACCTGCGCGACCTGCCGGGCCTCGACCGCGCCGGCCGGACGCCGCCCGCGCCGGGAGCGGGCCCGCTGGAGGTCGGGACGGCTGACCCGGACCGTGCCGTCGGCGGCCTCGACCACCGGCGCCGCACCCAGCTCGCGCAGGCGCGGCAGCAGCACGTCGAGCGGGGAGGTCGCGATCGCGACGGTGGGGGCGAGCAGCCGCAGCCCGAGCGAGCGGGCCCGCGGGTCGTGGACGAGAGCCGCGAGCGCCGCCTCGTCGTCGGCGCGCAGGAACGCCTCGGCGTGGCCGACCCGGACCGTGCCGAAGGTCCGCGACACGTCGTCGACGAGGAAGTCCAGCGGCTGGGGGACCGGCGTCTGGGAGACCGAGGCGAGGAAGTCGCGGACCTCGGCGGCCGACCAGCCCGCGTCGAAGGCCCGCCGCAGGGAGCCGGCGCTGAACCGGTAGACCGTCGCGCCGCCGCGGGACTCCACGTCGGCGAGCAGGTGCAGCCGGCGGGCGACCTCGGTCTCCAGCGGGCCGGGCGCGACGGCCGTCAGGTCGGCCTGGAGGAGCACGTGGTCGACGGGCTGGGGGAGGTGCGGGTCGATGGCCGCGGCCGCGCCCGGCAGGTCGCCCTCCGCGACCCGTCGGCCGCTCGGCGGCAGGCCGCCCGCGCCGCCGACGCCGAGCACCGCGGCCTCGCCCAGCGCCGCCGCCACCAGGTCGGTGAAGATCGTCGGACGCCGCGGGCGCAGCCACTCGACGTGCCGCACCAGCGACGCCGTCCCGGTCCCGGCGGCCAGCACCTCGCCCTCGGCCGTCTGCGACCACACCCGCAGCGCCAGCCGGCGGGCCTCCTCCGCGAGGCCGCTGGAGAGCTCGGGCGACAGCGCGTTCCAGGTCTTGCCGGCGGCGTCGCGGCTGCCGACGAGGGACGGGACCCGGCTGCTCGAGAGCCACCCGCCCACGAGGCTCGCCCACCGCTGCGCCATCGGGCGGGCGGACCACACGTCGAACTCGTCGGTCGGGAGCCAGGCCGGCGACCCGTCGGGCTCGGTGCCCTCCGCGACGAGGCCCGTCGCGAGGGCCACCTCCACGACGAGCGCCGCCTCGCCCTCGTCGACGTGCAGGTCGCGCGCCACGACCTTGAGGTCGCGCACCGCGAGCCCGCCGCTGCGCAGCACGCCCGGGGGGTGCACCCCCCACTGGTCCAGCAGCAGCTCGACGCGACGGACCACGTCGAACGCGGCGCCCGCCGCCGTCCGCGCCACGAGCGCCGGGTCGCGGGTGGACGTGGCGAGCCCGGGCACGTCGTCGACCGGCTCGGTGGTCGTGCGCCCGCCGCGCAGGGCGAGACCGACCTCGCCCGGCAGGACGACGGTGGTGCCCTCGCGCGGCACGAGCAGCCGCCGGGCGAGCAGCTCCTCGGCCGGGGACGCGGCGTCGGCGGGGGTGACGGTGCGGCGCGCGGCGCCGGTCGTGCCCTCGCCCCCGTGGGCGTCGACGTGGCGCAGCAGCGCCTGCGCCGCCGGGCTGAGCTCGGCGACGAGGCCGGCGACGACCTCCGGGTCTTCGGGCTCCGGGCTGCTCGGTCGCAGGCCGCTGACCGGGCCCGGACCACCGCGCATCGCGTCGGCCACGCCGGTCAGCGCCCGCAGGCCACCGGGCGCCTCCCAGGCGAGCGCCAGGTCGAGCAGGTGCTGCAGCGCGGCCTGCGTCCGTGCGGGATCCGCGTGCACGACCTCGACAAGTCGCTCCGGAGTGGTTTGACCGACCACGATCAGGGCATCAAGCACGGAAAGCTCGAGGCGGTCGAGGCCGTCGAGGGCGCGATGAATCGACGAGCGCGTGGCGGCCCGCGAGGCCAGCTGCGACGAATCCTGAGGGGCGGGCGTGGCGAGATCCGGACGGGCCCCGAGCAGGGCGACGAGACGCTCGTCGGGCCAGCCGCGCAGCTGGTCGGCGAGGGTGCGTGCGGGTGTCGCCCGTCGTTGGCTGGACATCCCTCTTACGCTACTCGCCTGGTCGGCACCCCCGCCGACCAACTGGGCACGGGGCAGCGAAGAGGGCCGGGCATGAAGAACGTCGACCTGCACCACGGGGCGTCGAGCGACGTCGGACTGGTGCGCAAGGTCAACGAGGACTCCTACCTGGTGGCGCCGCCGGTCTTCGTCGTCGCCGACGGCATGGGCGGTCACTCCGGCGGCGACGTCGCGAGCCAGATGGTGGTCGAGGAGTTCCAGCGCCTCGCGGGCGACTACGACCCCGCCCGCGGTGCCGAGCAGGTGGCCGACGCGCTCGCCCGCGCCCAGGCCCGCATCGTCGACTACGGCGACGCCCACCGCGCGCTGACCCCGGGCTGGCACGCCGGCACGACGGCGGTCGTCGCGGTGCTGGTCGACGACCACGGCGTGACGAAGTGGCTGCTCGCCAACCTCGGCGACTCCCGGATCTACCGGATCACCGAGGGCCGGCTCGAGCAGGTGAGCGTCGACCACTCCGTCGTCCAGGAGCTGGTCGACGCCGGCGAGATCACCCTCGAGGAGGCCGCCGTCCACCCCGAGCGGCACGTCATCACGCGGGCGCTCGGCAGCCCGGAGGGCATCCAGCCCGACTTCTTCCTGCTCCCGCTCGGCTCGGTCGAGCGCCTGCTGCTGTGCAGCGACGGCGTGACCGGGATGATCGAGGACAAGGAGATCGAGGAGATCCTCGAGAGCGTCCCCGACCCGCGCGACGCGGCCGACCGGCTGGTCCGGGCCGCCGTGGCCGCCGGTGGTCGCGACAACGCCACGGCGATCGTCGTCGATGTGGTGGGATTGGTGAAGGACGCCACCTACGACTCGCAGCGCCAGCTGCAGAGTCTCGAATCCAAGCTGGGGGGACGACAGTGAGCGCAGAGGCCGGCGCAGCGGGCAGGTTCGCGACGGGGGACTGGTACGCCGTGGTCGGCGAGCAGGTCACCGTCCTGCTGCCGAGCAGCCAGCGCGGCCGGGTGGCCGCGCTCTGGGAGCTCGCCGACGGCGGCGCCGACGCCGACACCCTGCTCGACGCCCTGCTCGCCGGCGGGCTGTCCTCGCTCGACCACCTCGCCCTCGTGGCCCGCTCGGACGGCAGCACCCGCGTCCTCGTGCGGGGCGCCCCGTCCGCCCGCGTGGTGTCGGCGGCCGGCGAGTCGGTCCTCACCGCGGAGCCCGGCACGACCTGGCACGAGCAGGTCCTCGCCGGCGAGGTGTCGGTCCGCCTGGCCGTGGCCGGCGACGGTCCGGTCGAGCACACCCTCACCCCCGGCCTGGCCCGGGTGTCGGTCGTCGAGATCGGCCCGGAGCGTGCCGCCGCCGACGACGTACGCCCCCCGGCGCCGGCGGCCGAGCCCGCTCCCGTCGCCGCGCCCGAGCCGACGCCCGAGCCCACTCCCGTCGCCGAGCCCGAGCCCACGCCCGAGCCCACGCCCGAGCCCACGCCCGAGCCCACGCCCGAGCCCGCACCGCCCGTCGCCGACGCCGCGCCGGCACCCGAGCCGGTCGCGGTGCCCGCCGAGCCGATGACGTTCGGCCAGCCCGACGAGGACCCGACGCCGACCGGCGAGACGCCGGCCGTGCAGGATGACTGGGACCGCGACGGGCAGACCGTCGCCGGCCCGCCCGCCCCCGACTTCCAGCGTCCGCCGGTCCCCGGCCAGGAGATCGGCCCGGAGGTGGTGTCCGCGCCCGTCGCCTCGCTGGTGTTCTCCACCGGTGACGTGGTCGCGGTCGACCGCACCGTGCTGGTCGGTCGCGCGCCGGAGGCCCGCCGGTTCGCCTCCCACGACCAGCCCCACGTGGTGACCGTCGCCAGCCCGCACCAGGAGATCTCCTCGACCCACCTCGAGATCCGTCCCGGCGCCGGGGCGGACCACGGCTCGGCCATCGTGACCGACCTGGGCTCGACCAACGGCACCGTGCTCGCGCAGCCCGGCCTCGACCCGGAGGAGCTCACGGCCGGCATCGCCGTCAGCCTGATCCCGGGCGCCGTCCTCGACCTGGGCGACGGCGTCACCATCCAGGTGACCAACCCCTGAGCGACACCACCGTGACCCAGCACCAGCACCCGCACCCGCACCCC
The DNA here is from genome assembly GCF_020991065.1 of Nocardioides okcheonensis. Classification (NCBI taxonomy): domain Bacteria; kingdom Bacillati; phylum Actinomycetota; class Actinomycetes; order Propionibacteriales; family Nocardioidaceae; genus Nocardioides; species Nocardioides okcheonensis. The sequence continues at coordinate 3,517,153 of NZ_CP087710.1, forward strand.
GCGCCACCCCGGCAGGAACCGGCGACCACCTACCCGGTCGCCGCTCTCGAGCGCCGCTTCACCGCGTTCGCCGTCGACCGCCTCCTCGGCTGGGGGCTCCTGGTCGCGGCCGGCGTCGTGACCGCGGTGCTCGTCCCCGACGAGCCGTGGACCGTCGTCGGCGTCGTCGCCGGCGCCACCGTGCTGCTCTGGCTCGTCCTCGCCGTCGTGCTGGGCGTGGGCGGCACCTCGCCCGGCAAGGCGATGACCGGCCTCCGCGTGGTCCACCACGGCACGGGCACCCCGATCGGGGTCGGCCCCGCGCTGCTGCGCTCGCTGGTCCTCGGCGCGGCCGGCCTGCCCACGTTCGGGCTCGGGGTCGCGACCCTGGCCTGGACGGCCGTCGAGGACCGCGGCCGGCAACGTCGCGGCTGGCACGACCACCTCGCCCACACCGTGGTCGTCGACGTGCGACCCGTGGTGGAGTCCGCGGTCGACGACGTCGACGACGCGCCGCGCCACATCGTCAACCTGACCGCGATGCGACTGATCCCCGCCCCGCCGGTGGAGGCGGTCCGGACCCCCGAGCGCTCCGAGCACTCGATGCGCCGCCAGCCGCTCCCGCCCGAGGTCACGGCCGCGCCGGCGCCGGCCCGCCAGCCGGTCCCGCAGCCGGTCCAGCCGCCCGTCCGGCAGCCGGTCCACCCTCCCGCGCAGCCTCCGGTGCAGCAGCCGGTTCCCGCGCCTCAGCCGACCCCGCAGCCGACCCCGGCGGCGGCGCCACCGCCCCCGGCCGCGGTGACCCAGCAGCGCCGACCGACCGGGCCGCCCCGGCACGCCGCACCGCCGCCCGGGCAGGCCACGCGCTGGCGCGTCCACTTCGACAACGGCGAGAGCTTCGTCATCGCCGGCCTCGCCCTCGTCGGGCGCCGCCCCGAGGCGCGCAACGGCGAGCAGGTCGCCCACCTCGTGCCGCTCGCGTCCGCCGACATGTCGGTGTCGAAGACCCACGCCCAGTTCGGGCCGGCCCCCGACGGCACCATCGTGGTGATGGACCGGGGCTCCACCAACGGCACGGTCCTCGTGCGCCAGGGCGTCGCGCGCCAGCTGGCGCCGGGCAAGCCCGCGACGCTCCTCGAGGGCGACAAGGTCGTCTACGGCGACCGCGAGATGACGATCTCCCGCGAGGCCTGACCCGTCCCGTGCGCGCCGGCGCCGCTGGCGGCAGGATGGGACGGGTGCCGACCTTCCTCGACCTGCTCTACGACGAGGCGCCGCTGAGCGACTTCGACGCGCACCTCGCCCGGGCCGAGCAGGGGCTCGCCGGCGAGGAGGCGGCGTCCGTGCGCGCGGAGTACGACGTCGCGCTGCGGCTGCGGGACCTGATCACCCGGATGCGGGCGCGCGAGGCCGAGCTCTCGGCGCTCTACGAGACCGCCTCCGACCTCACCGCCATCCGCGACGTCGACACCATCCTGGCCGCGATCGTGCGACGCGCCCGCCAGCTGCTGCACTGCGACATGACCTACCTCTCGCTCAACGACGAGGGCGACGGCGCGTCCTACATGAAGGTCACCGACGGTGCCCTGACGCGTGAGTTCCAGACGTTGCGGCTCCCGCTCGGCACCGGCCTGCTGGGCCTGGTCGCGCAGACCGGCGCCGCGTACTTCACCGAGGACTACGCCCGCGACGAGCGGTTCCTCCACCAGGGCTACATCGACGACGCCGTGGCCGGGGAGCAGATCCGCGCCATCCTCGGGGTGCCCCTGGTGCTGGACGGCGTGGTGATCGGGGCGCTGCTGGCCGTGCACCGCTCCGTGCGGCGCTTCCCGCAGGCCGAGGTCAGCCTGCTGACGTCGTTCGCCGCGCACGCGGTGGTGGCGCTGGAGAACGCCCGTCTGTTCGCCGAGCTCGACGCGGCCAACCGCTCGCTGACCCGCCACACCGAGGCCGTCGACGCCGCCGCGCTGGCCCACGACCGGCTCACCGACCTGCTGGTCGGCGGGGGAGGGGTCGCCGAGGTCGCGGACGTGCTCTCCGGCGTGCTCGGGGGCGCGGTGTCGATCTGGACCCCGTCCGGGGAGCTGCAGGCCGGCGAGGACGCCGGCGTCGCGTGGGCCGACGCGGTGCCCGCGGCGCTGGCCTCGGGCCGCTCCGTCGTCGTCGGGTCGGGGCTGGTCGCCGCCGCCCAGGCCGGCAGCGAGCACGTCGCGACCCTCGTGCTGCGGCGCGACGAGCCGCTCGACCTCGCCGGTCGCCGTACGCTCGAGCGCGGCGCGCTGGTCACCGCCCTGGTGCTGCTGTTCGCCCGGTCGGTCTCCGACGCCGAGGAGCGCCTCGGCGGCCAGCTGCTGGTCGACCTGCTCGAGGGCGACCCGGCGGACCGGAGCCGGCTGCGCGACCGGGTCCGGCGCCACGGCGCCCGCATCGACGGTCCGGTCGTCGTCGCGGCCGCCGCGGTCGACGGCGCGGACCGGCACCGGGCCAGCCGCTCCGTGCTCGCCCTCGCCCGCCGGATGTCGGGCCTGGCCGGGGAGCACCGGGGTGCCCTGGTGCTGGTGGTGCCCGGCGAGGACCCCCACCGCGTCGGGGTCGAGCTGCAGTCCGTCGTCGCCGCCACGGGCAGCACCGCGACCATCGGCGTCGCCGCCACCACCGATGCGCTGCACGACGACCGGCTGGCCCGCGCGCACGGCGAGGCGCTGCGCTGCCTGGACGCCCTCGTGCGGCTCGGTCGCCGCGGGGAGGTCAGCGACCCGGCCGGGCTCGGCGTCGCGCGGCTGCTGCTGGGCGACAACGACCCCGAGCACGTCGACGCCTTCATCGACGCCGCCGTCGGCCCGGTCCGCGACTGGGACGAGCGGCGCGGCACGTCGCTGCTCGTCACCCTCGAGGCGTGGTTCGCCGCCGGCGGTCGGCTCAAGGAGACGGCGGCGGCCCTCCACCTGCACCCCAACACCGTCACCCAGCGCCTCGACCGCGTCGGCGAGCTGCTCGGCCCCGGCTGGCGAGAGCCCGCGCGCTCGCTCGACGTCCAGCTCGCGCTGCGCCTGGCGCGCCTCCAGCGCCCCTGACCTCGTCGGCCCGGGCCCGCCCACCAATCCGGGGTAGTCCAGTGACGGATGGTCGTCGGACGGCACGTCCAGCAACCGTTCGTCACTGGACTACACCCCGTCGGGCAACCACGTGGAGTGGCCCGGCGGCACACGGAACGGCGGCAAGTATGTGGCCGAACACCATGTGCCGTACGTCACTCGCCTCCCTACGGTGATCCCATGACCACCGCCACCCACCCCGTCCGGCCCACGCTCGAGGGCCGCCGCGCGCTCGTCACCGGCGCCGCCAGCGGCATCGGCGCGGCCGTCGCCGCCCGGCTCGCCGCGGCCGGCGCCGAGGTCCACCTGCTCGACCGCGACGAGGAGGGGGTGGCCAAGGTCGCCGCCCAGGTCCACGGCACGCCCCACGTCGTCGACCTCACCGACCCGGCCGCGATCGCGCGCCTCGACCTCGACGTGGACGTCCTGGTCAACAACGCCGGCGTCCAGCACGTCGCGCCCGTCGAGGACTTCGACCCCGAGCGGTTCCGCACCATCCACGCGCTCATGCTGCACGCGCCGTTCCTGCTGGCGCAGCGGGTGCTGCCCGGGATGTACGCCCGCGGCTGGGGCCGGCTGGTGCACGTCTCCAGCGTCCACGGCCACCGCGCCTCGGCGTTCAAGTCCGCCTACGTCAGCGCCAAGCACGGCCTCGAGGGGCTGTCCAAGGTGATCGCGCTCGAGGGCGCCGACCGTGGCGTCACCAGCAACACGGTGTGCCCCGGCTACGTCCGCACGCCCCTCGTCGAGGGGCAGATCGCCGACCAGGCGCGCGCCCACGGCGTGCCCGACGACGAGGTCGTCGACACGGTGCTGCTCGCCCGCACCCCGCTCAAGCGGCTGGTGGAGCCGGAGGAGGTCGCCGACGCGGTCGCCTTCCTCTGCAGCCCCGCCGCCACCTCCATGACCGGCACGTCGCTCCTCCTCGACGGCGGCTGGACCGCCGCCTGACGCCGGCCGCCCGGCCACCACCTCGACACCAGCTCCCGCAGAACCCGATGAAAGGCACGCCCATGACCACCGAGACCACCACGCCCGACCGCCCCGGGGCCACGTCCCCCGGGGCCGATCCCGGCCGGACGAGCATCGTCAAGGTGGTGTTCGCCTCCCTCATCGGCACCGCCGTCGAGTGGTACGACTTCTTCCTCTACGGCTCGGCCGCGGCGCTCGTCTTCGGCACCCTCTTCTTCCCCGACAGCGAGCCCGCCACCGCGACGCTGCTCGCGTTCGGCACCTACGCGCTCGGCTTCGTCGCCCGCCCCCTCGGCGGCGTGGTCTTCGGCCACTTCGGCGACAAGGTCGGCCGCAAGAAGATGCTGGTGTTCTCGCTCTTCCTGATGGGGCTGTCCACGTTCGCGATCGGCCTGCTCCCGACGTACGCCTCGATCGGCATCGCCGCGCCGCTGCTGCTGCTGACCTGCCGGCTGCTCCAGGGCTTCGCGGTGGGCGGCGAGTGGGGCGGGGCGGTGCTGATGGCCGCCGAGCACGGCGACGACTCGCAGCGCGGGTTCTGGTCGTCGTGGCCGCAGGCCGGCGTGGCGCTCGGCAACCTGCTCGCGACCGGCGTGCTGTGGGTGCTGGCCGCCGTGCAGTCCGACGACGCGTTCAACGCGTGGGGCTGGCGCATCCCGTTCCTGCTGAGCGCCGTGCTCGTGGCCGTCGGCCTGTGGGTCCGGCTCTCGGTCGAGGAGTCGCCGGTGTTCGCCGAGGCGAAGTCGGAGCTCGAGACCAAGGAGCAGCCGCACCTGCCGATCCTCGAGGTCTTCCGCAAGTACCCCCGCGAGGTCCTCGTCGCGATGGGCATGCGGATGGCCGAGAACATCTCGTACTACATCTTCACCATCATCTCGATCTCGTTCCTGACCCTCTACGCCGGCACCGCGGACGACAAGCCGCTCATCCTCAAGGCCCTGCTGATCGGCTCGGTCGTGCACTTCGTGACCATCCCGCTCGTCGGTGCGCTCAGCGACCGGGTCGGGCGCCGCCCGCTCTACCTCGTCGGCGCCGTGGGCGTCGCCGCGTGGACCTGGGTCTTCTTCGACCTCATCGCCTCGCGCTCCGAGGGCAAGATCATCCTCGCGATCTGCGTCGGCCTGGTCCTGCACGCGTTCATGTACTCCCCGCAGGCGGCGTTCTTCTCCGAGCTGTTCGGCACCTCGGTGCGCTACACCGGCGCGTCCGTCGGCTACCAGCTCGCCTCGATCTTCGCCGGCGCGCTGGCGCCGATCATCGCCATCGACCTGCTCGGCGACGCGAGCGAGGGGAGCGACAACGTCTCCAAGGTGGCGATCTACATGACGATCGCGTCGGTGCTCACGGTCGTCTCGGTGCTCTTCGCCAAGGAGACCCGGGCGACGTCGCTGCGCCACGACCGGGTGCTCGACAGCTGAGCCCGGCCTGAGGGCCGTACGGGCCGTCGTCCCCCCGGGGGCGGCGGCCCGTCGCCGTGGCTGCCCCGGGTCAGCGGGTGATGGCCACCGGCACCCGGGTCACGCCACCGCGCGCACCGAGCCAGACCAGCTCGCCGTCGTCGAGGCGGCCCGGTCCGCTCGGGCCGGTCGCGGTGACGGTGAACGTCGCGGACTGGCCGGGCGCGAGGCGCACGGCGAGCGGCTGGACCCGCACCCGGTGGGTGGTGAAGCCGCGGGCGGTGACCGAGAAGTACTCCGCGCGGCCGGAGATGTTGGTGACGGTGCGCCGCGCGACGGGCCGACGGGCCTGCAGCAGCACCGAGCTGGTGTTGAGGTCGACCAGGTCGTGGCGGCGCAGGGCGCGGCGCCACGCGCGGAGCGGCACGTCGAGGGCGAGGTGGGCCGTGGGCGCCCGCTGCGGCAGCGCGCCGGAGCCCTGCTCCAGCACGCTCGCGCCGCGGACCGGCTGGGCGGAGGTCGTGACGAGGGAGCGCACCACGGCGGCGGGGAGGTCGCGCTCGCCGAGCACGAGCGCCGCGAGGCCGGCAGCGTGGGCGGTCGCGGCCGAGCTCCCGGTGAAGACGCCCCACGAGCGGCCGCTCGTCCCCGGCAGGGCGCCGAGCACGGCGTCGCCGTCGGCGATGGCGTCGGGCTTCAGGACGGGACCCCGCGGGTCGCCCGAGGCGCTCCACCCGGCGGCGCGGCGGGGTGCGGGCGAGGCGTCGACGCGCCCCAGCCTGATGCGGGTGCCCGGGTGCCGGGCCACCCACCGGACCAGCCGGCGACCCTCCCGGGCCGCGAGGTGGACGGTCGGGACGGCGTGGAAGTCCGCGCTCACCGCGCCTCGGCGCGGGTTGACCAGCACCATCGCGCGGCCTCCCGCACGGGCCACGGCCTCCGACTTGTCGATGCGACCGATGCCGCCGCGCACGCACACCACGACCCGGTCGGCCACCCGGCGCGTGTCGAGGGCGCCGGGCCGGCACTGGGCCGCCGCCGGCGCGCGAGGCGCCGGGAGCAGCGGCGTCGCGGGCGAGCACCGTACGCCCGCGCACGTCGACCGGGCGGCCGCCGCCGGTGAGCGTCGGCCCACCCGCGACGGCGACGCGTCCGCGCGACATCCGCCCCACGGAGGCGCCGACGGTGGTGACCCACGGCGAGACGTGCGCGGCGAACGCGGAGCGCGAGGAGTTGCCGGCCGCGCCGACCACGACGACGTCCGCCTCGGCGGCGCCGAGCAGCGCGCGCTGGAGGGTGTCGATCCCCTCGCCGCCGGCGATCGCCAGGTCGAGCACGTCGACGCCGTCGGCGACCGCCGCGTCGACGGCGCTCACGACGTCGGCGGTCGAGCAGCCGTCACCGGACGGGTCGGGCGCACCCCAACAGGCCTTGTAGGCCGCGACCCGCGCCTGCGGGGCGACGCCGCCGAAGGTCCCGGCGTCACGGCCGTCGACCCGCACGCTGACCCCGGCGTTGCCGGCGGCGACGGAGGCCACCTGGGTGCCGTGGCCGAGGTCGTCACGGGCCGACAGGGTCTCGGAGGTGCGGACCCGGTCGCGGCCGAAGCCCTCGACGAACCAGCGGGCACCGACGACCTTGCGCGTGCACTCGTCCTGCGACCACCCCTCGCCGGCCATGCAGACGCCGTTGAACCCGTCGGGCGAGGCGCCGAGGCCCGGGACGGCGGCGAAGGCGGGGGAGTCGGGTGCGATGCCGGAGTCGACGACGCCGATGACCACGCCGGCGCCGCCGCGCAGGCGTGGGCTGCCGGTGGCAGCACGGACCGTCGCGAGGCTCGTGCGGCCGGCGAGCGGCCGGACCTCGTCGGCCTCGATCACGGCGACCCCGGGCTGCTGGTCGAGCGCGCGGACCTGGGTGTCGGTGAGGGGGGCGGCGAAGCCGTTGAGGGCCGTCGTCCAGCGGTAGGCGGGCTCGCCGGCCCCGATCGCCGCGAGCACGGCGTCCTGGCGGGCGAGCAGCTCCTCGGCGCCGCGGTCGCCGCCGGCGGTGCCGGGTCCGTTGAGGGTCACGAGGGTCAGGGGTCCGTCGCCCGGGCTGGCCGAGGCGTCGTCGGGCAGGGCGACCAGCGAGGCGGTGACCGCCGTCGCCAGTGCGGCCAGCCCGCAGCCGAGGACCCGTCCCACCGATCGTGCCCGCACCGTGCCTCACCCTGTCCTGCTCGTCGTCGACTGTGCCGTGGACGCGGCCGTCCGACGTCCCACGAGTGTTCCATGGTCCCAGCAGCACCGTCACCCCCCAACTCCGGCCGGGGACAACCCGTTGGTGGGCTGTCGGTCGGGCCGCCTATCCTGTGCCCGCGCCCGTGAGTCCGCGGTCGTGTGGCAGCTGACCGGAGTGGAGTGGACCGTGCCCAGTGGCAAGGTGAAGTGGTTCGACGCGGAGAAGGGCTTCGGCTTCCTGTCCCAGGACGACGGGCCGGACGTCTACGTCCACTCCGACGCGCTCCCCGAGGGCACCGGCGCGCTCAAGGCCGGCACCAAGGTCGAGTTCGGCATCGCCCAGGGTCGCCGCGGCGACCAGGCGCTCCAGGTCCGGGTGCTCGACGCGCCCGCCTCGGTCGCCCGCAACCAGCGCAACGCCCAGCGCAAGCACCCCGAGGCGATGGTGACCATCGTCGAGGACCTCATCCGGATGCTCGAGGGCGTCGAGGAGACCTACCGCCGCGGCCGGCACCCCGAGCGGGCCGCCGCCCGCGGGACGGCGAAGGTGCTGCGCGCCCTCGCCGACGAGCTCGAGCTCTGACCCCTCGGCCGACGCCCGCGCGGCTCAGGCCGCTGGCGTCGGGCGGGCGCCGCGCGACGCCTTGCCGAGCAGCACGAAGCTCGCCCACGCCCCCAGCACGCCGGCGGCGATGCCGAGCCCGAGCTGCGGCATCAGCGGCATCGCGATGCCCACGAACCCGCCGATCACCCACGCGAGCTGGAGCGTGGTGTCGGAGCGCGCGAACGCGCTGGCCTGCACCCGGCTGGGGATGTCGCGCTGGATGGTCGAGTCGAGCGAGAGCTTGGCCAGCGCCTGCGCCAGGCCCGCGGTGAGCCCGAGCAGCACGAGCGACACGAGGCCGTAGAACAGCGCCGCGACCACCGCCACGGCGCAGTCGGCCAGCAGCGCGAGGACCACCGTGACCGACGGGTTGAGCCGGCGCAGCAGGGAGCCGATGGTGATGCCCAGCGTGTTGCCGAGGCCGGCCGCGCCGATCACCAGTCCGAGCAGCACCTCCGGACGCCAGTCGCCGATCGGGTTCTCGCGCAGCAGGAACGCCATGAACATGGTGAGGAACCCCGACAGCCATCGGGGACCGCAGTTGGCGCGCAGCGCGAAGGCGACCGCCGACGGGATGCGGGTGCGCGTACGCCGCCCGGGGCGCGACTCCGTCTCCTCGCCGGCCAGCACCATCTCGCCCTCGCCCTGGCTGGCGTCGACCTTGTCGGGCAGCCGGATCGCCCAGATCGTGGCGAGCACGAAGACGACGAAGGCGTAGCGCAGCGACCACTCCGGCCCGAACGTGGAGGCGAGCACGGCGAGCGGCGCCGACACGCCCGCGCCGACGACGCCCGCCAGCGAGACCCGGGCGTTGGCCTTGACGAGGGTGAGGTCGGGCGGCAGCAGGCGCGGCACGGCGGCGGCACGGGTCACGCCGTAGGCCTTGGACGCGACCAGCACGCCGAGCGCGGCGGGGAACAGCCACGCCGACTCGGTCACCACCGCCGTCGCCAGGACCCAGCACAGGAAGCTGCGGATGGCCATCGTCGCGCCGACCGCCCAGCGCCGGCCGTGGCTGAAGCGGTCGAGGAACGGGCCGATCAGCGGGGCGACGATCGCGAAGGGGAGCATGGTCAGGCCCAGGAACAGCGCGACCTGCCCGCGCGCCTCGCCGGTGGGGACCTGGAAGAAGAGGGTGCCGGCCAGCGAGATCGCCACCGCCGCGTCGCCCGCGGCGTTGAAGGCATGCAGCTCGATCAGGCGGGAGAGGCCGGAGTCGCCAGCACCCTCGGCGCGCGCGGCGCGCCGGGCCTGGGAGACGGCGTAGTGCCCGGCCGTCCCGGCCCCGCGCCCGGCGACGCGGGCGCCGCGCCCGGCCGCCCTCGCGCCACGGGCCGCGCCGGCCAGGGAGCGCCGCACCGTGCCGGGGCGCGCGGCGGCGGGCCCGGCAGCGCCCACGCGCCGGTCGGTGGGGGCCTGATCGGCCTCGTCCACCCCGTGGCCCGGGGTGGGGTCGGGGCGGTCGGAGGTCACGGCACCATCTTGGCCTACGCACCCGACAGCGTCGGCGCGGACGCCCCGCAGGCACTCCCGACGGGACAGGAGGTGGAGCCGTTTGCGATGATGCGGAGGTGATCGCACTCCCCACCCGCGCCGGCAAGCCGGACGCCGCCCTCGCCAAGGCCGTCGACGTGGCCCGCGGCATCGTGCTGGAGGTCGCCGAGCCGTCGGAGGTGGGCGACCACCTCGGCGCGCGCGCCGAGGGCGAGCGCGTGGTCACCCACCACTTCGCCTGCTCGCGGCCGGGCTACCCCGGCTGGTACTGGTCGGTGACGCTGACCCGCGCCAAGCGCGGCAAGGACGTGACCGTCAACGAGGTCGTGCTGCTGCCCGGCGACGACGCGATCGTGGCGCCCGCGTGGGTGCCCTACAAGGAGCGGATCAAGCCCGGCGACCTCTCGCCCGGTGACCTGCTCCCGGTCGAGGACGAGGACCCGCGCCTGGTCCCGACCTACCTCGTCGGCGACGACCCGCTCGACCCGCCGATGGACGGCGACGCCCGCGCGCAGGTGCGTCGGGTCGCCGAGGACCTCGGGCTCGGGCGCGTGCGCACCCTCAGTCGCGAGGGCATCGACATGGCCGCCGAGCGCTGGTACGCCGGTGACGGCGGGCCCGACGCCCCGGTGGCGCGGAGCGCGCCGCTGAGCTGCACGTCGTGCGGCTTCCTGATGCGCCTCAACGGCTCGCTGGCCGAGTCGTTCGGCGTGTGCGCCAACGGCAACGCCAACGACGACGGCCGCGTGGTCTCCCTCGACCACGGCTGCGGCGCCCACTCCGAGGTCAAGCTGGCCCGCAAGCAGCAGCCGCTGCCGCTGCCCGACCACGTCCACGACACGCTCACCGAGGACGACTTCGAGACCCTCTGAGGCCGCTGCCCCGGGCGCCGCTCAGGCCCGGGTGAGCACCCACACGGCGTAGTCGTCGACCGGCTCGTGCAGCTCGTAGCTGCCGAAGCGGTGCACGACGCGCAGCCCGGCCGACTCCGCGTCGGCCACGAACTCGTGGGCCGGGTAGGTCCGGCTGCCAGCCTTGACCGCCGTGAGGTGGAAGCCGAGCACGGCACGACCGGAGGGGTGCAGCAGGTCGCGCACCCGCTCGAGGACCCGGCGCTCGGTGCCCTCGCCGAGGAAGATCATCACGTTGCCGACGACCGTCACCAGGTCGAAGGTGCCGACCTCGTCCGGGTCGAGGGCGAGCGCCTGGTGCGGCAGGACCGGCAGGTCGGGGTACGTCGCGCGGGACTGCGCGCGCAGGTCGGGGTCGGGCTCGGTGGCGACCACCTCGTGCCCGCGCGCCAGCAGCGCGGCCGACACCCGCCCCATGCCGGACCCGATGTCGAGGATCCGCGACCCGCGGGCCGCCATCGCGTCGACGAACCTCGCCTCGCCGTCGACGTCGACCCCGCGCGCGACGCTGTCGGCGAAGTGCACGCCGTAGCCGCGGTTCTCCTCGCCCGCGAGCTCCCAGCGGGTCGGGGGGAGCGTCATGCGTCCGACCGCTGCGCGGCGCGCTCCTTGCGCCGGCGCCGGCAGTACTCCAGGCCGCAGAGCCCGAGCCCGAAGCCGGCCAGGCAGGTCCACAGCCACCACGTGCGGCCGTTCTCCTCGAGGGTGCCCCAGAAGGGCAGCAGGGCGACGAACGCGAGCAGCCAGAGGGCGGTGCCGACCTCGGTGGTGCGGACGCCGTCGACGTCGAGGGGCTCGACCTGGGCCACGATGTAGGTGCGGTTGCCGATCTCGTGCGTCGTCGGCTGCTCGTCGCCCAGGTCCACGGCTCCACGCTACACAAGGGGCGGACGGCGAAACACGGCCGTCACACGGGTCTGCGAGAATGACGTTCCGTGACCGACCAGACGCAGACCGCTCCGCAGCCCGCGAAGGCCACCGGCCTCGACGGCTTCTTCCAGATCACCGCACGCGGCTCGACGATCGGTCGCGAGGTGCGCGGCGGCGTCGTCACGTTCCTGACGATGGCCTACATCATCGTGCTCAACCCCCTGATCCTCGGCTTCGTGCCCGACTCCACCGGTGCCTTCCTCGGCGGCGGCACCGGCGACGGGTCGAACCTGCCGGTGATCGCGGCCGGCACCGCGTTGGTCGCCGGGGTGCTCACGATCCTCATGGGCACGGTCGCGAACTTCCCGCTCGCGCTGGCCACCGGCCTCGGCCTCAACGCCTTCGTCGCCAACGCCATCGCGACCCGCTCCACGTGGGCCGACGCGATGGGCCTGATCGTCCTCGAGGGCATCATCATCCTGGTCCTGGTGCTGACCGGCTTCCGCACGGCCGTGTTCCACGCGGTGCCCCAGCAGCTCAAGATCGCGATCTCGGTCGGCATCGGCCTGTTCATCGCCCTGATCGGCTTCGTCGACGCCGGGTTCGTCACCCGGATCCCGGACGTGGCCCAGACGACCGTGCCGGTCCAGCTCGGCAACGGCGGCACGCTGAGCGGCTGGCCGGTGCTCGTGTTCGCCGTCGGCGTGGTGCTGATCATCGCGCTGTGGGTGCGCCAGGTGCGCGGCGCGATCCTGATCTCCATCGTCGCCACCGCGGTGCTGGCCTTCGTCCTGCAGGCGGTGCTCGACCTCAGCTCCGTCGGCGAGGCCGGCCCGGGCAACTGGTCACTCAACGTCCCCGAGCTCAACGGCGTCGTCGACGTCCCGAGCTTCGGCACCCTCGGGGAGTTCTCCCTGTTCGGCGCCTTCTCCTCCGTCGGCGTGCTCGCCGCGCTGCTGCTCGCCTTCACCCTGCTGCTCGCCGACTTCTTCGACACGATGGGCACGATGACCGCGATCGGCGCCGAGGCCGGCCTCAACGACGAGGAGGGCATCCCGCCGCACGCGCAGCGGATCCTGGTCGTCGACTCGATCGCGGCGATGGCGGGCGGCGCGGCCGGCGTCTCGTCCAACACGTCCTACATCGAGTCCGCCTCGGGCGTCGGCGAGGGTGCCCGCACGGGTCTCGCCTCGGTCGTGACCGGCCTGCTCTTCCTGCTCAGCACCTTCTTCGCCCCGATCGTCGAGGCGATCCCGTCCGAGGCCGCCGTCCCTGCGCTCGTCCTCGTCGGCTTCCTGATGATGCAGCAGGTCAAGGGCATCGAGTGGGACGACCTCGAGATCGCCGTCCCGGCGTTCCTGACCATCGTGCTGATGCCGTTCACCTACTCCATCAGCGTCGGCATCGGCGCCGGCTTCCTGGCCTACGTCCTGATCAAGGTCGTGGTCGGCAAGGTCCGCGAGGTGCACCCCCTGATGTGGATCGTCGCCGGCCTCTTCGTCGTCTACTTCGCGATCTCGCCGATCACGTCCTGGCTCACCTGAGCGGCGTACGCCCCCTCCGCCGGCGCCGAGGGAGAGCCTGACAAGTTCAGTGATCCCCGGTCAGCCGGGGATCACTGAACATGTCGGCCCGTGCAACGCCTGACAAGTTCAGCGATCCCCGGTCAGCCGGGGATCGCTGGCGTGCGCCGGGGCACCCGGAATAGTTAGCACAGGTAATGAGTTATGCTAACGACATGCCGACCGCAGACCTCCGCACCCACGCCGGGCTCGCCTCCGAGCTCCGGGCCGGCGTCATGCGCCTGCGCCGACGCCTGGCCAGCGAGCGCCACCCCGACAACGACCTGAGCATCGGCCAGATGGTGGTGCTGGGGCTGCTGGTGCGGCTCGGCGACCAGACCGTCGGCGAGCTCGCGCGCGCCGAGCGCGTGCAGCCGCCGTCGATGACCCGCACGGTCAACTGCCTGGAGGCCGACGGCTACGTCGAGCGCCGCCCGCACGAGACCGACGGCCGCCAGGTCGTCGTCTCGATCACCGACTCCGGCCGCGCCGCGGTGCTGGCCGACCGGCAGCGCCGCGACGCCTGGCTCTCCCAGCAGCTCGCCGGGCTCACCGCCGCCGAGCGCGCCACCCTCCGCGAGGCCGCGCCCCTCCTGGTGCGCCTCGCCCTGACCGACTGACCGCTTCCCCGACCGAGGAGTCACCACGAGTCCCACCTTCCGCTCCCTCGCGAACCCGAACTACCGCCGCTACGCCGCCGGCGGCGTCGTGTCGAACACCGGCACCTGGATGCAGCGCGTCGCCCAGGACTGGCTGGTCCTCGAGCTCGCCGTCGGCTCCGGCGCCACCGCGCTCGGCATCACCACCGGCCTGCAGTTCCTCCCGTTCCTGCTGCTGACCCCCTTCGCCGGGCTGGTCGCCGACCGGATGCCCAAGCAGCGGCTGCTCCAGCTGACCAACCTCGGCATGGCCCTGCCGGCTGCCGTGCTCGGCGTGCTCGCCGTCACCGGCACCGCCGAGGTCTGGCACGTCTGGGTCCTCGCCACGCTGCTCGGCGCCGCGTCCGCCTTCGACGGCCCCGCGCGCCAGTCGTTCGTCTCCGAGCTCGTCGAGCCGGCCGACCTCACCAACGCCGTCGGCCTCAACTCCGCCAGCTTCAATGCTGCGCGCCTCGTCGGCCCGGGCCTCGCCGGTCTGCTGATCGCTGCGTTCGGCGGGGGAGCGGTGGCGACCGGCTGGGTGATCCTGCTCAACGCGGTGTCGTACGCCGCCCCGATCTGGTCGCTGCGCCACCTCGACGCCTCCCGGATCGACGCGGCGCCGGCCAACCGCGGGCCCGGCGCGATCCGCGAGGGCGTCGCCTACGTCCGCGCCCGTCCCGACCTGCTGCTGGTGCTCGGCATGGTGTTCTTCGCCGGCACCTTCGGCCTCAACTTCCAGATCACCTCGGCCCTGATGGCCACCGAGGTGTTCGGCAAGGGCCCCGAGGAGTTCGGCCTGCTCGGCACCTTCCTCGCCGTCGGCTCGCTGACCGGCTCCCTGCTCGCCGCGCGCCGTGCGCGGGTGCGCCACCGCCTCGTCGTGGGATCGGCCCTCGCCTTCGGCACCAGCGTGGTGCTGGCCGGCCTGATGCCGACCTACCTCGCCTTCGCGCTCCTGGCCCCGGTCACCGGGCTCACCGCGCTCACCTTCATCACCAGCGCCAACACCTACATGCAGCTGCACGTCGACGCCGGCGTCCGCGGCCGGGTGATGGCGCTCTACCTGATGATCTTCATGGGTGGCACGCCCGTCGGCGCACCGATCATCGGGTGGATCGGCCAGGAGTACGGCGCCCGCTGGACGCTGCTCGGCGGCGGGCTCATCACCATCGCCGGCGTAGGCTTGTCGGCGCTGCTCTACCTCAGGCTCGAGAAGGCCCGTCGCGAGCGGGTCGAGGGGCCGTCCGAACCGGCCCTGGAGGCCGCTCCTGCGGCATTTTGACCCTGTCGGAGCGCCCGAGTAGCCTCAATCCCTGTGTCTGGCATGTCCAGACCCGTGTGCATGCTCCGATGTCGCGGCCGTTCCCCGGCCCGCGCCCCACCTGCACGAGGCACGTCGCAACAACGCACGACCACCGAGTCTGGCACCGCGCCGGACCGTGACGAGAAGACAGAGAGAGGGAACCACCCGGTGCCCACCATCAACCAGCTGGTCCGCAAGGGCCGCCAGGACAAGGTGTCGAAGAACAAGACGCCTGCCCTGAAGGGATCCCCGCAGCGCCGTGGCGTCTGCACCCGCGTCTACACGACCACCCCGAAGAAGCCGAACTCCGCCCTCCGCAAGGTCGCCCGCGTGCGCCTGAGCAGCGGCGTCGAGGTCACCGCCTACATCCCGGGTGTCGGTCACAACCTGCAGGAGCACTCGATCGTGCTCGTGCGCGGCGGCCGTGTGAAGGACCTTCCCGGTGTCCGCTACAAGATCATCCGCGGCTCGCTCGACACCCAGGGTGTCAAGAACCGCAAGCAGGCCCGCAGCCGCTACGGCGCGAAGAAGGAGAAGTAATGCCTCGCAAGGGTCCCGCTCCCAAGCGTCCCCTCGTCGTCGACCCGGTCTACGGCTCGCAGCTGGTCACCCAGCTCGTCAGCAAGGTCCTCCAGGACGGCAAGAAGGCCGTGGCGCAGCGCATCGTCTACACCGCCCTCGAGGGCTGCCGCGAGAAGACCGGCACCGACCCGGTCGTCACGCTCAAGCGCGCGATGGACAACGTGAAGCCGGCCATCGAGGTCAAGTCCCGCCGCGTCGGCGGCGCGACCTACCAGGTCCCGGTCGAGGTCAAGGCCAACCGCTCCACCACGCTGGCCCTGCGCTGGCTCGTGGGCTACGCCCAGGACCGCCGCGAGAAGACCATGGCCGAGCGCCTGATGAACGAGATCCTCGACGCCAGCAACGGCCTCGGTGCCGCTGTGAAGAAGCGCGAGGACACCCACAAGATGGCCGAGTCCAACAAGGCCTTCGCCCACTACCGCTGGTGACGGCGAGGGGCCGCGCCCGCGACGAGCGGCGTGCGGCCCCTCACCCCACAAGCCCCCACCAACTTCCGAGGGACTGAGACACAACAGTGGCTGTCGACATCACCACCGACCTCAACAAGGTCCGCAACATCGGCATCATGGCGCACATCGACGCCGGCAAGACCACCACCACCGAGCGCATCCTCTTCTACACCGGCATCACCTACAAGATCGGTGAGGTCCACGAGGGTGGCGCCACGATGGACTGGATGGAGCAGGAGCAGGAGCGCGGCATCACCATCACGTCCGCCGCGACGACCTGCTGGTGGAAGAACCACCAGATCAACATCATCGACACCCCCGGCCACGTGGACTTCACCGCCGAGGTCGAGCGCTCGCTGCGCGTCCTCGACGGCGCCGTCGCGGTGTTCGACGGTGTCGCCGGTGTCGAGCCCCAGACGATGACCGTCTGGCGCCAGGCCAACAAGTACTCGGTCCCCCGCATGTGCTTTGTCAACAAGCTGGACCGCACCGGCGCGGACTTCTTCCGCTGCGTCGACATGATGGTCGAGCGCCTCAACTCCACCCCGCTCGTGCTCCAGCTGCCGATCGGCGCGGAGTCCGACTTCCTCGGTGTCGTCGACCTGGTCGGCATGCGTGCCCTGACCTGGCGCGGCGAGACCAAGATGGGTGAGGACTACGACGTCGAGGAGATCCCGGCCGAGCTCGCCGAGCAGGCCGCGGAGTACCGCGAGAAGCTCGTCGAGACGCTCGCCGAGGCCGACGACGACATCATGGAGGTCTACCTCGAGGACGGCGACGTCTTCGACGTGGAGACCCTCGAGGCCGCGATCCGCCGCGCCACCCTGGCCGACAAGCTCAACCCGGTCCTGTGCGGCACCGCGTTCAAGAACAAGGGCGTGCAGCCCCTGCTCGACGCCGTCGTCAAGTACCTCCCGTCCCCGCTCGACATCGACGCCATCGTCGGTCACTCGGTGAAGGACGAGGAGGAGAAGATCTCGCGCAAGCCGTCCGACGACGAGCCGTTCTCGGGCCTGGCCTACAAGATCGCCAGCGACCCGCACCTCGGCAAGCTGATCTACGTCCGCGTCTACTCGGGCAAGCTCGAGGCCGGCTCCACCGTGGTCAACTCGGTGAACGGCAAGAAGGAGCGGATCGGCAAGGTCTACCAGATGCACGCCAACAAGCGCGAGGAGATCGCGTCGGTCGGCGCCGGCCAGATCGTGGCCGTGATGGGTCTGAAGGACACCAAGACCGGTCACACCCTCTGCGACCCGAACAACCAGGTCGTGCTCGAGTCGATGACGTTCCCGGCCCCGGTGATCGAGGTCGCGATCGAGCCCAAGACCAAGGGCGACCAGGAGAAGCTCGGCACCGCGATCCAGCGTCTCTCCGACGAGGACCCGACCTTCACGGTCAAGACCGACGAGGAGACCGGCCAGACGATCATCGCCGGCATGGGCGAGCTCCACCTCGAGATCCTCGTCGACCGCATGAAGCGCGAGTTCCGCGTCGAGGCGACCGTCGGCAAGCCGCAGGTGGCCTACCGCGAGACCATCCGCAACAAGGTCGAGGGCCACAGCTACACCCACAAGAAGCAGACGGGTGGTTCCGGCCAGTTCGCGAAGGTCGTCATCTCCCTCGAGCCGAACATCGACCCCGAGACCGGCACCGGTGCGGGCTACGAGTTCGCCAACAACGTGACCGGTGGTCGCGTGCCGAAGGAGTACATCCCCTCGGTGGACCAGGGCGGCCAGGAGGCCATGGAGTTCGGCGTGCTCGCCGGCTACCCGATGGTCGACGTGAAGTTCTCGCTCGAGGACGGCGCGTACCACGACGTCGACTCCTCCGAGCTCGCGTTCAAGATCGCCGGCAACCAGGCGTTCAAGGAGGCGGCCCGCAAGGCCAAGCCGGTCCTGCTCGAGCCGATGTTCGCCGTCGAGGTGACCACCCCCGAGGGCTTCCTCGGCACGGTCATCGGTGACATCAACTCGCGCCGCGGCCAGATCCAGGCGCAGGAGGAGCGTCACGGCGACATGGTCGTCAGTGCCCTCGTGCCCCTGTCCGAGATGTTCGGGTACGTTGGCGACCTGAGGTCCAAGACCTCCGGTCAGGCGTCGTACTCGATGGAGTTCGACTCGTACGCCGAGGTTCCGACGAACATCGCCGACGAGATCGTGAAGAAGGTCCGCGGCGAGTGATCGCTGCCGGATCCTCGGCACCCAGCACCACCCCACACCCACGAGTCAAGTAACAACAATCAGGAGGAGCCCCAGTGGCTAAGGCGAAGTTCGAGCGGACCAAGCCGCACGTCAACATCGGCACCATCGGTCACATCGACCACGGCAAGACGACGCTGACCGCGGCGATCACCAAGGTGCTGCACGACAAGCACCCGGACCTCAACGAGGCTTCGGCGTTCGACCAGATCGACAAGGCTCCCGAGGAGCGCCAGCGCGGCATCACGATCTCGATCGCGCACGTCGAGTACCAGACCGAGACGCGCCACTACGCGCACGTCGACTGCCCCGGTCACGCCGACTACATCAAGAACATGATCACCGGTGCGGCGCAGATGGACGGCGCCATCCTGGTGGTCGCCGCCACCGACGGCCCCATGCCGCAGACCCGCGAGCACGTCCTGCTCGCCCGCCAGGTCGGCGTGCCCGCCCTGGTCGTCGCGCTCAACAAGTGCGACATGGTCGACGACGAGGAGCTCATCGAGCTCGTCGAGATGGAGGTGCGCGAGCTCCTCTCCGAGTACGAGTTCCCGGGCGACGACATCCCCGTCGTGCGCGTGGCGGCCTTCCCGGCCCTCCAGGGCGACGCCAAGTGGGGCGACTCGGTCGCCGAGCTCATGCAGGCCGTGGACGACTACATCCCGACCCCCGAGCGCGACACCGACAAGCCGTTCCTCATGCCCGTCGAGGACGTCTTCACGATCACCGGTCGTGGCACCGTCATCACCGGTCGCATCGAGCGCGGCATCGTCAAGGTGAACGAGGAGGTCGAGATCATCGGCATCCGCGAGGGCTCGCAGAAGTCCACCGTCACCGGTGTCGAGATGTTCCGCAAGCTCCTCGACGAGGGCCAGGCCGGTGAGAACGTCGGTCTGCTCCTCCGCGGCACCAAGCGCGAGGACGTCGAGCGCGGCATGGTCGTGATCAAGCCCGGCACCACCACCCCGCACACCAACTTCGACGCGTCGGTCTACATCCTGTCGAAGGACGAGGGTGGCCGTCACACGCCGTTCTTCAACAACTACCGTCCGCAGTTCTACTTCCGGACCACGGACGTGACCGGTGTCGTGACCCTGCCCGAGGGCACCGAGATGGTCATGCCGGGTGACAACACCGAGATGTCGGTCGAGCTCATCCAGCCCATCGCCATGGACGAGGGCCTCCGGTTCGCGATCCGTGAGGGTGGCCGCACCGTCGGCGCCGGCCGCGTCACCAAGATCACCAAGTGAGCTGAGCCGCCGCCCCGACGCAGTCGGGGCGGCGGACCTCAGCCAGGTCGAGCAGCCCCGCGACTGAGCCTGCGAAGTCGCGACGAGGGCGTGTCGAGACCAGGTTGATCCACACCGAGACCCCGTCTCCCGCAAGGGAGGCGGGGTCTCGTGCGTCCGGGGGACCGCGCGGTCGCCTAGGGTGGCCGCCGTGGACGAGGGGGAGCGCGCCGCACGGCGCGAGGAGCTGCGCCAGGAGCGGCTGCGCCACTACCGGCGCCTGGGCACCGGCACGACGATCATCACCAGCCCGCGGCGTCCGGTCGCGGCGGACGACGGGGGATCGGGCGCCCCGGGGATCCACGACGACCGCCGCCCGCTCGTCGGGTGCGTGACGGCGGCGCTCGCCGTGGTCTACGTCGGCCGCCTGATCGACGAGGCGCTGCTCTCGCGCGCCGACCTCGTCGTGCCGCTCCGGATCGTGTTCGTGGCCGCGATCCTCGGAGTCGTCGGCTCGGTGTGGTCGATGGTGAGGCTGGGCCGGGGGAAGGCGGTGGCGGCCGAGGAGGTCGCCGTGCCGTGGCAGGACGTCGTCGAGGGCCTGCGGCTGGGCTCGGTCGAGCCTGGCAACCCGGCGTGGCCGCTCGCCGCGTCCGTCGTCGAGGAGGTGCGCCCGCTGGTGCGGGCCGCGATGTCCGACGCCCGCACGGAGGAGCGGATGACCCGCATCCGGGAAGCCGGTGCGCTGGTGCACGCGACCAGCGAGGAGTGGCGTGAGCGGCGGGCCCGGCACGCCGACGCCTCACCGCTCGACCGGCTGCCGCCGCTCGTCGGACCGACGCTCGCGGAGGCGTCGGCCGCGAGCGACGCCGCCTCGGACGAGGCGGTGGCTCGGCTCGGGGCGGTCGACCACGACGTCGACTTCGAGCACTGGGCGCGGCGCCGCGCGGGGATGTACGCCCGCCGCACCGGCCCCGTCCAGCAGGTGCAGGACCCGCGGGCGCCCCTCGCCGACGCCACCTTCCGCGTCGAGTCGGGTCGGCGTCGGGCGCGGTGGGCCGGGCGTGCCTTCGCCGCCGCGGTGGTCGTCACGGCGGTCGTGCTGCTCACCGGTCACCCGTGGGCCTCGACGGTGCCCGCGGCCGTGAGCCTGGTGCTCGCCGGTGCCCTCGGCCGCCTTGTCCCCCGCGACCCGGCGGTCCTCACCACGACGCTTCCGCCGGGGGTGGCGCTGGCCTGGCGCGACTACCTCGACGCGGTGGCCTACGTCGACTCGGGCACCGCGAGCGTCACCACGGTGGAGGCGATCCGCGGCTGCGAGCAGCGGGTCCGCGCGCTCGTCCTCGAGCTGTCGGCGCCGAGCCTGTCGGCGGCGGACGCCCCGGTCCTCACCGCCGAGCTGCACCGGCTGTGCAGCGGCGTGTGGACCCTGGTCGGGCAGGAGCGGGCCGAGGAGCGGCTGCTCGACGACCTCGACGGGCCCGACGGGCACCGCGCCTGACGACGCGGGCAGGATGGGGCCATGGGATTCACCAGGGCAGAGCTGGAGTCCTTCCGCGACACCGAGGTCCCCGACCTGCTGCCGGCGCCCGGCCGGCCGCTGCGGCTGCTCTTCGTCGGCATCAACCCGGGGCTGTGGACCGCGGCGGTCCAGACCCACTTCGCCCGTCCCGGCAACCGGTTCTACCCGGCGCTGCTGGAGGCCGGGATCATCGACCGGCCCGTCGACCCGGCGGCCGGCATGACCGACGCCGACCGGGAGGCGTTGCGGGAGCGGGGGATCGGCATCACCAACGTCGTCGCCCGCGCGACCGCCCGGGCCGACGAGCTCACCGCCGAGGAGCTGCGCGCCGGCGGCGAACGGCTGCGCCGCCTGGTCGCCGAGCGCGAGCCGGGGGTCGTCGCGGTCGCCGGCATCACCGCCTACCGCACGGCGTTCGGCGAGCGGAAGGCGCAGGTCGGCGAGCAGCCGTCGCCGTGGGGAACCTCGCGGGTCTTCGTCGTGCCCAACCCGTCGGGCCTCAACGCCCACGACACGGTCGCCACCCTCGCGGTGGCCTACGCCGGTGCGGCGCGGGCGGCCGGGTTGCTGCCGGACGCCCGCGGCTGACAGGCGGCGCGCTCAGGCCGCCCAGCGCCGGGGGAGCAGGCCGGCGTCCTCGAGCAGGTCCTCGATCCGTTCGCGCTCGCGGTCGAGCTCGGTGCCGGGCGGCAGCACCGCCAGCAGGTGGGGCACCTCGACCATCTCGGCGACCTCGCCGAGCACGTGGTCGTAGGCCTGGCGACAGCCCTCCCACTTGGCGAACCGCATCCCGCCCCGGTTGAACGCACCGTGCAGGCGCCGCAGGTCGGCGACCACGTCCTCGATCGGGCGCCGCAGCACGCGGACCTCGGCGCCGGGCCGCCAGCGGGCGAACCGCCGCAGCAGCCGGGCCGCCGCACGGTAGGTCCGCCAGCGCTCCACGTCGCCCGTGCACACCGCCACCACGACCGGGGGCAGCCCGATCGCGAGGACCAGCAGGACCACGACCTGGAGCCAGTCGCGCATGGGAGAACCGTACGCCGCGGAGGCGGCGGCCGTCATCCGACGAGCGCCTCCACGGCACCCCGGAAGGCCGAGGTGTGGGCGTCGACGTCGGCCCGGGTGTGGGACGGCGCGAAGAGCGACATGTTGTGGAACGGTGCGAGCAGCACGCCCCGGTTGACCGTCCAGAGGTGGAAGAACGCGTCGAGCTCCTCGTCGACGGCGGCGGCCGCCTCGGCGCCGGCGCGCGGGGGAGGGCAGAACCAGTACTCCGCCCGGCAGCCCAGCCGCTGCACGTGCCACGGCAGCCCGTGCTCCGCGATCACCTCGCTGATGCCCGCGGTGAACGACTCGGCGAGCGGGATCGCGACGTCGAAGTCCTCCTGGCGCAGCGCGGTCGAGAGCGTCGCCCGGACCGCGGCCATCGCCAGCGCCGAGCCGGACAGGGTGCCGCCGACGCCGGCGACGTCGATGTCGTGGCCGAGCATCGGTCCCTCGAGGCGGGAGGCCACCTCGTCGGTCATGCCGTAGGCGGCGACCGGGATGCCACCACCGATCGGCTTGCCGATGACCACCAGGTCGGGCTCGAGCCCCCACGCGGCGGTGGCGCCGCCGGGACCGGCGCAGATGGTGTGCGTCTCGTCGTTGACGAGCAGGACGCCGTGGCGTCGGGTCACCTCCCGGACGCCGGCGAGGTAGCCCTCGTCGGGCAGCACGATGCCGATGTTGGTGAGGGCCGGCTCCATCAGCAGGCACGCGATGTCGCCCTCGGACAGGCGCCGGTCGAGCGCGTCGAGGTCGTTGAACGGCACGACCGCGGTGGTGACCGACACGTCGACCTGCGGGCCGAGCGCGCCGGGGCGCGGCACCACCCGGTCGCCGGCCCGGCCGTGCTCGAGCACGCCGAGGGTCTCGTCGACCGTGCCGTGGTAGCACCAGTCCATCACCGCGATCCGCGGTCGGCCGGTGAGGTGGCGGGCGAAGCGCAGCACGAAGCGGTTGGCGTCGGTGGCGGTCATCGCCATCTGCCAGCGGGGCAGCCCGAAGCGGCGGCTCAGCTCGCCGGCCACCCAGGCGGCGTCGGTCGAGGGGAGCATCGTGGTGATGCCGCGCTCGGTGCGCTCGCGGACCGCCTCGGCGACGGCCGGGAGGCAGTGGCCGGTCATCGAGCCGGTGTCGCCGAGGCAGAGGTCGACGTAGTCGAGGCCGTCCACGTCGGTGAAGCGGCCGCCGGCGGCGGACTCGACGAAGAGCGGGAACGACCCGGGCCAGCGGGTCATCCACGGCATCGGCACGCCGGCGAGCAGGTGCCGGCCGGCCTCGTCGGCGAGCCGGGCCGAGGTGGGGTGGAGGTCGACGAAGCGCTGCTCCTCCTCGGCGTGCAGGGCGGCCAGCCGGGCCCGGTCGACGGGCACGGCGCCCTCGATCACAGCGCGCTCCCGACGTACTTGGTCTCGAGGTACTCCTCGATGCCCTCGAAGCCGCCCTCCCGCCCGAAGCCCGAGTGCTTGACCCCGCCGAACGGGGCGGCCGGGTTGGAGACGATGCCGGTGTTGACGCCGACCATGCCGAAGTCGAGCGCCTCGCTGACCCGGAGCACGCGGGCGTGGTCGCGGGTGAAGACGTAGGCGACCAGGCCGTACTCGGTGTCGTTGGCACGTGCGAGCGCCTCGTCCTCGTCGGTGAACGTGGTGACGGGGGCGACCGGACCGAAGATCTCCTCGCGCAGCAGCCGCGCGGACGGCGGCACGTCGACGAGCACGGTCGGCGGGTAGAAGTGGCCGGGGCCGTCCGGGACCTCGCCGCCCACCAGGGCGCGGGCACCTCCGGACACGGCGTCGTGGACCAGGTCGTGCACGCCGGTGCGGGCCTTGTCGGTGATGAGGGGTCCGACGTCGACGCCGTCACGGGTGCCGTCGCCGACGGTGAGGGCGCCCATCCGCCCGGCCAGCCGGGAGGAGAACTCCTCGGCCACCGACTCGTGG
This sequence comes from Nocardioides okcheonensis, assembly GCF_020991065.1. Taxonomy (NCBI): domain Bacteria; kingdom Bacillati; phylum Actinomycetota; class Actinomycetes; order Propionibacteriales; family Nocardioidaceae; genus Nocardioides; species Nocardioides okcheonensis. The sequence goes on from NZ_CP087710.1 coordinate 3,541,170, forward strand.
ACCAGGAACCGGTTGGCCGACGTGCAGGCCTCACCGATGTTGCGCATCTTGGCGAGCATCGCGCCGTCGACGGCGGCGTCGAGGTCGGCGTCCTCGAAGACGAGGAACGGCGCGTTGCCGCCGAGCTCCATCGAGACCCGCAGCAGCTGGTCGGAGGCCTGGGCCACGAGCACCTTGCCGACGGCGGTGGAGCCGGTGAAGGTGAGCTTGCGCAGCCGCGGGTCGCGGATGATCGGCTCGCACACGCCACCGGAGTCGGTGGTGGTGAGCACGTTGAGCACCCCGGCGGGGAGCCCGACCTCCTCGAGCAGTGCGGCGAGCGCCAGCATCGTCAGCGGTGTCTCGGCGGCGGGCTTGACGACCATCGTGCACCCGGCGGCGATGGCCGGTCCGATCTTGCGGGTGCCCATGGCCAGCGGGAAGTTCCAGGGCGTGATCATCAGGGTCGGGCCGACGGGGCCCTTCATGGTGATCAGCCTGGTCCCGCCGGCCGGCGCCTCGGAGTAGCGGCCGTGGATGCGGACCGCCTCCTCGGAGAACCAGCGGAAGAACTCCGCGCCGTAGGCCACCTCGCCGCGCGCCTCGGCCAGGGTCTTGCCCATCTCGAGGGTCATCAGCCGGGCGAAGTCGTCGGCGCGCTCGGTGAGCAGCTCGAAGGCGCTGCGCAGCACCTCACCGCGCTTGCGCGGCTCGGTCGCGCGCCACTCGCGCTGCGCCTCGGCGGCGGCTGCGAGGGCCCGTTCGCCGTCGCCGGGGGTGGCGTCGGCGACGCTCGCCAGCACCTGCTCGTCGGCGGGGTTGAGCACGTCGAAGGTGGCACCGCCGGTGGCGTCGACCCAGCTGCCGCCGATGAGCAGCTGGTGGGGGACGGACTGGAGCACGCTCTCGCTGGTCATTTCTCCACCTTGCCAGCCACGGCCGCGTCGAAGGCGGCCTCGAAGACGTCGAGCCCCTCGGCGAGCAGGTCGTCGCCGATGGCGAGCGGCGGCAGGAACCGGAAGACGTTGCCGAAGGTCCCGCAGGTCAGGGTGACGAGGCCCTCCGCGGAGCACGCCCGGTGCACGGCGCCGGCGAGGGCGGCGTCGGGTGTGCGGCCGGGGCCGTCGGAGACGAGCTCCAGCGCCAGCATCGCGCCGCGGCCGCGGATGTCGCCCACCCGGTCGGGGTGACGTGCGGCGATCGCCTCGAGGCGGGGCAGGAACGCCTTCTCGATCTCGCGGGCGCGCGCCGGCAGGTCCTCGGCCTCCATCGTCCCGATCGCGGCGAGCGCCGCGGCGCACGCCACGGGGTTGCCGCCGTAGGTGCCGCCGAGCCCGCCGACGTGGACGGAGTCCATCACGTCCGCGCGCCCGGTCACCGCGGCCAGGGGGAGGCCTCCGGCCATGCCCTTCGCGGTCGTGACGAGGTCGGGCACCACGCCCTCGTGGTCGCTGGCGAACCAGTCGCCGGTGCGGGCGAAGCCGGTCTGGATCTCGTCGGCGATGAAGAGGACGTCGTGCTCGCGGCACCAGTCGGCGACGCGGCGCAGCCAGCCCGGCGGCGGGACGATGAAACCGCCCTCGCCCTGGATCGGCTCGATCAGCACCGCGGCGCAGTTGTCCTCGCCGACCTGCGCGTGGACGGTCGTCACGAAGGCCTCGAACGCCTCGTCGGCGCAGGCCTCGGGCCCACCCGGCCAGCGGTAGGGGTAGGCCATCGGCGCGCGGTAGATCTCGCCCGCGAACGGGCCGAAGCCGTGCTTGTAGGGCATGTTCTTCGCGGTCAGCGCCATCGTCAGGTTGGTGCGGCCGTGGTAGGCGTGGTCGAACACGACGATGGCGTCGCGCCCGGTGTGGTGGCGGGCGACCTTGACGGCGTTCTCGACGGCCTCGGCCCCGGAGTTGAAGAGGGCCGAGCGCTTCTCGTGCCCACCGGGCGTGAGGTCGGCGAGCTTCTCGCAGACCGCGACGTACTCCTCGTAGGGGGTCACCATGAAGCAGGTGTGGGTGAAGTCGGCGACCTGCCGCTGCACCGCGTCGACGACCCGCGGCGCGGCGTTGCCGACCGTGGTCACCGCGATGCCCGAGCCGAAGTCGATCAGCTGGTTGCCGTCGACGTCGCGGAGCACGCCGCCGCCGGCCTGCTCGACGTAGACCGGCAGCGTGGTCCCGACGCCGGCGGAGACCGCGGCGACCTTGCGCGCCTGGAGCTCGCGCGAGCGCGGGCCCGGGATCTCGGTGGCGAGGATGCGTTCCTGCGAGAGCGTCATGACAGGTCCTTTCCGGAGGGGCGGTCCTCCATCCCCCAGGGGGATCCGTACCCCTCGGGCTTCGGTGCGGCGAGCAGGTCGAGGAAGGGCTTGGGGGGAAGCGCCTCGGGACCGAGCACGCCGGTGCCCGACCAGGTGCCGTCGGCGAGCAGCTCGAGCGCGACGACGGGGTTGATCGCGGTCTGCCAGACCACGCACTGCGCGCCGTAGTCGCGCATCGAGTCGGCGTTGTCGACGACGTGGTAGAGGTACGTCGCGCGGGGCGCGCCGTCCTTGCCGGTGCCGGTGACCCACAGCCCGGCACAGGTCTTGCCCTCCATCCGCGGCCCGATGGTCGCCGGGTCGGGCAGGCAGGCGGCGACGACGTCGCGCGGGGACACCTCGACGCCCTTGACCGTGACCGGCTCCGTCGAGTCCAGGCCGAGGGTGTGCAGGGTGCGCAGGATGCCGATCATCTCCTCGCCCAGGCCGTACTTGAAGGTCACCCGGTCCGCCTCGACCCAGCGCGGCATGAGGAGCACCTCCTCGTGCTCGACGTGCACGCACTCGACCGGTCCGATGCCCTCGGGGAAGTCGAAGACCTCAGGCTCGGAGAACGGCGGGAGGGTGAAGAAGCCCCGCTCGACGTCGCCGCCGGCCCGCTCGCGCTCCCACACCACCGGCGGGTTGAGGCACTCCTCGATGATCGTCCACATCGAGAAGCCGGGCGCGAAGACCTCGTTGCCGTCGTCGTCGCGGATGACCAGGTTGGCGCCGTCGCGGGTGCCGAGCTCCTCGATGTGGTCGAAGAGCTCGTCGGCGGCGTAGCGGGCGAACACGTCGGAGAGGCCGGGCTCGACGCCGATGCCGAGCAGCGCGAGCCGCCCGGCGGACTCCCACTCGCCGGCGCGGGCGAGCTGCTCGTCGCCGAGCTTGACGCCCACCTCCTCGTAGGGTCGCTCCGGGTGGCGCACCGACAGGCTCATCGCCATGTCGAGGTAGTCGGCGTCCGCGGCCAGCGCGCCGGTGAAGATCGGCATCACGAAGCGCGGGTCGACGGCGTTGAAGACGTGGGTGGCCCGCACCTCGCGGGCCAGTGCGGCGACCGCGTCGGCGTCGGAGGCGTCGACCTGCGCGGCGCTGAACCGCTCGTCGCCGGGGCGTCGCCCGCGCGCCGCGGCGACGGTGCGCTCGGCGCGGGCGAGGTCGTAGTCGGCCACCACCCACGCCTCGAAGTAGTCACGCTCGACGGCGATCCGCGCGGCGGCGTCGCCGACGCCACCCGCACCCACCATGAGCACGCGCATGGGTCGGTCCATCAGGGGTTCACTCCTTGGTCCTGGACGCGCGCAGCGAGCTGACGACCTGCGCGCCGACGACGAGCAGCACTGCGATCACGAACATCGAGAAGCCGATGACGTTGGCCTCGGCCGGGATGCCACGCCGCGACGCGACGTAGACGAACTTGGGGAACGTGTTCTCGTTGCCGGAGACGAAGTTGGTGATGATGAAGTCGTCGAAGGACAGCGAGAACGCGAGCATGGCGGCGCCGAGGATGCCGGGCAGGATCAGCGGGAAGGTGACCTTCCAGAAGGTCTCCATCGGACCCGCGTAGAGGTCCTGCGCCGCCTCCTCGATGCGTGGGTCGAGCGACTGGATCCGGGCCTTCACCGTGACCACGACGAAGCTCAGGCAGAACATGATGTGGGCGAAGACGATCGTCCAGAAGCCCAGGCTGATGCCGATGTTGGTGAAGCCCTGCACGAAGATCGTCAGCAGCGCGGCACCCATGACGATCTCGGGGGTGGCCATCGGCACGAAGATCAGCACGTTGCTGGCCGCCTTGCCGCGGAAGCGGTAGCGCACCATCGCCAGCGCCATCAGCGTGCCCAGCACCGTGGCCACCACCGTGGAGATCGCCCCGACCTGCAGCGAGACGACCAGCGACTCGCAGGCACCGTCCACGCGGCACGGGTCGGCCCAGTGCTTGGTGGTGAAGCCCTGCCAGACGATGTTGGTCTTGCCGTGGTCGTTGAAGGAGAACGCGAAGGTGTAGGCGACCGGCAGGAACAGGTAGAGCAGGACGAGGATCGCCGACAGCATCGCGAAGTGGTTGGCCAGCCACAGCTGGGCCCGCTTCGCCGCCGAGGGGCGGTAGGCCGGGCTGCCGCCCGACGGTCCCGGGGCGCCCGGAGCCGTGGCGCGGGAGGTCGTGGTCGCGGTCATCTCACACCAGCTCCTCGGTGCCGAAGCGGCGGACGTAGAGGAAGACCATCACCAGGATCGCGGCCATCAGGGTGAACGAGAGCGCAGCCGCGACCGGGTAGCCGCCCGGGATCGCGAGGAACTGGTCGTTGATGACGTTGCCGACCATCTTCCCGCGCTGGGGGCCGAGCAGCTCCATGTTGACGAAGTCGCCGGCCGCCGGGATGAAGGTCAGCAGCGTGCCGGCGAGGACGCCCGGCATCGACATCGGCAGGGTGACGGTCCGGAACGTGGTGAACCCGTTGGCGTAGAGGTCGCCCCCGGCCTCGATGACCCTCGGGTCGGCGCGCTCGAGCGAGGCGTAGATCGGCAGCACCATGAACGGGAGGAAGTTGTAGGTCAGGCCCGCGACCACCGCGACCGGGGTGTTGATGATGTGGCCGCCGGGCAGCAGGTGCAGGAAGTCCAGGCTGCGCACCACCCAGCCCTCGTCGGCGAGGATCTGCGACCACGCGAAGGTGCGCAGGATGAAGGAGGTGAAGAACGGCGCGACGACGCAGATCATCATCAGGTTGCGCCACTTGCCGGCCTTGAACGCCATCGCGTAGGCCAGCGGGTAGGCGACCACGAAGGCGAGGAACGTCGCGAGCCCGGCGTAGACGAACGAGCGAGCGAAGTGCGGCGCGTAGTCGGTGAGGGCGCTGGCGTAGTTCTCGAAGTTGAGGTCGCGGTAGTAGTAGCCGGGGAAGCCGGGGTAGCGGCTCTGCAGGCTCACCGCGGCGAGCTGGACCAGCGGCAGGATGAAGAAGACGCCGAGCCACAGCACGCCGGGGAGCAGCAGCAGGTAGGCGGTCCAGCTGCGCTTCTCCGTCTCCGGCGCGGGCGGCGTCGGGTGGACCGACGGGTCGCCCGCGACCTGCGAGACCTGGGCGAGGGAGCTCATGAGGCGACCGGCACGCCGAAGGCGTGGCCCGGGTTCCAGGTCAGCCAGACCTCGTCACCCGGCCGGAGGTCGAGCGGCTCGACGTCGAGGTTCTGCTCGTAGCAGCTCCAGGTCGCGCCGCTCGGCATGTCGACCAGGTAGCTCGTCGCGACCCCGAGGAACGAGACGTCGCGGACGACCCCCTTGACGTCGTTGCCGACCCCGTCGGGCTGCTTGCGCGAGACGGTCACCTTCTCGGGGCGTACGCCGAAGAGCAGGTTGCCCTCGTGGACCTGCGAGCGGGACTTGAGGATCTGCACCTTGGTGCCGAGCACGTCGGCCACGACGCGGTCGCCGTCCGTGGCCTCGATGGTGCCCTCGCCGATGTTGGCCTGGCCGAGGAAGTTGGCCACGAAGCGGGTGCGGGGCAGGTCGTAGAGGGCGGCCGGCGGACCCATCTGCTCGATGCGCCCCTTGTTCATCACCGCGACCGTGTCGGCCATGGTCATGGCCTCCTCCTGGTCGTGGGTGACGTGGATGAAGGTGAGCCCCACCTCGGTCTGGATCCGCTTGAGCTCGACCTGCATCTCGCGGCGCAGCTTGAGGTCGAGCGCGCCGAGCGGCTCGTCGAGGAGGAGCACCTCGGGGTGGTTGACCAGCGCGCGGGCCAGCGCGACGCGTTGCTGCTGGCCGCCCGAGAGCTGGGACGGCTTGCGGGTGGCGAACTGGGTCATCTGCACCAGCTCGAGCGCCTCGTCGGCACGCCGGTTGGCGTCCTTGTCCTTGCGCCGCCGCGGTCCGAAGGCGACGTTGTCGCGGATCGTCAGGTGCGGGAAGAGCGCGTAGGACTGGAACACCGTGTTGACCGGCCGCTCGTAGGGCCGCGAGCCGGTGAGGTCGGTGTCGCCGATGCGCACCCGGCCGACGGTGGGCTGCTCGAGCCCGGCGACCATGCGCAGGGTCGTCGTCTTGCCGCAGCCGGACGGGCCGAGCAGGGCGAAGAACGACCCCCGGGGGACGGTCAGGTCGATGTCGTCGACGGCGGTGAAGTCGCCGAACGACTTGGTCACGCCCTCGAGCAGGAGGTCGCCACGGGCCTCGCGGAATCCAGCCATGTCAGTTCCCCATCACCTTGGTGGACCACAGGTCGGCGTACTCGATCTCCTCGTCGGCGTCGAGAGCGCGGAACTGCTGGATGTTGGACTCCGAGATGAAGTCGGCGGTGGGGAAGATCCACTGGCTCTCGGCGAGGTCCGGGTCGATCTTCTCCATCTCCGCCTGCGCCCCGTCGACGGGACAGACGTAGTTCACCCAGGCCGCGACCTGCGCCGCGACGGCCGGGTCGTAGTAGTAGTCCATGAGCTTCTGGGCGTTGCGGCGGTGCGTGGCGGTGATCGGCACCATCAGGTTGTCCGACCACAGGGTGCCGCCGGACTCGGGGATCGTGAAGGTCCACGACGGGTCCTCGGTGTCGGCGGCGAGGACGAAGATGTCGCCGCTCCACGTGATGCCGGCGACGGCGTTGCCGCTGGTGAGGTCCTCCAGGTAGGAGTTGCCCTTCACCTTGCGGATGTAGCCGTCCTCGATCTTGCCCTCGATGAAGTCGAGCGCCTTCTCGAACTCGGTCCGGCCCCAGTCGCTGGTGATGTCGACGCCCTGGGACTGCATCACGAGGGCGGCGGTGTCGCGGAACTCGGAGAGCACGACGATGCGCCCCTTGAGGTCGTCGGCCCACAGGTCGTCGAGCGACTTGAGCTCGCGGCCGACCTTGTCGCGGTTGTAGCCGATGCCGGCGAAGCCGCTCTGCCAGGTGATGGAGTAGTTGCGGCCGGGGTCGAAGCTGACCTCCTTGAGCGGCTGCAGCAGGTGCGTCACGACGTTCGGCATCTCGATCAGCTGCAGCGGCTGGCAGAGCTGGTCGCGGATGACGCGGCCCGCCATCCAGTCGGTGAAGGTGAAGATGTCGCGGTCGATGCTCTGGTCGGCGCGCAGCTGGGGGGCGACCTTGGCGTAGTAGGAGTCGTTGTCGTCGACGTCCTCGCTGTAGCTCACCGTGATCCCGGTCTGCTCCTCGAACGCGGTGAGCGTCGGCGAGCTCGTCTCCTTGCCGTTGAGGTCGAGGTAGGCCGTCCAGTTGGCCCACTTCAGGATCTTCTCGGTGTCCGAGACGTCCTTCGGCAGGTCGAGGCTGGCCAGGCTGCCCGAGCCCGTCGGCGGCTCGGGCGGCGCGCAGCCGCTGAGCGCCACGCCGGCGCCCGTGGCCAGGCCCGTGCCGAGCAGCGCCCGGCGGCTCAGGCCGCCCGACGCGGCGCGGGTCAGGGCGGCGGCCGGCTCCGAGAGGTGGCGCCGCGATCGGCGGGGGATCGGTGTCATGTCGTGGTCCTTCGCTCGGGCCCGAAGCTCTGGTGGGTCGTGTCAGCTCTCGATGTTCGCCATGACGTGCTTGACGCGGGTGTAGTCCTCGAAGCCGTACATCGAGAGGTCCTTGCCGTAGCCGGACTTCTTGTAGCCGCCGTGCGGCATCTCCGCGACCAGCGGGATGTGGGTGTTGATCCACACGCACCCGAAGTCGAGGGCCTTCGACATCCGCATGGCGCGACCGAAGTCCTTGGTCCACACCGAGGACGCGAGTCCGTAGTCGACACCGTTGGCCCAGCGGACCGCCTCGGCCTCGTCGCCGAACTGCTGCACGGTGATGACCGGGCCGAAGATCTCGTCCTGGATCGCCTCGTCGTCCTGGCGCAGGCCCGAGAGCACGGTCGGCTCGAGGTAGTAGCCCGCGCCGAGGTCCGTGCGTCGGTTGCCGCCGGCCGCGACGCTGGCGTGCGACGGCAGGTTCTCGATGAAGCCGCTCACCCGCGCCAGCTGGGTGGCGTTGTTGACCGGGCCGAACAGCGCGTCCGCGTCGTCGGGCAGGCCCACGGGGGCCTGGGTGCGGGCGTAGTCGGCGAGCGCGGCGACGAACTCGTCGTGGATCCCCGGCGCGACCAGCACGCGCGTGGCGGCGGTGCAGTCCTGCCCGGCGTTGAAGTAGCCCGCGATCGCGATGCCCTCGACCGCGGCCTCGATGTCGGCGTCGTCGAAGACCACGACCGGCGCCTTGCCGCCGAGCTCGAGGTGGACGCGCTTGAGGTTCGGGGCGGCGCTGGCGGCCACCTCGGCGCCGGCGCGCACCGAGCCGGTGATCGCGACGAGACCGGGGGTGCGGTGCTCGACGAGCAGCCGGCCGGTCTCGCGGTCGCCGGTGACGACGTTGAGGGTGCCGGCGGGCAGGTGCTCCGCGGCGATCTCGGCCAGGCGCAGGGTGCTCTCGGGCGTGGTGTCGCTGGGCTTGAGGACGACGGTGTTGCCGGCTGCGAGCGCGGGCCCGATCTTCCAGACCGCCATCAGCAGCGGGTAGTTCCACGGCGTGACCTGGCCGACCACGCCGATCGGCTCGCGCCGGATCCACGACGTGTGCCCCGCCATGTACTCGCCCGCGGCCTTGCCCTCCAGCACCCGGGCGGCCCCGGCGAAGAAGCGCAGCTGGTCGACCATCGGCGGGATCTCCTCGCTCGCCGTGAGCGCCTTGATCTTGCCGGTGTTGGCCGACTCGAGGTCGATGAGCTCCTCGGCGTGCGACTCGATCGCGTCGGCGATCTTCAGCAGCGCCTGCTGGCGCTCGCTCGGGGTGGTGCTGCCCCACTCGCCGAAGGCGCGGTCGGCGGCCTCGTAGGCCGCGTCGACGTCGTCGGCCCCGCTGACCGGCGCGGTCGCGACCACCTGCCCGGTGGACGGGTCGACGACGTCGGTCGTGGCCGGGCCCCGGGCGTCGACGTAGGTGCCACCGATGAAGTTGCGCAGCGTGCGTGGGCTGGTCACGACGAAGTCCTCCCGGTCGGGTGCGGTGAAGGGAGACTAGGACGACGCGCGGGCAATCTCCATAGTTCGTCCGAAGGAAACTGCGGGAATCGCGGATTCCTTGACAGCAGATTGCGGAATCCGTGCCGTGGTACTTGCGATGAGGCGCTGCGCACAGCACGATGTGCGGCATGACCGAGCGCAGCGAGCGATTCGTGCGGCCCCCGACGCAGGTGCGGCGATGAGCGACGGAGGGGTGCGCCTCGACGCGACCGCCAAGCGGATCATCGAGCTGCTGCAGGAGGACGGGCGGATCTCCTACGCCGCGATCGCCAAGGCGGTCGGCCTCTCGGAGGCAGCCGCACGCGCCCGGGTGCAGAAGCTGCTGGACTCCGACGTCATGCAGGTCGTCGCGGTCACCGACCCCACGCAGGTGGGCTTCACCCGGCAGGCGATGATCGGCATCCGCACGCACGGCGACCCGGGGCAGGTCGGTGACCTGCTCGCCCAGATCGACGAGGTCGACTACGTCGTCACCACGGCCGGCAGCTTCGACCTCCTCGTCGAGGTCGTCTGCGAGGACGACCCGCACCTCCTCGAGGTCATGCGACAGGTCCGGGAGCTCGAGGGAGTGGTCTCCTCCGAGACCTTCGTCTACCTCAAGCTCAACAAGCAGCACTACAACTGGGGAACGCGATGAGCATCCAACCCTCCCTCGACGAGTCCTTCGACTACCAGGGCTCCGGCCGCGACCACCTGTGGTTGCACTTCACCCGCCACTCGACCTACGAGAAGGGCGGCGAGATGCCGCTCATCGTCCGCGGCGAGGGGCACAAGATCTGGGACAGCCACGGCCACGAGTACATCGACGGCCTCGCCGGCCTGTTCGTCGTCCAGGTCGGACACGGGCGCGACGAGCTGGCCGAGGCCGCGGCGCGGCAGGCCAAGGAGCTGGCGTTCTTCCCGCTGTGGTCCTTCGCGCACCCGCGGGCCGTCGAGCTGGCCGACCGGATCGCCGCGATGGCCCCCGGCGACCTCAACCGGGTGTTCTTCACCACCGGCGGGGGCGAGGCGGTCGAGTCGGCCTGGAAGCTGGCCAAGCAGTACTACAAGATGACCGGCAGGCCCAACAAGCACAAGGTGATCTCGCGGGCCGTCGCCTACCACGGCACCCCGCAGGGCGCGCTCTCCATCACCGGCATCCCGCCGCTGAAGGAGATGTTCGAGCCGCTCGTCCCGGGCGCGCACAAGGTGCCCAACACCAACTTCTACCGCCGCCCCGACTACCTCGGCGACGACGAGAAGGCCTTCGGTCGCTGGGCCGCCGACCGGATCGCCGAGGCGATCGAGTTCGAGGGCCCCGACACCGTCGCCGCGGTGTTCCTCGAGCCGGTGCAGAACGCCGGCGGCTGCTTCCCGCCCCCGCCCGGCTACTTCGAGCGGGTCCGCGAGATCTGCGACGAGTACGACGTGCTGCTGGTCTCCGACGAGGTGATCTGCGCGTTCGGGCGCGTCGGCGAGATGTTCGGTGCCAGCGAGTTCGGCTACCAGCCCGACATCATCACCTGCGCCAAGGGCATGACCTCGGGCTACTCGCCGATCGGCGCGATGATCGCCAGCGACCGGCTCTTCGAGCCGTTCAAGTCCGGCACCACGCTCTTCGCCCACGGCTACACCTTCGGCGGGCACCCCGTGTCGTCGGCGGTCGCGATGGCGAACCTCGACATCTTCGAGCGCGAGGGCCTCACCGACCACGTCCAGCAGAACGCGCCGGCCTTCCGGGCCACCCTGGAGAAGCTGCTCGACATCCCGATCGTCGGCGACGTCCGGGGCCACGGCTACTTCTACGGCATCGAGCTGGTCAAGGACCGCGAGACCAAGGAGACCTTCAACGACGAGGAGTCCGAGCGCCTGCTCCGCGGCTACCTCTCCGGGGCGCTCTTCGACGCCGGGCTCTACTGCCGGGCCGACGACCGCGGCGACCCGGTCATCCAGCTCGCGCCGCCGCTGATCATCGGCCAGCCCGAGTTCGACGACATCGAGCAGCGCCTGCGCGGCGTGCTGACGGGAGCCCTCGAGCGGATGTGAGGGAAGCCCTCGAGCGGGGGTGAGGGGAATCCCCAGCACTCGCGCTCGGCGCCCGACGTCGTCTGGACCGACGAGCGAGCAAGCGTGACGAGCGCAGCGAGGCAGCGCCGTCGAGCGAGGAGGGAAGACGACGTCTCCGGGGGCGCCGAGCACGCGCGAGCGGAGCGAGCGCAAAATAGGACCGTGAACGACGTCGTACGCCCCGCTCGCCCGCACCTCAAGCTGACCGAGGACGGGCGCCGCATGAGGGAGGTGCTCACCTACTCGCGCCGTGGCAGCCGCTTCACGCCGCGGCAGGCCGAGGCGTGGGCGGCCCACCAGGCCGACTGGGTGATCCCCGACGAGGCGGTCGACCGGCCCGACTTCGACCTCGCCGAGCGGTTCGGACGCAGGGCGCCGCTGATCGTGGAGATCGGGTCGGGCATCGGCGAGGCGACGGCCGTGCTGGCGGCCGCGCGCCCGGACCACAACGTGCTGGCGCTGGAGGTGTGGCGCCCGGGCGTGGCCGACTCGCTGTGGCGGGTGGCCGAGGCCGGCGCGGACAACGTCCGCTTCTGCTCGGTCGACGCCGTGTGGTCCCTGGAGCACCTGCTCGCCCCGGGCAGCCTCACCGAGCTCTGGACCTTCTTCCCCGACCCGTGGCGCAAGACCAAGCACCACAAGCGGCGCCTGGTGAACCCGGCCAACGCCGCGCTCGCGTCGTCGCGGCTGGTGCCCGGGGGAGCGTGGCGGCTGGCCACCGACTGGGCCGACTACGCCGAGCAGATGCGCGAGGTGCTCGACGCCGAGCCGACGCTCGAGGGCGGGCCGGTCGAGCGGTGGTCCGAGCGTCCGGTGACGCGGTTCGAGCGCAAGGGCGTCGACGTCGGCCGGGACATCGTCGACTACTGCTACCGCCGGCGCGCCTGAGCCGTCACTCGCCGAGGAGGTCCAGCTCCTCGTCGACGTAGGGGTCCTCCTCGCCGACGGCCTCGAGCTCGGCCCTGAGCGCGAGCTGCGCGGCGCGCGCCTCGTCGGTGCGTCCGAGGTGGCGCAGCGACCACGCCACCATCCATCGCGCGACCCGGGTGCGGGCCGGGTCGCCGATCCGCTGGCGGGCCGCGAGGGCCTGCTCGAAGATGGGGAGCGCCGCGGCGTGGTCGCCGGCGTCGGCGTGCACCATCGCGATGTTGTGGAGCAGGGACGCGTCCCAGTCGCGGGCGGCCGGGTCCGACGCGGCCAGCGCACGGGCCAGCGCACGCTCGTTCGCCGCCAGCGCCTCGTCCGGCCCCGCGACCAGTGCGACCATGTGGAGCGCGTCGACCTCCAGCTCCTCGAGGCCGGTCGCCGCGGCGCGCGCCGCGGCCTCCTCGAACCGGGGGCGTGCGGCCGCCGCGTCCCCGGCCGACCGCAGCAGCCGGCCGCGCTCGAGGGCCACCCGCACCGCGGCCTCGTCGTCGGTGGTCGGGAGGGGGTCGAGGACGGCGTGGCCCTCGGCGTAGCGCTCCTGCAGGCCGAGCGCGCGGGCCACCTGGGTCCGGGCGTGGGTCGCAGCCGGCTCGGCGGCGGCGTCGGCGTGCGCACGGAAGCGCTGCTCGCTGGCGGCGGGGTCGTCGAAGTCCCAGAGGTCGCGCAGGCTCGCCATGGCGCGAGCGTAGGCCTCGACGGGGCGTCGGCGCCTCCCTATCCTCGGGAGCGTGCGGGGACGCGGGGGAGCGGTACGCCGGGCGACGGCCACGACGACGCTGGTGGCCTGCCTGGGCCTGGCCGGCTGCTCGCCGGCGACCGACGGCGGCGCGGCGGGGCCCGACGCGTCCGCCCCGAGCGCGTCGGTCGACGCCACCACCGCGCTGCGCGAGCGCTGCCTGTCGGCGATCCCCGACGACGCCGAGCTGGAGGCCCTCACCCTCCCCGGCCGGACCGGGGGAGAGGTCGAGGCGGCGCGCATCGGCCCCGCGACCAGCGACACGGTCGCGGTGCTGCTGCCGCAGATCAGCGGGCTGTGCGGCTGGGGTCGGTGGGCCGCGGCCGCCGCCGGGCAGGCCGGGATCACCTCCCTGCTGGTCAACCCCTGCGGCTACGGGGAGTCCACCTGCCCCGACGACGCGGACGCCGACCCGCTCAACGAGGTCGCGCCGGCCGTCGCGCGGGCACGGGACGAGCTCGGCGCGTCCCGCGTGGTCCTGCTCGGCACCTCGATGGGCGGGTCGCTCACCGTGATGGCGGTCGCCGCGGGGGCCGACGTCGATGCCTGGGCCGACGTCTCCGGCCCCCCGGCGTGGGAGGGCACCGACCTCGCCGACCTCGGTCCGCGGCTCGCCGCGGGCGGGGTGCCCGACGGCCTGGTGGTGATGGCGCCCAGTGACGGCGACGCGATCTTCGCGGCCGCCCGCGACCTCGCCCGCGCCGCCGGCGTACCCTTCGTGGCGGGCCGCTCCGGTCACGGCTGGGAGCTGCTCGTGGACCCGGTCGAGGGCACCGCGACCCGCATCGGCAGGCGGCTGGTCGCGCTCGCGGCGGACACCGACGCCGGGTGACACGTCCCTCACCGGACGGCCCCGTGCTCCGATTTGGTGTGTGCTCGCTGCGTCTGCCAAGATGTTCCGGTTGCTCCGGCGGGTCGCCGGGGCGCGGCACACCTTGACTTCTGAATCGCGTCTCCTTGATCGAAACAGTCGTCTGCGTGCACCGCGCCAGGTCACGACAGTGATCGGAGACCCGACCAGATCCGACAACCGTCGGGTGCCACCCAGAGAAACACCGCTTCCCGCAGGGGACGTGTCACGGCCGGAATCTCGGTTCCAGCCCACGACACGCCCGACCGCGGGGGTCGGAGGGTGGAGGAGAGACAGGCGGCGCCGGCCCACCGGGGCAGGGCGCTGAGACCAGACCAGGCGTACGAGATCGAAGAGGACAGGGACCTATGGCGGGACAGAAGATCCGCATCAGGCTCAAGGCCTATGACCACGAGGTGATCGACACCTCGGCGCGGAAGATCGTGGACACCGTCACCCGTACGGGTGCGAAGGTCGCCGGCCCTGTGCCGCTGCCGACCGAGAAGAACGTGTACTGCGTCATCCGTTCGCCCCACAAGTACAAGGACTCCCGCGAGCACTTCGAGATGCGCACCCACAAGCGCCTGATCGACATCATCGACCCGACGCCGAAGACCGTCGACTCGCTGATGCGTCTCGACCTGCCCGCCGGTGTCGACATCGAGATCAAGCTCTGAGGCGCGACATGGCTAAGACTTTCGAACGCAACGTGAAGGGCCTGCTGGGCACCAAGCTCGGCATGACCCAGCTCTGGGACGAGAACAACAAGGTCGTCCCCGTGACCGTCATCGCGGCGAGCACCAACGTCGTGACCCAGGTCCGCCAGCCCGAGGTGGACGGCTACAACGCCATCCAGGTCGGCTTCGGCGAGATCGAGGCGCGCAAGGTGAACTCCCCGGAGGCCGGACACTTCACCAAGGCCGGGGTCACCCCCCGCCGCCACGTGGTGGAGATCCGCACCGCCGACGCCGCCGGCTACACCGTGGGCCAGGAGCTCGGGGTCGACACCTTCGCCGCCGGCGAGGAGATCGACGTCACCGGCACCAGCAAGGGCAAGGGCTTCGCCGGAACCATGAAGCGTCACGGCTTCTCCGGTGTCTCCGCCTCCCACGGTGCCCACCGCAACCACCGCAAGCCCGGCTCCATCGGCGCGTGCGCCACGCCGGGTCGCGTGTTCAAGGGCACCCGGATGTCGGGCCGCATGGGCAACGACACGGTGACCACCCAGAACCTGACGGTGCACGCCGTCGACGCCGAGAAGGGCCTGATCCTCGTGAAGGGTGCCGTCCCCGGCCCCAAGAACGGTCTCGTGGTCCTCCGCTCGGCCGCCAAGAGCACCACCAACTCTGGCAAGGAGGCCTGAGCATGGCTGTCAAGACCGTCAAGGTCGACCTCCCGGCCGAGATCTTCGACGTCGAGGTCAACATCCCCCTGATCCACCAGGTCGTCGTGGCCCAGCAGGCCGCTGCGCGTCAGGGCACCCACGCCACCAAGACCCGCGGCGAGGTCCGCGGCGGTGGCCGCAAGCCCTACAAGCAGAAGGGCACCGGCCGCGCCCGCCAGGGCTCGACCCGCGCCCCGCAGTTCGCCGGCGGTGGCACCGTCCACGGCCCGCAGCCGCGCGACTACTCGCAGCGCACCCCCAAGAAGATGAAGGCCGCCGCCCTGCGCGGTGCCCTCTCCGACCGGGCCCGCAACGGCCGCGTGCACGTCGTCGACTCGCTGGTATCGGGTGACAAGCCCTCCACCAAGGGTGCGCTCGCCGCGCTGACGTCGCTGACCGACCGCGTGGGCTACCTCGTCGTGCTCGAGCGCTCCGACGCCCTCACCTGGCTCTCGCTGCGCAACGCGCCCGAGGTCCACATCGTCGCCGTCGACCAGCTCAACACCTACGACGTGCTGGCCGCCGACGACGTGGTCTTCACCAAGGGTGCCTACGACGTCTTCGTGGGCGGTTCGTCCGCCCCGGCCGCTGCGGCCGAGAAGCCGGCCGCCACCGAGACCACCGACACCCCGGAGCTCCCGGCGGGCGCCAAGGCCCCGCTGAAGAGCGGCAAGAACCCGAAGGGCTTCGAGGTCCTCGGCAAGACGTCGGGCGTCTACCTCGTCGAGGGCGACGCCGACTACGACGCCGCCGGCGGCGACTTCTGGTTCAAGTCCGTCGAGGACGCCGAGGCTGCCGGCCTCACCCGTGCCGAGAAGGAGAGCGACAAGTGAGCACCCTGCACAAGGACCACCGCGACGTCCTGATCGCGCCGGTCGTGTCGGAGAAGAGCTACGGCCTGCTCGACGCCAACAAGTACACCTTCATCGTCCACCCGGACGCCAACAAGACCGAGATCAAGATCGCGGTCGAGAAGGTCTTCGACGTCAAGGTCACCTCGGTCAACACGATCAACCGCCAGGGCAAGACGCGTCGCACCCGCTACGGCCTGGGCAAGCGTCCCAACACCAAGCGCGCGATCGTCAGCCTCGCCGAGGGTCACCGCATCGACATCTTCGGAGGTCCGGTCTCCTGACCGGGCTCGCTGAATAGGAACTGATATGGCTATCCGCAAGTACAAGCCGACCACGCCGGGCCGCCGCGGCTCGTCGGTGGCCGACTTCGTCGAGATCACCAGGTCGACGCCCGAGAAGTCGCTGACGCGCCCGCTGCCCAAGAACGGCGGCCGCAACAACCAGGGCCGCATCACCACCCGGCACAAGGGTGGCGGTCACAAGCGCGCCTACCGCATCATCGACTTCCGTCGCTACGACAAGGACGGCGTGCCGGCCAAGGTCGCTCACATCGAGTACGACCCCAACCGCACCGCCCGCATCGCGCTGCTGCACTACGCCGACGGCGAGAAGCGCTACATCATCGCGCCCAAGGGTCTGACCCAGGGCACCGCGGTGGAGTCGGGTCCCAACGCCGACATCAAGCCCGGCAACAACCTGCCGCTGCGCAACATCCCGGTCGGTTCGACCATCCACTGCGTGGAGCTGCGTCCGGGTGGCGGCGCGAAGATCGCCCGCTCGGCCGGCATGTCCGCCCAGCTGGTCGCCCGTGAGGGCAGCCGCGCCACGCTGCGCATGCCCTCGGGCGAGATGCGCTACGTCGACGTGCGCTGCCGCGCGACGATCGGCGAGGTCGGCAACGCCGAGCAGTCGAACATCAACTGGGGCAAGGCCGGCCGCATGCGGTGGAAGGGCGTCCGCCCGACCGTCCGTGGTGTCGTCATGAACCCGGTCGACCACCCGCACGGTGGTGGTGAGGGCAAGACCAGCGGTGGTCGTCACCCGGTCTCCCCCTGGGGCAAGCCCGAGGGCCGTACTCGCAAGAGCAAGGCCAGCGACTCCCAGATCATCCGTCGTCGCAAGTCCGGCAAGGGTAGGAAGTAACCGACATGCCTCGTAGCCTCAAGAAGGGTCCCTTCGTGGACGGCCACCTCCAGAAGAAGGTGGACGCCGAGAACGAGAAGGGCTCGCACAACGTCATCAAGACCTGGTCGCGCCGGTCGATGATCGTGCCCGACATGATCGGTCACACCATCGCCGTGCACGACGGTCGCAAGCACGTCCCCGTCTTCGTGACCGACTCGATGGTCGGCCACAAGCTCGGGGAGTTCGCCCCCACCCGCACCTACCGCGGGCACGTCAAGGAAGACCGGAAGGGACGCCGTCGATGAGCACCACCGAGCGCAGCCGCACCAGTGCGCGCCGCGAGTCGCTGCTCGGCGACCAGCCGGGCGCGTTCGCCAGCGCACGCTACGTGCGGATCACCCCGATGAAGGCCCGCCGTGTCGTCGACATGGTCCGCGGCCTCCCCGTCGACGAGGCCCTCACCCTGCTGCAGTTCGCGCCGCAGGCCGCCTCCGAGACCGTCTACAAGGTGCTGGAGAGCGCCGTCGCCAACGCCGAGACCACCGAGGGCCTCAACCGGGCCGACCTGGTGCTCTCCGTCGCGATGGTCGACGAGGGCCCGACGATGAAGCGTTGGCGTCCGCGTGCCCAGGGCCGTGCGACCCGCATCAACAAGCGCACCAGCCACATCACCCTCGCGGTGCAGCCGGCTGACGCGCTGAACACGCAGGCCAAGAAGAACGGAAAGGGTGCCTGATGGGCCAGAAGATCAACCCGAACGGCTTCCGTCTGGGCATCTCGACCGACCACAAGAGCCGTTGGTACGCCGACAAGCTCTACAAGTCGTACGTCGGCGAGGACGTCGCGATCCGCAAGCTGCTCTCCAAGGGCATGGAGCGGGCCGGCATCTCCAAGGTCGAGATCGAGCGCACCCGTGACCGCGTCCGGGTGGACATCCACACCGCGCGTCCCGGCATCGTCATCGGTCGCCGCGGCGCCGAGGCCGACCGCATCCGCGGCGAGCTCGAGAAGCTCACGGGCAAGCAGGTCCAGCTGAACATCCTCGAGGTCAAGCAGCCCGAGGTCGACGCGCAGCTGGTCGCCCAGGGCGTCGCCGAGCAGCTCGCCGGTCGCGTGCAGTTCCGTCGTGCGATGCGCAAGGCGATGCAGACCTCGATGCGCTCGGGTGCCAAGGGCATCCGGATCCAGTGCTCGGGCCGCCTCAACGGCGCCGAGATGTCGCGCACCGAGTTCTACCGCGAGGGCCGCGTGCCCCTGCACACCCTGCGTGCCGACATCGACTACGGCTTCTACGAGGCCAAGACCACCTTCGGCCGCATCGGCGTGAAGGTCTGGATCTACAAGGGCGAGGTCGCCGGCACCCGTGCCGAGCGCCAGGCCCAGCAGGCCGCCCGCGCCGGTGCCCCCGGCCGCGGTGGTCGTCCCAACACCCGTGGCGGTGACCGTCCGAGCCGTGGCTCGCGCGGCGACCGCGCTCCTCGCGCCGAGGCGACCGCTGAGACCTCAGCCGCGCCCGCCGCCGAGGCTGCACCGAGCACCGGACAGGAGGCCTGACCTCATGTTGATGCCCCGTCGCGTCAAGCACCGCAAGCAGCACCACCCCAAGCGCCGTGGCGTTGCCAAGGGTGGCACCACGCTGGCCTTCGGTGACTTCGGCATCCAGGCGGTCGAGGGTCACTACGTGACCAACCGGCAGATCGAGTCGGCCCGTATCGCCATGACCCGTCACATCAAGCGTGGCGGCAAGGTCTGGATCAACATCTACCCGGACCGCCCGCTGACCAAGAAGCCTGCCGAGACCCGCATGGGTTCCGGCAAGGGTTCCCCCGAGTGGTGGGTTGCCAACGTCAAGCCCGGCCGCGTCATGTTCGAACTCTCCGGCGTCGACGAGACCGTTGCCCGCGAGGCCATGCGCCGCGCGATGCACAAGCTCCCGATGAAGTGCCGGTTCATCTCCCGTGAGGCCGGTGAATTCTGATGGCTACCAAGCTGAACGCCCACGAGCTCGACGAGCTCAACGCCACCGACCTGGAGGCGAAGCTGCGCGAGGCCAAGGAGGAGCTGTTCAACCTCCGGTTCCAGGCGGCCACCGGCCAGCTGGAGAGCCACAGCCGGCTCCGCACGGTCAAGAAGGACATCGCCCGGATCTACACCGTGGTCCGTGAGCGTGAGCTCGGGATCCGCACCACGCCGGGCACCAACGAAGAGGCGAAGGCATGAGCGAGAACACTGCGACCACGTCGGTCGAGCGCAACCAGCGCAAGGTCCGCGAGGGCCTCGTCGTGAGCGACAAGATGGACAAGACCATCGTCGTCGCCGTCGAGGACCGCGTGAAGCACGCCCTCTACGGCAAGGTCCTGCGCAAGACGTCGCGCCTCAAGGCCCACGACGAGACCAACCAGTGCGGCATCGGCGACCGGGTCCTCATCATGGAGACCCGTCCGCTCTCCGCCACCAAGCGCTGGCGTCTCGTCGAGGTCCTCGAGAAGGCCAAGTGAGCACCCGGTGAGTCGGGCCAAGCCCGGCTCACCGGACCAGCACCACCCAGAAACCCCACCAGTTCGGCCAGGCTCCAGTCCCGCGAGGGCTTGAGAGAACCAGCTCGACAACCAGGAGAAATCAATGATCCAGCAGGAGTCGCGACTCAAGGTCGCCGACAACACCGGTGCGAAGGAGATCCTCTGCATCCGTGTTCTCGGTGGCTCTGGGCGTCGCTACGCCGGCATCGGTGACGTCATCGTCGCCACCGTCAAGGACGCGATCCCCGGTGGCAACGTCAAGAAGGGCGACGTCGTCAAGGCCGTGGTCGTGCGCACCGTCAAGGAGCGTCGCCGCGCCGACGGTTCCTACATCCGCTTCGACGAGAACGCCGCCGTCATCCTCAAGAACGACGGCGAGCCCCGTGGTACGCGCATCTTCGGCCCCGTCGGCCGCGAGCTGCGCGAGAAGCGCTTCATGAAGATCATCTCGCTCGCCCCGGAGGTGTTGTGAGAGATGGGTAAGCACATGAACATCAAGAAGGGCGACACCGTCAAGGTGATCGCTGGCAAGGACAAGGGTGCCCAGGGCAAGGTCATCTCGGTGCTCCGCGAGGAGGACCGCGTGATCGTCGAGGGAGTGAACCTCGTCAAGCGCCACACCAAGTCCGTGCAGCAGACCGGCACCACCGGCGGCATCATCACCCGCGAGGCCCCCATCCACGTCTCGAACGTGATGCTGGTCGAGGGTGACGGCGTCACCCGCGTCGGGTTCCGCCGCGACGAGGTCACCAAGCGCCGTCCCGACGGCTCGACCTACGCCGCCAGCCGCTCGGTCCGCGTGTCCCGCAAGACCGGCAAGGAGATCTGAGATGGCCGAGACCACCTCCACGGAGATTCCGCGGCTCAAGGCGCGCTACCGCGAGGAGATCGTCCCCGCGCTGCGCTCCGAGTTCGAGATCGCCAACATCATGCAGGTCCCCGGCCTGACCAAGATCGTGGTCAACATGGGTGTCGGCGAGGCTGCTCGTGACTCCAAGCTGATCGAGGGCGCGATCCGTGACCTCACCGCGATCACCGGCCAGAAGCCGGCCGTGACGAAGGCCCGCAAGTCGATCGCGCAGTTCAAGCTGCGCGAGGGCATGCCGATCGGCGCGCACGTCACCCTGCGCGGCGACCGCATGTGGGAGTTCCTGGACCGCCTGCTGTCCCTGGCGCTGCCACGCATCCGCGACTTCCGCGGCCTCTCGCCCAAGCAGTTCGACGGTCGTGGCAACTACACGTTCGGTCTCACCGAGCAGGTCATGTTCCACGAGATCAACCAGGACAAGATCGACCGTTCGCGCGGCATGGACATCACCGTCGTGACCACCGCCACCAACGACGACGAGGGCCGTGCGCTGCTCAAGCAGCTCGGCTTCCCGTTCAAGGAGAACTGACATGGCGAAGACTGCTCTGAAGGTCAAGGCCGCCCGCAAGCCGAAGTTCGCCGTCCGCGGGTACACCCGCTGCCAGCGCTGCGGTCGCCCGAAGGCCGTCTACCGCAAGTTCGGCCTCTGCCGCATCTGCCTGCGCGAGATGGCCCACCGCGGCGAGCTGCCCGGCGTGACCAAGTCCTCTTGGTAATCGCCTTCTCCTGGTAATCACCTCTCAACACGTTGCAGGTCCCCAGGCCGCGAGCCTGGGGAAACCACGACGAGAAAGAAACCCACATCATGACGATGACTGACCCGATCGCAGACATGCTCACGCGTCTGCGCAACGCCAACCAGGCGTACCACGACGTGGTGTCGATGCCTTACAGCAAGATGAAGGCCGGCCTCGCGGAGATCCTCAAGCAGGAGGGCTACATCACCTCCTACGACGTCACGGACAACGCCACCGCCGAGGGCGAGCCCGCCGTCGGCAAGACGCTGACCGTCACGCTCAAGTACGGCCGCAACCGGGAGCGCTCGATCGCGGGTGTCCGCCGCATCAGCAAGCCCGGCCTGCGTGTCTACGCCAAGCACACCAACCTGCCCAAGGTCCTCGGTGGCCTCGGTGTCGCGATCATCTCGACGTCGCAGGGCCTGTTGACCGACCGCCAGGCGAACCAGAAGGGCGTGGGCGGCGAAGTCCTCGCCTACGTCTGGTGACCCGGACCAACTGAGACCAGGAAGAGAGAGAAGCATGTCGCGCATTGGCAAGCTCCCCATCGCGGTCCCGTCCGGTGTCGACGTCGCGATCGACGACTCGCTGGTGACCGTCAAGGGCCCCAAGGGCACCCTGTCGCACACCATCGCGGCGCCGATCACGGTCGCCAAGGGCGAGGACGGCATCCTCGAGGTGCAGCGCCCCGACGACGAGCGCAACAGCCGCTCGCTCCACGGCCTGACCCGCACGCTCATCCACAACATGGTGGTGGGTGTCACCGAGGGCTACGAGAAGAAGCTCGAGATCGTCGGCGTGGGCTACCGCGTCCTGCCGAAGGGCCCCACCCAGCTGGAGTTCCAGCTCGGGTACTCCCACCCGATCGTCTTCGACGCCCCCGAGGGCATCACCTTCACCGTCGAGGGCCCGACCAAGCTCGGTGTCGTCGGCATCGACAAGCAGCTCGTCGGCGAGGTCGCGGCCAAGATCCGCAAGCTGCGCAAGCCCGAGCCCTACAAGGGCAAGGGCGTCCGTTACGCCGGCGAGCACATCCGCCGCAAGGTCGGAAAGGCCGGTAAGTGACATGGCGATCTCGCTGAGCAACAACAAGCACACCGCGAACCGCGTCCGTGCCCGTCTGCGTCGTCAGGCGCGCGGTCGCAAGCGCATCAACGGTACCGCCGAGCGTCCGCGCCTGGTCGTCACCAAGTCGGCCAAGCACCTCTCGGTGCAGGTCGTCGACGACCTCGCCGGTGCGACCCTCGCCTACGCCTCCACCATGGAGGCCGACGTGCGCGGGACCGAGGGTGACAAGACCGCGAAGGCCAAGAAGGTCGGCGAGCTGGTGGCGTCGCGTGCCAAGGCCGCGGGGATCGAGGACGTCGTCTTCGACCGTGCCGGCAACAAGTACCACGGCCGCATCGCGGCCCTGGCCGACGCCGCCCGTGAGGGCGGCCTCCAGTTCTGATCGCCCACGCGAAGAATTCTGAAAGAGGAGAAAGTCTCATGAGCGGAGCCCAGCGCGGACAGCGCGGTGGCGAGCGCCAGGGTGGTGACCGTCGCGGACGCGACAACGGTCGCAACCAGGCTGACAAGACCGCCTACATCGAGCGCGTCGTGGCGATCAACCGGGTCGCCAAGGTCGTGAAGGGTGGTCGTCGCTTCAGCTTCACCGCCCTCGTGATCGTCGGCGACGGTGAAGGTCTGGTCGGCGTCGGCTACGGCAAGGCGAAGGAAGTTCCCGCGGCGATCGCCAAGGGTGTCGAGGAGGCCAAGAAGCACTTCTTCAAGGTCCCCCGCATCCAGGGCACCATCCCGCACCCGGTCCAGGGCGAGAAGGCCGCGGGCGTCGTCCTGCTGCGTCCCGCCGCTCCCGGTACGGGTGTGATCGCCGGTGGCCCGGTGCGCGCCGTGCTCGAGTGCGCCGGCATCCACGACGTGCTGAGCAAGTCGCTCGGCTCGTCCAACCAGATCAACATCGTCCACGCGACCGTCGAGGCGCTGCGGATGCTCGAGGAGCCCGAGGCCGTGGCTGCTCGCCGCGGCATGCGGGTCGAGGACGTCACCCCGGCCGCGCTGCTCAAGGCGCGCGCCGAGGGCCAGCTCGAGGCGACGGCGGGGGTGCAGCAGTAATGGCACAGCTCAAGGTCCAGCAGAAGCGCGGCACGGTCGGCCTCAAGGCCAACCAGCGCGAGACGCTGCGCTCGCTCGGTCTCAAGCGGATCGGCGACGTCGTCGTGAAGGAAGACCGCCCGGAGATCCGGGGCATGATCAACACCGTCCGTCACCTGGTGACGTTCGAGGAGGTGGAGTGACATGACGCTCAAGCTGCACCACTTGCGTCCCGCTCCGGGCGCCAAGACCGCCAAGACCCGCGTGGGTCGTGGTGAGGCGTCCAAGGGCAAGACGGCCGGCCGCGGTACCAAGGGCACCAAGGCGCGCTACCAGGTCCCGGTCGCCTTCGAGGGTGGCCAGATGCCGATCCACATGCGCCTGCCCAAGCTGAAGGGCTTCAAGAACCCCTTCCGCGTGGAGTTCCAGGTCGTCAACCTCGACCGTCTCGGCGAGCTGTTCCCCGACGGTGGCCAGGTCACCGTCGCGGACCTCGTCGCGAAGGGCGCGGTCCGCAAGGGCCAGCCCGTCAAGGTGCTCGGCCAGGGCGACATCTCCGTCGCCGTCCAGGTCAGCGTCGACGCGTTCTCGGCCTCCGCCAAGGAGAAGATCGAGGCTGCCGGCGGCACCGCGACCGTGGCCTGAGGCCACACATCAGCACCATCCGGTGAAGGCCTGGCCGCACAGTGGGAACTGTCGGCCAGGCCTTCGTCGTTAGCGGGGAGAGCGGGCCGCACCGCGACTGTTAGGCTTCCCCGGGCTCTTCGCCGTACACCGGCGAGGGTCTCTCGTCAGCCGGCCTGAACCAGGCCGGCACCCAACGAAAGAGGAACCAGTGCTAGGCGCGTTCGCCAACGCTTTCCGGACCCCGGACCTGCGCAAGAAGCTGCTGTTCGTCCTGCTGATCGTCACGATCTTCCGGCTCGGCTCCCAGGTGCCGACCCCGGGCGTCAACGTGGCCAACGTCCAGGCCTGCCTCAACCAGGTCGAGGAGGGAGGGCTCTACAGCCTCATCAACCTCTTCTCCGGTGGCGCGCTGCTCCAGCTCACCATCTTCGCGCTCGGGATCATGCCGTACATCACGGCCTCCATCATCCTGCAGCTGCTCGTCGTGGTGATCCCACGGCTCGAGGCGCTGAAGAAGGAGGGCCAGGCCGGCCAGACGAAGATCACGCAGTACACCCGGTACCTCACGCTCGGCCTCGCCGTCCTCCAGGCGACCGGCATCGTGGCGCTGGCGCGCAACGGCGCGCTGCTGCAGAACTGCAACCGCGACCTGCTGCACGACGACGGCACCGGCACGTTCCTCGTCATGGTCATCACCATGACCGCGGGCACCGCCGTGATCATGTGGCTCGGCGAGCTGATCACCGACCGCGGCATCGGCAACGGCATGTCGATCCTCATCTTCACCCAGGTCGTCGCCACGTTCCCGGCGTCCCTGTGGAGCGTCCAGACGTCCCAGGGCTGGGTCACCTTCGCCATCGTGATGGTCATCGGACTGATCCTGGTGGCAGCCGTCATCTTCATCGAGCAGGCCCAGCGCCGCATCCCGGTGCAGTACGCCCGCCGGATGGTCGGTCGCAAGATGTTCGGCGGCAACTCGACCTACATCCCCCTCAAGGTCAACCAGGCCGGCATCATCCCGGTCATCTTCGCCTCCTCGCTGCTCTACCTGCCGGCGATGGCGGTGCAGTTCAACCCCGACAGCAAGAACCCCGTGCTCGACTTCATCGGCACCTACCTCGCCGGCGGGGACCACCCGCTCTACATGGCGGTCTACTTCCTGCTGATCATCTTCTTCACGTACTTCTACGTCTCGATCACCTTCAACCCTGTCGAGGTGGCGGACAACATGAAGAAGTACGGCGGCTTCATCCCCGGGATCCGGGCGGGCAAGCCGACCGAGGACTACCTGTCCTACGTCCTGTCCCGCATCACGTTCCCTGGAGCGCTCTACCTCGGCCTGATCTCCCTGGTCCCGCTCGTCGCCTTCGCGATGATCCAGGCCAACCAGAACTTCCCGTTCGGCGGCACCTCGATCCTCATCATGGTCGGCGTCGCCCTCGACACGGTGAAGCAGATCGAGAGCCAGCTCCAGCAGCGCAACTACGAAGGATTCCTCCGCTAATGCGTCTCATCCTCATGGGCCCCCCGGGCGCCGGCAAGGGCACCCAGGCCTCGTTCATCGCCCAGCACTTCGAGATCCCGGCGATCTCCACCGGTGACATCTTCCGGGCCAACGTCTCGCAGGGGACCCCGCTCGGCGTCGAGGCCAAGCGCTACATGGACGCCGGCGAGTACGTCCCCGACGAGGTCACCAACAAGATGGTGCGCAACCGCATCGACGAGGACGACGCGAAGCCGGGCTTCCTGCTCGACGGTTACCCCCGCACGTTGGCCCAGGTGACCGAGCTCGACGGGATGATCGGCTTCACCGGCCACCGCCTCGACGCGGTCGTGGTGCTCACCGTCGACCCCGAGGAGCTCGTGCAGCGGCTGCTGCAGCGCGCGGTGACCGACGGGCGCGCCGACGACACCGAGGACGTCATCCGGCGCCGCCAGGAGGTCTACGCCGAGCAGACCGAGCCGCTCATCGAGGTCTACCGCGAGCGCGGCATCCTCGTCGAGGTCGACGGCATGGGCGACGTCGACGACGTCACCAAGCGCATCTTCGCTGCCCTCGACGTCGTGCCGCAGAGCTGACCCGGGCAGGACACGCACGCATGGGGTTCCGCGACCGCGGCCTGGAGATCAAGACGCCCGAGCAGGTCGAGAAGATGCGGGTGGCCGGGCTGCTGGTGGGGGAGACCCTCGAGCTGCTGCGGGCCGCCGTCCGGCCGGGCGTGACCACGCTCGAGCTCGACACGCTGGCCGAGACCAACATCCGCGACCACGGCGGCATCCCGTCGTTCAAGGGCTACAGCACGCCGCCGTTCCCGGCGACGATCTGCGCCTCGGTCAACGACGAGGTGGTCCACGGCATCCCCGGCGAGCGGGTGCTCGCCGAGGGTGACGTGATCTCCATCGACTGCGGTGCGATCGTGGACGGCTGGCACGGCGACGCGGCGACGACGGTGCCGGTCGGGGAGGTCGGCGACGACGTCCGCGAGCTGCTGCGCGTCACCGAGGAGTCGCTGTGGCGCGGCATGGCGGCCGCGCGGCTCGGCGGCCGGGTGACCGACATCAGCCACGCGATCGAGACCTACGTCCGGGCGCAGGGCCGCTACGGCATCCTCGAGGACTACACCGGCCACGGCATCGGCACCGAGATGCACATGGCCCCCAACGTGCCGAACTACGGTCGCAAGGGCCGCGGCCCCGTGATCGTGGAGGGCCTCGCCCTCGCCGTCGAGCCGATGGTCACGCTCGGCAGCAAGCACACCGACCTGCTCGAGGACGAGTGGACCGTCGCGACGGTCGACGGGTCGATGTCGGCCCACTTCGAGCACACCTTCACCGTCACGCCGCAGGGTGCGTGGGTGCTGACCGCAGTCGACGGCGGTGCGGCGCGCCTCGCCGAGCTCGGCGTCCCATTCGGCGGACGCTGACGTCCGGTTTGGCTCCCGCCCCGAGGGGCGTGGAAGACTGCACCGGTTGGAGGGGAGTATTCCCCTGGTGGTGGTGTCGTCAGCACGGCGCCCGCGCGAGCGGGGCCCGGTGCCACCGGCTCGCGTGACGCGGGTGGAAGAGACCTCCGGCGTCCGTGTCGTGCACGGACACCGCCCCCACCTCACCCTCTAGGAGCAGTTCGTGGACGTCCCCACCTGGGTCTGGATCGCCACCGCGGTCGTGACGCTCGCCGTCTTCACCTTCGACCTCGTCGTGATCGGCCGCAAGCCGCACGAGCCGAGCATGAAGGAGTGCGCCACCTACCTGTCGATCTACGTCGGGCTCGCGGTGGTCTTCGGCCTCGGCGTGTGGTGGACCTCCGGCGGGACGCCCGCGCTGGAGTTCTTCTCGGGCTGGCTCGTGGAGTACTCGCTCTCGATCGACAACCTGTTCATCTTCATCATCATCATGGCGAAGTTCGCCGTGCCCAAGGAGCTCCAGCAGTTCGCGCTGATGGTCGGCATCGTGATGGCGCTGATCATGCGGGCGATCTTCATCGCCGTCGGCGCCACCGCGATCAACAACTTCAGCTGGGTCTTCTACCTCTTCGGCCTGTTCCTGGTCTACACGGCGGTCAAGCTCGCCAAGGAGGGCGCCGAGGACGAGGACGAGGAGTTCGAGGAGAACCGCGTCGTCGCGTTCGTCGAGAAGCGCTTCCCGGCCACCTCGGAGTGGCACGGCGAGAAGCTCTTCATCAAGGAGGGCGCCCAGCGGATGATCACCCCGATGTTCATCGTGATCATCACCCTCGGCACCACCGACCTGCTGTTCGCGCTCGACTCGATCCCGGCGATCTTCGGCATCACCAAGGAGCCCTACCTGGTGCTCACCGCCAACATCTTCGCCCTGATGGGCCTGCGCCAGCTCTACTTCCTCATCGGCGGTCTGCTGCAGCGCCTGATCTACCTCTCCTACGGCCTGGCGTTCCTCCTGGCCTTCATCGGCGTGAAGCTGATCCTGCACGCGATGCACGAGAACGAGCTGCCGTTCGTCAACGGCGGCGAGCACATCACCTGGGCCCCCGAGATCCCGATCTGGCTCTCGCTGGTCGTGATCCTCGCGACCCTCGCCGTCACCGCCGTGCTGTCCCTGTGGGCGTCGAGCCGCATGGACGCCCAGCAGCAGGACGCCGCCACCGGTCCGCGGCGCGACTGGGACGACGACTGACCGGTCCCGCGAATCCCACGCGACGACGCCTCCCCCGCAGCAGCGGGGGAGGCGTCGTCGCGTGCAGGGCTGGAGCGGCGCTCAGGTCACGCACTGGTTGGCGCTGGGCGAGGAGTCGGAGCCGCGGGTCATCCGCAGGTCCAGGCAGATCGGGTCCGGGGTGCGGACCAGCAGCTGCTCCTTGGTGGTCGTGCCGTAGTCGCCGGTGTCGTCGCGGAAGTAGCTGAAGGCGT
Organism: Nocardioides okcheonensis; assembly: GCF_020991065.1. NCBI lineage: Bacteria > Bacillati > Actinomycetota > Actinomycetes > Propionibacteriales > Nocardioidaceae > Nocardioides > Nocardioides okcheonensis. Next base: position 3,569,579 of record NZ_CP087710.1, read on the forward strand.
CGCCGGCCTGCATCTCGACCGGCGCGTTCCAGGTGAACAGCACGCCCCGGGCCGTACGCCGCCCGGTCAGGGTGGGTGCCTCGGTGAGGTCGTCCGCCACGGCGTCGGAGGGTGTGATCGAGGCGCTCGGCACGGTGACGCCCGGGTCCTCGTCGCGGCCACCGAGCACCAGCACGCCGACCACCACGGCGAGGACCGCCGCGCCCACGCCGGCCCAGACCAGTCCGGCCGGTCCGCGCGCGCCGTCGTCCTCCGCCGGGTGGGGCGCGGGGTCCTGGGCGGCGATCCGGCGAGGTCCGCTCGCGGAGATCACGGTGACCGGCTTCATCGCGGTGGCGTCCTCGAGCGAGTCGGGAGCCACGGCCGCGTCGGGGGCCGCCACGGCGGCGTCGGGACGGTCGCCCTCCACTGCCACCGACGTGCGGGCCCAGCCGGCCGCGGACTCGATGCGCTGCAGGGCGCGGGCGAGCTCGAGGGCGCTGGACGGCCGGTGCTCGGGTCGCTTGGCCAGGCACTGCTGGAGCAGTCGGTCGAGCGCCGGCGGCACGTCGGGGCGCTGCGTGGCCGGGGGCGCCGCGTGCAGGATGCGCGCGCTCAGCGCCCGCGTCGAGTTGTCGCCCGAGGGGATGGAGAACGGCGAGCGTCCGACGAGGAGGTGCCAGATGGTGGCGCCGAGGGAGTAGACGTCGGAGGCCACCGACCCGTTGGAGCGGCCGTCGAGCAGCTCGGGGGGCGACCACGGGTAGGAGATCCGGACGTCGTCGTCACCCTCGACCTCGGCCATGTGGCCGGCGATGCCGAAGTCGGTCAGCGCGGGCTCGTGGTAGCTCGTCACCAGCACGTTGCTGGGCTTGATGTCGCGGTGCAGGATGCCCGACCGGTGGGCGGTCTCGATCGCGCTGGCGAGCTTGATGCCCGTGGAGACCGCGTCCATCGGCGACATCGGGTTGGACCGCACCCGGACGCCGAGGTCCGGGGGAGGGCAGTAGCGCATCACGAGGAACGGGCGACCGCCCTCGGCGGTCACCCCTGCCGTGATCACCGAGACGATGTAGGGGTGGTCGGCGAGCCGCGCCATCGCGTTGGCCTCGGCGGTGAAGAGGTACTTCTCGCGGTCGGTGAGGGGCACGTCGGGACGCACGACCTTCACGGCGACCCGCTGGCGCGGCCACTGCTGCTCGTAGAGGAACACGTCGGCGAACCCGCCGCTTCCCAGGTGCTCGACGAACGTGAACCCGGGGATGACCGGCGCGCTCACCGGACAGCTGCTCCCGTCTCGAACCGGACGGCGTAGACGTGCGCCATGTCGAGGACCGTACCGGGGTCCAGCACGTAGGCGTCGCCGGGACGCATCCGCTGCGGCTCGCGGCCCGGCGGGGCGATGGTCGTCCCGCCGCGGCTGTCGAGGTCGCGCGCCACGACGTCCCAGCCGTCGAGCTCGATCGAGAGGTGGCGCCGCGACACGAACGAGTGGTCCGCGGGCAGGTGCACCAGGTGCGGCCAGTCGGTGCTGCCCTCGGCGGGCGCCGGCTTGCGACCCAGCACCACGCCCCGGTCGAGGGGGACCACCTCGCCGGTGGGCAGGCGCAGCCCGCCGAGCGAGGGGCGGTCGACGCGGCGGGGCTCCTGCGGCGCCACGCGCTGGTGGCACACCCGGCACTGCGGCGCGATCGGCGGGGTGAGGTGGCCCAGCGGGCAGCTCACCGCCAGCACGGTGGGCGCGGTGGCGTGGGTGAGGTGGGCGGGTCGCAGCGTGGTCGACCCGTCGTGGTCGTCGACCTCCTCGGGTCCGCCGACCGGCGAGGCGCCTGCGTGGGCACCCTGCGGTGCCGCCGGCGGCCGGATGGTGGTGTGGGTGCCCTCCTCGATCCGCTGGACCATCAGCGGGTCGGGCTCGGAGGTGTCGGTCAGCGACCCGGTGTCCTCGACCGGTCGACGCACCCGGGTCCGCGGCGGCGGGCCGTCGGGTCCGCGCGCGGCGAGGATCGCGTCCGGGATGCCGTCGATCAGGGCGCCCGCGGCCTGCGGTGCGGGCGTCGCCCGCGGCGTCGGAGCGGGAGCGGTGCGGGCGGACACGGGCTCGAGCTCGACCCGGGACGCCGCGACCACGCCACCGACGAGGCGGCGCAGCGGGGCGAGGTGGGCGGGGTCGGCGCCGTGGTCCAGGCTCAGCACGCGGCCGGCGCCCGCCAGCCGGACGTGGCCGGAGCCGCGCGACATCGACGTCGACGCACCCGAGGTGAAGTCGACGAGCGCCAGGCCGGGTGGCTCGCCGTCGAAGGCCTTCTCCACGATCGCCAGCACGCGCTCGGCCACGCCGGCGCCGGAGGCGACGGTGAGGCTCACGGCCTCCCAGAGCTCCTGGACGACCTGCTCGTCGCCGGGGTCGGTCAGCAGCACCCAGTGCGCGCCACTGCCCACCAGCACGCCGCCCCCGGTGGCGTACCGCGCTTCCACGATCAACGTCGGCTCCCCTCGTACGCGCCTACGGCACCATCATCACCCATGGTCCGCTGTCCACGCACGCGATGGCGACTTGTCGGATCCTTGACCGCATACATACCCTCCTTGCGGGATGTCTGCGGCGGGCGTACGTCATCCAGGGGTGTAGGGGGATTCACGTGGCGCGAGGTTCCTTCGTGCGTCGACACCGGGCCGGCATCGCCTCCGGTGCTGCCCTCGCGCTCGCGCTGAGCGGCATCCTCGTCTACGTCGTCACCGCCCAGGGCTACAAGTCCCACGAGGCCGAGCTCAACGACGGCGGCGTGTGGGTCGTCAACGGCAAGAAGGGCTGGTCGGGTCGGATGAACAAGCCGATCGCCCAGCTCGACGGCGTGGTGCCCACCCAGGACGGCAAGACCCGCCTCGACGTGGTGCAGGACGGCGCTGCCGTGGTGACGGTCAACCTCGACGCGAGCCGCGGGCAGGCCATCGAGACGACCCGCCTCGAGGCGCAGGACGGCGGGTCCGCGGCCATCCCCACCGGCGGCCAGGTGGCGATGGGCGGCGGCACGCTCGCCAGCGCCGACCCGGACAGCGGCAAGGTCTGGGCGGTGCGCTACGACAGCCAGGTCGGGACGCCGCTGATGAGCGTCGTCGACCGCCAGGCCGACGCCCTCGCCGAGGCCGGGGAGGGCGCGGTCATCGCGGTCAGCCTGGGCGGCACCGTCACGGCCGCGTCGGCGGCCGCGGGGACCGTGACCACGATCGACCCGTCGGGCGCGGCGTTCGCCGAGGCCACGACCTCCGACCTGCCGGCCGAGGCGGGCGAGGTCTCCCAGGTCACCGCCGTGGGCGAGCGCGTGGTCACCCTCGACGCGGAGTCCGGCCGGCTGACGGTCGTCGGCGGTGCGTCCGCCAGCGTGGCCGCCGGGAGCGTGCTCCAACAGCCCGGCCCGGACGCCGGCTCGGTGCTCGTCACCACGCCGGAGGCGCTGCTGGAGGTCGACCTCGACTCCGGTGACACCACCACCGTCGCGTCCGCCGGCGGCATCCCCGTCGCGCCGGTCCGGCTCGGGGCCTGCGTGTTCGGTGCCTGGTCCGGCGGGGTGGGCTCGTTCGCCCGCCGGTGCGGGTCCGCGGACGTCCGCACCGAGACGCTCGGCGGGGACGCCAGCAGCCTCGCCTTCCGGGTCAACCGGGGCGAGATCGTCCTCAACGACGCCACCACCGGCACCGTCTGGGACGTCGACCGCGACGCCCCGGTGCGCATCGACAACTGGGAGTCGTTCACCTCCAAGAAGAAGAACGACGAGGACGAGAACGAGAACGAGAACCAGACGGACGCCGACCGGCGCCCGCCCCAGGCCAAGCCCGACTCCTACGGCGTTCGGGCCGGGCGCACCACCGTGCTGCACCCGCTGGACAACGACTCCGCCCCCGAGGGCCGCCTGCTGAGCATCGTCGACGTCGAGCAGCCGAGCGGCGACGCCCGGGTCGAGATCAGCCCGGATGGCCAGACCCTCGTCCTGCAGATGCCGGAGAAGGGCCGAGACGCCTCGTTCGAGTACTTCATCGACGACGGCCGCGACGGTGTGTCGGCGCACGCCCGGGTGGACGTGGTGGTCCGCGGGAGCGGCGACAACGAGGCACCGACGCTGCGGACGGGCTACGAGCGGCCCACCTACCAGGTGCCGGACGGCGGCTCCCTCGCCGTGCCGGTGCTGTCGGACTGGCGCGACGACAGCGACGGCGACACGCTGCTGCTCGACTCCGCGGTCGCCGTGGGCGGGGAGCAGTCCGGGGCGACGGCGCGCACCACCCCCGACGGCCGGATCCGCTTCACCGCACCGGTCTCGTCCGAGGGCGGGGCCTCGACCGTCCGCGTCGACTTCGCCGTCACCGACGGGCGCTCGGCGCCGGTCAAGAAGGCGATCAGCTTCCAGGTGCAGGCCCGCGACGACCAGAACTCGTTCGCCCCGCGGGCGCAGCCCGACGTCGTGCGCGGTGAGGTCGGCAAGCCGATCAAGATCCGCCCGCTGCTCAACGACCTGCCGGGCTCGGACCCCACCAACCCGGACGCCGACCTCAGCCTCGCCGCCAAGGTGCCGCCGCAGGCCGGGCTCGAGGTCGTCTCCGACCTCGACGCCGGGGTGGTCACGGTCACGGGGGAGCGGGCCGGGACCTACTTCCTCAGCTACGACGCGGGCTACGGCAACGCGGACCTCGACCAGGGCGCCATCCGCGTCGACGTGAAGCCGAAGCCCCGGCGCACGGCCGCGCCGATCGCGATGCCCGACACCCTGACCATCTACGGGCAGGCGCCCGGCATCGTCGACGTGCTGGCCAACGACCTCGACCCCGCGGGTGGGTTGCTGGCGGTGCAGAACGCGTCGTCCGACCGACCCGGCCAGCTCGACGTGGCGGTCGTCGACGGACGCTGGCTGCGGCTCTCCGCCGCCCAGCCTGACCTGCTGCCGGCGACCCAGACGGTGTCCTACACGATCAGCAACGGTGCCGAGTCGGGCGTGCGCGGCGAGGTCGTCGTGACCCAGCGCGCCGCACCGGCGGACAACACCCCGCTGACGGTCGCCGACAAGGCGATCGTCCGCGCGGGTTCCTCGGTCTCGGTGCCGGTGCTCGACAACGACGTGTCCCCGTCCGGCGACCGGCTCACGCTGCTGCAGGACCTCGCCACCGGCGGGCCCAGCGGCCAGCTCGACGTCGTCGCCCCCGTCGACTTCACCGGCGACAAGGGCCAGGCGTTCACCTCGGGCCGGCTGGTCCGCTTCGTGGCGCCGGACACGGTCACCGAGCGCGAGTCGTTCACCGTCACCTACGTCGCGCAGAACCTCGACGACAAGCGGGCGCCGGGCACCCTCCGGGTCGTGGTCGTGCCGAAGGACGAGGCCAACGACCCGCCCGAGCCGCCTACCCTGGAGTCGCGGGTCGTGGGCGGCGACGAGGTGAAGATCCGCGTCCCCGGCGCCGGGATCGACCGCAACGGCGACCCGGTCACCGTCACCGGCATCACCTCCGCGCCGCGGCTGGGCCGGATCGTGACCTACGGCGGCAACTTCCTGCAGTACCAGGCCTACCCGCGCGCCGTCGGCACCGACGAGTTCAGCTATTCCGTCGTCGACTCCCAGGGTGCGTTCGCGACCGGCACGGTGCGCGTCGTGGTCGTCGAGGCGGGCGACCCCCAGCAGCCCCTGGCGGTGGAGGACCGGCTCACGGTGGAGCCCGGGCGCACCGCGACCTTCGACCCGATCGCCAACGACTTCGTCGGGTCCGGTGACGCGGCCGAGGTCCGGCTCGTCGACCCGCCGGACGGCGTACGGCTCGACCCCCGCACCAACCTCGTCACCGTCCCGGCCCCGGCCGCCATGACCGACCCCCCGGTGGTGGTCGTCTACACCGTCGGCAACGGGATCAGCGAGTCCCGCAGCACCATGACGCTCTCCACCGCGGAGGACTTCAACAACCCTCCGGTGGTCTACGACGCGTTCGGCAGTGCGCGCGACAGCGGCAGCGTCGTCGTCGACGTGCTCGAGGGCGCCTACGACCCCGACGGCCCGGTCGACGGGCTCGAGGTCGCCGATGTCCGCGGCGACCCGTCGGCACGGGTCGTCGACGAGGTCAGGGTGCGGGCGAACCGCGGGACCGAGCCCAAGGTGCTCCCGTTCGTGGTGCGCGACGCGGACGGCGGCACCGCCTCGGCCTCGGTCTACGTGCCCCCCACGGGCAACGGGCTGCCGTTCGTCGTCGACGGTGCGCTCGTCGAGCTCGACGAGGGCGGCGACGTCACGGGCACGCTGGGCGACTACGTCTCCGCGCCGGGCGACGCCGAGGTCCGGCTGGCGTCCGGGCGCGGCTCCTGGTCGGCGTCCCCCTCACCGCTGTCGGTCGACCCCCAGGGCGACAGCGGGTTCCGCCTGTCGGCCGCCCCCGGCTTCCGGGGCCCCGGTGCCCTGCTGGTCGAGGTGACCTCGGCGAGCGACACCAGCGGCAACGAGGACTCGACCACCACGTCGGACGGCGCGACCGTCCTGCTGTCCATCCCGGTGCAGGTCGGCGACGAGCGGCCCGAGCTCACCTGCCCGAGCTCCCCGATCCCGATCTCGGCCGGCCAGCAGCTCGACCTCGACATCGCGGACTTCTGCACCGTGTTCACGCTCGACCCGCGCGACGCCGCCGGGCTGGACTACTCCGCCGAGTGGGACCAGTCCCTCGACGGACTCGACCTGGGCGCTCCGGACGGCTCGGTCGTCACGGTCACTGCCGACGACGCCGCGACCGAGGGCGGGGAGGCCGTCCTCACCGTCCGCGCCGGCAACAGCAACACCCAGCAGGTGCGCTTCCAGCTCGACCAGGCCCCGCCGCCGCGGCTCTCGCCGATCAAGGTGGAGACCATGGAGGCCGGGACCTCCCGGACCATCGACGTGTCCACCTTCCTCACCTCGGGCGTGGCCGACCCGTCGCCGACCATCGTGTCGGTGGACAACCTCGGCAACCCGGCGGTCCGCGCCAGCGCCGACGGGAGCCGGCTCACGCTCACCGCCGCGAAGGACGCCGGCGGCGCGCAGGCGCGGTTCCGGCTGGTCGTCAGCGACGTCGACCGGGGCTCGCCGCCGGCCTCGCGCCGCGCGGAGGGCCAGATCGAGTTCCAGGTCATCGGCACGCCCTCGGCCCCCGGCGCGCCGCTCACGTTCCCGCTGTCCGACGAGGCCGGCACGGTCAAGATGGGCTGGTCGCCGCCGGACGACGACGGTGGCGCGCCGATCCTCTACTACCAGGTGCGCGAGGACCGGTCGGGCGACATCCAGCGGTGTGCCACCAACAGCCAGTGCGTCTTCCGCGGGGTCAAGATCGGCGCCCGCTACAGCTTCCAGGCCCGGGCGGTGAACCGGGTCGGCGAGGGCGAGTGGAGCGAGTCGTCCAAGTCCGCGAAGGCCGACACCAAGCCCGGGCGCGTCCGCGCCATCACGATGGTCGACCGCGGCGACGGCACCATCACCATCGGCTGGAAGCGGCCGGACACCGACACCTCGAAGATCCAGGAGTACGAGGTCACCTATCCAGGCGGGGAGGTCGTCAGGGTTCCGGGCAACGTGGAGCGCGCTCCGATCGGCGGCCTGAACAACAACAGCCAGTACGTGTTCAACGTCCGGGCGAGGAACGACGTCGGGTGGTCCGACCCGCGGCAGTCCGCGGCCTTCCAGCCGCTCGGCACCCCGCCGCAGCCGGCCGCCCCGTCGGTGACCGACCTGATCAGCGGGGCCAACCAGACGTCGGTGCGGGTCGCCTGGGGCGCCGTGTCACCGGAGGGCCCCGGCCCGACGGTCTACACGGTCACCTATAGCGTCGACGGCGGCAAGGAGGTGGCCGTCCCCGGGTGCCAGAAGACGGCGAGCCTGACCTGCACGCACACCGGCCTGCCCTACGAGGGGAACACCTACACCTACCGGGTCACCGCCGCCAACGCGGGCGCCAACCGCTCGCCGGCGAGCGAGGGCACGGCCATCACGCTGGTCGGACGGCCCGCGCCGTGGGCCGACTGGTCCGTGGTGCCGACCGGCACGAGCCAGGAGCTGCGGCTCACCTACACCGTCCCCGACCCGCGGGGCTCGGCCAGCAACGTCGACGTGCTCGTCAACGGAGTGCCCAGGTCCTTCCCCAACCAGACCGGCCAGAACACCGTCACGGTCTCCACGCCCGGCAACGACCAGCCCTACAACGTCGAGCTCCGGGTGTGCAACGAGAAGGCGCCGGCCGGCTGCACGCTCAGCGGCGTCAAGCAGGCGCAGAGCTACGGCCCGCTCGGTGACGCGATCAGCGAGATCCGGCCCGTGGTCAACGGCAAGAACGTCTACTGGGTGATCTCCGGCACCGCGAACGGCTCCCCGGTCGCGGTGCGCTACGAGGTCGGCGGCTACGACAACGGGGCGCTCACGATCAACCCGGGCGTCTCGGGCCGGTTCAGCGTGCAGACCCGTACCTACACGACCGACGGGTACGACAAGGAGATCCGGGTCAGCGTCGCGGTGGTGGATCCCGCCAAGCCGTCGCGCGGCACGGACTCGGGTGAGAACACGACGCGGTCCGCCAAGCCGCCGCCTGCCACCGTGACCATCACGCGCGGCGAGATCTGCGGCGACGGACCCAACACCTCGCGCACCTGCAAGCAGTACGAGGGCGTCGGGTGCTACGTGAACAGCTGCAGCACGCTCGTCATCACCACCAGCGGGTTCGAGGGCCCGTGGGACTGCACGGCATCAGGGTCCTACAACCCCGGGTGGGACTTCCCGGAGCAGACGTCCAACGTCTCCAGCCTGGCGATCGGCTGGTACAGCCCGGGCACCCAGGTAACCGTGACGTGCGAGAGCGACATCGGCCAATCGGCATCAGGCTCGACGTCATGGCCCGTGAACAACGGCTAGCGGCCGGACCCCACCACCACCACCCACGAGGAGCAGGAGCAGCATGACCATCAGCCAGGAACAGGCCGAGTGGTTCAAGTCCACGTTCGACCAGCTCACCGACAACATGGAGAAGGCCGTCCTCGGCAAGCGCCACGTCGTGCGGCTGGCGCTGACCTGCCTGCTGTCCGAGGGCCACATCCTGCTCGAGGACTTCCCGGGCACCGGCAAGACGATGCTCGCCCGCGCGCTGGCCAACACGGTGCAGGGCAGCCACGCGCGCATCCAGTTCACGCCCGACCTGCTGCCGTCGGACGTCACCGGCGTGACGGTCTACGACCAGCACAAGGGCACCTTCGAGTTCCACCCCGGCCCGATCTTCCACACCATCGTGCTGGCCGACGAGATCAACCGGGCGTCGCCGAAGACCCAGTCGGCGCTGCTCGAGGTGATGGAGGAGGGCCGGGTCACGGTCGACGGCGTCGCGCACCCGGTGGGCAGGCCGTTCCTCGTCATCGCCACCCAGAACCCGATCGAGCAGGCCGGCACCTACCGGCTGCCCGAGGCGCAGCTCGACCGCTTCCTGATGAAGACCTCGGTCGGCTACCCCGACCGCCAGGCGACCGTCGAGCTGCTCAACAACGCCGCCGTCCGCGACCGCGCCGCGCTCGTGACGCCCGTCATCACCGCGGCGACGATCGCGCAGATGAGCGGCCTCGCCGACGACGTCTACGTCGACCCGGCGGTCATCGGCTACGTCGCCGAGCTCGCCGAGGAGTCGCGGCGCCAGCCGCACGTCAAGCTCGGCCTCTCCGCCCGCGGGTGCCTCGCGTTCGTCCGGGTCGCGAAGACCTGGGCCGCGGCGGACGGTCGCGACCACGTCGTGCCCGACGACATCAAGGACCTCGCCGAGCCGGTCCTCGCGCACCGCCTGCTGCTCGACGCCGAGGCGCAGTTCAGCGGCGTCGACGTGCAGACGGTCATCGCCCGGCTGCTCGACGCCGTCGCGCCGCCGACCGACCGCGTGGGGATCTGACGACGTCCATGCGGCAGCGGTTGAACGACGCGCTCGAGGTCATCAAGCCGATCGGCTGGCTGGTCCTCGGGCTCGGGCTCGGAGCGGCGGTGGTCGCCAGCCTCATGCAGTGGCGTGAGCTGGCCGTGCTGGGCGTGGCGTGCGTGCTGCTGCTCGTGCTGGCCCTGCCGTTCCTGCTCGGCAGCACCGCCGTCAGCGTCGACCTCCGCCTCCAGCCGGAGCGGGTCGCCGCCGGCGAGTCGGTCGCCGCCGGCGTCGTCGTGGTCAACCGCGCCTCGTCGCGCCTGGTGCCCACGACGCTCGAGGTCCCGGTGGGCTCGGCGATCCACCGCTACGGCATCAGCTCGCTGGCCCCCGGCGGCGTCCACGAGGAGTCGTTCACCATCCGCACCGAGCGACGGGGGGTGATCCCGGTCGGCCCCGCGATGACGCGGCGCGGCGACCCGGTCGGCCTGTTCTCCCGCGACGTGGTCTGGACGCCGGTGCGCGAGGTGCTGGTGCGCCCGCACCTGGTGCCGATGGAGTCCCTCGGCGCCGGCCTGCTGCGCGACCTGGAGGGAGTCTCGACCGACGCGGTCAGCCAGAGCGACCTGGCCTTCCACGCCCTGCGCGAGTACGTCCCCGGCGACGACCTGCGCCACATCCACTGGCGCTCGTCGGCGAAGGTGATGGCGTCGACGGGGGAGTCGGCGCTGCTGGTGCGCCAGTACCTCGACACCCGGCGCAGCCACGCCACGATCGTCGTCGACGACCGGGTCGGCTCGTGGCCGGACCCCGAGGACTTCGAGACCGCGATGGCGGTCGCCGCCTCGATCGCGGTCCGCGCCGTCCTCGACGAGTTCGACGTCTCCTACGTCTGCGGCGGGCACGCCTCGACCGGCTCCGACGGCCACCTCGCGCTGGACGCGGTCTGCCGCTCCGAGATGGGTGGTCGCGGCGTCGTCGAGTCCGGTCGCCAGGCGAGCACGATGGCGCCCGACACCAGCCTGGCCTTCCTCGTCGGGGGCAGCGCGACCGACTTCACCGACCTGCTGCGCGCCGCCGCCGCGTTCCCGCCGGAGGTGCGCCGCTTCGGGATCGTGGTGGACCCCAGCGGCAACAGCCGGGTCACCGAGACCGGCGGCCTGCCGGTGCTGCACCTCGCCGTCAAGGAGGACCTCGGCGGCCTCCTGCGCTGGAGCGTGCGATGAGCGACACCGGACCCGCGCCCCGCGGACGGCGCCGCAACGTCGCCGCCACCGGCACCCGCACCCGGGTCCGTCCCCACGCGCTGCTGCCCGACCTGCCGGCCTGGGTCGACCTCGGCTTCGCGCTCGCGCTGAGCACCGTCGCCCTCACCGCGTTCGGGTCCTCGTTCACCGGCTCGGCCTACCTCGTCGTCGGCGTCCTCGGCACCGTGCTGGCCGTGCTGGTCACGCACCTGACCCGCGCGGCGGGCTGGCCGTTCGTCTCGGCCGTGGTGATCTGCCTGGTGCTGTTCCTGCTGCTCGGGGGACCGCTGTGCCTGCGCTCGCTCGGTGACGGCTTGCTGCTGCCCGGCCCGTCGACCCTCGCCGAGGTCGTCGACCAGGCCGTGTTCGGCTGGAAGGACCTGCTCACCACGCTGCCGCCCGTCGACGGCGACGGGCCGCTGCTGGTCCTGCCGTGGCTCTCCGGCATGCTCGCCGGCCTGGTCGGGCTCGGCCTGGCGCAGGTGCAGGTGCGGCGACCGTGGCTGAGCGCGCTGCTGCCGGTCCTCGGCACGACCCTGGTCCTGTCGGGCGCCATCGTCCTGGGCGTGCGCCACCCGCAGTCGCTGCTGCTCCAGGGCACCCTGTTCGCTGGCCTCGCGCTCGGCTGGCTCGCCGTGCGCGCCCGTCGGGCGAGCGCGGCGGTCCAGGGCGGCAGCCGGTCGTGGGTCCGCGGCGCCGGCGCGGTCGCGATGCTCGCCGTCGCGGCGGCGGTCGCGGTGCCGGCCAGCGGCTGGCTGACCGACGACCGGGACCGTGCCGTCGCCCGCGACTGGGTCGAGCCGCCCTTCGACATCGGCCGCTACCCGTCCCCGCTGGCCGGCTTCCGCAAGTACGTCGACCCGCAGGGTCGCCCCAGCCGCGCCAACGTCCACGACAAGGCGCTGTTCGACGTCGACGGCGTGCCGGCAGGCACCCGCGTGCGGATCGCGACGATGGACCGCTACGACGGCATGGTCTGGGGCGCCACCGACGACGCGCTGCCCGGCCCGGCCGACGACTCGTTCCAGCGGGTCTCCTCGACCATCGACAACCCGGTCGACGGCGAGCCGGTCGACGTGACGATCACGCTCGACGAGGGCTACGACGGGGTGTGGCTGCCCACGGTCGGCGCCCTCACCTCGATGCGCTTCGACACCGCCGACGCCCGGTCCAAGGCCGAGGTCTTCCGCTACAACCTCGCCACGTCCACCGGGGTCGTGCCCACCGGCCTGCAGGCGGGGGACCGGTACACCTTCACCGCGGTCCTGCCCGACGACGAGCTCAGCGACGAGACGGTCGCCTCGGCCGACCCGACCTACCTCCCGCAGAGCGCGGCGTTCATCCAGGGCCCCACGGAGAAGTGGACCGAGAAGGCCGGCAACGACCCGATGGCGCGCGTCCTCGCCGCGGCCGAGCACCTGCGCTCGGAGGGCAAGTACTCCGACGGGATCGGCCGCACCCAGCGGATCTACGTGGCCGGGCACAGCGTGTGGCGGCTGTCCGACGAGTTCGTCAACGCGCCGCAGATCGTCGGCAACGACGAGCAGTACGCCGCGACCATGGCCCTGATCGCCAACGACATCGGCGTCCCGGCGCGCGTGGTGCTGGGCGCGGAGGTCCCGGAGGGCGGCCAGGTCACCGGCGAGGACGTGCACGCGTGGGTGGAGCTGCGGGCTGCCGACGGCTCGTGGCGGACGCTGCCGACCGAGCGCTTCATGTCGCTGACCCCGCCGGCCGACCAGGTGCCCGAGACCAACACCCCGATGTCGGGCACAGTCATCCCGCCACCCAACCCGATCCCGCCGCCGTCGGACGCCGGCGAGCAGAGCGACGCCGACCTCAAGGAGCGCAAGTCCGCGCGCAAGAAGGCCGACGAGGAGGAGGGCCTCATCGCGGGCCTGCCCGGGTGGGTCGGCGCGGTGCTGACCTACGTCGGGCTCCCGATCCTCGTGGTCGCGCTGCTCCTCGGCGCGGTCGTGGGCCTCAAGGCGCTGCGCCGGCGCAGGCGCCGCACCGCCGAGGTCGTGTCCGCCCGCTTCGTGGGCGCCTGGCGCGAGCTCGTCGACCACGCGCGCGACCTCGGCCAGGTCGTCCCGCTCGGCCCGACGGTGACCCGGCGCGAGCAGTCCGCCGGGATCGTGTCGGGCGGGGCCGGTCAGCTGGCGCGTCGGGCCGACGGGTTCGTGTTCGGCCCCGGCGTCCCGGAGGCCTCCGCCGCCACGGCGTACTGGGAGCAGGTCGACGCCGAGCGCCGGGCCATGTCGCAGGAGGTGGGCCGCTGGCAGCGGTGGCGCGCGGCCATCAGCCTCCGCTCGTTCCTGCGGTCCAACCCGTCCCGGCGGGGCGCGGCGGTCGGGGAGCGGCTGCGCGGACTCGCAGATTGGCGTTCTCGCAGGACGCCTGACTAGACTGGCTCGTCGGCCCAACGTGGGCTGTGCTTCGTGGTGCCTCGCGGCTGCCCGGACTCGTGTGATCGTCCCAGACGCTCGCGCGTGCCGGGGATGAGGACCCCGGGCCGTTCACGAGGTCCACCGGTCCCCTGCCTGCAGGAGCCGGGCGGTTCCCGGGCCACGGTAGACAACGAGACAACAGATTGTGGAGGACATGCCGAAGAAAGAAGGCGTGATCGAGATCGAGGGCACCGTCGTGGAGGCCCTTCCCAACGCCATGTTCCGTGTGGAGCTGGCCAACGGGCACAAGGTGCTCGCGCACATCAGCGGCAAGATGCGACAGCACTACATCCGGATCCTCCCCGAGGACCGGGTCGTGGTGGAGCTCTCGCCGTACGACCTCACCCGGGGTCGGATCGTCTACCGCTACAAGTAACCAGCCAGCCGAGTAGCAAGGATCGTTGACATGAAGGTCAACCCCAGCGTCAAGCCCATCTGTGACAAGTGCAAGGTCATCCGCCGTCACGGCCGGGTCATGGTCATCTGCGAGAACCCCCGCCACAAGCAGCGGCAGGGCTGATCGCCGCCGCCGGCTCCGCCGGCTGCGCCGATCAGGGCACGACCAGCAACTCCACAACGTGAACGCTAGGCCAGGCACCGCCTGACCGAACCACCTCCGGAGCACCGGCCGGAGCCCACCCGAGGCGGGATGGGACGCGACACGAACCGAAACCGATGCGAGAACAGACAAGGAAACCGCCACATGGCACGCCTCGTTGGTGTTGACCTCCCGCGCGACAAGCGCATCGAGGTCGCTCTCACCTACATCTACGGCATCGGCCGTACCCGCGCCCAGCAGCTCCTGGCCGCCACCGGCGTCGACCCGAACGCCCGGGTCCACACGCTCGGTGACGAGGAGCTGGTCAAGCTTCGCGACGAGATCGAAGCCAACTTCAAGATCGAGGGTGACCTCCGCCGTGAGGTCCAGGCGGACATCCGCCGCAAGATCGAGATCGGCAGCTACCAGGGTCGCCGCCACCGCATGGGCCTCCCGGTCCGCGGTCAGCGCACCAAGACCAACGCGCGTACCCGCAAGGGCCCCAAGCGCACCGTCGCCGGCAAGAAGAAGGCGAAGTGACCTGCGCCCTCGCGCAGTGATCCACGCCCGCTTCCCAGAAGCTTTTCGACCAGACCTCACCAGGAGTTAGTGAATGCCTCCCAAGAGCCGCGCGACCAAGGTCCGCCGCAAGGAGAAGAAGAACATCGCTCAGGGCGAAGCCCACATCAAGAGCACGTTCAACAACACCATCGTCACCATCACCGACCCGACCGGCGCGGTGATCTCGTGGGCCTCTGCCGGCACCGTCGGCTTCAAGGGCTCGCGCAAGTCGACCCCCTTCGCCGCCCAGATGGCCGCCGAGGCCGCCGGCCGTCGCGCCATGGACCACGGCATGAAGAAGATCGACGTCTTCGTCAAGGGCCCGGGCTCGGGTCGTGAGACCGCCATCCGGTCGCTGGGTGCCATCGGCCTCGAGGTCGGCACCATCCAGGACGTCACGCCCACCCCGCACAACGGATGCCGGCCGCCCAAGCGCCGCCGCGTCTGACCCGAGACTGAGAAAGAGAGACTGAACCATGGCCCGCTACACCGGTCCCATGACCCGCAAGTCGCGCCGTCTCGGTGTCGACCTCGTCGGCGGCGACGCTGCCTTCGAGAAGCGTCCCTACGCCCCCGGCCAGCACGGCCGCGGCCGCATCAAGGAGTCGGAGTACCTGCTCCAGCTCCGTGAGAAGCAGAAGGCGCGCTTCACCTACGGCGTGATGGAGAAGCAGTTCGTCCGCTACTACAAGGAGGCCAGCCGTCGCCAGGGCAAGACCGGCGACAACCTCCTGCAGCTGCTCGAGTGCCGCCTCGACAACGTGGTCTACCGCGCCGGGTTCGCCCGCACGCGCCGCCAGGCCCGCCAGCTCGTCGTGCACGGCCACTTCCTGGTCAACGGCAAGAAGGTCAACATCCCGTCCTTCCAGGTGACCGACCACGACATCATCGACGTGCGCGAGAAGTCGCTGGAGATGACGCCCCTGATCGTCGCCCGCGAGACCCACGGCGAGCGCGTCACCCCCGCGTGGATGGAGGTCATCCCGTCGCGGATGCGCATCCTGGTCCACCAGGTCCCCGTCCGGGCGCAGATCGACGTCCCGGTCCAGGAGCAGCTCATCGTGGAGTACTACTCCAAGAAGTGATCACTGTCGGTGGCCGTCCGTCCCGGGCGGCCACCGACGCCCCTCTTCCACACCACTCCTCACCATGTTCGGATCCGTCAAATAGCGGGTGGATCCGGAAAGGACACACTCCGTGCTTATCGCTCAGCGCCCGACCCTCACGGAAGAGACCGTCGACGAGTTCCGCTCGCGGTTCGTCATCGAGCCCCTCGAGCCGGGCTTCGGCTACACGCTCGGCAACTCGCTCCGCCGCACCCTCCTGAGCTCGATTCCGGGCGCGTCGGTCACCAGCATCAAGGTGGACTCCGTCCTCCACGAGTTCTCGACCATCGAGGGCGTCACCGAGGACATGACCGAGATCATCCTCAACCTCAAGGGCCTCGTCGTCTCCTCGGAGCACGACGAGCCGGTCGTGATGTACCTGCGCAAGTCGGGTGCCGGTGACGTCACCGCCGCCGACATCACGCCGCCCGCCGGTGTCGAGGTGCACAACCCCGACCTCAAGATCGCCACCCTGTCCGACAAGGGCAAGCTGGAGATGGAGCTCGTCGTCGAGCGTGGCCGCGGCTACGTCTCCTCGGTGCAGAACAAGGGTGCCGACAACGAGATCGGCCGGATGCCGGTCGACTCCATCTACAGCCCCGTGCTGAAGGTGACCTACAAGGTCGAGGCCACCCGCGTCGAGCAGCGCACCGACTTCGACAAGCTCGTCATCGACGTCGAGACCAAGCCGTCGATCCGTCCCCGCGACGCGATCGCCTCGGCCGGCAAGACCCTCGTCGAGCTCTTCGGCCTGGCCCGCGAGCTCAACGTCGAGGCCGAGGGCATCGACATCGGCCCGTCGCCGGTCGACGAGCAGCT
The DNA here is from genome assembly GCF_020991065.1 of Nocardioides okcheonensis. Classification (NCBI taxonomy): domain Bacteria; kingdom Bacillati; phylum Actinomycetota; class Actinomycetes; order Propionibacteriales; family Nocardioidaceae; genus Nocardioides; species Nocardioides okcheonensis. Next base: position 3,586,158 of record NZ_CP087710.1, read on the forward strand.
CGCCGCCGACCTGGCCCTGCCGGTCGAGGACCTGCAGCTCACGGTCCGCTCGTACAACTGCCTCAAGCGCGAGGGCATCCACACCGTGGGTGAGCTCATCTCCCGCTCGGAGCAGGACCTGCTCGACATCCGCAACTTCGGTGCGAAGTCGATCGACGAGGTCAAGGCCAAGCTCGTCGAGATGGGCCTCTCGCTCAAGGACAGCGCGCCCGGCTTCGACCCGCACGCCGCCCTCGCCGCCTACGGCGACGACGACGACGACGCGTTCATCGAGGACGAGCAGCTCTGACAAACCGACCGGCGCCCGCCGGTCGTCTACCCGGGTACCTGACACGGCCCGAGAGAAGGAAATGACATGCCCAAGCCCAAGAAGGGTCCCCGCCTCGGCGGCAGCCCGGCCCACCAGCGCCTCATGCTCTCGAACCTGGCGACCGCCCTGTTCGAGCACGGCCGGATCACCACCACCGAGACGCGTGCGCGCCTGCTGCGTCCGGTCGCGGAGAAGCTGATCACCAAGGCCAAGCGGGGCGACCTGCACAACCGTCGCGAGGTCCTCAAGACCATCCGCGACAAGTCGGTCGTGCACACCCTGTTCACCGAGATCGCCCCGGTCATGGCCGAGCGTCCCGGCGGCTACACCCGCATCACGAAGATCGGCCCCCGCAAGGGCGACAACGCCCCCATGGCGGTCATCGAGCTGGTGACCGAGGCCTACAGCCCGAAGGCCCCGTCGACCAAGAAGACCGAGGCCGCCGCCGCTCCCGCGCCGGCGCCTGCGGAGACCGAGGTCGAGGAGACCACGGCTGCCGACGAGCACGAGGCCGCTGCCGAGGCCCACGAGGCTGCTGCCGAGGAGCACGAGGCTGCTGCTGAGGAGCACGAGGCTGCCGCCGCCGAGCACGAGGCCGCCGCCGAGGCTGCCGAGGCTGCGGAGGGCACCGAGGACGAGGCCAAGGCCTGATCCACGGCTCCTGCCGGACCACGACGAAGGCCCGCCACCCCCTGGGGTGGCGGGCCTTCGCGCGTCCCCGGGGGCGTACGCCCTTGCCCGCTACCCGGCCAGCCCGCCACCCGAGCGGTGTGTGAGGGGGATTGTGGGCTGCTGGAATCCTCCTCACGCACCGCTCGCGCTGGTGGGCGGTGCGTGAGCCACATTTTCGGGCGCCGGAACGTGGGTGGGGCACCGCTCGCGCTGGGGGCGGTGCGTGAGCCACATTTTCGGGTGCAGGAATGTGGGTGGGGCACCGCTCAGCGGCGGAGGGTCGCGAGTACCGCGGCGGGGTCGAGGCTGCGGGCGGCGCCGCCGGCGTACGCCAGGGAGCGGGTCGCCGCGACGATGGCCTCGTTGACGGGTGTCGGCAGCCCGAGCAGGCGACCCTGGAGCACCACCTCGCCGGCGAGGTAGTCGATCTCGCTGTCGCCCGTGCCGCGGTGGAGGCTCTGCCAGGTCGACCCGCCGCGGCGCTCGAGGTCGGGGCGCCGCTGCAGGACGTCGCCCCTCCGGGCGGTGTCGTCCGCGGCCGTGACCACGCTCAGGCCGGTGGCGGCGAGGACACGCTCGCCCTCGGCCTGCGCGAGCGCGGCGAGCTCGTCGGCGCCCGGTCCGGGGGTGAACGCCGCATCGACGCCGTTGCCGAGGTTGAGCACCAGCTTGCGGCGCTTCCAGGCCATGATGTCGTCGCGCTCCTGCGACGCGATCCCCGCCGTGCGGAGGTCGGCCGCGACGGCCGCCGTCGTCGCGTCGGTGCCGCCGGGGACACGTCCGACGTCGAGGATGGCCGGTGTCGGGTGGCAGGAGGCGACGACCACGCCCGGCTCGAGGTGCGACGACGGGAGCATCACGCACACGGCGTACGTCCTGGCGAAGTGCCGCAGCGCCGCGACCTCGGTGGCGACACCGTTGGTGGCGCAGACGACGGCGACGTCGGCGGGCGCGTGGCGGCGCAGGTCGTCGAGCGCGGCCGCCACCTGGTGGGACTTCACGGCGAGCAGGACGACGGTGTCGTCGGTCCACCCCACCCCGGCCGCTCCGTCGGTGGCGGGCGCGTCGATCCGGTGCCGGCCGCTGCCGGCGTCGAGGACGAGGCCGTGCGCGCGGATCGCCTCGAGGTGGGCGCCGCGGGCGACGAGCGTGACGGGCAGCCCCGCGAGGTGCAGGTGGCCGCCGATGACCCCACCGACGGCCCCGGTGCCGTAGACGACGTAGCTCATGGCCCCGACCCTACGAGGCGCGCCACCCGGGGTCGCGGCCGATGAAGGCCATCAGCCGGTCGACGACCGGTGCGTCGTCCGGGACTGCGACGGCCGGGCCGTACTGGCCGGAGTCGCGCAGCATCGCCTCGATCGGCTTCATGCCCTCGAGCATCCGGGCGGCGAAGTCCTCGTCGAGGCCGGGGTCCTGGCCGCCCGCGCGGGCGAGGTCCCAGGAGTGCATGTAGACGTCGGCGGTGTAGAACCGGTCCACGGCCTCGGCGAGCGTCTGGGTGCCGACGTAGGGGTGGGTGAACTCCTCGTCGGGGCGTTGCTCGAGGAGGCCCTGCACGGCGTCGGCGTGGTGCTCCCACGCGGCCCACGGGTCGTCCGCGACCGTCGGGCCGGCCGGCAGCTCGACGCCGCCGGCGGCCAGGAAGCCAGGGAACCACTCGACGAGGTGGCCGACCACGTCGCGGGCCGTCCACCCGGCGACGGGGGAGGGGGCCGACCAGTCGGGCGTCTGCTCGACGAGCCGGCCGAAGCCCCGCGCGACCGCGGCGTGGCGGTCGGCGGGAGCCTCGGGGAGGGCCATCAGAGCGTGCCGTCGGCGAGCAGGCGGTCGATGGCGGCGTAGCCGTCGTGCACGCCGACCTCCATGCCGCTGCTGAGCCAGCCGTCGCGCGCCTCGAAGGAGTCGCACAGGCTGAAGGCGTGCAGCCGGGTGCGGCCGTCGCCGAGGTCCTCGAAGGTCATCGTCTCCAGGGCGACCGCGTCGGGCATGCCGTCCCAGGTGAAGGTCTGCACGATCCGGTCCTCGCGCACGGTGTGGAAGCACCCGTGGAACGACGTCTCGAACTCGTCGCGCCCCTCGAGGCCGCGGGCGGTGTAGCGCCAGCACCCGCCGTCGCGGGCGTCCCACTCGGTGATCTCGGCGCCGATGCTGCTCGGGCCGCTCCACCGGGCGAAGAGCGCGGGGTCGGTGTGGGCGCGGAACAGCTGGGCGGGCGTCGCGGCGAAGTCGCGCCAGATGTGGATCGCAGGGACGGTGGGGTCGGCCTCGATGGCGGCCTCGGGGTAGCGCGTGGTGGCCTGCTGGTCGTGCGTGGTGGTCATGATGCGGTTCCTTCCTGGGTGCGGGGTCGGTCGGTGGCGTCCTCGTCGTCCTGCATCCGCGCGAGCACGCCGTCGAGGCGGGAGAACCGCTCCTCGGCCTGCCGGCGGTAGCGCTCGATCCACTTCGTCATGAGGTCGAACACCTCGGCTTCCAGGTGCACCGGACGTCGCTGCGCCTCACGGGTCCGCGTCACCAGGCCGGCGTCCTCCAGCACCTTGAGGTGCTTGGAGACGGCCTGGAGGCTGACGGCGTACGGCTCGGCCAGCTCGCCCACGGTGTGGTCCGCCTCGGCGAGGCGGGCCACCATGTCCCGACGGGTCGGGTCGGCGAGCGCGGCGAAGACGCGGGAGAGCGGGTCGGTCACGGGGCACCTTCTTCAACTGATGGGTTGAACAAGAAGGTAGGCCGGGTGGGATCCTTTGTCAACCAATCGGTTGAACTAGCGCCGCGGGACGCGCACGATGCGCGAGACCGCCTTGTCGCACTCGGCGAGCCCGGAGGCGTAGGACGGCGAGACGCTGACGTAGTAGCGGGCGCCGCGCGGGACGCGGAACCGTTGCCGCCCGCGGGCCGAGGCGTCCTCGGAGCCGGCCCTGGCGTCGCCGCCGGGCCGGACCCGCCAGAGCTTGACGCGCGCGCGGGAGGCGCAGGCCTGGACCGGGGAGGTGATCCGGGCCTCGAGCCGTCCCGGCCCCTCCAGCCAGCGCAGCCGCGCGCGGCGGGCCGCCGAGGGGCAACCGGTCGGGTTGCCGGACGCGAGCGTCGGGCAGCCGTCGACGAGGTCGTCGAGGCCGTCGCCGTCGGTGTCCGTCCCGGCGGTGCCGGCGCGCGCCTCCCCGACGGGACCCGACCCGACCACGGTGACCGTGACCGGCACGGCGGCGGGTGCAGGGGCCGCGGCCAGCGACGCGGCGAGGCCGAGGGCGGCGAGCAGCGGACCGGTGGGCAGCGGGCGGGTCACCCCACCAGCCTAGGGAGCCGCGGCCGCGGACGGCACCCCCTCGGCCCGAGCCGTCCCGGACGCCTAGGATCGGGGCGTGCGCCTGCGGATCGACTGTGCCTACGACGGCACGGAGTTCTCCGGCTGGGCCGCCCAGCCGACGCGGCGCACCGTGCAGGGCACGCTCGAGGCGGCGCTGGCGACGGCGCTGCGGCAGGAGTCCGCGCGGGTGACCGTCGCCGGGCGCACCGATGCCGGCGTGCACGCGCGCGGGCAGGTCGCCCACCTCGACGTCGAGCCCGGGGTGGTCGAGGCCTCCGCGGGCCGCTCGACCGACCCGCCGCTGGAGGCCCTGGCCCGTCGGGTCGACGGGATCCTGCCGCCCGACCTGCGGGTGCGACGGATCAGCGAGGCGCCGGTCGGGTTCGACGCGCGCTTCTCCGCCGTGTGGCGCCGCTACGCCTACCGCATCGCCGACGACCGGGCCGTGGTCGACCCCCTGACCCGCGGCCACGTGCTGGCGTGGGGCCGGCGGCTCGACCTGGCCGCGATGAACGAGGCGTCCGCGGCGCTCCTCGGGCTGCGCGACTTCGCCGCCTTCTGCAAGCAGCGCGAGGGCGCCACGACCGTCCGGACGCTGCTCGACCTCGACTGGCGCCGCGACCGGGCCGGCGTCGCGGTCGGCACCGTGCGCGCCGACGCGTTCTGCCACAACATGGTCCGGGCCCTCGTCGGCAGCCTGATCGCCGTCGGCGAGGGCCGCAGGCCCGTCGACTGGCCGGCCGAGGTGATGGCCGGGCGGCGCCGCGACCAGGGCGTACGCGTGGTGCACGCCCACGGCCTCACCCTCGAGGAGGTCGGCTACCCCGATGACGCGGAGCTGGCGGCCCAGGCCGACCGCGCCCGCGCCCGACGAGAGGCGATCGATGCCTGAGCACTACTTCTCCGCCGACCCGACCAGCCCGTTCGAGCGCGAGCCGTTCACCGCGGAGCTCTGGGGCCACGAGCTCACCTTCGAGACCGGGTCCGGGGTCTTCAGCCGCGGCCACCTCGACCACGCGACGGCCGTGCTGTTCAAGGAGCTCGCACCGCCGCCGCAGGGGCAGTTCCTCGACCTCGGCTGCGGCTACGGCGTCATCGGGCTCGCCCTGGCGAAGGCGGTGCCGCTGGCCAACGTCACGGGGGTCGACGTCAACGAGCGCGCCCTGCTCCTGGCCAACGACAACGCGCGGGCGGCCGGCCTGTCGTCGCGCTTCGTGGCCTGCCTGCCCGAGCAGGTGCCCGGCAACCAGGTGTTCGACGAGATCTGGTCGAACCCGCCGATCCGGATCGGCAAGGAGGCGCTGCACGAGCTGCTGCTCACGTGGCTCCCGCGCCTCGCGCCGGGCGGGCGGATGGTGATGGTCGTGGGGAAGAACCTCGGCGGCGACTCGCTCCAGCGCTGGTTGACCGAGCAGGGCTGGCCGACCGAGCGGCTCGCCAGCAGCAAGGGCTTCCGGGTGCTGGAGACGCGCCGGGCCTAGGGGCGCCCGTCGAGGAACATCCGCAGCCGGGTGTGGGTCGAGGCCGGGTCGTGCGGGAGGTGGCCGTTGACCGCGCGGCAGACCCAGCCGAGCCGCATCCCCGTCCGGGCGGCCTCGAGCAGCCGGGCCCCGTCCGCCCGGTGCCGCTCGGCGTAGGGCCGCAGGTAGGACCGCAGGAAGGGGCCGACGTCCTCGGAGTCCTGCTCGTCGTCCACGCCCCAGGCGATGACCCCCTCGAGGGTCACGGCGAGCGTGAGGAACGGGTGGGAGACGCAGGCGTCGCCCCAGTCGAGCACGTGGGCGTGACCGTGGGGCACGAACACCTGCCCGTCGTGCAGGTCGTCGTGCTGGATGGTGTCCGGGAGGCCCAGGGCCGCGAGCCCGGCGCACATCGCCTCGACGGTCTCCGGTCCGGGGAGGCGTGGGTCGGCGTCGTCGAGCCCTGCGAGCAGGTCGGCGTACGCGCCCGGCAGCGTCGCGAGCCGCCGGTCGGGTACGCCGAGGGCCAGCAGGGCGTCGACCTGGTCCTCGCACGCGAGCTGGATGCGGGCGTAGGCGTCGAGCACCTCGTGCCAGCGATCCAGGCTGCGCTCCTCGGCCACGACCTCGCGCAGGCGCGGCGACATGTCGGTCATCAGCATCCAGCCGGTGACGCGGTCGTATGCCGTGGGGCGGCACACCCGCTCTCCCGAGCGCGCGGCGAGGAACGCGGTGAGCGCCGCCTCGTGCCGCATCGGCTCGTCGTTCGCCTTGAACCAGAGGACCTGGTGGCGCGCCGTGACGCGCATGACGGTCGACCAGGGGGTGACGTGGGTCTGCTCGACCTGCAGCACCGGACCCCCGGTCCCTCCGTCGAGCTGCTGGTGGATCCACGCGTGCGCGGCGGCGAGGAAGGTCGGGTCGCGCCAGCGGTCCTCGGGGTCGGACATGGCGCGCACTCAACCGTCCGTCGCGCCGGGAGGCAAGGGGTGGGCGTTATCCGCCGGGCGATCAGGCCGGACGGGTGGCCACGAGCACGCCGATCTTGTCGATGCGGTGCTCGGGGTTCTTGAACTCGTCGGACCAGTAGTTGCCGGCGGCGTGGTCCTCGAGGGTCGCGCAGGTCGACAGCGTGATCATCGCCCGGGTCGCGGTGCGGCCGGGCCGGCCGGGCACCTCGGCCCGCTGGGCGCGCAGCGACGCGGGCTCGCGGAACGAGGTCCAGCGGGTGCGGCGCACCTCGTAGACGAAGACCGTGTCGCCGCTGCGCACGCGGATCCGGTCGCCGCGGACGAGGCTGGGGGAGTAGCGCAGGGGGGCGGCGCCGGTGAGCCGGTGACCGGTGACGATGAAGTTGCCGATCTCGCCCGGCCCGGTGCCGCCGCCCGGGCCGCGCGGGGAGGCCATCTCGCCGGCGTCCTGCAGCGCGGTGCCCGGTGCGTCGTCGGGGGACCCGCGGTAGCGCACGACCGGGAAGTCGCGCAGCCCGATCGCCTCGATGGTGACGAAGGAGCGCCGGGGCTCCGGGGCGGGCTCGGTGGTCGGCTCGGTGGTGGGCTCGCTGGTGGGCGTCGGGGTGCCGGCCGAGGCGGACGGGGCGGGGGCGCCCGAGGAGGTGCTGCCCGCGCCGGGCTCCGGCGCGCGGCGAGGGTCGTCGGACGCGCAGGCGGTGGTCACCGCGGCGAGCGCCGCGGCGAGCGCGAGCACGGCGCGTCCTGCCACCTCGCCCACGGTACGTCGCGGGCGGCGCTCACCCCAGCCGTACGGGCAGGCGCTCCACCCCGTGCACGATCGCCAGCTCGGTGAAGCGCAGGTCGGTGGGGTCGCAGGCGAGCGACAGGTCGGGGAAGCGGCGCGCGAGCCCGACCAGCGCGGTGCGCAGCTCCATCCGGGCCAGCTCGGCGCCGACGCAGCGGTGCAGGCCGTGGCCGAAGGCGAGCGTCGCGACCGGCTCGCGGGTCGGGTCGAAGGCCTCCGGGTCGACGTGGCGGGCCGGGTCGCGACCGGCGCCGGTGAGGGAGACCAGCACGATGTCGCCGGCCCGGACCACCTGCTCGCCGACCGCCACCTCGTGGCGCGCGATGCGGGGGAACGCCATCTGGACCGGGCAGACGAAGCGCAGCAGCTCGTCGACGATCCGCTCGACCTCGACCGGGTCGCCCTCGCGCAGCGCCCGCCACGAGGCCGGGTGCTGCAGCAGCACCCACGTGCCGAGGGAGAGCATGCTGGCGCTGGTCTCGTAGCCGCCGAGGAAGACGCCGTCGGCGAGGCCGCCGAGCTCGACGTCGTCGAAGTCCGCGCCGTGGTCGGCGACCAGCCGGGAGACCAGCCCGTCGGGCAGGTGGGGCGACCGGCGCTCGGAGGCCACCAGGTCGATGAGGAACTGCCGGGTGCCGGCGGCGGTGTCGAAGATGCCGGCGCCGGCGTCGCGCAGGTCGAAGCGGGCGGCGCCGTGCTGGCGGAACTCCGCCCGGTCCACGTCGGGCATCCCGAGCAGGTCGCAGATCACCTCGAACGGCACCTGGAAGCCGAACCGCTCGACGAGGTCGACCTCGGGCCCGTGGGCCTCCATGTCGTCGAGCGCGGCGGCGACGACGCGGTCGACGTCGGCCTGGAGGTCGAGCAGCCGGCGCCGGGTGAAGGACGGCGTGAGCAGGCCGCGCAGGCGACCGTGGTCGGGCTGGTCGGTCATCCCGAGCCCGCCGATCCGCTCGGCGGGCGCGCGCTCCTGGCGGCCGATGAGGCCGCGCACGTCGTTGGCGAACGAGGTGGAGTCGGCCAGGACGGTGCGGGCCACGTCGTGACCGGTCACCAGCCAGACGCGGGTGCCGAGCAGGCTGGCGAAGCGCACCACGTCGCCGCGCTCGCGGGTCTGCGCCAGCCGGGCCACGGGGCGTACGCCGTCGCGCTGGAGCGGGTACCGGATGCCGGCGGGGACGCGCACGTACGGCACCCGCCGCACGCCGGAGAGGGCCAGGCGCAGGGCGGTGCCACGCAGGGTGGACGCCGTCGACGAAGCCATGGGGCCAGTCAATCCCACGGGCGCGAACGGCGTCGATCCGGATGATCCCCGGCGTGTCCCCGAGGGGCCTCGCTGCCCGCGCACCGGGCAGGATGGGGCCATGGCCCACGACGCAGCCCCCGACAGGTACGACGACGCGACCGGCATGGACTACCGGTCCACCGGCCGCAGCGGGCTGAAGCTGCCCGCGCTGTCGCTCGGCCTGTGGCAGAACTTCGGCACCGACCGGCCCGAGGAGACCCAGCGCGCCATCCTGCGCCGCGCCTTCGACCGGGGCGTGACCCACTTCGACCTCGCCAACAACTACGGCCCGCCCTACGGTCGCGCGGAGGAGAACTTCGGGCGCTACCTCGCCGACGACTTCGCGCCCTACCGCGACGAGCTCGTCATCTCCACCAAGGCCGGCTACGACATGTGGCCCGGCCCCTACGGCCAGGGCGGCGGCTCGCGCAAGTACGTCCTCGCCTCGCTCGACCAGTCGCTGCGCCGGATGGGCCTGGACTACGTCGACATCTTCTACAGCCACCGATTCGACGCCGAGACTCCCGTCGAGGAGACGATGATGGCGCTCGACACCGCGGTGCGGTCCGGGCGCGCGCTCTACGCCGGCATCTCCTCCTACTCCGCGTCGCGGACCCGCGAGGCCGCGACGATCGCCCGCGAGCTCGGCACGCCGCTGCTCATCCACCAGCCGTCGTACTCGATGCTCAACCGGTGGATCGAGGGGCCCGACGGCGACGGCCCGAGCCTGCTGGACGAGCTCGACGCGCAGGGGATGGGCTGCATCGTCTTCACCGCGCTCGCCCAGGGCCTGCTCACCGACCGCTACCTCGACGGCGTGCCCGCCGACTCGCGCGCCGCACGCGAGGACTCGACGGTCGCCGGGCTCGACGAGGCGGTGCTCGACCGGGTCCGGGGCCTCAACGCCGTCGCCGAGCAGCGGGGGCAGAAGCTGGCCCAGCTCGCGCTGCAGTGGGTGCTGCGCGACCGGCGGGTCACCAGCGCCGTGATCGGCGCCTCGAGCGTCGAGCAGCTCGACACCAACCTCGACGCGCTCGCCGGACCGCCGCTGACCGACGACGAGCTCGCCGAGATCGACCGGTACGCCGTCGAGTCGGGGATCAACCTCTGGGCGAAGCAGACCGAGGAGTGAGCGAGCACGGGGGTCGGGCGACCCGGGTCGTCGTGGTGGGGGCCGACGCGGCCGGGATGTCCGCCGCCCACCAGGCGCTGCGCACCGCGAAGCGGCACGGGCGCGAGCTCGCGGTCACGGTGCTCGAGCGCGGCCACCACACCTCGTACTCTGCCTGCGGCATCCCCTACTGGATGGCCGGCGACGTCGACGACCCGGGCGACCTGGTCGCCCGCAGCGCCCACGAGCACCTCGCGAGCGGGCTCGACCTGCGGATGGGCACCGAGGTGGTCGCGGTCGACACGGGTGCGCGCACCGTGACCACCGCCCACGGCGAGGTGCTCGCCTACGACGAGCTGGTGGTCGCCACGGGTGCTCCCGCGGTGGTGCCGGAGTGGGCGCTGCGCGCGGACGGGACGCCGTACGACGGGGTCGGCACCGTCAAGACCCTCGACGACGGCGGCGCGTGGCTGCGGCGCTTCGAGGAGGCCGGCCCGGGCGCCCGCGTCGTCGTGGTCGGCGCCGGGTACGTCGGGGTGGAGGTCGCCGAGGCGGCGCTGCGCCGCGGGCTCGCGGTGACCGTGCTGACCCGCACCCGCGGGATGGGGATGCTCGAGGACGAGATGTCCGACCGGGTGAACGCGGCGCTGGTCGGCGCCGGCGTCGACCTCGTGCTCGGCGCCGAGGTGACCGGGCTCGACCTCGACGGCGAGCGCGTGACCGGCGTGCACTGGGACGGGGGCACCCGCGAGGCCGACCTCGTGGTCGTCGCGACCGGCGTCCGGCCCGCGACCGACTTCCTGCGCGGCACCGGCGTGCCGCTCGCCGACGACGGGGCGCTGCGCCCCGACCCGCACGGCCGGGTGGCCGAGCACGTCTGGGCCGCCGGCGACTGCTGCGAGGTGCGTCGCCGGATCGACGACGCGTGGGTGTTCCGCCCGCTCGGCACCCACGCCAACAAGCACGGCCGCGCGCTCGGCGACAGCCTCGCCGGCGGGTCGCTCGCCTTCGACGGGATGACCGACACGTCGATCACCCGCTTCGCCGCCGGCGGGCAGTACGTCGAGGTCGCCCGCACCGGCCTGTCCCGCGCCGACGCCGAGGCCGCCGGCCTCGACCCGGTCGTGCTGGTCACCGAGGGCTCGACCGCCAGCGGCTACATGCCCGAGGCCGACCCGGTGGCGATCTGGGTGATGGCCGACCGCGCCACCCGGCGGCTGCTCGGGGTGCAGCTGGTCGGTGGTCGCGGCGCGGGCAAGCGGGTCGACGCGGCGGCCGCGGTGCTGTGGCACGGCGGCACCGTCGACGACCTGGCGTGGATGGACCTGGCGTACGCCCCGCCGTTCGCGACCGCCTGGGACGTGCTGCAGGTCGCGGCGCGGCGGGTGGCGGAGCGGATGTGAGGGCCTCTTCAGCGATCCCCGGCTGACCGGGGATCGCTGAACTTGTCAGGCCGTGCACGCCCTGACAAGTTCAGCGAGAGCCTGACAAGTCGGTGGCGGCGACGACTCACGACGCCCACAATCGCCGGATGGACCTCGAGATCGTCACCCTCGCCCAGCGCCCCCAGCCGTGGGACGTGTTCTGGGCGATGGAGACGTCGTGGCCGGAGTTCATGAAGCACGACCCGATCGGCAACTCCTACTACGCCTGCCTCGAGGAGCTCTTCCTCGAGTGCGTGCTGGTGGCCCTCGACGGCGACGGCCGGATCGTCGCCAAGGCGCACAGCGCGCCGTTCCAGCTCCCCGACGGCGAGCTGCCCGACGCCGGCTGGGACTTCGCGCTGCGCAGCGCGGTGCTGACGCCCGTCTGGGGCGAGACGCCGAACGCGATCACGGCCGCCGAGATCGCGATCGTCCCGGAGCTCCAGGGGACCGGGCTCTCGAGCGTGATGCTCGCCGCGCTGCGCGACAACGCCGGACGCCTCGGCTACTCCGAGCTGCTCGCCCCGGTCCGCCCGAACGGCAAGACCGACGTCCACGAGCCGATGGAGACGTACGCCTCCCGCACCCGCGACGACGGGCTGCCGGTCGACCCGTGGCTGCGCGTCCACGTGCGCGCCGGCGGCCGCATCGACCGGGTCGCGCCGCGCTCGATGGTCATCCCCGGCACGGTCGCGGAGTGGCGGGCGTGGACCGGGCTGCCGTTCGACACGACCGGACCGGTCGTCGTGCCCGGCGCGCTCGCGCCGGTCATGTGCGACGCCGAGCACGGCACGGCCGTCTACGTCGAGCCCAACGTGTGGGTCCGGCACCCCACCGGCGCCTGAGCTCAGGCGCCCGAGACCGCCTTGCGGACCTCGTTGACGCAGAGCGCGACGAAGGCGAGCGCGATGACGACCATGAGCACGTTGGAGTGCAGCTTGTTGCGCCACTCCGCCGGCGTCCGGTCGGTGTTGAGCAGCCACAGCAGCGTGACCGCGAGGAACGGCATGAAGAACGCGCCGAGCACGCCGTAGGCCAGGATCAGCCACACCGGCTTGCCGAGGAACATCATCACCATCGGCGGGAAGGTCAGCCACAGGACGTAGGCGCGGTACCACTTCCCGCCGGCGCGGGCATCCTCGGCAGGGCCGCCGGTCACGTTGGTCGCGAAGTCGGCGAACATCAGGCTGACGCCGTTCCAGACACCGACCAGCGACGACATCGCGGCCGCCCAGAAGCCGAGCAGGAACAGCTTGCCGGCCCACTGCCCGTAGCGGTCCTGCAGCACCACGCCGAGGTCGAGCAGGCCGGCGTCGCCGCTCTCGATCGCGACGCTGGTGGAGTAGAGCAGCTCGGCGCCGACGACCAGGGTGGCCAGCACGAAGATGCCGGTGACCACGTAGGCGACGGTGTTGTCGATGCGCATCACCCGCATGTAGGTGGGCGTGGCCCAGCCCTTCTCGCGCAGCCAGTAGCCGTAGGCCGCGAGCGTGATGGTGCCACCGACGCCGCCCGCGAGGGCGAGGGTGTTGACCAGGCCGCCGTCGGGGATGCGCGGCGCGAGGCCGGTGAGCAGCTCGCCGAGGTTGGGCAGCGTCAGCAGCGCGGCGCCGACCATCGTCACGAACATGATCCCGACGAGGGCCGCCAGCACCTTCTCGAAGACGGAGTAGCGCCCGGTCCACACCAGCAGCAGGCCGAGCAGGCCGGACAGGATGCCCCACCACGTGGTGGAGAGCCCACCGAGCAGCCCCTGCAGGGCCAGCCCGGTGCCGGCCATCGCGGCGGCGCCGTAGACGAAGCCCCAGATGACGATGTACGGCGCGAAGTACCAGGTCGTCCACGCCCCGAGCGAGCGCCAGCCCTCGAAGATCGTGCGGCCGGTCGCGAGCGACCACCGGCCCGCGCCCTCGACGAGCACGATCTTCATGACGCAGCCCACGACCACGCACCACAGCAGCGTGTAGCCGAACTTCTGGCCGGCGATGAGGGTCGCCACCAGGTCGGCCGCGCCGACGCCGGTGGCGGCCACGACGAGGCCGGGCCCGATCACCCGCCATCGGGGGACGGTGGTCTGCTGGTCTCCTGTGGTGGTCGCCATGCCCTGCACCCTAACCGCGGTCTAGACCATCGGTCTCGTGACGGCACCCCGTCCCTCCTCCGACGGGCGGGCGGGATAACCGGGCGACGGCACGCGTCCGGCTTGCGACACTTCTCCTCGTGGGACATGTGGACGTGGCAGGGGTCAGGTACGAGCTGCCGGACGGGCGGGTGCTGCTCGACGACGTCAGCTTCCGCGTCGGCGACGGCCAGAAGGTCGCGCTCGTGGGCGCCAACGGGGCCGGGAAGACGACGCTGCTGCGGATCGTCACCGGCGACCTCACCCCCCACGCGGGCGTGGTCACCCGCTCCGGCGGGCTCGGCGTGATGCGCCAGTTCGTCGGCCACGGCGGCGGCGACGAGACCGTCCACGACCTGCTGCTGAGCGTGGCGCCGCCCGCCGTGCGCGCGGCGGCCGAGGCGGTCGACGCCGCCGAGCTGGCGCTCATGGACACCGACGACGAGCGCACCCAGATGGCGTACGCCACCGCCCTGTCCGACTACGCCGACGCCGGCGGGTACGACGTCGAGGTGACGTGGGACGTGTGCACGACCGCGGCGATGGGGCTGCCCTTCGACCGCGCCCGGCACCGCCTGCTCTCGACCCTGTCGGGCGGCGAGCAGAAGCGGCTGGTGCTGGAGTACCTGCTGCGCGGGCCCGACCAGGTGCTGCTGCTCGACGAGCCGGACAACTACCTCGACGTGCCCGGCAAGATCTGGCTCGAGGGGCGGATCCGCGAGTCGGCCAAGACGATCCTGTTCATCAGCCACGACCGCGAGCTGCTCGACAACACCGCGACCCGCATCGTCACGGTCGAGCTCGGCAGCGCCGGCAACCTCGTGTGGACCCACCCCGGCGGCTTCGCGAGCTATCACGAGGCGCGCAGCGACCGCTTCGAGCGCTTCGAGGAGATGCGCCGCCGCTGGGACGAGGAGCACGCCAAGATCAAGGCGCTGGTGCTGCGGCTGAAGATCAAGTCGGAGTACAACGACGGCATGTCCTCGCAGTACCGCGCGGCGCAGACCCGGCTGAAGAAGTTCGAGGACGCCGGGCCGCCGATCGAGCAGCCGCGCGAGCAGCAGGTGACGATGCGGCTCAAGGGCGGGCGCACGGGCAAGCGCGCCGTCGTGTGCACCGACCTCGAGCTGACGAACCTGATGAGGCCCTTCGACCTCGAGGTCTGGTACGGCGAGCGCGTGGCCGTGCTGGGCTCCAACGGCTCCGGGAAGTCCCACTTCCTGCGCCTGCTGGCAGCGGGCGGCAGCGACCCCGACGTCGAGCACCGGCCGGTCGGCGACCCGCCCGCGCCGGTGGCGCACACCGGGTCGGCGAAGCTCGGTGCGCGGGTGCGTCCCGGCTGGTTCGTCCAGACCCACGAGCACCCCGAGCTGGTCGGGCGCACGCTGCTGGAGATCCTGCACCGCGGCGACGGTACCCCCGACGGCCGGGCCGGGATGGGCCGCGAGGCCGCGAGCCGGGTGCTCGACCGCTACGAGCTCGCGCACGCCGGCGAGCAGCGGTTCGAGTCACTCAGCGGCGGCCAGCAGGCGCGGTTCCAGATCCTGCTGCTCGAGCTCTCCGGGGCGACGCTGCTGCTGCTCGACGAGCCCACCGACAACCTCGACGTGCAGTCCGCCGAGGCGCTGGAGGCCGGTCTGGAGGCGTTCGAGGGCACCGTGCTGGCGGTGACCCACGACCGCTGGTTCGCCCGCGGCTTCGACCGGTTCCTGGTCTACGGCGCCGACGGCGAGGTCTACGAGTCCGACGGCCCGGTCTGGGACGAGGGCCGGGTGGCCCGCACCCGATGACCACCCCGCCGCCGGGCCTGGAGGTCCGCGAGCTCGACGTCCACGACGACGCTGCCTTCGACGCCTGGCACGCCGTCTACGCCGCGGCCGAGCGCCACGACCTCGACGACTTCGCGACCGTCTGGCAGGTCGAGGAGCTGCGCGTCGCGATGCGGGCGACGGCCTCGCACAGCTGCTCGGGCGGGTGGTCGGGACACCTCGACGGCGAGGTCGTGGCGGCCGGGTGGATGCGTACGCCGCTGCTCGACAACCTCGAGCTCGCCGAGGTGGCGGTCCACGTGCTGCCCCACGCCCGCCGCCGCGGCGTGGGCTCGGCCGTCCTCGACGTGCTCGAGTCCGCCGCGGCCGCCCGCGGCCGTCGGGTGCTGACCGGCCTCTGCGGGTGGCCCTCGGCCGCCGGGCCCGGGGGCGACGGCGCGTCCGGCCCGTCCTTCGCCCGGGTGCGGGGCTACGACCTCGCGCTGACGGAGGTGCAGCGCGAGCTGTGGCTCCCGGTCGACGACGCGGTGCTGGCCCGGCTGGCCGACGACGCGGCGCCCGCCCACGCCGCGTACACGCTCCGCTCCTGGGTCGGGCCGGTCCCCGACGACCTGCTCGCGGGCTGGGCCGCCCTCACGTCGAGCCTGGCGACCGAGGCGCCGACCGGTGACCTCGACCTGGAGCCCGAGGCGGTCAGCACCGAGGCGGTGCGCGAGCGCGAGGCGACCCTGGTCGCGCAGGGACGCACGAAGCTCAACACCGTGGCCCTGACCGGCGACGGTGAGGTGGTCGCCTACACCGACCTCGCCACGACCGTCCACGAGCCCGGCCGTGCCTACCAGTGGGGCACCCTCGTCCAGACCGCGCACCGCGGCCACCGCCTCGGGATCGCGGTCAAGGTCGCCAACCTGCGCCTGCTGCAGCGCGAGCGCCCCGACATCGTCCGCCTGACGACCTACAACGCCGAGGTGAACACCCACATGGTCGCGGTCAACGAGGCGCTGGGCTTCCGGCCGGTCGCGTGGCTCGGGGACTTCCAGAAGAAGCTGGGCGGTCCTGGCCCTTCCTGACGTAGAGGGCGATCATCGTCCCGGCCACCACCCCGTTGAGCAGGTGCCAGCCGAAGTGGGTGCCGAGCGGCAGCGCGGCGCACAGCTCGCGGTCGACGGTGCGGAAGCCCAGGGAGACCACGAAGACCGCCGCGATCGCGAGCAGGGCGCGGGACGAGCGACGGTCCTCGCGCGCCGTCAACGCGGCCATCGCGGCCATGGCCACCGGGACGGTGGCGTAGCCGATCGAGCCGTTGAGGGTGAGGCCGAGCGTCCGCCCGGCGGCGATCGTGGCCGCGGTCACCGCCACGAACCCGGCCGCCGCCGCCAGCCCGACCCAGACCGGCGCCCGGAGGAACCGCACGACCGCCAGGACGAGGAAGAGCAGCACGAACACGCGGATCGGCCACACGTCGGCGTGCATCGACCACCGGGTCGCGAGCGTGTGGAAGAGGTACGACCCGACACCGATGCTGCCTGCGCACACCGCCAGCAGCAGCGCCGACCGGTCACCGGCTCGTCGTGCCATGCGTGCGGTGACGACCGCGGCCACGACGAACGACAGGTTGGTCAGGGCGTTCACGGGCTCCGACCAGAAGGACGGGTCGGTGCGCTCGCAGTAGCCGTCGATGCTCTCGGTCCAGGACACCGGCACAGGGTAGGGGCGGCCCCGTCGGCCACGGCAGCCGTCGACCGCAGTGTCGTGCTGCAATGGCGCCATGACGACCCGACGCGGCCTGTTCGTGGCCCCCTTCGACGCCCTCGCCGACCCGCGCGTGGTGGGCGACCTCGCGGTCGCGGCGGAACGGGCCGGCTGGGACGGCTTCTTCCTCTGGGACCACCTGCAGTACGGCGACCGGGTCACCGACCTCGCTGACGTGTGGACCTGCTGCGCCGTGGTGGCCGACCGCACCGAGCGGATGCTGCTCGGCCCGATGGTGACCCCGCTGCCGCGCCGACGGCCGCAGGTGCTGGCGCAGCAGGCGGCGAGCCTGGCCGTGCTGTCCGGCGGCCGGTTCGTGCTCGGGCTGGGGATCGGCGACGACTGGGTGGGGGAGTTCGGCGGCTACGGCGACGAGACCGACCCGAAGGTCCGCGGGCGGATGCTCGACGAGGGGCTCGCCGTCCTCGCCGGCCTGCTCGGCGACGGGGAGGTCGACCACGACGGTGAGCACTACGCGGCGCGCGGCGTGCGCGGGCGGTCGGCGCCCGACGTGCCGGTGTGGCTGGCCGGACGGTTCGGCAACCGTGCCCCGCTGCGGCGCGCGGCCCGCCACGACGGCTTCTTCGTCATCGGGCTCGGCGGGCCGGACCACCTCGACCGGGTCGCGGCCGACCTCGCGGCGCACGACCCCGCTCCCGGGTTCGACCTCGTGGTCGACCTGCAGCCCGACCAGGACCCGGCGCCGTGGCTCGACCGCGGCGCGTCGTGGGTGCTCACGCGGGTCGGCCCCCACGACCTCGAGCTCGACGACGTACGTCGCCTGGTCGACGCCGGTCCCTGACCGTCGCTCAGGTGAAGGCGCTGATCCCGGTCTCGGCGCGTCCGACGATCAGCTTCTGGATCTGCGAGGTGCCCTCGTAGAGCGTCATCACGCGGGCGTCGCGGAGGTACTTCGCGACCGGGAAGTCGTCGACGTAGCCCGACCCCCCGTGGACCTGGACGGCGAGGTTGGCCGCGCGCACGGCCGCCTCCGACGCGAACAGCTTGGCCTTCGACGCGGCGGTGCCGAAGGGCTCGCCGCGGTCGACCAGGTCGGCGCACAGCCAGCACAGCAGCCGCGCCGCGTCGGCGTCGACCGACATGTCGGCGATCATGTCCTGCACGAGCTGGAACGACGCGATCGGCCTACCGAACTGCTGGCGCTCGGTGGCGTAGGCGACGGACGCCTCGAGACAGCCCTGCACGATGCCGACGCACCCCGAGGCGACCGCCAGGCGGCCCTTGTCGAGGGTGCCCATCGCGATCCTGAAGCCCTGGCCGACCTCACCCAGCCGCGCCGCGTCCGGGACGCGCACGCCGTCGAGGAACAGCTCGGCGGTGGCCTGGCCGCGGAGCCCGAGCTTGCCCTTGATCTCGCGGGCGGTGAACCCCGGGGCGTCGGTCGGCACCAGGAACGCCGTCACGCCGCGGGGTCCCTCGTCGCTGGTCCGGGCGAAGACGAGCGCGACGTCGGCCCACGTGCCGTTGGTGATGAAGAGCTTCTGCCCGTCGATCACCCAGTCGGACCCGTCCCGCCGCGCGCGCGAGGTCAGGTTGCCGGCGTCGGACCCCGTGCCGGGCTCGGTGAGCCCGAAGCAGCCGAGCTTCGTCGCCGCGGCCAGCTGGGGCAGCCACTCCTGCTTCTGCTCCTCGGTGCCGTGGAAGAGGATCGACTTGCCGACCAGCCCGCTGCTGACCGACACGATGCCGCGCAGCGCCGAGTCGGCGCGGCCGAGCTCCTCCATGGCGAGGGAGTACGTCACGTGGTCGCCGCCGACGCCGCCGTACTCCTCGGGGATGGTGAGCCCGAAGAACCCGAGCTCGGCCATCTTGGGCACGATCGCGAGGTCGACGGACTCGTCGTGGTCCCACTGCATCCGGTGCGGGACGGCCTCGCGCTCCAGGAAGTCGCGGGCGAGCGCCCGGAACTCCTGCTGCTCCTCGCTCAGCGAGAGGTCCATCAGACGGCGTCGACCATCTCGTGCTCGCCGACCCGGTCCGCGAGGCGCGAGAGGTGGTGGGCGCCGTTGCCGAGCCACTGCCCGAGCACCTCGACGTGGGCGGCGCCGACGCCCACGGCGTACTCCGCCGTCATCGCGATGCCGCCGTGGAGCTGGATCGCCTCCTGCCCGACGTGCCGCCCGGTGCGCGCGATGGTGAGGCCGACCCGGTCGGCGGCGTCGGCCACGACGGCGGGGTCGCCGCCGGCGATCGTCATCGTCGCCCAGTCGACCATGCTCTGCGCCATCTCGAGCGAGACGTACATGTCGGCCGCGCGGAAGGTCAGCGCCTGGAAGGTGTTGAGCGTGACGCCGAACTGCGTGCGGCTCTTGAGGTAGTCGGTCGTCGCGCGCACCTGGGACTGCATGACGCCGAGCGCCTGGTTGGCGCCCATGATCCGGGTCAGGTCGCTGATCGTGGCGATGCTCGCGGAGAGGTCGCGCCCGGGCTCGCCGAGCGGGGTGGCGGCGCTCGCGTCGAACCGCACGGACGCCGCACGGGTCAGGTCGGCGGCGACGTAGCCGGTGCGCTCGACCGCCTCGGGGGACACCAGGAACAGCCCGGTGCCGCCGTCGGGCAGCGCCGCGGTCACGACCAGGAGGTCCGCCCGCGCGCCGCCGACGACCGGGTCGGCGACGCCGGTGAGCGTCCACGCGTCGCCCTCGACGGTGGCCCGCACGCCGTCGTTGGCCGACGACCACCGCGCGCCCGGCGCGGTGTCGGCCGCGGCGAGCACCAGGTCGCCCGCGCTGAGCCGACCGAGCACGTCGGCCTTCTGCTCCGCCGTGCCGCACGCGGCGACGAGGCCGCCGGCGTGCACGACCGAGGCGAGGTAGGGCTCGGGGGCGAGCACGCGGCCGAGCTCCTGGCACACGATGCCGATCTCGACCGGCCCGGCGCCGACGCCGCCGTCGGCCTCGCTGAAGGGCAGCCCCAGCACGCCCATCTCGGCCAGCCGGCCCCACAGCTTCTCGTCGAAGCCGGGATCCTCGGCCACCGTGCGGCGCCGCGCGTCGTGGTCGGCGTACGTCGTGGCGAGCAGGCCGCGGACGGCCTCGCGCAGGGCCTGCTGCTCGTCGTCAGGGGTGAAGTCCATGACCAGTCCTCTCCGGGCCCTCAGAGGCCCAGGATCGTGCGGCTGATGATCTGGCGCTGCACCTCGTTGGAGCCGCCGTAGATCGAGGCCTTGCGGAGGTTGAGGTAGGTCGGCGCGGAGCGGCGCGCCCAGCCCTCCTGCGGCGAGTCGTCGTCGGCGCGTGCCGCGAGCGAGGCCGGTCCAGCGAGGTCGAGCGCGAGCTCGCTCACCGCCTGCTGCAGCTCGGAGCCGCGCAGCTTGAGCACCGACGACGCCGGGTGCGGCGCCCCGTCCGAGGAGTGCGCGACGACCCGCAGCGCGGTGAGCTCGAGGGCGAGCAGGTCGTTCTCCAGCTCGGCGACGCGGGCCCGGACGAGGGGGTCGTCCATCAGGTCGGCGGCCTCCGACTTGAGCCGGGCGAGCGCCCGCTTGGTGGCGCCGACGGGAGCCACCCCGACGCGCTCGTTGCCGAGCAGGAACTTCGCGATCGTCCAGCCCTGGCCCGGGTCGCCGACCATCAGGTCGCCTGGGACGCGGACGTCGGAGAACCACACCTCGTTGACCTCGTGGCCGCCGTCGATGAGCTCGATCGGACGCACCTCGACGCCCGGCGACGTCATGTCGATGAGCAGCATCGAGATGCCGGCCTGCTTCTTCACCTCGGGGTCGGTGCGCACGAGGGTGAAGATCCAGTCGCCGTACTGGCCGAGCGTGGTCCAGGTCTTCTGCCCGTTGACCACCCAGTCGTCGCCGTCGCGCACCGCAGAGGTGCGCAGGCTGGCGAGGTCGGAGCCCGCGTCGGGCTCGGAGAAGCCCTGCGACCACCAGATGTCGAGGTTCGCCGTCGCGGGCAGGAACCGCTCCTTCTGCTCCTGCGTGCCGAACTGCGCGATCACCGGGCCGATCATCGAGGCGTTGAAGGCGAGCGGCAGCGGCACGCCGGCGCGTTGCATCTCCTCGTGCCAGAGGTGACGCTGGAGGTCGGTCCAGTCCTGCCCGCCCCACTCGGTGGGCCAGTGGGGCACCGCGAGGCCCTCGGCGTTGAGGATGCGCTGGCTCTCGACGATCTGGTCGTGCGAGAGGTGGCGACCCGCCAGGACGGTGTCCCGGATCTCCTGCGGCACCTTGGTGGTGAAGAGCTCGCGCATCCGGGTGCGGAACTCCGCGTCGGTCGGGCTCAGCTCGAGCTGCATGTGGCTCCTCGGTCGAAGACGGGTCAGGCCGGCCGCCCCATCATGGCGCGGCCGGCCTGAGCCTGGGCAACGGGTGGGTCCGTGTCGTGTCAGCCGGCGCTGGAGGTGGCGTCGCTGTCGAGCGTCACGGTCGCCTCCTGGGGCTCGCCGCCACGGGTCCAGGTGACGCTCACCTGGTCCCCGGGACGGTAGGAGCGGATCGTCGCGACCAGCGAGTCGGCGCCGGTGATCTTCTTCCCGTCGACCGACGTGATCACGTCACCGGTCTTGATGCCCGCGTCGGCGGCGGTCGAGCCGGCGGTGACGTCGGCGATCTTCGCGCCGGCCTCGTCGTCGCCGACGCGGATGCCGAGGCGCGCGTGCGTGGGCGTCTCGCCCTGCGCCATCTGGTCCACGATCGGCATCACCTCGTCGATCGGGATCGCGAAGCCGAGGCCGATCGAGCCGGACTCGCCCGACGAGCCGTAGGCCGACTGCGAGGCCGCGGTGCGGATCGAGGAGTTGATGCCGATCACCGCTCCCGTCATGTCGACGAGCGGACCGCCGGAGTTGCCCGGGTTGATCGCGGCGTCGGTCTGGATCGCGGGGTACGTCGTGGAGTTGCCCTGGTCGTCGGAGCCCACGTTGACCGGTCGGTCGAGGGCGCTGACGATGCCGGAGGTGACGGTGGCGTCGAGCCCGAAGGGCGAGCCGATCGCCACCACGCCCTCGCCGACGCCGAGGTTGGCGGACTTGCCGATGGTGGCGGGGGTGAGGTCGGAGACACCGGAGGCCTTGATGACGGCGGTGTCGGTCAGCGGGTCGGTGCCGAGGATCTCGGCGTCGGCGCTGGTGCCGTCGTTGAAGTCGACCTTGAGCGTGCCGCCGTCCTCGGCGAGCTCGACGACGTGGTTGTTGGTGAGGATGGTGCCGTCGGCGGTGAGGATGATGCCGGACCCCGACGCCTCGCCCTGCTGGCCCGCGACGTTGATCTTGACGACGCTCGGCAGCACCTTCTGCGCGACCGACTCGACCGAGCCGTCGGCGGCGGGGGACTGGCTCTGGTTCGCCACGGTCGAGGTCGAGACCGGGCTGGCGCTCGAGGTCCCCGCCGGGTCGTCGTGGGTGGCGTCCCAGAACGCTGCGCCGCCGACGCCGGCGCCTCCGCCGACGAGCAGGGACGTCGCGACCACCGCGGCCGCCAGGCCGGTGCGTCGACGTCGCGGCGGGCGCTGCTGGGTGAGCGGGGCGGCCGGCGCGGGCCAGCCGGGGGAGTGCTGCCACCCGTCCGCGGGCTGCTGCGGGGTCGGACGGGAGGGGTCTGCCGGCTCGCCGGCACCGTTCTGGGGAGGGAATCCGTCGCTCATGACTCCACCGTGCGTCGCCTCCCTGTGGAAGCCCTGAGAGCGCGCTGGGAAGGTACGCAGACTCTCGGCCGACGTGCCTGCAAAATATTGCAGGCATTGCAACTGCTTGCTCCCGGCCCTAGTGTGACGCACGCCACGCTGACCGCCTTCTCGGGAGTACCTGTGCGTCGACCCACCCCCGCCCTCGTCGCCGCCGTCACGGCGCTCGCCACCCTCGTGCCCACGACGGGTGCGCTCGCCGCGCGGGAGGCCCCACCCGCGACCGTCACCCTCGCCGGCTCCCTGCAGGACGAGCTCGGCTGCGCGAGCGACTGGACGCCCGACTGCGAGGCCTCCGGCCTCACCCGCCAGGACGACGGCACGTGGGCGCTCGAGGCCGACCTGCCGGCCGGGGCGTACGGCTTCAAGGTGACCATCGACGGGTCGTGGGACGAGAACTACGGGGCGGGCGGCGCGGCCGGCGGTGCGGACGTGCCGCTCGTGCTGCAGCACCAGGCGCGGCTGCGGTTCAGCTATGACGACACCACGCACCGGATCGCCGTCGCGCTCGCCGAGCAGCCGGCCGCGGAGCCGACCGCCGCGGACCGGCGGCTGGCCGGCACCTCGCTGCGCACCCCGCTGACCCGCGAGAACTTCTACTTCGTGATGGCCGACCGGTTCGCCAACGGCGACCCGACCAACGACACCGGAGGGCTGACCGGCGACCGGATGACGACCGGTCTCGACCCGACCGACAAGGGCTTCTTCCACGGCGGCGACATCAAGGGCCTCTCCGACCGGCTCGACTACATCTCCGGGCTCGGCACCACCGCGATCTGGCTGACCCCGAGCTTCCAGAACCGGCCGGTGCAGGGCACGGGCGCCGACGCGAGCGCGGGCTACCACGGCTACTGGGTCACCGACTTCACCCGCATCGACCCGCACTTCGGCACGAACGCCGAGCTCAAGGCGTTCATCGACCGGGCCCACGCCCGCGGGATCAAGGTCTTCTTCGACATCATCACCAACCACACCGCCGACGTCATCGACTACCAGGAGCAGCAGTACGGCTACGTCGGCAAGGACGCCGAGCCCTACCGCGACGCCGCGGGACAGCCGTTCGACGACCGCGACTTCGCGGGCACGGACACCTTCCCCGACCTCGACGCCGCCGCGTCGTTCCCCTACACGCCGGTCTTCCGCACCGACGCCGACCGCACGGTCAAGGTGCCGGCGTGGCTCAACGACCCGACGAACTACCACAACCGCGGCGACTCCACGTTCGCCGGCGAGTCCTCGACCTACGGCGACTTCGTCGGCCTCGACGACCTGTTCACCGAGAAGCCCGAGGTCGTCGACGGGATGACCGACGTCTACCGCACCTGGGTCGACTTCGGCATCGACGGCTTCCGGATCGACACCGTCAAGCACGTCAACATGGAGTTCTGGCAGGAGTTCGCCCCCGCCATCCGTGACCACGCCGCCGCGACCGGCAACGACGACTTCTTCGCCTTCGGCGAGGTCTACGACGCCGACCCCGCCTACCTCTCGCGGTTCAGCACCGAGGGCCGGCTCGACGCCACCCTCGACTTCGGCTTCCAGGCGGCGGGCACCGGCTTCGCGAAGGGCGCCGCGACGACCCGGCTGCGCGACTTCTACGCCGGCGACGACTGGTACACCGACGCCGACTCCAACGCGTACGCGTCGCCGACCTTCCTCGGCAACCACGACATGGGCCGCATCGGCACCTTCCTGCAGGGCACCGACTCCGTGCTCGAGCGCGACCGGCTCGCCCACGCGCTGATGTACCTGACCCGCGGGCAGCCGGTCGTCTACTACGGCGACGAGCAGGGCTTCGTCGGCGACGGCGGCGACAAGGACGCGCGCGAGGACATGTTCGCCAGCGCGGTGCCGTCCTACAACGACAACGACCTGATCGGCACCGACGCCACCACCGCGCAGGCCAGCTACGACACCTCGCACCCGCTCTACCGCACCATCCGCGACCTGGCCCGGCTGCGGAAGACCTACCCGGCGCTCGCCGACGGCGCGCAGCTGCACCGCTACGCCTCCGACGACGCCGGTGTCTACGCCTTCAGCCGGATCGACGCGGGGGAGCGCCGCGAGTTCCTCGTCGCGCTCAACAACGCGACGACCGCCAAGACGGTCACCGTCGCGACCGAGGCCCGGCGCGGGTCGTTCGCGCAGGTGTGGCCCGCCGGCCGCGGCCGGCTGCGCACCGACGCCGAGGGCCGCACCGAGATCACGGTGCCCGCCCTGTCGGCGGTCGTCTGGCGCGCCGACGCCCGGCTGGAGCGCCGCCGCGAGGCGCCGGCGATCCACCTCGAGAAGCCGTCCGCCGGGGGCGTCGTCGGCGGGCGCTCGCCGATCACGGTCGGCGTGCCCGACGGAGGGTTCAACCAGGTGAGCGTCGCGTGGCGTCCGGTCGGTGCGACCGACTGGACCACGCTCGGCACCGACGACAACGCGCCCTACCGGGTCTTCCACGACGTCTCGTCGCTGGCGAAGGGCACGCTCGTGGAGTACCGCGCGGTGCTGCGCGACTCCAGCGGCAACCTGTCGGTGGCGTCGTCCTACGCCTCGGTCGGCGAGCCGGAGGAGGAGCCGACCCCGGGTGGCGGTGGCGGCGGCGGTCCGGTGACCCAGCCGTCCGCCGTGTCGGTGCCCGGCAGCCTCAACAGCGAGATGGGCTGCTCCGGCGACTGGCAGCCCGACTGCGCCGAGGCGCAGATGTCGCTCGACGCCGACGACCTGGTCTGGAAGCGGACCGTCGACCTGCCCGCCGGCGGCTACGAGTACAAGGCCGCGATCGACAACGCCTGGGACGAGAACTACGGCGCCGGTGGCGTGCCCGGCGGGGCCAACATCCCGCTCGACGTCGCTGCCCCCGGCCCGGTGACGTTCTACTACGACCACGCGACCCACTGGGTCACCAGCGACGCGCAGGGGCCGATCGTCACGCTCGCGGGCAGCTTCCAGTCCGAGCTGGGCTGCGCGGCCGACTGGTCGCCCGACTGCATGCGCGGCTGGCTGCAGGACCCCGACGTCGACGGCACCTACACCGCGTCGCTGGCGCTGCCGGCCGGCAGCTACGAGACGAAGGTCGCCCACGGGCTGTCGTGGGAGGAGAACTACGGCCAGGACGGCGCCCGCGACGGCGCGAACATCGGCTTCGACGTCCCCGCAGGAGGGGTGCAGGTGGTCTTCACTTACGACGTGGCCACGCACCGGTTGACGATCTCCTCGCGCCAGGCCGGCGCGGCGCCCGACCTGACGAAGGCGAAGGCGCAGTGGGTGCGCCGCGGCCTCCTCGCCTGGGACGTCCCGGACGCCGGCTCGCGTCGCCACCGCCTGCACTTCTCCCGCGCGGGTGACCTCGCGGTCGACGCCGAGGCGGTCACCGGCGGGTCGTCGGTCCCGCTGACCCTCGACCCCGACGGGCTCCCGGCCGACGTGCTCGAGGACTTCCCGCAGCTCGACGGCTACGAGGCGTTCCGCCTCGACCGCAGTGCGCAGCGACGGGTGCGCGAGATCCTCACCGGCCAGCTCGCGGTCGCGTCGTACGACCCGGGCGGCGCGCTCCAGGACGCGACCGGCGTGCAGGTGCCGGGCGTCCTCGACGACGTCTACGCCGACGCGGCGCGGGCCGACCTCGGCGTGACGTGGCGCGGAGGGCGCCCGACCCTCGCCGTCTGGGCGCCGACGGCGCAGGCCGTCTCGGCCCGGGTCGCCGGCCGGACGGTGCCGATGCGGCGCCGCGACGACGGCACGTGGCAGGTCACCGGCCCCGCGTCGTGGCGCGGCGCGGCCTACACCTACGACGTCACGGTCTTCGCCCCCGCGGCGGGAGCGGTGGTCACCAACCGGGTCACCGACCCGTACTCCGTCGCGCTCACCGCGAACTCGCAGGCGTCCCTCGTCGTCGACCTCGACGACCCCCGCCTCGCGCCGGCCGGCTGGTCGCGCGACCGGGCGCCCCGGATCGCGCAGCCCGAGGACCGCAACGTCTACGAGCTCCACGTCCGCGACTTCTCGATCGGCGACGAGACCGTGCCGGCCGCGGAGCGGGGCACGTACCTCGCCTTCACCCGCCGCGACTCCGCCGGCATGCGCCACCTGCGCCGGCTGGCCGACGCCGGGCTCAACACGGTGCACCTGCTCCCGGCCTTCGACATCGCGACCATCGAGGAGCGCCGCGCCGCCCAGGCCACGCCCGACTGCGACCTGCGCGCGCTGCCGCCCGACTCGCCGCGGCAGCAGGAGTGCGTCGGCGCGATCGCCGGCAGCGACGGCTTCAACTGGGGCTACGACCCGCTGCACTACACGACGCCCGAGGGCTCCTACAGCACCGATCCCGACGGCACGCCCCGCACCGTGGAGTTCCGGCGGATGGTCCAGGGGCTGCACGGCGCCGGCCTCCAGGTCGTGATGGACGTGGTCTACAACCACACCGCGGCGTCCGGCCAGGACCCGAGGTCCGTGCTCGACCGGGTCGTCCCCGGCTACTACCACCGGCTCTCCGCGACCGGCGCGGTCGAGAACAGCACCTGCTGCTCCAACACCGCGACCGAGCACCGGATGATGGAGAAGCTGATGATCGACTCCGTGCTCACGTGGGCACGGGCGTACAGGGTCGACGGCTTCCGGTTCGACCTGATGGGCCACCACTCGCTGGAGAACATGACCCGGCTGCGTGCCGCGCTCGACCGGCTCACGGTGCGGCGCGACGGCGTCGACGGCAAGGCCGTCTACCTCTACGGCGAGGGCTGGAACTTCGGTGAGGTCGCCGACGACGCCCGCTTCGTGCAGGCGACCCAGGCCAACCTCGCGGGCTCGGGCATCGGCTCCTTCAGCGACCGGCTGCGCGACGCCGTGCTCGGCGGCGGACCGTTCGACGAGGACCCGCGGGTGCAGGGCTTCGGCTCGGGCCTCTACACCGACCCCAACGGCGCCGACGCCAACGGCACGAGCGAGGAGCAGCTCGCCCGCCTGCGCCACGACGAGGACCTCGTCCGCCTCGGCATGGCCGGCAACCTCGCCGACCTCCGCTTCCGCAGCTCGACGGGGGAGGAGGTCGTCGGCTCCGAGGTCGACTACAACGGCCAGCCCGCCGGCTACGCGGCCGACCCGTCGGAGACCGTGACCTACGTCGACGCCCACGACAACGAGACGCTCTACGACTCGCTGGCCCTCAAGCTCCCCGTCGGCACCCCGATGGCCGACCGGGTCCGGATGAGCACGGTCTCGCTGTCGACGGTCGCGCTCTCGCAGGGCGTCGTGTTCTGGCACGCCGGCACCGACCTGCTCCGCTCCAAGAGCCTGGACCGCAACTCCTACGACTCCGGCGACTGGTTCAACCGCGTCGACTGGCAGCGCCGCGACAACACCTTCGGCTCGGGGCTGCCGCCGAAGGCGGACAACGAGTCGAAGTGGCCGTTCATGCGGCCGCTCCTCGCCGACCCCGCGCTGCGCCCCGACGCGGCGGCGATGGACGCCGCCCACGCGGCCGCCCAGGACCTGCTGCGGATCCGCACGTCGTCGCGGTTGTTCCGGCTCGGCTCGCTGGAGGCGATCCAGGCGAAGGTGTCGTTCCTCGACACCGACCCCGGGGTCGTCGCGATGCTCGTCGACGACACGGCAGGCGCCGACGCGGACCCCCGTCGCGACGGCGTGCTGGTCGTGGTGAACGCCTCGCCGGAGGCCACGACGGTGGCCGGCACCGGCGCGGGCTGGACCCTCCACGACGTGCAGGCGTCGGGCGCCGACGCCGTGGTCAAGGGCAGCACCGCGACCGCTGACTCGGTCACCGTGCCGGCCCGCACCACCGCCGTGTTCGAACGCTGATCCCAAGGATTTCCCAACACCCCCCTCCCACCATGGGTCGATCTGGCCCAGGGAGGGGACGACATGAGGACCCAGAGAGCGGACATCCGGCGAGCGCCCCGGCGGCGCAGGCTCGGACTGGCACTGGTCGGGCTGATGGCGCTGCTGGTCGCCCAGCTCGGGCTGGTGCCCACAGCGGGGGCGGCGACCGTCGAGGTGGGACCGGTCGACCCGGCGACGGGCTTCCCGACCTGGGTCACGGCCGGGAGCGACCGGCTCGACCTCTGCCTCGACGGCCCGAACTGCCTCGGCGCCCGGGCCGACCTCGTCGCCCCGGACGGCGAGGCGTTCTGGTTCCAGGCGGGCGCCACCCTCACCGGCGCGGTGGACGGGATCGTGGAGATGGCCACCGAGGCCGCCTTCGCCGGCGACGGCCCGGGCCAGGAGATCGGCTTCAACCGGATCCGGATCCGGCTGACGGTGCCCGAGGCAGGCCGCTACCGCGTCGACTACCCCTACGGCTCGAAGACCTACACGGTCACGCCCGACGCCCAGGGGGTGCTCCGGATCAACGACACCCAGGACGTCGGCTGCCTCACGCCTGCGTGCGGCGACTTCGCCGAGCTGGCCGACTCCGGCGACGGTGGCGTGGGCGACGCCTACCTGCGCTGGGACCCCGCCGTCGCGCCGGCGGCGCCCGTCGGCTTCCTCGGCGACGCGGTCACCGCGCACCGGGTCGTCGGCAGCCCGCTGGGCCGCAACCACGTCTCCGTCGTGCAGCTGACCGACGAGCCCGACGGCACCGTGGTCGAGACCGAGGTGGCGCGCACCGACCTGTTCTCCGTCCAGGGCAAGGTCGCCCGCCCGCGCGTGATGGCGTCCCCCGTCGCGGGCTCGTACGCCGCCGGGTTCGACGCCACGCTCACCGGGACCGAGCCGGGCGGGGAGATCTGGTACACCACGGACGGCACCCAGCCCGCCACGGCCACCGGCGAGATCAGCCCGACCGCGTCGGTGTACGCGGGTCCGGTCCCCGTGGCCGACGACCTCACGATCACCGCCGTCAACGCGGTCGCGGGGCTCGCGGTGACCGACCCCGTCACCGGGGCGCCCGCCGGGGCCACCGAGATCGCCTACGTGGTCGACACCGTTGCCCCGAGCCTCAGCGCGACGCCGTCCAGCGGCACCTACTCCTCGGCCCAGCTGGTGACCCTCACCGCCACCGACGACAAGGCGGGCTCGCCGCGGATCTTCTACACGATGGCGAACGTGCCCCCGGGCGGCGCGGACCCGGCCGACCCGACCGACGCCAGCACGCGCTACACCGGCCGGATCCCGGTCAACGGCAACCTCGACGAGGCCACCACCGTCATCAAGGCGATCGCCTACGACGACGCCGGCAATGCCTCCGAGGTGGTGCGGCGCGAGTTCACGATCGACGCCCCCGACGTGAAGGCCAGCCCGCACGGCGGCTCCTTCGGAGCGGCCGTCGACGTCGAGCTGACCGCCACCGACCCCGCCGCGCGGATCTTCTACTCCCTCGACGGGGTGGACCCCGAGATCGTGCAGGATCCCGTGACCATGGAGGTGACCGGCGTCGCGCACGGCGTCGAGTACACCAACGACCCGATCCACCTGACCGACCTCACGACCCTGAAGTTCCTGGCCGCGAGCACCGCCGGGCAGTCCACGGTGATGACCGAGACCTACAACATCGACATCCCGGCGAACCGCCACGGTGACAACCTCGACGCCGTCGGTCCGGTGGACACCGCCAACGGCTACCCGTTCTGGTTCGGTGACGCGGGCACCTCCAGCGGCTCCGGGCCGGGCGAGCCCGGGGTCCGCCTCGAGCTGTGCCTGCAGGACCCGCTGTGCCCCGTCGTCGGCGACCTGCCCGACCCGAGCCGGCCGCTGTCGTTCCCGGACAACTTCCCCGACGAGAGCTTCTGGTGGTCCGGTGAGGCAGCCATGGACCTGCCCGGCGGCGGCTCGGCGCTGCTCGTGCTCGCCCAGGAGGCGGCCTTCGCCGCCGACGTCGTGCCCGGCGGGCAGATCGCCTTCTCCCGCCTGCGCATCCGGCTCGACGACGTCACCCCCGGCGCCGAGTACACGGTCACCACGCCCTACGGCGTCGACGTGGTCCAGGCCGACGACCGCGGCCGGGCGCGGATGACCGAGGACGTCGGGTGCCTGACGACGCCGTGCACCAGCTTCGACGCGGCGCTCGACGGTCGCGTCGGGCCGTTCCTCCGGTGGGACCCCGACGTCGCCCCGGCCGCGCCGGAGGGCTACGTCGGCAACCCCCTGGTCGAGCACCAGGTCATCGGCAGCCCGCGAGGCACGAACTACTTCCGGGTCGAGGGTCCGGGGGTCGGCAGCGCCGAGACCGACATGTTCGCCGTCCAGGGCAGGCTGGCGCGGCTGCGCGCCACGGCCTCGCCCGGCGGCGGTCGCTACGGCACCGCGCAGGACGTCCGCCTCACGCCGTCCTTCCCGGGCGAGGCGAAGGTGGTGTGGACGACGGACGGCACGGTCCCGCAGGTCGACGCCGACGGCGACCCGCTCCCCGGCACCGAGGAGTCCGAGGTCGTCCACGTGGAGGAGGGCCTGACGACCCTGACCTACATGGCGGTCGACCTCGACGACCCGAGCACCACCTCCGAGGTCTACACCGAGGAGTACCGGATCGAGGGCGCGCTGCCGACGGTGTCGGCCAGCCCGGACCCGACCGGCACCACGTTCGAGGGTGTGCAGCAGGTGACCCTCACCAGCACCGTGCCCGACATCTTCTACACCACCGACAACACCGTCCCGGCCGTC
Organism: Nocardioides okcheonensis; assembly: GCF_020991065.1. Taxonomy (NCBI): domain Bacteria; kingdom Bacillati; phylum Actinomycetota; class Actinomycetes; order Propionibacteriales; family Nocardioidaceae; genus Nocardioides; species Nocardioides okcheonensis. The sequence continues at coordinate 3,617,386 of NZ_CP087710.1, forward strand.
GACGGCACGGGCGCGCCGACCGGCTCCACCCGCGCCTACACGGGACCGCTCACGGTGGGCCGCCCGACCACGATCCGTGCCCTCGCGGTGAGCGGCCTCGGGACCCCCGGCCCGGTGGCGGCGTTCGCCTACGACATCAAGAACCTGCGCGCCGTGGGCCCGGTGTCCGCCGCCAACGGCTACCCGGGCTGGTACCAGGACCTCGGCTCGGCCACGCTCCAGCCGGCCAAGCTCGAGCTGTGCCTCGACGACCCGCTGTGCCCGATCGTCGGCGACCTGCCCGACCCGGGCGCGCCGCTGGCCTTCCCCGGCAACTTCCCCGACGAGTCGTTCTGGTGGGCCGGGGACGCCTCGTTCGACGCCGGTGCCACGCGCGCCCGGCTGGTCCTCGGCGCCGAGGCGGCATTCGCCGGCGGGACCCCGAAGGCCAACGACCAGATCGCGTTCGCGCGGATCCGCGTGCGGGCCGACAACCTGGTGCCCGGAGCGACGTACCGGGTGACCCACCCGTACGGCGTCGTCGACCTCGAGGCCGACGAGGCCGGGTCGATCTTCATGACCGACGACACCGGGTGCCTCAGCGCACCCTGCGACTTCGGGCAGCTGCTCCGGGGGCCGGTGGGGCCGTTCCTCCGCTGGGACGCGGGCGCCCCGGTGGGCTACGTCGGCGACGGCACCACGCCCCACGCCGTCGTCGGCAGCCCGTACGGCACGAACGTGTTCCGGATGGAGCGGACCACCACCGGCGCCGGCGTCCCGCTCGACGCCCCGGTGACGCTGGGGGAGACCGACCAGTTCGTGGTCCAGGGCAAGCTGGCCGAGCTGAGGGTGACGGCGACGCCGAAGGGCGGCACCTTCACCAGCGCCCGACAGGTCACGCTCGGCGTCAACGAGGCGACGGCCGAGATCCGCTACACCACCGACGGGACGGACCCGACGGCGAGCAGCACGCTCTACACCGGCCCGGTCACCATCGGTGCGGAGGGGACCACCCAGCTGAGGTTCCGGGCGTTCGGGGCCGACGGCAGCACGTCCGCGATCGGCAGCGAGACCTACCTGATCGACACCATCGCCCCGACGGTGTCCGCGAGCCCGCCGGGCGGGACGTTCCCGGCGGCGCAGCAGGTGACGCTCGGCACCGACGACCCCACGGCCCAGGTCCGCTACACGACCAACGGGTCGACGCCGACCGCCACGAGCAGCCTGTACACGGGGCCGGTCACGGTCAGCCAGACCCTCACCCTGAGGGCCGTCGCCATCGACCCCGCGGGCAACGTCAGCCCGGTCGGGTCGTGGGCGTTCACCATCGGCCTGCCGGCGTCCAGCACCACCCTCGGCACGCCGTCGCCCTCGACGGTCACGCTCGGGCAGTCCACGACGCTCACGGGCAGGCTGACGAGCGGCGGCGCCGGGATCGCGGGCGCAGCGGTGGTGCTGCAGTCCCAGGCCGTCGGCCAGACGACCTGGCAGGCGACCGGGCTGACCGCGGTGACCGACGCGACGGGCAGGTACGCCTTCGCGGCCGTCGCGCCCACCGCGACGACGCGCTACCGGGTGGCGTACGCCGGCGGGCCCACCGCCCAGGGCTCGACCAGCACCGCGCAGACGGTCGGGGTGCGCGCGGTCGTGACGATCAACCCGCTGCCGTCCGTCGGCAGGGGCCGCAACCTGACGGTCTCGGGCACGCTCAGCCCGGCGCACCAGGGCAGTCGCGTCACGATCACCTTCACGCTGGCCGGGCAGCGGTCGCCGAGGGCGGTCACCGCCACCGTCGCCGCGAACGGGACGTGGTCGGTGGCGACGAAGGCCCCGGGGACGGTCGGCACCTGGACGGTCACCGCCAGCTGGGGAGGGGACGCCGACCACCTCGCCGCCAGCGGGACCAGGTCGCTCGTCGTGACCCGCTGAGCCCACCTCCGACGACGAACGCCCCCGGCCGTGCGGCCGGGGGCGTTCGTCGTACGTCGGTGTCGGGGTCAGCCGGTCACTTCCAGCGCTCCTCGGCGGCCGTGAACGTGAGCTGGCGGTCGCCGGTGTAGATCTGCTTCGGGCGGGCGATCTTCTGGTCCTTGTCCTGCACCAGCTCCGACCACTGCGCCAGCCAGCCCGGCGTACGGCCGATGGCGAACAGCACGGTGAACATCTCCGGCGGGAACTGGAAGGCCTCGTAGATCAGGCCCGAGTAGAAGTCCACGTTGGGGTAGAGCTTGCGCTGGACGAAGTACTCGTCCTCGAGCGCGATCTTCTCCAGCTCCTTGGCGATCTCGAGCAGCGGGTTGACCCCGGTGACCTCGAAGACGTCGTCGCAGGCCTTCTTGATGATCGTGGCGCGCGGGTCGAAGTTCTTGTAGACCCGGTGGCCGAAGCCCATCAGGCGCTCGTTGCCGTTCTTCACGCCCTCGATGAAGGCGGGGATGTTCTCCTTCGAGCCGATCCGGCGCAGCATCCGCAGCACGGCCTCGTTGGCGCCGCCGTGCAGCGGGCCGTAGAGGGCGCCGACGCCGGCCGCGACGGCCGAGTACGGGTCGACCTGCGAGGAGCCGACGGAGCGGACCGCGTTGGTCGAGCAGTTCTGCTCGTGGTCGGCGTGCAGGATGAAGAGCACGTCGAGGGCCTTGACCAGGCGCGGGTCGGCCTCGAACTTCGACTCGCTCATCTTGAAGAGCATCGAGAGGAAGTTCGCGGTGTAGCCGAGGTCGTTGTCGGGGTAGACGAACGGCTTGCCCTGCGCGTGGCGGAACGCCCAGGCGCCGAGCGTCGGCATCTTGGCGATCATCCGGACCATCTGGATGTGGCGGTTGTCCGCGTCGCTGATGTTGCGGGCGTCGGGGTAGAACGTCGACAGGGCGCCGACCGAGGCCATCAGCATGCCCATCGGGTGGGCGTCGTAGCGGAAGCCGTGCATGAACGACTTCACGTTCTCGTGCACGAAGGTGTGGTAGGTGATCTCGTGCACCCACGTGTCGTACTGCTCCTTGGTGGGCAGCTCGCCGTGGATGAGGAGGTAGGCCACCTCGAGGAAGTTCGACTTCTCCGCCAGCTGCTCGATCGGGTAGCCGCGGTACTCGAGGATGCCCTTGTCACCGTCGATGAAGGTGACGGCCGAGCGGCACGAGGCGGTGTTGACGAAGCCGGGGTCGTAGGTGGCGAGGCCGGGCTCGCCGTCGGTGAGGCGGATCTGCCCCAGGTCCTTCGCGGCGATCGTGTTGTCGGTGATCGCGATGTCGTACGTCTGACCGGTCCGGTTGTCGGTGACAGTCAGGGAATCCTTGGCCGCAACGTCGGTCACGTCGGCTCCTGTTCATACGTCTTTGTACGTCTTGTGGGTGTCCGCCCAACTTAGACCGGGCCCCGCCACCACCGCGAATCAGGTGTCCAGCACCCGGTGCGCGCTGGGGCGCGGGTCACGTCGCGCGACCGGCCACCCGGTTGGCGACGCGGGCGACGCGGCTGGTGCGGCCGAGGCCGCCGTCCTCGCGGCGGTCGGCGGCGCGGAAGAGCCGGTAGAGGGCGTGCACCCCGGCCCACCGCAGCGGCTCCGGCTCCCACCTCCGCACCCGGTGCCCGGTCCAGGGCAGGTGGACCAGATCGGTGTCGCGGCCGAGCACGAGGTCGCGCAGCGTCCGACCTGCCAGGTTGGTCGCGGTGAGCCCCGAGCCGACGTAGCCGCCCGCGTGGCCCAGGCCCGTCACCGGGTCGTAGGACACGCTCGCGCTCCAGTCGCGCGGCACGCCGAGGACGCCGCACCACGCGTGGTCGAGGCCGATCCCGGCCAGCGTCGGGAACAGGGAGGTGAGGGTCGTGCGCAGCGACTCCACGGTCCAGTCCTGGGTGCGCCCGTCGACGTCGGTGCGCGAGCCGAAGCGGTACGGCACGCCGCGTCCGCCGAGGGCGATGCGCCCGTCGGCGGTGCGCTGGGCGTAGCAGTAGGCGTGCGCCTCGTCGCCGAGCAGCTCCTCGCCGGCCCAGCCGATCGCGTCCCACTGCGCGTCGGTCAGCGGCTCGGTGACCACGATCGCGGAGTTCATCGGCAGCCAGTCGCGGCGGTGGCCGGCGAGCCCGCCGTGAAGCCCTCGAGGCAGCGCAGCACCACGGGCGCCCGCACGGTGCCGCGCTGGGTGACCGCCGCGCCCGGCTCCACCGACCGCACCCGGGTGCCCTCGTGGACGCGTACGCCCTGCGCGCGCACCAGGTCGGCCACGCCGGCCACCAGCCTCGCCGGCTGGACCCGGGCGCAGTCGGGGTCCAGGTGGCCGGACACGGCGCCGGCGACGCGGATCCGCGCGGCGACCTGCTCGGCGTCGAGCTCGCCGCGCAGCCGCTCGGCCTGGGCCGCCGAGCGGGCCACGTGCAGCACGCCGTGGCGCACCACGTCGGCGTCGATGCCCGCCCGCGTGGTGACACCGATGACCTCGTCGACCGTGGCGCGCACGGCGGCCCGCATCCGGGCGAGACCTTCCTCGCCGCCCGCGCGGGCGTACGCGCGAGGGCTCCCGGGCAGCTCGCTCGACAGCCAGCCGCCGTTGCGGCCCGAGGCCCCGAAGCCGGCGAACTCGGCCTCGAGCACCCGGACGTCGAGCGAGGGGTCCGCCTCGCGCAGGTAGTGTGCGGTCCACAGCCCGGTGAGCCCGCCGCCCACGATCGCGACGTCGCACGTCACGTCGCCGTCGAGCCGGTCGGAGGGGGTGGGCAGCCCGACCTGCTGCCACCAGAAGGACACGCCGCCGTTGCGCACGGCCCCATCATGGCCCCGCCGCGTTTTGACCCCCTTGCCCGGCGCGCCGTAACCTTGCTGGTCGCGACTCCTGCCGCGTCCGCTCCCTCGGGGGCGGGGCGCAGATCCGGACGTCATCCCCCGTCTCCCACGCGGAGCGGGGGAGCGATCCGGGCCGTGTTCGTCAGAAGCCGCACGCCTCCGCTCCGGGGGCACCCAGCCGGTCCCCGTCCGGGGGCCGGGACCCACGAACCAGAACGGGATACCGCCGTGCGCACGTACAGCCCCAAGCCCGCTGACATCCAGCGCGAGTGGCTCGTCATCGACGCCACCGACGTGGTCCTCGGACGCCTCGCCGTCCAGACCGCCAACCTCCTCCGCGGCAAGCACAAGCCGACCTTCGCCCCCCACATGGACATGGGCGACTTCGTGATCATCGTCAACGCCTCGAAGGTGTCGCTGTCGGGGACCAAGAAGACCACCAAGATGGCCTACCGCCACTCCGGCTACCCGGGCGGCCTCTCGGCCACCCCGTTCGGCGAGCTCCTCGAGAAGGACCCGCGCAAGGCCATCGAGAACGCGGTGTGGGGCATGCTCCCCAAGAACAAGCTGGGTCGCCAGATGCTGAAGAAGCTGAAGGTCTACGGAGGCCCCGACCACCCGCACCTGGCCCAGCAGGCCACCCCGTTCGAGATCTCGCAGATCTCCCAGTGACTGAGGACTCACAGATGACTGAGAACACCACCGAGGTCGAGGAGACCTTCGAGACCGACTCCGAGGGCGTGGCCTACACCTCCGAGAGCTCGGCGTCCGCCGACACCCCCGCCCGCCCGGCCACCATCGCGCCCGCCGGCGCGACCGGCCGCCGCAAGGAGGCCGTCGCCCGCGTCCGGATCGTCCCGGGCACCGGCGAGTGGCGCATCAACGGCCGCACGATGGACAGCTACTTCCCGAACAAGCTGCACCAGCAGATCGCGAACGAGCCGTTCGTCGAGCTCCAGCTCGAGGGCCGCTTCGACGTCATCGCCCGCATCCACGGTGGCGGCATCGCCGGCCAGGCCGGCGCGCTGCGCCTCGGCGTGGCCCGCGCGCTCAACGCCGTCGACGTCGAGGCCAACCGCCCGGCGCTGAAGAAGGCCGGTCTGCTGACCCGCGACGCCCGCGTCGTGGAGCGCAAGAAGGCCGGTCTCAAGAAGGCCCGCAAGGCCTCGCAGTTCAGCAAGCGCTGACCCGCAGCAGCACCGCACGAGGCCCGCACCGTCGACGACGGTGCGGGCCTCGTCGCACGTCCGGCCTCGGTTCCGCGACGGGGCCGCCCGGGACGTAGGCTCCCGGGCCATGACACGACTCTTCGGAACGGACGGCGTCCGGGGCCTGGCCAACGCCGACCTCACGGCCGAGCTCGCCCTCGAGCTCTCCGTCTGCGCCGCCCACGTGCTCGCCGACCGCGGTGAGTTCGCCGGCCACCGCCCGCTGGCCGTGGTGGGCCGCGACACCCGCATCTCCGGGCAGTTCCTCGAGGCCGCCGTCGTGGCCGGGCTGGCCTCCGCCGGGGTCGACGTGCTCCTGCTCGGCGTGCTGCCGACGCCCGGTGTGGCGTACATGACCGACCGGCTCGGCGCCGACCTCGGCGTGATGCTCTCGGCGTCGCACAACCCGATGCCCGACAACGGCATCAAGTTCCTCGCGCGCGGTGGCCACAAGCTCGACGACGCCATCGAGATCGCCATCGAGAAGCGGATGCACGAGCCCTGGACGCGCCCCCGCGGCGGCGACGTCGGCCGGGTGACCGTCTACGACACGGCCGTCGAGGAGTACGCCGCCCACCTCGAGAGCACGATCACCCACCCGCTCGTCGGGCTGAAGGTCGTCCTCGACTGCGCCGAGGGTGCGGCGCACGCCGCGGGCCCGCGCGCCCTCGAGGACGCCGGCGCGACCGTCATCGCGATCCACGCCGACCCCGACGGGCTCAACATCAACGACGACTGCGGGTCGACCCACCTCGCGTCCCTGCAGGCCGCGGTGCGCGAGCACGGCGCCCACGCCGGGTTCGCGCTCGACGGCGACGCCGACCGCTGCCTGGCCGTGGACGCCGACGGTGCCGTCGTCGACGGCGACCAGATCCTCGCCATCCTCGCCCTGTCGCTGCAGGAGCAGGGACGCCTCGCCAAGGACACCGTCGTCGCCACCGTGATGAGCAACCTCGGCTTCGTCCAGGCGCTGCGCGCCAACGGCGTCGGCGTGCGCCAGACCAAGGTCGGCGACCGCTACGTCCTCGAGGCGATGAAGGTGTCGGGCTACAACCTCGGCGGCGAGCAGTCCGGCCACGTGATCCTCAGCGACCACGCCACCACCGGCGACGGCATCCTCACCACGCTCCACGTCATGGAGCGGATGGCGACCACCGGTCGGTCGCTGGCCGACCTCGCGTCGGTCATGACCCGCCTGCCGCAGGTGCTGCTCAACGTCTCCGGCGTCGACAAGACGCGGGCCGACGAGGACGCCGTGCTGGCCGCCGCGATCGCCGAGGAGGAGGCCGCGCTCGGGGACCGGGGCCGGATCCTGCTCCGCCCGTCCGGCACCGAGCCGATCGTCCGGGTCATGGTGGAGGCGCCGTCCCACGACGAGGCGCACGGCGTGGCGTCGCGCCTCGCCGAGGTCGTGCAGCGACAGCTCGCGCTGTCGTGACGCACGACCCGCGCCCCGGCACCGAGGACGGAGGCGCGCCCGCCGTCCCCGGCTGGCTCTCGGTGCGCGACGTCGTCCTGGCGGTCGGCATCGGGCTGGTGCTGGCTGCGGCGCTGCTCGCGCTGACGCCCGGGTCGCTCGCCCACGTCCTCGGTGGCACCGACCGGCGCCAGACGACCGTCACGGAGGTCACCGAGGGCTTCGTCACCGACGACCGCGACCGTCCCGTGACGACGTACGACCTGCGCTGGACCGACGGCGAGGACGCCCGGACGGCGACGCTGCGACGCTCCGGTGCCCCCGAGCGCGCCGTCGGTGACACGTGGACGCTGTGGGTCTCTCCCGACGGCTCGTCGGTCGAGACCAGCTCGCCGCTCGCCACCGGGCTCGGCCTGGCGGTCGGGATGCCGGTGCTCGTGCTGCTCGTGGCCCTCGTCGTGCGCTGGCGTGGGCGGGTCGTGGCGCGCTCGGCGGTGCGCGAGGCCGAGCGGATCGAGAAGGCGCAGGCCCGGCGGCGACGGCCCACCGAGGGTATCTAGGGACGTTCTGGTGGGCCCGACGGCCGATCTCCCACCCATTTCGTCCTCAGGTATCCCGGTGCGGGCCACGGTCGGGCGCGACTACGGTCGCTGCGTGGTCGACATCGAGCAGCTCAACCCGCGCAACGAGGCGGCGCTCCGCGCGTGGTGGGAGGTCGGGCGGGCGGCCGCCGCCGACCGGCCCGGGAACCCGTGGCCGGCCTGGGAGCAGAGCCGGGTCGCCCTGCCGGCGGACAACCCCGAGGGCGGCATCACCGTTCTCGCCGCGATCGACGACCGCGAGATGGTCGGCGCCGGCCTGCTGGTCCGGCCGCTGCGGGACAACCTCCACACCGCGTCGGTCAGCGTGTACGTCCGGCCCGACCGCACCCGGGAGGGGACCGGGCGGCGGCTGGCGCAGGAGATGGAGGTCGTCGCCGCGGGGGACGGCCGCACGACGCTCCACGCCGAGGTGTTCGTCGCACCCGGGACCTCCGGCACCCCGCCCGAGGCGTTCGCGGCCGCCCTGGGCTACGAGGTGGCGAGCCGCGAGGCGTTCCGCGAGCTCGAGATGGCCGGCTACGTCGCCCGCCGCGACCGGCTCCGCGCGCAGGCGGCCGACGCCGCGGCCTACCGGGTCGTCACCTTCGACACGGTCTGCCCCGACGAGCACGTCGTGTCGTTCGGCCGGTTGCTGGGCATGCTGCTCGACGAGATCCCGCTCGGCGAGCTCGACCTCAGCGCGTCCGAGTGGACCCCCGAACGGATCCGGGCCGCCGAGCAGCGCCAGGTCGGCATCGGCCGCCACGTCCTGACCGCGCTGGCGATCGCCCCGGACGGCTCCGTCGCGGGCTCGTCGGACGTACGGGTCAACGACACCGACACCACGCACGGGCAGGTCGGGATCACGCTGGTCGACCCGACCCACCGCGGCCACCGGCTCGGCCTGGCGCTCAAGCTGGCCACGCACGACCTCGCGCTGGCGACGTACCCCGGACTGCGCGCGGTCGACACCTCCAACGCCGAGGTCAACACGCACATGCAGGCCGTCAACGACGCGCTGGGCTACCGCACCATCGAGACGCTGCTGGAGCTGCAGAAGCGGCTGTGATCAGCGGGCGTCGGTGGCCGCGTCGTAGCTCTCGCGGGACCCGAGGATCTGCGTGAGGTGGGTCTCGGCCCAGTCGGTGAGGGTCGCGAGGGGCGCGGTGAGGGAGCGGCCGAGGTCGGTGAGCTCGTAGTCGACGCGCGGCGGGACCTGCGCGTGGACGGTGCGGGTCAGCAGGCCGTCACGCTCCATCGCGCGCAGCGTCTGGGTCAGCACCTTGGGCGCCACGCCGCCGATGCGCGCCCGGAGCCGGGTGAAGCGCAGCGGGCCGCCCTCGAGCGCGCCGATGACCAGCACCGTCCACTTGTCGCCGATGCGGTCGAGCACGACCCGGGTCGGGCACTCGGGGTCGAAGGCGTCACCGCGGTCCATGGTTACCACGAGGTACTGATATCACGTTGAAGTGCTTGGTCACCAATGGTTACCGTCGGTGGTCCACCCACTCACGAAGGACACGCACATGAAGATCGCCCTGTTCGGCGCCACCGGCATGGTCGGCTCCCGCATCGCCTCCGAAGCCACCTCCCGCGGGCACGAGGTCACCTCGCTGAGCCGCTCGGGCGGTGCCGACATGGGGTCCGCCGACGCCGTGCGGGCGGCCGCGGCCGACCACGACGTCGTGGTCTCGGCGACCGGACCGAGCCGGACGGGGGAGTCGCACGAGCCGTGGCTCGCGTCGGTCTCCACCCTCGTCGACCACGTCGGCGACACCCGCGTGCTCTTCGTGGGCGGTGCCGGGTCGCTGCTCACGCCCGACGGCACCCGCCTGCTCGACACCGACGGCTTCCCCGAGGAGTACAAGGCCGAGGCCACCTCCGGCGCCGCCGCCCTCGAGATCTTCCGCGCGGCACCGGAGTCGGTCGACTGGACCTTCCTGAGCCCCGCGCCGGTCATCGCGCCCGGCGAGCGCACCGGCTCGGTCGTCACCTCGCTCGACACCCCGGCCGGCGACTTCGTGAGCGCCGAGGACTACGCCGTCGCGCTCGTCGACGAGATCGAGCAGCCGCAGCACCGCCGCCAGCGGTTCACCGTCGCGTCCGCCTGAGGGCTGCGGGCGCCCTGCGCGGACGTCATGGCGGGTGGTTGTCGGGGCGACCGCCGGCCCTGACGTCGTACGCGGGTGCCTACGGACGTCATGGGCGGTGGTTGTCGGGGCGACCGCCGGCCCTGACGTCGTACGCCGGAGGCGCGCCGGACGCCTCGCGGCGCCGGACCTCCGGACGTCCACAGCCGGGTCTCGGCGGCCGTCATCCACAGGGCTGCGTCCGGGGCGGCGGGGGTCGTCGTAGGTGTCGCGGAGCCTCGTGGACATGGACGAACGACGCAGGCACAGCAGGGACGACCGCGACCGCATCCTGGGGCGGATCGCCGCCACCGCCGCGAGGCAGGGCGGGGTGGTGTCGCGGTCGCAGGCCTACGCCGCGGGCCTGACCAGGGGGGAGGTCCGGGCCCAGCTGCGGGCCCGGCGGTGGCAGCGGGTGTGGTCGAGGTCCCTGTGCCTGCCCACCGGGGCGGTCTCGGAGACGGGCCTGCAGTGGGCGGCGGTGTTCGAGGGCGGGGACCACGCGATGCTCGACGGCGAGTCGTCGCTGGTCGCGTCCGGCCTTACCGGCTACGAGACCAGCGTGCACCGCGTCTCCGTGCCGCGGGGGGTAACGCCGCTGCGCGGCGCCGGGCTGGACGTCAGACGCACCCGGCGGTGGTCGGCTGACGACCGCACGACGTCCGGTGTCCCTCGCACCCGCGTCCCGGTCGCCGCGGTGCGCGCGGCGATGTGGGCGCGGACCGACAAGCAGGCCGCGCTGCTCCTGACGATGCCCGTCCAGCAGGGCCTGACGACGGCCGAGTACCTGGGGCGCGCGCTCTTGGCGGTGAGACGCGACCGGCGCCGCGAGCTGATGCACGCGGTCGTCAACGACCTGCTCGGCGGGGTCCGGTCACTCGGCGAGCTCGACGTCGCCCGCGAGTGTCGTCGCCGCGGCCTGCCGGAGCCCGATCGGCAGGTCGTCCGGCGCGGCCGGGACGGTCGCTACTACCTCGACGTGTGCTGGGACGCGTTCCACCTGGTGGTCGAGGTCGACGGCATCCACCACTCGTGGGCGACGTCGGTCGTCCCGGACGCGCTGCGCCAGAACGAGGTCGTGCTCGGGGGCTCGCGGGTGCTGCGCCTGCCGCTGCTGGGGCTGCGGGTCGCCGCCGACGACTTCTTCGACCAGGTCGGGCGTGGCCTGCGCTCGGGCGGATGGCAGGAGGCCGCCTGATGACGTCAGGGCGGCGGGCGCCCTCAGAGCTTGCGCAGCCGCACGTAGCGCACGGAGTGGTCGGCGTCCTTGCGCAGCACGAGGTTCGCGCGCGAGCGGGTCGGCGCGACGTTCTGCACGAGGTTGGGCTCGTTGATCGAGTCCCAGATCCGGGTCGCCTGGTCGACGGCCTCGTCGTGGGAGAGCACGGCGTACTTGCGGAAGTACGACGCCGGGTCGCGGAAGGCGGTCTCGCGCAGGCGCAGGAACCGGTCGACGTACCACCGCTTGATGTCGGTGAGCGCGGCGTCGACGTAGACGGAGAAGTCGAAGAAGTCGCTCACCGCGAGCCCGGTGCGGCCGTCGTCGCGGACCCGCGCGGGCTGCAGGACGTTGAGGCCCTCGACGATGACGATGTCGGGGCGCTTGACCACGACCTTCTCGTCGGGCAGCACGTCGTAGACGAGGTGGGAGTAGATCGGCGCCTCGACCTCGTCCTTGCCGGACTTGATGTCGATGACGAACTTCAGCAGCGCCTTGCGGTCGTAGGACTCGGGGAAGCCCTTGCGGTGCAGGATCCCGCGCCGCTCGAGCTCGGCGTTGGGGAGCAGGAAGCCGTCGGTGGTGACCAGCGCGACGTTGGGGTGCTCGGGCCAGTGCGCCAGCATCTGCTGCAGCACGCGTGCGGTCGTCGACTTGCCGACCGCGACCGAGCCGGCGAGGCCGATGACGAACGGCGTGCGCGGGGGAGTGACGCGGTGCAGGAACTCCTCCTGCTCGAGGTGCAGCCGGGAGTTCGCGGCGACGTAGAGGCTCAGCAGCCGCGACAGCGGGAGGTAGACCTGCTCGATCTCGCGCAGGTCGAGCTGGTCCCCGAGGCCGCGCAGGCGCAGCACCTCGTCGGGTGTGAGGCTGGTCTCGGCGGTGCCGGCCAGCTCGGCCCAGGCGGCGCGCTCCAGCTCGACGTACGGCGAGGCCTCGCCCCCGTTGGAGGCGCCGTGGGGCGGCGCCGGGGCCTCGGACATGGCCGCGATTCTTGCACCGCCGGGGCGCCCGGCGATGCAGCACCCTGCCGAGCGGCGCCGATAGACTGCGCCACCATGTGCGGAATCGTCGGGTACGTGGGTGGCAAGGCCGCCGAGGGTGTGGTCATCGAGGGGCTCCGGCGCCTGGAGTACCGGGGCTACGACTCCGCGGGGATCGCCCTCGTCGACGGCGGGTCGATCGTCAGCGACAAGCGTGCCGGCAAGCTCGCCAACCTCGAGAAGGCGATCGCCGAGACGCCGCTGCCGCCCGTCACGACCGGCATCGGCCACACCCGCTGGGCCACCCACGGCGCGCCCACCGACCGCAACGCCCACCCGCACGTCGGCCGCGAGCGCCGCGTCGCCGTGGTCCACAACGGCATCATCGAGAACTTCGCGGCGCTCCGGCACCGGCTCGAGTCCGCCGGCACCGAGATGGCCTCCGACACCGACACCGAGGTCGCCGCCCACCTGCTCGAGGAGCAGCTGCGGACCGGCGTCGACCTGACGGTCGCCATGCAGAACGTCTGCCGCGGCCTCGAGGGCGCCTTCACCCTCGTCGCGGTCGACGCGCAGGACCCCGACCGCGTGGTCGCCGCGCGGCGCAACAGCCCCCTCGTCGTCGGCATCGGCGAGGGCGAGAACTTCCTCGGCTCCGACGTCGCCGCGTTCATCGAGCACACCCGCGAGGCGATGGAGCTCGGCCAGGACCAGGTCGTCACCATCACCCGCGACGGTGTCAGCGTCTCCGGCTTCGACGGCACCCCCGCCGAGGGCACCCGCTACCACGTCGACTGGGACCTGTCGGCCGCCGAGAAGGACGGCCACGACTGGTTCATGCGCAAGGAGATCTTCGAGCAGCCGCGCGCGGTCGCCGACTCCCTCCTCGGCCGTCGCGGCGAGGACGGGCTGCTCCAGCTCGACGAGATGCGGCTGTCCGACCAGGACCTGCGCGACATCGACAAGATCATCATCATCGCCGCCGGCACCTCGTTCTACGCCGGCATGGTCGCCAAGTACGCCATCGAGCACTGGTGCCGGATCCCCGTCGAGGTCGAGCTGGCCAGCGAGTTCCGCTACCGCGACCCGATCCTCACCAGCGACACCCTGGTCGTGGCGATCAGCCAGTCCGGCGAGACCGCCGACACGCTGCAGGCGATCCGCCACGCGCGCGTCCAGCGCTCCAAGGTGCTGGCGATCTGCAACACCAACGGCTCCACCATCCCGCGCGAGTCCGACGGCGTGATCTACACCCACGCCGGACCGGAGATCGGGGTCGCGTCGACCAAGGGCTTCCTGACCCAGCTGGTCGCCTGCTACCTCCTCGCGCTCTACCTCGCCCAGGTCAAGGGCACCCGCTACGGCGACGAGATCTCGCAGGTCATGGACCAGCTCGAGCAGATGCCCGGCCACGTCCAGACCGTCCTCGACAAGGCCGACGAGGTCTACGCCCTCGCCCGCGACCACGTCGACAGCCGCTCGGTGCTGTTCCTGGGCCGCCACGCCGGCTACCCGGTGGCGCTCGAGGGGGCGCTCAAGCTCAAGGAGATCGCCTACCTGCACGCCGAGGGCTTCGCCGCCGGCGAGCTGAAGCACGGTCCGATCGCGCTGGTCGAGGAGGGCCTGCCGATCCTGTGCGTCGTCCCGCCCCGCGGCCGCGACCAGCTCCACGACAAGATGCTCAGCGGCATCCAGGAGGTGCGTGCCCGCGGCGCCCGCACCCTGTGCCTGGCCGAGGAGGGCGACACCACCATCGAGCCCTACGCCGACGTGCTGATCACGCTCCCGCAGGTGCCGGTGCTGCTCCAGCCGCTCGTCGCGGTCGTGCCGCTGCAGCTCTTCGCGTGCGAGCTCGCCTCGCAGCTCGGTCACGACGTCGACCAGCCGCGCAACCTCGCCAAGTCCGTCACGGTCGAGTAGGGCGCGGCGCCGTGCCGGTCATCGGAGTCGGGATCGACGTGGTCGACATCGACCGCTTCGTGCAGTCCCTGGAGCGCACGCCCGCGCTGCGGGCGAGGCTGTTCACGCCGGACGAGGCCAGCCGTCCGCCGGCCTCGCTGGCGGCGCGCTTCGCGGCCAAGGAGGCGATGGCCAAGGCCCTCGGCGCCCCCGTCGGCATGGCGTGGCTCGACGCCGAGATCGTGTCGGAGGAGACCGGCCGGCCGCGCTTCGAGATCCGCGGGACCGTGGCGGCCCGGGCCGAGGAGCTCGGGGTGGCCAGCGTCCACGTCTCGCTCTCGCACGACGCCGGCATCGCGTCGGCGGTCGTGGTGCTGGAGGGCTGAGGCGTGCTGCGCGCCCACACCGTCGAGGACGTACGCCGCGCCGAGCGGGTCGCGATGGCCCGGCTGCCGGAGGGGGCGCTGATGCAGCGCGCCGCCGCCGGGCTGGCCGCGGCCGTCGTCGACCTCCTCGGCGGCGCCTACGGGCGCCGGGTGCTGCTGCTGGTCGGTCCGGGCGACAACGGGGGCGACGCGCTGTTCGGCGGCGCCCGGCTGGCGCGCGCGGTGCGTCGGTCGACGCGCTGCTGCTGGCCGACCGCGCGCACGAGGCCGGCCTCGCCGCGCTGCGCCGGGCCGGCGGGCGTGCCGGCCGTGACCTCGACGACCTCCGCGCCGACCCCGACGTGGTCCTCGACGGGATCCTGGGCATCGGCGGCCGCCCCGGGCTGCGCGACGACGCCGCGCGGGTGCTCGAGCGCCTGGCCGGCGTCCCCGTCGTCGCGGTCGACGTGCCGTCGGGGCTCGACGTCGACACGGGGCGGGTCGAGGGTGCCCACGTCGAGGCCGACCTCACCGTCACCTTCGGCACCCACAAGGTCGCCCACCTCGTCGACCCGTCCGCCACTGCCTGCGGGGCGCTCCACCTCGTCGACCTCGGCCTCGACCTGGGGCCGGCCGCCGTCGAGGCGCTCCAGCCCGCCGACGTCCGCGACCTGCTGCCGCGTCCGGGCCCCGACGCCCACAAGTACTCCCGCGGCGTGGTCGGCGTCCGCGCCGGCTCCGCGACCTATCCCGGCGCCGCGCTCCTCGCCGTGGCGGGGGCCAACACCGGGCTCGTCGGGATGGTCCGCTACGTCGGTGCGTCCGCGGTGGCCGACCGGGTCCGCGCCACCCATCCCGAGGTCGTCGGCGACGGCCGCGTCCAGGCCTGGGTGGTCGGTCCGGGCGGCGGTGACGACGCCGAGGGCATGCTCTCCGAGGCGCTCGCCGACGACGTACCGGTCGTGGTCGACGCCGACGCGCTGCGCCACGTCGACGGCCGGCTGCCCGGGTGCGTGCTGACGCCCCACGCCGGTGAGCTGGCCGCGATGACCGGGGCCGACCGCGCAGACGTCGAGGACCGGCCGCTCGCCCACGCGCGGGAGGCGGCCGAGCGGTGGGGGTGCGTCGTGCTGCTCAAGGGCCACCACACGCTCGTGGCCGACCCCGACGGCCGGGTCCGGGCGACCACGACGGGCGTGCCGTGGCTCGCGACCGCGGGCGCCGGCGACGTCCTCGCGGGGCTCGTCGGCGCGCTGCTGGCCGCCGGGCTCGACCCGTACGACGCGGCGTCCGTGGGCTCGTGGCTGCATGGCGCCGCCGCGACCGAGGCAGCGGCAGGAGGCCCGCTCACCGCGAGCCGGGTCGCGGTCCAGATCCCGCAGGTCGTGCGCGCGACCCTGGCGGAACTGGGATGATCGGTGCCATGACCGGTCCCGCGCATCGAGCCGAGATCGTGGTCGACGTGGCGGCGATCCGGCACAACGTGCGGGTCCTGAAGGACCTGGTCTCCGCCGACGGTCCGGTCGCGCTGATGGTGGTCGTCAAGGCCGACGGCTACGGCCACGGCATGGTCGAGTCGGCCGCCGCCGCCCGGGAGGCCGGCGCCGACTGGCTCGGGGTCGCCACCCTCGAGGAGGCGCTCGCCCTGCGCGCCGCGGGCGACCACGGACCGCTGCTGTGCTGGCTGAGCGCACCCGGCGACGACTTCGCCGCCGCGGTCGCCGCGGGGGTCGAGGTCACGGCCTACACCGTCGCCGAGCTCGACGAGGTCGCCGCGGTCGGTGGCGCGCACGGCGAGGACGGCGCGCGGGTCCAGCTCAAGGTCGACACCGGCCTGTCCCGCGGCGGCTCCCCGCGCGCGCAGTGGCGCGACCTGTTCGCCGCGGCCGCCGCCCACGAGCGGGCCGGCCGGATCCGGGTCACCGGGGTCTGGTCCCACCTCGCGGCCAGCGACGAGCCCGCCCACCCGGCCAACGACGCGCAGGAGGCGGCCTTCCGCGAGGCCCTGGCGCTCGCCGCCGACGCCGGGCTCGACCCCGACGTCACCCACCTCGCCAACTCCGCAGCCGCGCTGCTGCGCCCCTCGTCCCACTTCGACCTCGTCCGCTGCGGCATCGCGACCTACGGCCTCGACCCGGCTCCCGGCGTCAGCCCGCGCGTCGGCCTGCGACCGGCGATGACGGTGCGCGCCCGCCTGCTGATGAGCAAGCCGATCGCGGCCGGCGACGGCGTCTCCTACGGCCACACGTGGGTCGCCGACCGCGACACCACGGTCGGCGTGGTGCCCGTCGGCTACGGCGAGGGCATCCCGCGCGCGGCGAGCAACAGCGCGTCGGTCTGGGTCGAGGACTCGCGGCGCCCCGTGCGCGGACGGGTCTGCATGGACCAGCTCGTCGTCGACCTGCACGGCGAGCTCCCACCGCCCGGCACCGAGGTGCTCGTCCTCGGCCCGGGCGACCGGGGCGAGCCGACTGCTCAGGACTGGGCCGAGGCTGCCGACACGATCAGCTATGAGATCGTGACGCGGCTCGGCGGCCGCATGGTGCGCCGCCACGTCGACTCCGACGCCGACCCGGACACGGAAGGGACCGCACCATGAGCGTCAAGGGGCGCATCTTCGGGACCGTCGTCGGTGCGGCCGGTCTGGCCGCCGCCGCCGGGGCCGTCGGCATCGCCCGGCAGAGTCGGGTCATCGGCAACCGCCAGGCGGGCGACGAGGTCGCCCTCGGCGCGCTGCGCAGCGCGCCGCGCGTGGTGGTCACCGACGACGCGGTCGACCTGCACGTGGAGATCGACGAGCCGGCCGACTTCGGCGGGCCCGCCTCGACCGACGACGACCTCACCGTCGTCTTCGTGCACGGCTACTCGCTCAACCTCGACAGCTGGCACTACCAGCGCGCCGCCTACCGCGGGCAGGTGCGCACGGTGTTCTACGACCAGCGCAGCCACGGCCGCTCCGCGCGCTCCCCGGAGGACCACTGCACCATCGAGCAGCTCGGCTCCGACCTGCGCCGGGTCATCGAGGACACCGTGCCGGGGCGCTGCGTCGTCGTCGGCCACTCGATGGGCGGGATGACGGTGATCTCGCTCGCCGAGCAGTTCCCCGAGCTCTTCGGGGAGACCGTGATGGGCGCCGCGCTGGTCTCCACCACGGCCGGCGGGCTCGACCCGGGCCGGATCCTGTTCCCGATGCTGCCGCTCGGCCTCGGCGGGCGCTTCGTCGGCCGGGCCGTGCGCACCCTCGACCGCGGGCACAGGGTCGTCGACCTCGCCCGTACGTGGGGCCACGCCGTGGCCGACGTGTTCACCGACCGCTACGCCTTCGGCGACGACGTCCCGGCGACCCTCGTCGAGTTCGTCTACGGGATGCTCAACTCGACGCCGTTCGCCGTGGTGGCGGACTTCTACCCGGCCTTCGCCTCGCTCGACAAGTTCGACCACCTCGGGGCGCTCGGCACGGTCCCGACCGCGATCATCTGCGGCACCGACGACAAGATCACCTCCGTCGGGCACAGCCGCAAGCTGCACAGCCGGATCCCGGGCTCGAGCCTGCTCGAGTGCGAGGGAGCGGGCCACATGGTGCTCCTCGAGCGGCACCGGGACGTGATCGCCGAGATCGACGACCTGATCGCGCTGGCCGAGAAGGAGGAGCCGCGATGAGCGTCGACGTACGCCGCGTCGGTCCCGAGGCGGCCGCCGAGGTGCTCGCGGTCGTCCGCGACGCGTTCGGTGCGCGCCCGCCGCTCGACCCGCCCGCCGACGCGATGGCCGAGGACCTGGCGTCGGTGGGGCGGATGCTGCGCCGCCGCGGCGGCCTGCTGGCGACGGTCGACGGCGAGCCGGTCGGGTGCGTGGTGCTCGACCCGGGGCCGGACGGCATGGTGCTGCGCCGCTTCGGGGTCGCGCCGGCCGCCCAGGGCAAGGGCGTCGCCACCGCCCTGGTGGACGCTGCCGTCGACGCCTCGCTCGGCCACTCCGCGGTCCGCGTCCTGGCCCGCGAGGAGCTGCCCGACACGGTCGCCTTCTGGGAGGCGCTCGGCTTCGTGGAGACCGGTCGCCGCAGCCCCTACGTCGAGCTCGCGCGGTGGCTCGGGACGTCCTTCGACGCCCCGGAGGCCGAGACCATGCGCGGGCTGGGGGAGCGGCTCGGCCGCACCCTCGTCGCCGGGGACCTGGTCGTGCTGACCGGCGAGCTCGGCGCCGGGAAGACCACCTTCACGCAGGGCCTCGGCGACGGGCTGCAGGTCCGCGGCGGCGTCACGTCGCCGACGTTCGTCATCTCGCGGGTCCACCCCTCGCTGGTCGGCGGACCCGACCTGGTGCACGTCGACGCCTACCGGCTCGGCGGCCTCGACGAGCTCGACGACCTCGACCTCGACACGCCGCTGGAGTCGTCGGTGACCGTCGTGGAGTGGGGCGCGGGCCTCGCCGAGGGCCTCGCCGACTCCCGGCTGGAGGTCCTGATCGAGCGCACGGTGGGGGAGACCGCGTCCGCCGACGATCTCGACCCGCGCCGCGTTTCCCTGCGCTGGGTCGTGGGCCAGTAACCTCGACGCCGTGCTGCTCGCCTTCGACACCGCCACCTCGCTGGTGACCGTCGCGCTCCACGACGGCGACCGGGTGGTGGTGGAGCACTCGTCGACCGTCCCGATGAAGCACGGCGAGCACCTCGCCCCGCTCATCGCCCGCGCGATGGACGACGCCGGCATCGTCCGCCAGGACCTCACCGCGATCGCCGTGGGCGTCGGTCCGGGCCCCTTCACCGGCCTGCGGGTCGGGCTGGTCACCGCCCGTACGCTCGGCTTCGTGCTCGACCTCCCCGTCTACGGCGTGTGCTCGCTCGACGCCGTCGCCGTCGAGGTCGTCGGCACCGGCGCCACCGCCGACAGCTTCCTGGTCGCCACCGACGCGCGGCGCAAGGAGGTCTACCTCGCCTCCTACGACGCCGACGGGCGCCGCCTCGAGGGACCCGTCGTCACCCGTCCCGCCGACGTCGCGACCGACGCGCCGGTCGCCGGCGCCGGACCGGGGCTCTACCCGGACGCGTTCTCGAACCCGCTCGGGGTGACCCGCCCGAGCGCCGCCTGGATGGCGGCGGCTGTCAGCGCCGAGGACGTCGAGCTGCTCGATCCCGAACCCCTCTACCTCCGGCGTCCCGACGCGGTCGCCGGCGCACCCAGAAAGCCCGCCCTTCGAGACGTCTCGTCCCTCGACTCCTCAGGAACCATGTCGTGATCCGACCCGCCACCTTGGCCGACCTGCCCGCCCTCGTCGCGCTCGAGCGCGAGCTCTTCGGCGACGACGCGTGGAGCGAGACGCTCGTGCGCCAGGAGATCGAGGGGCCCGGGCGCCGCTTCGTGGTGACCGACGACCTCGCCGGCTACGCCGTGACCATGAGCGCCGGCGACATCGTCGACCTGCTCCGCATCGGCGTCCGCCCCGACGCGCGGCGCCGCGGCCTGGCGACGCTGCTGCTCGACGAGATGCTCGTCGGCACCGACGACGCGTCCCGGATGCTGCTCGAGGTGAGCGTCGCCAACGCCGAGGCGCTCGGCTTCTACGTCGCGCGCCAGTTCAGCGTGATCGACGTACGACCGCACTACTACCGCGACGGGTCGGAGGCCCTGGTGATGTGCCGGTGGCTGCCCGGTGCGGCCCGCACGAGGACGGCGACCGCCCATGACTGACGAGCCGCTGGTCCTGGGCATCGAGACGTCGTGCGACGAGACGGGTGTCGGCATCGTGCGCGGCCACACCCTGCTGGCCGACACGGTCGCGAGCAGCGTCGAGGAGCACGCCCGGTTCGGTGGCGTCGTCCCCGAGGTCGCCAGCCGCGCGCACCTCGAGGCGATGGTCCCCACGATCGAGCGGGCCGCGGAGACCGCCGGGATCGCGCTGAGCGACATCGACGCCGTCGCCGTCACCAGCGGGCCGGGGCTGGCGGGCGCGCTGCTCGTCGGGGTGGCCAGCGCCAAGGCGCTCGCCCTCGGGCTCGGCAAGCCGATCTACGGCGTCAACCACCTCGCGGCCCACGTCGCGGTCGACCAGCTCGAGCACGGCCCGCTGCCGGAGCCGTGCCTGGCGATGCTGGTCTCCGGCGGCCACTCCAGCCTGCTCGAGGTCACCGACGTCACCGTCGGCGTCGAGCCGATGGGCGCGACGATCGACGACGCGGCGGGGGAGGCCTTCGACAAGGTCGCCCGGCTGCTCGGGCTGCCGTTCCCCGGCGGCCCCCACATCGACAAGGCCGCGCGCAGCGGCAACAGCGTGGCGATCGACTTCCCCCGCGGGCTGACCAGCCGCCGCGACCTCGAGCGGCACCGCTTCGACTTCTCCTTCTCCGGCCTCAAGACGGCCGTCGCGCGCTGGGTGGAGACCCAGCAGCGCGAGGGCGTCTCGATCGACGTCCACGACGTCGCCGCGTCGTTCCAGGAGGCGGTGTGCGACGTGCTGACCCGCAAGGCGATCGACGCGGCGTCGAGCCGCGGCATCGAGGACATCCTCATCGGTGGCGGCGTGGCCGCCAACAGCCGGCTGCGCGCGATGGCCGAGGAGCGCGCGGGCGCCCGGGGCATCCGGGTGCGGGTGCCGCGTCCGGGTCTGTGCACCGACAACGGCGCGATGGTGGCCGCGCTCGGCTCCGAGCTGGTGCTGCGGGGCCGTACGCCGTCGCTGCTCGACCTGCCCGCCGACTCCTCGCAGCCGATCACGACCGTCGTCGCCTGACCGCCGCCCCGCGCGGTCCGGGATGACGAAGGTCCCCGCCCGGGAGCGGGGACCTGCATCACGATCACCCCGACCGCGCATCACCTCGCGGCCGGGGACACCTCAGTCGAGGACGCCCGGGGCGACGTCGTCGTCGCCGAGCCAGTCCTGGTCGTAGACCAGGGCGTCGCGTCCCTGCGCCTTCTCGTCCTCCGAGCGGCGACCGCCGCGCCCGCCCGCCGAGCCGGCGCCGGCGCTCCGGGCGCCGCTGCTGCCGCGACCGCCCGAGCGGGAGCCGGCGGTCGAGCCACCGGCCGCGCCGCGGGAGCCGGCGGTCGAGCCTCCGGCCGCGCCGCGGGAGCCGGCGCTGCCGCGCCCGCCCGCGGACCCGGTGGTCCCGGCCGACCGTGCGGCCGAGGAGGCGCCCGTCGTGCCGGCCGTCCCGGTCGTACGGGAGGCGGACGCGCCGGTCGTCGAGCCGGTGCCGCGGGAGAGGGCGCTGGCGCTGCCGGTCCGGCCGGTCGAGCCGATCGGGCGGGTGGCGGCACCGCCGCTGGCCGCGGTCGGCACCCCGCCGAGCGGACCGCGCCGCCGGCGAGGGCACCCGCGCCGCCTGCTCCGCCGAGGGCGGCGGCCGAGGTCGCGCCGCCCGAGCCGCCGGTCGCGCCGGCCGAGCCCGGAGCCGATCCGGACGGGCCCTGATAGCTGATCCCGTCCTGCGACGACCCGATCACCGACGTGCTCGGCACGTGCGTCGGGACCGTGTGGGTCGTCGTCGGCGTCGTGGTCGGCGTCGTGGTGGGGGTGGTCGTGGGGTGGGTGGTCGGCGTGGTCTCCGGCGGCCGCGGGGGGTGCTTGGTCCCGTGCTCGTTGTCGACCGGCTCCCCGATGACGATGGTGGGGTTGCGCGTGATGCCGGTCTCCCGGCCGCCGTTCCCGTCGGCGCCGCCGCCGGTCACCGGCGGCGCCTGCGTGCCGGGGAGGTACGTGCCGCCCGGGCCGCCGGGGACGGTCGGCGGGGGCTCCGTGGGGTCGGGCTGGCCGTGGATGGCCTGCATCGGCGGGATGGCGCCGAGGAACGCCGCGTCCATCGCCTTGGTGAGGGCGAGGGACTTGGCCTCCTGCTTGTCGTACTGCGACTGCCACGCGCTGCGCTCGTTGTCGCGCGCCTGGGAGGCGTCGGCCTGGGCCTGGAGCTCCTCCTTGCTCGGCGGCATGCCCGTGGTGCTGGCGGGCGGCTGGTAGGCCGCCGGCTTGGTGCCGAGGTCGGCCATCGCGTCACGCGAGTCGCGGGTGTCCGAGATCTGGTCGCCGACCTGGCGCAGCGCCTCGCCGGCGACGCGCAGCTGGTCGGCCTTCGTCGTCATCGACGCCGACGACTTCTCCATGCTCGCGCGCAGGGCGGGGCCGGTCAGGGTCTGCTCGCCGATGCGCAGCTCGGCCTGCTCGGCCGCGCGGTTGAGCGCCTCGGCGAGGACCTGGAGGTCGTCGGCCTTCTTCTTCCAGTCCTGGCCGGCGTTCTTGACGGCGCCCTCGGCGGCCGAGTCGAGGTACTGGTCGAGGTTCAGGCGGTGGGGTCCCTTGGTCATGGCTCAGCCCTCGTCCGTGGTCGGCAGCGTGCACGTGTCGCCGGCGGCGAACGACGGCGAGGCGACGCAGTCGGTGGAGGTCTGGAGGCGCGCCATCGTCGCCTGCGTCTGCTCGGTGGTGCGCTCGAGGTCGTTGCTGAACTCCTCGACCGAGCCGCTCATCCCGCGCAGCCCGGCCGCCATGTTGAGCAGCTCCTCGCGGATCCGGACGTGGGCCATGTTGACGTTGGTGGCGAGGCGGTAGCCGCCGGTGTAGGAGTCACCGAACGCGGTGTCCTGCACGGGCGTGACCTCGTCCTTCTCCATGCCGAGGGCGGCGAGGTCGAAGGACTCCATCAGGGACTGCGTGGTGTAGGGATCGATGTTGAGCCCCACCATCGTCTGGGTGAGCAGTTCCCTGTCTTCGAGCGGCAGCATGGTCTGTCCTTTCCCCCGGGTGACATGGCCGAAACCCACTTTATGCGGGTGATCTCGGCGGCGCAGCATCTCGGTCCCGTCGCCCACCCGGGCCCCGGTATGGTCGCGCCATGCTCGCTCGGGGAACCCGTCTTCGTCCGCTCGTCGCTGCCGGGCTCGCGGTGGCCGTCCTGGCCAGCGGGTGCGGGTCGTCCGGTGACGGCGCCGACGACCCTGCCGACGCGGCGTCGGGTGCGGCCTCGGGGTCTCCCTCGCCGTCGCCGTCGGAGTCGGAGTCACCGGAGCCGATCGAGGGCCTGCCGACGTCCTACCCGCCGGCGGACGGCCCGCGGATCAAGGTGCCGGGCGCCAGCATCCACGCGCTGTCGACCTACCGGCACGTCACCGACTACGGCGTGCTGCAGGGGTGGGGCGACGGGCAGAGCTCGGTCACCTTCCTGCCCGACGTCAACGTCGCGACGTCGCTGGAGGCGTTCGAGCGCGACTGGGTGCAGGACAGCGGCGGCCCGAAGAAGCAGGTCGCGCAGGAGGAGGCCGTCGCGGGCGGCAAGTACCGCGCGTGGCACCGGCTCGACACCACCAGCGACCCGGTCCAGGAGATCCACACCTACGGGATCCTCTTCCTGGACTCGGCATGGTTGATCAGGATCACCTTCGAGAAGCGGGGGTTCCCGGAACCGCTCGACGAGGAGGGGCAGCAGGAGGTCATCGGTCGGCTGCTGGCCAGCTTCAAGACCGACCTGGACTGACCGGCCCCAGCGTCCGGCCCCAGCGTCCGGCCTCAGCGTGCGCGGCCCGGGGTCAGTCGCAGGCCCACGGTGCCGAGGTCGACGGTGACCGGACCCGCCGCCCGCTCGACGCTGCCGTCGACGCCGAGGCGCACGACCCACTGCTGGTCGCCGTCGGAGTAGGTCGCCAGCAGGTGCTCGTCGTCCTCCCAGACCACCTGCGTGGCGATCCCGACGACGCGGTCGCGGACCGGGGTGACCTCGAAGTCGACGACCGGGCGACCGGTCGTGGCGTCCAGGACCGACACCCCCGACTCGTCGCCGCCTGCGCCCGGGTCGCTGGCGCCGAACGCGACGAGGAGGCTGCCGTCGGGGCTGAACTGGCCCAGCTCGCGGTCGCAGTCGGTCCACAGCGGGTCGGCGGAGCGCGAGCGCCCGTCGAAGGTGGCGGCGCAGGACCGTCCGTCGTCGACGGCGGTGCTGCCGGCGACCATCCCGGTGGCGGGGGAGGCGCTCTGCGCGCCCTCGAGGCCGTCGTACGGGGTGAGCTGCTCGCCGTTGGCGACGAGGTAGGAGATCGTGCCGGTCGCCTGGTCGAGCCGGTAGGTCAGCACCTCGTCGTCGGAGAGGAAGCCGACCGTGCCGACCTCCGAGCCGTCGGGGCCCTGGGTGACCGCAGCCCACGGACGCTCCGGCTCCTGGCGTGCCGTGTCGTAGTTCATGACGAACCAGGTGTCGACCCCGTCGAACGACGCCACGGCGTAGCGCGACCCGTCGGGGGAGACGGTGAACAGGCTGTTGCCCTGCGTGCTGTCCTCGACCTCGAGGTCCGCGGTCAGCCGGTCGAGCGTCCAGCGACCGTCCCCGTCCTGCCGCGCGGCGAGCCAGCCGTCGCCGTACGGCGTGGCCTGCTCGTAGGCCTCCGGCAGCGCGACGACCTCGTCGCCCAGGGTGACGGTCCGCGCGGTCACGTCGGTCAGCGGAGTGCCCGGGCCGGCACCGACGGTCGCGCTGCGCGGGTCGACCCGCACCGTGCCGACGACGCCGGGCGTACGGTCCACCGGCGGCTGCTCGGTGCGACGGACCGGTCCGTCGAGCGCGAGCCCGACCGGGACGGCGACGGCCAGCGCGGCCGCGACGGCCACCCCGGCGGTGACGCGGCGGCGGACCTGGATGCGGCGGGCGCGGCGGCGCACGCCGTCGAGCGTGAGGGCGCGGGGTGCAGCGGCTCGACCCGGCGGGCGAGCGCGTCGTGGACCTGGTCCTCGAGGGGCGAGTGGTTCATCGGACGTCGTCTCCGGACTCGTGGGGGTTGAGTGACTGGGGCGCGCGTGCGCGCAGCGCGGCCAGCGCCCGGCTGGCCTGCGACTTGACCGTCCCCGTCGAGATGCCGAGCACGTCGGCGATCTCGGCCTCGCTCAGCTGCTCGTAGTAGCGCAGCACCACCACGGACCGCTGCTTCGGCGGCAGCGTCTGGACGAACGACCACAGCTCGCCGCCGAGGCCGTCGTCGTAGCTGTCGCTGGCCCCGGCCTCCGGCAGCCGCTCGGTCGAGTGCTCGCGGCGCTTCCAGGCCCGGCGCCACAGCGAGTTGTGGTCGTTGACCATCACCCGGCGGACCCAGCCGTCGAGGGCGCCGTGGTCGCGGATGCGGTCCCACGAGAGGTAGAGCTTCGCGAAGGCGTTCTGCAGCAGGTCCTCGGCGCCGGCGTGGTCGCCGGCGAGGAGGTAGGCGGTGCGGTAGAGCGCCGCCTGGCGGGCAGCCATGTAGGCCGAGAAGTCGGCGTCCCTGCCCGACCCCCGTGGCACCTCCGCCTCGGTCCTCGTCGTCACTGCTCCGTCCATCCTCACGGACCCTTCGATCATCCTCGTGGTGCCCCGCTCCGCGCTGCTGCCGGTGGTTCGCGCGTGTCGCGCGGCGGGTTCGTCGCGATGAGGACGCGGACGGCGCCGGGACGGTTGCATCCGGGAGCGGACCCGGTGTTGCGGGGCTTGGACCGCGTTGCGAGGCTCTGCGGTGACACCCCCTCGTGCAAGGAGGCACACAGATGCAGCAGGTCAAGGCAGTGGTCGCGCTGGCCAAGGGCGAGCCGGTCCAGCTCACCACGATCAACGTCCCCGACCCGGGCCCGGGGGAGGCCGTGGTGAAGGTGCAGGCCTGCGGGGTCTGCCACACCGACCTGCACTACCGAGAGGGCGGCATCAACGACGACTTCCCGTTCCTCCTGGGCCACGAGGCGGCCGGCGTCGTCGAGGCCGTGGGCCCCGACGTGACGTCCGTGGCCCCCGGCGACTTCGTGGTCCTCAACTGGCGCGCCGTGTGCGGCGACTGCCGGGCCTGCAACCGCGGCGAGCCGCAGTACTGCTTCGCCACCCACAACGCGACCCAGAAGATGACCCTGGCCGAGGGCGACCTCGCCGGGACCGAGCTCTCGCCGGCGCTGGGCATCGGCGCTTTCGCGGAGAAGACGCTGGTGGCGGCCGGGCAGTGCACGAAGGTCGACCCGTCCGCCCGCGCCGCCGCGGTCGGGCTGCTGGGGTGCGGCGTGATGGCCGGGCTCGGTGCCGCGATCAACACCGGCAACGTCGGTCGCGGCTCGACCGTCGCCGTCATCGGCTGCGGCGGTGTGGGTGCCGCCGCGATCGCGGGTGCGGCGCTCGCCGGCGCGGCGCGGATCATCGCCGTCGACATCGACGACCGGAAGCTGGAGACCGCGAAGAAGCTCGGCGCGACGCACACCGTGAACTCGAAGGAGAACGACGCGGTCGAGGCGATCCGGTCGTTGACCCCGCCGGCGGACGGCACGGGCCACGAGGGCGGCGCCGACGTGGTCATCGACGCCGTCGGGCGCCCCGAGACGTGGAAGCAGGCGTTCTACGCCCGCGACCTGGCCGGGACCGTCGTGCTCGTCGGCGTGCCCACCCCGGACATGAAGGTCCCCGAGATCCCGCTGATCGACGTCTTCGGTCGCGGCGGCTCGCTGAAGTCGTCGTGGTACGGCGACTGCCTGCCCTCGCGCGACTTCCCGATGCTGGTCGACCTCTACCAGCAGGGTCGTCTCGACCTCGACGCCTTCGTGACCGAGGAGATCGGCATCGAGGACGTCGAGGCCGCGTTCGAGAAGATGCACGGCGGCGACGTGCTCAGGTCTGTGGTGGTCCTCTGATGACGGCGCGAGTGGACCACGCGGTCGTGTCCGGGACGTTCTCGCTCGACGGCGAGACGCACCAGGTCGACAACAACGTGTGGGTCGTCGGTGACGACGAGCAGTGCCTGGTGATCGACGCCCCGCACGACGTGGACGCGATCATGCGCGTGGTCGGTGACCGCGCGGTGAAGGCGATCGTGTGCACCCACGCCCACGACGACCACGTCCGGGTCGCCCCGGCGCTGCGGGTCGCCACCGGCGCGCCGATCCTGCTGCACCCCGACGACCGCCCGCTGTGGGAGCTCACCCACGGCGGCGACGAGCCGGGCGCCGAGCTCTGGGACGTCGACCTGTCCGACGGGATGACCCTGACCATCGGCGGTGCTGCGGTCACGGTGATCCACACCCCCGGCCACGCGCCGGGGGCCGTGTGCCTCTACGTCCACGACCTCGGCTGCGTCTTCACCGGCGACACGCTGTTCGAAGGCGGCCCCGGCGCGACCGGGCGCTCCTACTCGGACGCCGACGTGATCAAGGAGTCGATCCGTCGCCGGCTGTTCGACCTGCCCGACGAGACCGTCGTGCACACCGGTCACGGCGCGGACACCACCATCGGCGCCGAGAAGGCCAACGTCTGACGCCACCCCGGCTCCGGCCCCCGGCGTCCCGCCTCGACCGGTCAGTCGTCGAGGACCCAGTCGCCGCCGGCCGAGGTCGGGACTCCGGCCCCCGGCGTCCCGCCCTCGACCGGTCAGTCGTCGAGGACCCAGTCGCCGCCGGGGCCGAGGTCGGGTGGGGGAGGCGCGGGCCGCACCGGACGGAGCGCCACCGCGCGGCGAAGGCGCTCCTCGCGCACCTCGTCGAGGTGGATCGCCTCCGCGACCAGCTGGGGGCGTGCCGGGTGGTCGACGGGCGTCCCGCGCACCCGACGCAGCACCCGACGCCAGGGAGCGTGGTGGTAGCGCACCCGCGGCACCTGCCAGCGCCGGGACCGGGCCCGCCATCGCGCATCGAGGCCGGTCGTCATCGCGTCCCGGGGCACCCACCACCCGGTGACCTCGAGGTCGACGTGCGCCGGGTACCGCCGGCGACCCCGGTCGCGCCCGCCGTCGTCGCGCATCGGCTCCACCTCGGCACCCGTCTCCTCGTCGAGGAGCCGGACGCGCACCCGCGCGAGCCGCAACATCTCCACGACCACGTCGGCCCGCGGGCTCGTGCGCGCGGTCTCCCACCGGGCGACCCGCGACTGCGAGACGCCGAGGATCGCCGCCAGACCCCGCTGCGAGACGTCCAGGATCCGCCGGACGCGTCGTACGAGCCCCGGCACCCCGCCGTCGTGCGGCCCGAGCAGGTACGCGTCGACCTCGGCGTCGGTCCACTCGCTCATCGCTTCCGGATCGACCCGCTGCACGCTGATCGTCATCGGTCCTCCTCCACGGCCGGGTGTCGTCCGTCGATCCCACTCCCGGCCACCGACAACGACGAGTCCGTCCTCCACAGGCATTCTTCGTCCACAGCTCTGTGACCCCGAAGTGGTCCACGCTGGCCGGTCCCGTTCCGCGGCACAGGTGCCGGAGCCCCCCCCTCTGGCGACAGTGGCACCTGAGTCGCTGAGCGACTCAGGTGCCATGGCGGGCCGAACCCCGGCGGGCCGAACCGGGGCGGCTGACGGGGCGACGCGACGTCACCCGGCTGGCGTCGGCGCTACCGTCGAGGGATGAGCGAGCCGTTCGTCCCCGCAGGCTTCGAACCACCTCGGTCCCTGGTCGCGCGGGAGTTCCGCCTCGAGCCGCTCGGGCCGCAGCACAACGAGTCCGACCTGGCGGCGTGGTCCTCCAGCATCGAGCACATCCGCGCGACCCCGGGCTATCCCGACGGGCGGTGGCCCCCGCTGGAGGGGATGAGCGCCGAGGACAACCTCGCGGACCTGACGCGGCACGCAGGCGACTTCGAGGCGCGGCGCGGGTTCACCTTCACCGTCCTCTCGACTTCCTCCGGCGAGGTGATCGGGTGCGTCTACCTCTACCCGTCCGCCTCGCCCGAGCACGACGTCGAGGTGCAGTCGTGGGTCCGAGCCGACCACGCCCGTCTCGACGAGGCGCTGGCCGGTGCCGTGCGGGACTGGCTGGCGGAGGCCTGGCCGTGGCTTCGGCCAGACCGACACGGACGACCCTGAACCGGAGCAGTGCTCCCACGCTGCACGCGCGTCCGGCTCGGCCTCATGTCTGGCTCGGCCGCACGTCAGGCTCGACCGCACGTCTGGCTCCGCCGTACGTCCCGCCACAACGCGCACCGCCCGGGCCGGCCGGGCACCCCTCCGCGACCCGCGCGGCGCGTGTCACGATGAGTCGGTGGCATCGAGGAGTCGTGGCGGGTGGTCGTGGCGGGCGCGGGGGAGCGCCGCTGGTCTCGTGCTGGCCCTCGCGGCGTCGCTCGCCGGGTGCGACAGCAGCGGTGGCGGCGAGGAGTCGTCGGGCGAGGCCCAGCCTGCCGGCGGCGCCGCGTCCGACGCGGCGGCTGAGGCGCCACCCGGCCCGTCCGAGGAGCTGGGGCTGGTCGAGGGCTGGGGACCCGACCGTGCCGAGCTCGATCGTGCGGCCGACCAGGTGGCCCGGCTGAGGCTCCCGGACCTCGCAGGTCAGCTGATCGTCGCGTCGTGGTCGGGGACCCGCGCGCCCGTGCGGATGGTGCACGACCTGCACCTCGGCGGGGTGATCGCGTTCGACGCCAACGTCGAGTCGGCCGGGCAGGTCCGGGCGGTGAACCGGGCGCTCGCGCGCTCGGAGCGCAAGCGGGGGTGGCCGCTGTTCCTCGGGGTCGACCAGGAGGGTGGCGTGGTCGAGCGGCTGCGAGGCGTGGCCACCCGCTTCCCCACCTTCATGAGCACCGGCGCCGCCGGGGACGCCGACCTGACGCGGCGGGCGTACGCCGCGAGCGGCGCGGAGCTGCGCGGGCTGGGCTTCACCGTCGACTTCGCGCCCGACGCGGACGTGACCTCCGGGCCGGGGGATCCGACGATCGGGTCCCGGTCCGCCTCGTCCGACCCGGCTCTCGTGGCCGAGCACGTCGTCGCGGCGGCAGGCGGCTTCTCGAGCGCGGGGGTGCTGCCGGTGGTCAAGCACTTCCCGGGCCACGGGTCCGTGCCCGCCGACAGCCACGTCACGCTCCCCGTGCAGACGAAGACCCTCAGGCAGCTCGAGCGCTCCGACCTGGTGCCGTTCCGCGAGGCGGTCCGGGCGGGGCTGCCCGCGGTGATGGTCGGTCACCTCGACGTGCGCGCGGTCGACCGCGGGGTCCCGTCGTCGCTGTCCCGTCCCGTGGTGACCGGGCTGCTGCGCGACGACCTCGGGTTCGGCGGCCTGGTCGTGACCGACGCCCTCGACATGGCGGGCGTCACGCGGGGGCGCGACGCGGGCCGCGCGGCCGTGCAGGCGGTCCGGGCCGGCGCCGACGTGCTGCTGATGCCGCCCTCGCCCGCGCTCGCCCGGACGGCCCTCGTGCGGGCGGTCCGGTCCGGCGCGCTCCCGCGGCGGCGCCTGGAGCAGGCCGCGGCGCGGCAGGTCGCCCTGCTCACCCACCTGCGCGACGGCGGAGGAGCGACCGGGGGAGCCACCGGTGGAGCCACCGAGGGAGCCACCGAGGGAGCCACCGAGGGAGCCACCGGGGCGGCTCGGGCGGCCTCCCGCGAGCTCTCGGCGGCGGCGGTGACGGTGACCGACGGCGCCTGCACCGGCCCGCTCGTCGGGGCGAGCGTCCATCCCTACGGCGACTCAGGGGCGGTGGCGGCCTTCACCGCCGCGGCCGCCGCGCCGGGCTGGAGGTGCTGCTGCGCCGTTCGCCGCCTGCGCGGCTGGTGCGCGCGCACCCCCGGCCGGAGCGGCGCCGGCACGAGGGGCGCCGGCACTACCGCGAGCGCCGTCGCGAGTGGAGGCGTGACGAGGTGCGTCGCGAGCGGCGCCTCGCCCGCTGGACCGCGCAGGAGGACGCGCGCCTCCCGGTCGGGACCTCGGTGGGATTCACCGGCTACCACGACGCTCCGGTCGACGGTGAGGTCGCCGTCGCCACCGACAGCCCGTGGGTGCTGGGCCAGGTCGCCGCGCCCACCCGGATCGCGACCTACGGGGACACCCCGGCGGCGATGGACGTGCTCGTCGAGGTGCTGCGCGGCGAGGCCGCGGCGCCGGGACGGCTCCCGGTGACGGTCCCGGGCGTCGGCCGAGCCGGCTGCTGACCCGTCGTCGGCGAGCAGGGCGCAACGAGCAGGGCCCGACGAGCAGGGCGAGGCGTCAGAACGGATCGACGAGGAGCGCGGTGCCGCGACCGGCCACCCGCGTCAGGACGATCGTGGCCTCGCGCTCGCCGGACAGCGCCAGCCGCTTGCGCAGCTCCTCCGGCACGACCTGCACGCCGCGCTTCTTGATCGTGAGGCGACCGACGCCGCGCTCGTGCAGCGCGGCGCGGAGCTGCCGCTCCCGGTAGGGGAGCTCCTCGAGGACGCGGTAGCCGCGGGCGAACGGGGTGCGGAAGGACTCGTCGGAGGTGACGTAGGCGATGTGCTCGTCGACCAGCCCGCCGCCGACCCCCGCAGCCACCGCGGTGACCAGGCCGGCGCGGATCACCGCGCCGTCGGGCTCGTAGAGGTAGGCGCCCACGTCGCGCACGTGCGTCGCGTCCTCGCCGGCGGCGGGGGAGTCCTCGTCGGTCAGCGTCGCCAGCCCGGTGGCGCCGATGACGGTGGCCCTCCGGTCGGTGGTGGACAGGTCGGGGGACCACAGCACGGCCTCCTTGACCTCCCCGCCGTCGCTGACCCACTCCGCCTCCACCCCGGGCGGGACCAGGTCGTGGTCGATGCCGGGCGCGACCTTCACCAGGGCGCGCCGGGCGAGCAGGTCGAGCACCCACGGCCACGGAGGGGTCCAGCCGTCGACGTCGAAGACGCGGCCGCGGCCGCTGCGGCGGGCGGGGTCGGCGAAGGCGGCGTCGAAGCCGCGCGGGTCGAGCGCCGTGGCGTCGCCGGTCTGGACCGCGCCCGGCAGGCCGAGGGCGTCCAGGTTGGCCCGCGCCATCGCGGCGCGGACCGGGTCGAGCTCGACGCCCGCGGCGATCAGCCCGGCGCGCGCGCGCCACCAGGTCGCCGCCGATCCCGCAGCCGAGGTCGACGACGCTGCCGCCCGGGATCGCGGCCGCCAGCCGTGCGGCCCGGTGCGCCGCGACCCGCGCCCGGGTCGACTGCTCGAGCGCGTCGGGGGTGAAGAACATCAGGCGTGCGGCCTCGCCCAGCTTGGCCACCCCCCGCTCGCGCAGCTGGGCCTGGGTCGTCGCGGCCGCGGCCCGCTCGGGGTCCGGCTCGACGCGGCGCACGGCGCCGGCGACCCGGACGGGATCGCCCGCGTGCTCGGCCCACGCCTGCGCGGCGACCTCCAGCAACCGGGTGCCGTCGGAGGTGCGCAACCACGCCAGCGTCTCGAGCTCCACGCCCGCATCCTGTCAGGCGGCGCGGACGTCGGTCGGGTCGGGAACGGCCTGTGCTAGCACTCGGTTGGGGAGAGTGCTAGCGTCAGCCTTGGCACTCTCACCCCGAGAATGCCAATGCCCGTGGCTCCGGCTCGATCCCCGCGACGGCGTGCCGATCACTCCACGGGACCACGTCCTGAAGAAAACGTGCCAGAGAAAGTGGAGGTTGATCCGAAGTGTCGGTCAACATCAAGCCCCTCGAGGACCGCATCGTCGTCCGCCCGCTCGACGCCGAGCAGACCACCGCCTCCGGCCTGGTCATCCCGGACACCGCGAAGGAGAAGCCCCAGGAGGGCGAGGTCCTCGCGATCGGCCCCGGTCGTGTCGACGACAAGGGCAACCGCGTCCCGGTCGACGTCGCGGTGGGTGACAAGGTCATCTACAGCAAGTACGGCGGCACCGAGGTCAAGTACGCCGGCGAGGAGTTCCTGATCCTCTCCGCCCGCGACGTCCTCGCCGTCGTCTCCTGACGCACCTGGCATCCCGGCCGGCTTCGTGCCGGCCGGGATCCGTGCACGTCAGGCCCTGATCAACCCTTCCTAGGAGCACACAGATGCCCAAGATCCTGGAGTTCGACGAGAACGCCCGCCGCGCCCTCGAGCGCGGCGTCGACGCCCTCGCCAACGCCGTCAAGGTGACGCTCGGCCCCAAGGGCCGCTACGTCGTCCTCGACAAGAAGTGGGGCGCCCCCACGATCACCAACGACGGTGTCACCGTGGCTCGCGAGATCGAGCTCGACGACCCGTTCGAGAACCTCGGTGCCCAGCTCACCAAGGAGGTGGCCACCAAGACCAACGACGTCGCCGGTGACGGCACCACCACCGCCACCGTCCTGGCCCAGGCCATGGTCCACGAGGGCCTGCGCGCCGTCGCGGCCGGCGCCAACCCGATGGGCCTCAAGCGCGGCATGGACGCGGCGGCCGAGGCCGTCGGCGACGCGCTGCGCGAGGCCGCCCGCGAGGTCGAGTCCCGCGAGGACATGGCGTCCGTCGCCACGATCTCGAGCCGCGACAGCCACATCGGCGACCTGCTCGCCGAGGCCTTCGACAAGGTCGGCAAGGACGGCGTGATCACGGTCGAGGAGTCCAACACCATGGGCACCGAGCTCGAGTTCACCGAGGGCATGCAGTTCGACAAGGGCTACATCTCGGCCTACTTCGTCACCGACCCGGAGTCGATGGAGGCCGTCCTCGACGACCCCTACATCCTTCTCCACCAGGGCAAGATCTCCTCGATCCAGGAGCTGCTCCCGGTCCTCGAGAAGGTCATCGCCACCGGCAAGCCGCTCTTCATCCTCGCCGAGGACGTCGACGGCGAGGCGCTCTCGACGCTGGTCGTCAACAAGATCCGTGGCACGTTCAACGTCGCCGCGGTCAAGAGCCCCGCGTTCGGTGACCGCCGCAAGGCGATGATGCAGGACCTCGCCGTCCTCACCGGCGGCCAGGTGGTCGCCCCCGAGGTCGGCCTCAAGCTCGACCAGGTGGGCCTCGAGGTCCTCGGCCAGGCGCGTCGTGTCGTCATCACCAAGGACAACACCACGATCGTCGAGGGTGCGGGCGACGCCTCCGCCGTCGAGGGCCGGGTCAACCAGATCAAGGCCGAGATCGAGAACACCGACTCCGACTGGGACCGCGAGAAGCTCCAGGAGCGCCTCGCCAAGCTGGCCGGCGGTGTGTGCGTGATCAAGGTCGGCGCCGCCACCGAGGTGGAGCTGAAGGAGAAGAAGCACCGCATCGAGGACGCCGTCTCCGCGACGCGTGCCGCGATCGAGGAGGGCATCGTCCCCGGCGGTGGCTCCGCGATCATCCACGCCGTGTCGGTGCTCGAGGACAACCTCGGCCTGACCGGTGACGAGGCCGCCGGCGTCCGCGTGGTCCGCAAGGCCGCCGACGAGCCGCTGCGCTGGATCGCCGAGAACGGCGGCGTCAACGGCTACGTCGTGACCGCCAAGGTCCGCGAGCTCGGCGTCGGCAACGGCTACAACGCCGCCACCGGCGAGTACGGCGACCTGGTCGCCCAGGGCGTCCTGGACCCGGTCAAGGTCACCCGCTCGGCGCTGGTCAACGCGACCTCGATCGCCGCGATGCTGCTGACGACCGAGACCCTGGTCGTCGACAAGCCCGAGGACGAGGAGCCGGCCGCCGCCGGACACGGTCACGGCCACGGCCACTGATCCACCCCTCTCCGACGAGCCTCGAGGCCTGCTCTTCCCGGGCAGCCTCGGGGCTCGTTGCCGTCTGCCGTGGGGGCGGCCCAAGGAAACTCCAAGAGCCAGCGCCTAGCGTCGTGCGCGCTCGGGATCAGGGTGGCGCACCGCGTCACGTGGGGAGCTCCGGGGAGTGGGCATGGACGAGCACGAACGACGCACGGATCCGCACGAGCTCGACCCGGAGGTCCCGACCTTCGCGCGTCGGACCCTCCTTCGGGTTACCGCCATCGGCGCGGCCGGGGCGGGGGTCACCACCGCCGGCGCCCTCGCCGGCCCGCCCCTCGCCCGGCGGGGACTGCTGAGTCCCGACGGCATCTTCTCGGCCGCCGGCACGGCGCTCGGTGACACCGTCTTCTACCTCGAGGCGTTCCCCACCAGCCCGTTGATCCTCGAGCCCTTCACCGACCGGCTGCCGATCCCCCGGGCGCTCGCGCCCGAGCCCGACTCGGCGTACAAGGGCTGGACCGACCCACCCGGCCCCGGCAACGGTCAGCAGAACTCGATGCGCAACGAGCGCCACCAGATGTGGCCCAACATGGTCGGCTCCCCGGACCCGATCGTCTACAAGATCGAGCTGCTGGTGCGGGGACACTCCTTCACGTCCTCCAAGGTGCTCCCGATCGACAAGAACGGGCGCCCGGCCAAGTCGTTCGACGCCACCGGCAAGGTCTACGCCGCCGGCCAGGTCCGCACGCTGCCGATGAGCACGATCTACGGCTTCAACGGGACCTTCCCGGGACCGATGATCAACGCCGAGTACGGCAAGCCGGTGCTGGTCCGGTTCGTCAACAACCTCCACGAGAACCCGTTCGAGCTCGACCGGCAGGACTTCGGTTCGCCGGACTGGTCGTTCCTCACCCACCTGCACAACGCGCACACGGCACCCGAGAGCGACGGCAACCCGCACTACTCCAGGACCGCCGGCCCGTACGCCAACGGGTACCTGCCCGGCGCCTGGGTCGACAACCTGTACCTCAACTGGCCCGCGGGCGGCGACGACACCGAGAAGCAGAGCTTCTTCTGGTTCCACGACCACCGCATGGACCAGACGGGCAGCAACGTCTACAAGGGCATGGTCGGGCTGTATCCGATCTACGACCCGAAGAACGGGATGGACATGGGCGACGAGCGGCAGGGCCTGCGCCTGCCGGGCGTACGCCACGACCACGCCGACGGGTCCTTCGACGTCGACTACGACATCCCGCTCGCCTTCTACGACACGCGCCTCGACGACGGCGTCACCACCCACAAGGACATCCACGACATCGAGGGCGACTTCCCCGAGGCGAAGAACCCGGCCAAGCACCCGGAGTGGTGGGGCAAGACCTTCTTCAAGCACTTCCCCAACCACGGGTTCGTCGGCGACATCTTCACCGTCAACGGCACCGCCTACCCGGTGATGGAGGTGAAGCGCCGCAAGTACCGCCTCCGCTTCCTCGACGCCTCGATCGCCCGCATCTACGACTTCCAGCTGATGAGCTCGACCCAGGGCCCGAGGTCCGCGGTGTCGCTCGGCTACACCGGTGACGACCTGCAGGGGCAGTACCGGATCCCCGACGGCCAGCAGTGCATGAAGTTCACCCAGATCGCCTCTGACGGCGGGCTGCTGCCGTTCCCCATCGAGCGTGACAACTTCGAGCTGTGGCCGGCGAAGCGGCGCGAGGTGATCGTCGACTTCAGCCGCTACCAGGACGGGACGCCGACGACCAAGGGCGACGTGGTCTACCTGACCAACGTGATGCGGATGCCGGACGGCCGGATGTGGAGCAACTCGCTGCGCTCCACGCCGGACCCCGCCTACAAGGTGCCGGTCCTGAAGTTCGTCATCGGCGACGTCGCCGAGGACAACAGCGTCGTCCCGCAGCAGATGCGCCCGCTGCCGCCGCTGCCGCCCAACTGGAAGTCCATGATGGACAACCGCCTCGTCTTCGAGGTCAAGCGCGGCAGCCTCGGCGGTGAGGTCGAGTGGCTGGTCAACGGGCAGGCGTTCACGCCGGAGTCGGTGGCGCGCAGCCTGAAGAACCCGGCGGGCAAGACCCCGCTCGCGATCCAGAAGAAGGGCAGCTTCAACCTCTGGGAGATCCGCAACGGCGGCGGCGGCTGGGTCCACCCGTTCCACCTGCACATGGAGGAGCACCGCACCGTCATGCGCGGCGGCAAGGACGTCTCGCTCAAGGCGGACCCAGGACATCCCGAGGACATGTCGCGCGAGGACCTGGTCGCGCTCGACCCCGGTGAGTCGGTCATCGTCTACCGCGGCTTCCGCGACTTCGTCGGGCCCTACGTGGCGCACTGCCACAACCTCGCCCACGAGGACCACGCCATGATGTTCGGTTGGGCGATCTCGCCGTGAGCACCGTGTCGATGGCGCGGCGGGCCCCCGTGGCAGCGGAGGAGCGGGGCCCGACGACACGCGCGGTGCCGTGGCTGTCGGTCGTGCTGCCGCTGGCGGTCCTGCTGGCGCTGGCCGACGAGTTCTGGGTCGTGGTGCTGCGCACGAGCGTCGGGTCCATCGAGCGGACCTCTGCGCCGGCCCTCAGCTGGCTGCGCGAGTCGGTGGAGCTGCTCCCGGTCTACGTGGTCGCGGTGGTGGCGGCACTCGCCGTCGCGTGCCGATGGTGGGGAGACCGGCCGCGCGGTCGTGGTCCGGTCCTCGGGACGATCGTGCTCGTGGCCCTCGCCGCCGCGGTCGCCGCCGGGACGATCCTGCTGGCGAGCTCGCTGTGGGACTACCACCTCCAGAGCCTCGCGCTGGTCCACCACGTGGAGGACCACGGCGGCTGCGACAGCGCCTGCCTGGCGGCCCGGGAGAGCGCCTCGCTGGCCGTGCAGCTGCGGGCCGTGGCGGTCGGGTTCGCCCTCATCCTCGCCACCGACCTGGCACTGGTCGCGTGGGCGGTGGCGCTGCGCGGGGGCCCGCTCCCCGCCGCCGTCCGCCGTCGGGGCGCCACCGCCACGGAGGCCCGCCCGGCAGTCCTCGCCCTGGCCCTGCTGCTCGTCGGCTCGGGCCTGGTCCACGCGGCCGTCGTGCCCGAGCACCTGGACGAGTGGTGGGCCGCCGGTGTCTTCTTCGTCGTCGTCCTCCTCGCCCAGCTCGCCTCGGCGCTCTGGGTGTGGCGACGCCCCGGGCGGGCGGCCCTCGTGACCGCAGCCGTCGGTTCCGCAGCGCTGCTGGTCCTCTGGGCGGTGTCCCGAGCCGTCGGCCTGCCCCTCGGCCCGGAGGCCGGGGAGCCCGAGGCGGTCGGGCTGGCCGACCTCTGCGCCGGTGTTCTCGAGCTCGCCGCCGTCCTGCTCTGCGTCGCCCTCCTCAGGACCGGGCCGGAGGCGCGCCCCGGCGCGCGCCGGTCGCCGCACCTGCGGGGCATCGTCCTCGCCGGCATCGTGGCGCTCACGGTGCTCGGGATCGGCGGCAGCACGCTGCCCGGCGTGGACCTGCTGTCCGGGACGGGCGGCCACGCGGAGGTGGACGCCGGTGATGGTGCCGAGGGGACCGGGGCCACGGACTGACGTGTGACACCGGTGTTACGTGGGCGGACGTCCGGCGAAACATCGGCCGGGCAGCATCGACCCCATGCTGTGGAGAGTGCGGACGACCCTGGAGGACCGACCCGGTGCGCTGGCCGGGCTGGCGGTGCGCTGCGGTGAGGCGGGCGTCAACATCCTCGGCCTGCAGGTCTTCCCGGGCGTGGACCGGGTCACCGACGAGCTGGTCCTGCGCACCCCCGACGACTGGGAGCTGGGCGACCTCGCCGCGCTGGTCGAGGGCGCCGGCGGCAGCCGGGTGAGCGTGCTGCCCTGTACCGACGCCGCGCTGGGCGACCAGCCCACCCGGTACGTCCTCGCGGCCCGCGCGATCCTGGCGCACCCGGCGGGCTTCCCCGAGGTGGTGGCCCGGCTCTTCGACGCCGAGACCGACCCCGCCGACCTCGGCGCGGTGATGGACGGCATGGACCTCGAGATCGGCGACGTGCAGGTCCAGCTGCGGCGCACCGCCCCGTTCACGGCTGCCGAGCACGCCCGCGGGACGGCGCTCGCCGAGCTGGTGGGCGACGTCCTCGCCGCGGCCGCGCACGACGGCGCACCGTCCCCCGGCGCCGCGAGCACCGACGAGCCCCGGATCGAGACCACGGCCGGCGCCGTCCGCGCGCTCGTCGGTGCGGTCGCCGTCGGCACCGCGACCTGGCTGGTCGACCCCGACGGGTCCTGGCACCTCGACCTGGCCGTCGACCCGGCCTGGCGGCGGCGCGGGCTCGGCTCCCGGCTGCTCCTCGAGACCTCGCGCGCGGCGCGGGCGGCAGGGGCGTCCGAGCTCGTCGTCCGCACCGCCGCCGACAACCCGGCGGTGCTCCCGCTCGTGCTCGGCAGCGGGCTGCGCGGGCGGATCCGGATGGGCGCCGACGACCTCACGGTGCGCATCCCGCTGCGGCGGCTCACGCCCGCCTAGGCGGCGCGGGCCCACCGCCTCGCCGCCGGCTGAGCGGACGGACCCCGTCGCGGTCAGCGTCCCCAGATCGTCCGGTACGGCGTGGAGCAGTCGACGTCGACGTCGACGGGGTCGACGGAGTTGAGGTGGTAGATCCGGTAGCGGTCGCAGGCGGTGCGGATGAACTGGTACTTGCGGATCAGGCTGTACTCGATCGGCCGGGTCCCGAGCTCGCTCCACGTGTTGATGTAGGTGGCCTCGACGAACCACGCGGGGGAGTCCGGGCCGGTCAGCACCCGCTCGAGGTCGGTGAGGCCGGGGTCGAGGGTGCGCATCGGCAGCGACCAGAGGTACGGGTACGGGGAGGTCCTGCCGGTCGCCCACTGGATGTCGGCGCGGCCGCCGTAGACCAGCACCCGGTCGCCGGGCGCCGCCGCCGCGGCGATCGCCTCGCCGGTGCGGACCTCCACCGGGACCCGGCCGTGCACCCAGGTGACCGTCCAGACGGCCAGCGACACGACGCTCGAGCCGACCAGCAGCACGAGCGCCGGGCGCGCCACCCGGAGCCGGACCGGCCGCAGCCGCTCGTGGGTGACCAGCAGGGCGAGGGCGAGGGCCACCGGGGGGATCGGCACGAAGAGGTACGGCGTCCAGTAGCTCCCGCTGACCGCCACCCCGGCGAGGTCCGCGGCCAGCATCGTGGCCACCGCCACGGTGGCCACCGCGTCGAGGCGCACCAGCCCGCGCAGCCGGACCAGCAGCCAGACCACGACGCCGAGCATGCCGATGCCGACGAAGACCGCGAGGAGGGTGCCGATCCGGCTCTGCGCCCCCGAGCTGTCCTGGCTGGCGATGATCCGGCTGGCGTCGGAGCGGAACGACACCGAGGCGTACCAGAGGGTGCGGAGCCGGACCCCCGCGGCGAGCGCCCAGCCGACCACGAGCACGACCGGGACCAGCCCGCCCAGGACGGCGGCGACGCCGAAGCGGGCGACCGTGCGCCACGGCCGGTGGCGGGCGAGCGCCGTCCCGACCAGGAGGACCACGCCGAAGACGATCCCGCCGAGGATGCTCTGCTTGAAGCCGACCGCGAGGACGGCGAGCCCGCCGGCCCAGGCGGCGTCGCCGGCCGAGGCGCGGCGAACGGCGCGCAGCGAGAGCCAGCAGGAGGCGAGCACCAGCGGGATGCCGAACAGCTCGCCCTTCGCCGCGACCGGGTCGATCTCGGCGTTCGACACCAGCGCTGCGGTCGCCACCGCCACCCACCCTGCCAGCCGCCGGACGTCCGCCGGGTCGACCACGCCGGCCCGGGCGGCGAGCTCGCGGGTGGCCGCGGCCGCGGCGAGCACCAGCAGCGAGCAGCACAGCGCCCCGACGAGGCGGTGGGCGTACGCCCCGCCGAGCGCGTCGCTGGCCTGCATCAGCCAGATGATCGGGGGCGGCCGGTCGACGAAGGTGGGGCCGTAGAGCGAGTCGGGCTCCGGGCGCCAGCCGCGCGCGACGAGCAGGAACCCGGCCTCGTCGGGCCGCAGCGGCCAGAGCAGCCCCGGGAAGCGGGCCACGAACGCCGCGAGGGCGGCCAGCCACACCACGCGTCCCCGCCCCATGGCGACACCTTCTCACTGCGGGCCCGCTGCGGCCGGTTTGCCTCATGTCCGCGCCGCGGGAGCCGAAGAGAACCCTGAGTGGGGCGGGCCTCGTCGCTGCCGCAAGGCACGGACCTCCCCCGAGACCAGACCGGCGGCGCCCATGACCAGGAACATCTTCGTCTTCTCCGGAGGCGGCTCTCGGGGAGCAGCGCAGATCGGGATGCTGCGCGCGCTCCTCGGCGCCGGGTTCGTGCCCGACGTCGTCGTCGGGGCGTCGGTCGGCGCCATCAACGCGTGCTCCCTGGCCTACGACCCCACCCCCGAGCGCGTCGAGCGGATCGCCGACCGGTGGATGTCGATGCGGGCGCGGGACATCACCGGGTCGCGCGCGGCCGTCCCGGGCAACCTCGTCCGCCTCCGGCCGTACCTGTTCTCCTCCGAGCGCCTCCAGGACCTGGTCGCCTCCTGGATCCCGGCCCAGCGGCTCGAGGACCTCCCGGTGACCGCGATCGTCGCCACGACCAACCTGGACACCGGCCGGGCCCACCACCACACGCAGGGCGCGCTCGCCGACCTGCTCGCCGCGTCCGCCGCCATCCCGGCGGTGTTCCCGCCCGTGGTGCTCGACGGCGCCGACGGCCCGGCCCCCCACGTCGACGCCGGCATCTCGGAGAACCTGCCGCTGTCCGCCGCCGCCGCGATCGCCGAGCCCGGCGACCGGGTGTTCGTGCTCGACGTCACCAAGCCGCCGGCCGCGCGCTCGCTGCGCTCGCCCCTCGACGTGCTCATCGGGTCGCTGGCCGTCTCCATCCACCACCGCTCGGCCGCCGTCCTCGCTCCCGGGGTCCAGGTCGTCAGCTGCGTGCTCGACCGCACCTTCTACTGCGGCACGATGCTCGACTTCACCCACACCGGGACGCTGTTCCGCCTGGGCGAGGCGGCGGCGCTCGACGCCCTCCTCGACGCCGACGTGAGCGCCTGAGCGCGCCGCCGTAGGATTGGGGGCGTGGAGATCCCCGAGAAGTTCGCCGCCCTGGGCCTCACCTACGACGACGTGCTGCTGCTGCCGGGGGAGTCGGACCTGGCTCCCAGCGACATCGACACCACCACGCGGCTCACCCGCGAGATCTCGATCCGGGTGCCGCTGATCAGCGCGGCCATGGACACCGTGACCGAGGCGCGGATGGCGATCGCGATGGCGCGCGAGGGCGGCATCGGCGTGCTCCACCGCAACCTGTCGATCGAGGACCAGGCGCGCCAGGTCGACCTGGTCAAGCGCACCCAGACCGGCATCATCTCCAACCCGGTCACCATCGGGCCCGACGCGACGCTCGAGGAGCTCGACCGGCTGTGCGGCGAGTACCGCGTCTCCGGCCTCCCGGTCGTCGACGTCGACGACCGGCTGCTCGGCATCATCACCAACCGCGACCTGCGCTTCACCCCGGTCGCGGAGTGGGCCACCACCAAGGTGAACGAGGTGATGACGAGCGAGGGCCTGATCACCGGCCACCCCGGCATCTCCCGCGACGAGGCGACCGCGCTGCTGCGCGCCCACAAGCGCGAGCGGCTCCCGCTCGTCGACGACCAGGGCCGGCTCAGCGGCCTGATCACGGTCAAGGACTTCGTCAAGGGCGAGCAGTTCCCGCACGCCTCCTACGACGCCGACGGCCGGCTGCTGGTCGGTGCCGCGATCGGCTACTTCGGCGACGCGTGGGAGCGCGCCACCACCCTGGTCGAGGCGGGCGTCGACGTGCTCGTCGCCGACACCGCCCACGGCCACGTCCACCTGCTGCTCGACATGGTCCGGCGGCTCAAGACCGACCCGGCCACCCGTCACGTCCAGGTCATCGGCGGCAACGTCGCCACCCGGGAGGGGGCGCAGGCGTTCGTCGACGCCGGCGCCGACGCGGTCAAGGTGGGCGTCGGGCCCGGCTCCATCTGCACCACCCGCGTCGTCACCGGCGTCGGCGTCCCGCAGGTGACGGCCGTCTACGAGGCCTCGCTGGCCACCAGGCCGGCCGGCGTCCCGCTGATCGCCGACGGTGGCATGAAGTACTCCGGCGAGATCGCCAAGGCGCTGGTCGCCGGCGCGGACGCCGTGATGGTCGGGTCGATGCTGGCCGGCTGCGAGGAGTCGCCCGGCGACGTGGTCTTCGTCAACGGCAAGCAGTTCAAGTCCTACCGCGGGATGGGCTCGCTCGGCGCGATGAGCAGCCGCGGCAAGAAGTCGTACTCCAAGGACCGCTACTTCCAGGCCGAGGTCGCCAGCGACGACAAGATCGTGCCGGAGGGCATCGAGGGCCAGGTCGCCTACCGCGGCCCGCTGTCCGCGGTCGCCCACCAGCTCGTCGGCGGGCTCAACCAGTCGATGTTCTACGTCGGTGCCCGCACCATCGCCGAGCTGCAGGAGAAGGGCCGCTTCGTCCGGATCACCAGCGCGTCGCTCAAGGAGAGCCACCCGCACGGCGTCCAGATGACCGTCGAGGCACCCAACTACTCCGGGATGTAGCCGAAAGGACCCTTCCCCTGCGGCCCGGGAGCGCCTAGGTTCTCGTCTCGTCAGGGGATCGGGCCCCAGGCCGAGGCGGGAGCAGCAGCACAGGGACTCGATCCCGGGAATCATCTCGGGAGGAACACACGTGCGCGCACGCATCTGGGCAGCCACCGGCACCGCCGGTCTCGTCGCCCTCGCCATACCGGCCCTGTCCGTCGCGGCTCCGGCGGGGCAGGACACCGTCACGCCGCAGCAGCAGGCAGCCCTCGACCTGGGCCTCCAGGTCGCACCCAAGGAGACCGACGCCGCCGCACTGACGGCGAAGGCCAACCCCAACCCCTACCTCGCCAACCTGCCCGACCTGGGCGACGCGAACTACTTCGCCTGGAACAAGCTCATGCACGCCCAGGCCGAGAAGCGCGCCGACTCGGCGAAGCTGGCCGCCAACCGGCGCCAGGCCTTCGGCTCCGGGGGCGCCTCCGCGAAGGCGGTGCCGACCCCGTTCGTGCACGACGAGGAGGAGCCCGCCGGCACGGCGGGGTCCAACGACACGCACGCCAACGCCGAGCCGATCCCGGAGTTCGGCACCGCGGCCTCGCGGCTGCCGGCCGTCCGGATCCTCGGCGACCTCGCCGCCCCGGCCACCAGCGCGCCGCGCACGGTCACCACGGCCGAGGACCAGGGCGCCATCCCGATCGCGACCGACACCGGCATCGCCGGGACCGGCAGGGCGACCGTCACCT
The DNA here is from genome assembly GCF_020991065.1 of Nocardioides okcheonensis. Taxonomy (NCBI): domain Bacteria; kingdom Bacillati; phylum Actinomycetota; class Actinomycetes; order Propionibacteriales; family Nocardioidaceae; genus Nocardioides; species Nocardioides okcheonensis. Next base: position 3,661,503 of record NZ_CP087710.1, read on the forward strand.
CGGTGCTCGGCGACGGCCCGCACGGCACGACCGGGGACGGCACCAACGACTTCGACTTCTACGCCGTCGACGTCGCCCAGGGCCAGACGCTCACCGCCGACACCGAGGGGAGCCCCAGCACCACCGACACCATCCTCGTGGTCTACGCCGCCGACGGCACCCCGCTCGTCGCCGACGACGACAGCGGCACCGGGGTGCTGAGCAGCCTCAGCTACACGCCCGCCGAGGCCGGCACCTACTACGTCATGGTCGGCGGCTACGCCCTCGACCCGCTGCCGGCCGACCCGTTCGACTCCGGCAGCGGCGCCGGCGGCGCCGACGTGGGCGACTACAAGCTGTCCGTGGCCAGCCAGCAGCTCGACGCCGACTTCTACTCGCTGCGCCTGCGCCCGGGTGACGTCATCGGCTCGACCTCCGAGGGCTCGGCCACCGGCCTGAAGGTCCGCACGCCGTCCGGCGAGGAGCGGGTGGGCGGTGTCGGCACCGACGCGTCGTCGCTCTACCCGCCGACCTCGCCGCTGCCCGGAGGCGGCAACACCACGATCGCCTACGTCGCCGAGGAGGCCGGCTGGTACTCCGTCCAGGTGTCCGGCGGCACCGGCGCCTACGACGTCACCGTCGAGGGCTACCGCCCCGGCACCCAGGGTGACCGCGGCCGCACCCAGACCGTGCTGCTCGACTTCGCGCCTGGCCGGGTCAACACCGGCACCTGGGGCGGACCGGGCCAGCGCACCGTCTCCCCGTTCTCGGCGTTCGTGCCGCAGTGGGGCATCGGCCGCGCCGACGCCCGCAAGGTGGAGAACCGGATCACCAACGTGGTGCGCCGCAACCTGCAGGCCGAGCTCCAGGCCGGCGGGCTCAACCCCGCGGTCAACGTGCAGGTGCTCAACGCCCGCACCAACCCCGAGCTGATCGGGCAGGAGAACGTGTCGCGGATCTACGTCGCGGGCTCGATCGCCGAGACCGGCATCTCGACGATCGGCATCGCGCAGTACATCGACCCGGGCAACTACGGCCACCAGGACGAGGCGATCGTGCTGCTCGACGTGCTCAGCGCGCCGGCCGGCCCGGCGTCGTCGCTCAACACCTTCATGAACGCCTCGAGCGACCGCGTGACGTTCGTGTCCGAGGCCGTGGGCAACGTCGTGGCCCACGAGGTCGGCCACACGATCGGCAACTACCACACCGACAACGCCGACGAGATCGGCAACATGATGGACAGCGGTGGCGCGAACTTCGCCACCAACCTCTACGGCGTGGGCCCGGACGGCATCGGCGGCACCGCCGACGACGACAACGTCCGGTTCGTCACCGACACCTACTCGCCGGTGGAGGGCTTCACCGGCCTGGAGGACACCCTCAACGTCAGCGCCTGGGCCTACGCCGGACGCTGACACCCGCCGACCCGGGTCAGGGCGTGAAGCCCGCCCGGGTCGGTGAGGAGTCCCGCACGAGTGCCGTGGCCGGCCGGGTCAGCAACCCGGTCCGGCCGGCTCGCGGACCGTCGCCGGACACCACGAACACCCCCGCGTTGGCGCGGGTGACGAGGGCGGGGGACCGGGTCGGGTCGCCACCGGGGAGCGGCCTGACCCGCACCCTGACAGGCTGCCCCGGCACGGCCGGACGCACCCGCACCGTGCCGCGGGCGTCGGCCACCGCGACGACGAGGCCGCCGCCGGCGACGCCCACGGCCGGCGAGGCGTAGACCGACCACGACCCGTCGAGGGCGCGGGGCCGGCTCCAGCGTCCCGCCTGCAGCGTGCGGACGGTGAGCCGCCCGTCCGCGCCCACCTGGTGCAGGTGGGCGGACCCGTCACCGGACAGGCTGAGGGCCGGCGTCGAGGTGATCGAGGCGCGGGCACCGGCGAGGCGGTGCAGCCGGCCGCGCTCGAGGCCCTCGGCGTACGTCGCGCCGCCGGCCGTCACGGCCACCAGCCAGGTGCGGCCGGAGCCGTCGTGGCCGAGGACCGGCGCGGTGTGGGTCGCCCACGACCCGGGCCGGCCGACCCGCTCGGGCCGGCTCCAGCGTCCGCGCTGGGTGAGCCGGCGGGTGGAGAGGGTGCCGTCGCCGGCGATGGTGGCCAGCACCGGACGGCCGGTGCGGGACAGCGCGATCGCCGGGCTGGAGGTGGCGGCCGCCGCGGCGACGTCGCGCAGGGCGAAGCGGGGACCGCGCAGGGCGCCGGCCAGGGCCCGGCCCGTCGCGGTGGTGGCCGCCAGCCACGGGCGACCCCGGTCGTCGAGGGCGAGGGCCGGGGCCGCGACGGCGGAGAAGGAGCCGGGGCGTCCCACGACGCGTGCCGGGCGGCCGGGGCGGGCGACGCGCAGCGTGCCGGAGGCGTCGACGCGGGCGGTCCACGACTCGCCGAGGCCGTCCGGGACCGACACCACCGGCCGGTCGGACCCGACCAGCGGCGAGGGTGCGACGTCGTCGAGGTGGAGGTAGCGGAAGTCGCCGACCGGGACGGTGCGGGTGCCGTAGCCGCCCGGGAGCGCGTGGTTGTACTCCTCGACCGTCACGGTGCCGGGTCCGATGGCGCTGACCCAGGCGACGTGGCCGACCCGGCCGGCGTCGGTCTGGGCGACGGCACCGATGGCGGGCACCCCGTCGACGCGGTAGCCCAGCGCGCGGGCCGCGTCGTCCCAGTTGGCCGCGTTGCCCCAGTGCCGGCCGCGGAAGTGGTTGCCGAAGCCGTCGAGGCGGTTGCGCTCCTGCATCCGCCAGGCCACGAAGCTCGTGCAGTTGCGGAGCACGAAGCCCCAGGGGTCGCCGATCGAGCCGTCGATCGCCCACACCCGGCGGGCGCAGGTCGGCCGCGGGCCGCGCGGGTCGTAGAGGTGACCGCTGACGGGGTCGAGCACCGGCGGCGGGGGCGGCGGCAGGACCGGCTCGGGCTCCGGGGCGGCCTTCGGGCCCGGGGCGCCGGGGCCGGGGGACGGCGTCGGCGTGGGCGTCGGTGTGGGCGTCGGCTCGACGATCGGTTCCTGCGGGAGGATCGGGCACTGGCCCTGACCCGCCCACGGGTAGTCGTCGTCTGCCTGTGCCAGCGGCGCGGTCACGAGCATCAGCCCGCCCGCCACGCAGGCGGTCGCGAGCGCGCGTGCCGTCGTCCGGCGCAGCGCGTGGCGCCGCGTCCCCTCGTTGATCCCCACCACTGCACGGTAGGTACGGCCCGCGCGGCGCGTGGTCGGTTTGGGAAAACCTTTCCCGGGGCGTTCGTCACACGGTGGCGCGCCAGCGGCGCACGACCGGGGCCGACGAGCGCGGCAGCGCCGCCGTGCGGTCGCCCCGCACCTCGGTGGTGGGCCCGGGGGCGATCCGGTAGGGACCGGACAGCAGGAGGCTGCCGGCGAGCCGGCGCAGCCGCGAGACCTCGGCGCGCACCGTCACGGTCCGCCCCGGGTCGTCGAAGAGGTCCTCCGCGAGCTGGACGGCGGTGCGCCCCGCCGAGCCGGCGCCCACGAGGGCGAGCAGGATCTCGGCGTGCCGCGGGGACAGCGTGCGCGACCACGACCCGCTCGGACCTCCGACCAGCAGCCGGGGGTCGCCGTCGAGGTCGAGCACCACCGAGGTGCCGGGCCCGCCGTCGTGGCCGCCGCCCTCGAGGCGCAGCAGCCAGCCGCCGTCGAGCGGCTCGACGGTCGCGTCGCCGAGGGTCGGCAGCCAGACCCGTCCGGCGCGGAGCCCGTCCGGCAGCGCCACCCGGTCGGGGCTGCGGCTGCCGATCGACGCGGCGAGGTGACCTGCGTGGTCGGTGGCGAGGACGTCCCCGGTGAGCCGGGCGAGCAGCGGCGCCGCTCGCGCCCGGAGCCGGTCGAGCGCCGCGCGGTGCCGGGCGACCAGCTCGGCCGAGGTCAGCCGGGCGGCCAGCTCGACCAGCGCGAGCTCGGCGGGGTGCATGCCGCGGCTCGGTCCGCTGACGTCGACGACGCCGAGGGTCCGACCGGTCCACGGGTCGACCAGGGGCGCGGCCGCGCACCCCCAGCGGGTGTGCGACTCGACGAAGTGCTCGGCCCCCAGGACCTGCACGGGGGTGCCGAGCACCAGCGCGGTCCCGATGGCGTTGGTCCCGACGTTGGCCTCGGTCCACGCGGAGCCCCCGACGAACCCGAGGTCGTCGGCGAGACGGCGTACGCGGCTGCTGCCCAGGCGCCACAGCACCCTCCCCTCGGCGTCGGCGACGACCACCAGCTGGCCGGCGTCCACCACCGGGGCGAGCGACTCCGCGAGCCGCGGCACCAGGTCGGCCAGCCCGCTCGCGGCCCGCCTGCGCTCGAGCTCGGCGCCGCCGACGGGCGGGATGTCGGCGCCCGAGCCGGGGTCGAGGCCGGTGGCCGCGACCCGCCGCCAGGACGCCGCGATCTCGGTGCGGGGGAGCCCGGCGCGCGGGTCACCGGTGAGCGTCGCCTCGCGCACGCGGTGCTGGTCGCGGTCGGTCATCGGGAGTCCCTCCGGGCGAGCCGTTGCAACGTCCCGCAACCCTGTCGCGCTGCGTCCCGGACGGTGTGTGCTCGGTCACACCAGCGTAGGTGAAGGAGAGACGATGACCCAGACCCTGGATCCCGCGACCGCGGCCGGCGCGACCACCGACCCCCAGGCCCGCGTCGACGCGTGGCTGCACCGCTTCGAGGCCGCGGTGGCCGCCGGCGACGCGGAGGCGTCCGCCGCGCTGTTCGCCACCGAGTGCTACTGGCGCGACCTGGTCGCGTTCACCTGGAACCTCACCACGGTCGAGGGGCGCGACGGCGTCGCCGACCTGGTCGGCGCGGTGGGCGCCCGGGTCGCGCCCTCCGGGTTCGCCACCACCGAGCCCCCCGACGACGTCGACGGCGTGGTCACCGCGTGGATCGGCTTCGAGACCGCGGTCGGGCGCGGCAACGGCCTCCTGCGGCTCGTCCAGGAGGACGGCGAGGACCGGGCCTGGACGCTGCTCACCGCGCTCCACGAGCTGAAGGGCCACGAGGAGCCGCGCGGCACGCACCGGCCGATGGGCGCCCGGCACGGTGCGGACAAGCACCGCGAGACCTGGAAGGAGCAGCGCCAGGCGGAGGCCGAGAGCCTCGGCAGCACCACCCAGCCCTACGTCCTGGTCATCGGCGGCGGCCAGGGCGGCATCGCGCTCGGCGCCCGGCTGCGCCAGCTCGGTGTGCCGAGCCTGGTCATCGACAAGCACCCGCGCCCCGGCGACCAGTGGCGCAACCGCTACAAGTCGCTGTGCCTGCACGACCCGGTCTGGTACGACCACCTGCCCTACCTCAAGTTCCCCGACAACTGGCCGGTCTTCGCGCCGAAGGACAAGATCGCCGACTGGCTGGAGTCCTACGTCCGGATCATGGAGGTGCCCTACTGGTCGAGCACCGTGGCCACCGGCGCCTCCTGGTCCGACGAGACGGGGGAGTGGACGGTCGAGGTCGAGCGGGAGGGCCGGCCGTTGACGCTGCGCCCGACCCAGCTGGTCTTCGCCACCGGCATGAGCGGCAAGCCGCGGATGCCCGACATCCCCGGGCTCGACGTGTTCGCCGGCGACGTCCACCACTCCTCGGCGCACCCCGGCCCGGACGCGTACGCCGGGAAGCGCGCGGTCGTCATCGGCAGCAACAACTCGGCCTTCGACATCTGCGGCGCGCTGTGGGAGAACGACGCGGACGTGACGATGGTGCAGCGGTCCTCGACCCACATCGTGCGCAGCGACAGCCTGATGGACATCGGCCTCGGCGACCTCTACTCCGAGCGCGCCCTCGCCGCCGGGGTCACCACCGAGAAGGCGGACATGATCTTCGCCTCGCTGCCCTACCGGATCCTGCACACCTTCCAGATCCCGGCCTACGAGGCGATGGCCGAGCGCGACAAGGACTTCTACGAGCGGCTGGAGCGGGCCGGCTTCCGCCACGACTGGGGCGACGACGGCTCGGGGCTGTTCATGAAGTACCTGCGCCGCGGGTCGGGCTACTACATCGACGTCGGCGCCGCCGACCTCGTGGCGAACGGCGACGTGAAGCTGGTGCAGGGCCAGGTCGACCACCTGACCGAGGACGCCGCCGTGCTCGAGGACGGCACCACGCTGCCGGCCGACGTGGTGGTGTTCGCGACCGGCTACAACTCGATGAACGGGTGGGTGGCGGACCTCGTCGACCAGGAGACGGCCGACCGGCTCGGCAAGTGCTGGGGCCTGGGGTCGGACACCACCAAGGACCCGGGCCCGTGGGAGGGCGAGCAGCGCAACATGTGGAAGCCGACGCAGGTCGCGAACCTGTGGATGCACGGCGGCAACCTGCACCAGTCGCGGCACTACTCGCTCTACCTCGCGCTCCAGCTCAAGGCGCGCTTCGAGGGGATCGACACCCCGGTCCACCGGCTGCAGGAGGTGCACCACCTGGGCTGACCCGACGGGACGTTGGTCCCTGTCCGCCGGCCGGCGCCGGTGCCACGATGCAGCGTGACCTCAGCGAAGATCGCCATCGTCGGTGCCGGCGCCGTCGGCTCCACGCTCGCCTACGCCTGCCTGGTGCGCGGCGTTGCCACCACCGTCGCGCTGCACGACGTCGACGGCCCCAAGGTGCGCGCCGAGGAGCTCGACCTGCGCCAGGGCCTGCAGTTCCTGCCGACCGCGCACGTCGAGGCGTCCACCGACGTCGCGGTGTGCGCCGGCGCGAGCGTCGTCGCGGTGACGGCCGGCGCGAAGCAGCAGCCCGGGCAGTCGCGACTGGACCTGGCGGCGTCGACGACGGGGATGCTGCGGTCCCTCATGCCGGCGCTCGTCGAGGTGGCCCCCGACGCGACGTTCGTCATGGTCACCAACCCCGTCGACGTGGTGACCTACGCCGCCCAGCGCATCACCGGGCTGGGCACCGAGCAGCTCTTCGGCTCCGGCACGGTGCTCGACTCGGCGCGCCTGCGCGGCCTGCTCGCGGCGCGGTGCGGGGTCGCGGTGCAGAACGTCCACGCCTACGTCGTCGGCGAGCACGGCGACAGCGAGATCCCGCTGTGGAGCAGCGCCACCATCGGCGGGGTCCCGATCGCCGACCTGGTCCCGGCCGCCGAGCGCGACGCGATGGCCGCGGAGGTGGTCGGGGCGGCCTACGAGATCATCCGCGGCAAGGGCGCCACCAACTACGCGATCGGCGTCTCCGCGAGCCGGATCATCGAGGCGGTGCTGCGCGACGAGAAGCGGGTGCTGCCGGTCTCCACGCTGCTCGAGGACTTCCACGGCATCGGAGACGTCTGCCTCTCGGTGCCGACCGTGGTCGGCGCCGGTGGCGCCGAGCGGCGGCTCGAGGTCCCGATGAGCGCCGACGAGCTCGACGGGCTCAGGCGCAGCGCCGACGGCATCCGGGCGACCGCCCGCGGGCTCGGCTTCTGACCGCGGTCGCCTAGGCTCGCGCCGTGGAGCACGACGCCGCGCCCGCCCGCCGCCCGTACGACGCCAGTCGCCGCCGCGCCGCCGCCGAGCAGCGCCGCCAGCGCGTCGCCGAGGTCGCGGCCCGGCTGTTCGCCGAGCACGGCTGGAACGGCACCACGCTCGCGCTGGTCGCGGGCGAGGCCGAGGTCTCGGTCGAGTGGGTCACCAAGGGCTTCGGCGGCAAGGCCGGCCTGTTCATGGCGGCCTTCGCCTCCGCCGGCCTGGGCCGCCGCGGCGGCCTGCTCAACGCCTTCCACGAGCTCCGGCTCGAGGACGACCCCGACCCGGACGCGCGGCTCGACCGGTTCGTGGAGTTCGCCTGCGGGATCGTCGAGCCGATGGGGCCCCTGGTCGGGGTGCTCCTCAGCGGGGCCGAGCAGGACCCCACGCTGCGCGACCTCGTCCGGACCGCCCACCTCTCGCACGCGGCCGTGTGCGAGGAGCTGGTGCGGCTCGTCGCCGTCGGCGAGCCGGCGCCCGACGCCGTCGACGAGGTCTACCTGCTGACCCGGGCGGAGGTCTACCAGACCCTGGCCCAGCACCGCGGCTGGACGATCGAGCGCTACGCCGCGTGGCTGCGCCGGTCGTTGCGCGCCGCCGTGGACCACGGCACCACCTATTGAGTACGATGTGACCGGATCCAATTGTGGGGGTTGGGTTCCGCGCACAGAAGGTCCGGTCGGGCGGGGGCCCGGCCGGACCTGCCGCGTCGCGACCCGGGCGCGCTCAGGTCGGGCGGAAGGACACCTCGGGGAGGTCGGCCCGGGCCAGCGAGGCGTGGCCGCAGCGGACGTCCAGCACGTGGTGCTCGCGTACGGCGGTCCGCAGCGCGTCGAGGTCGGTGAGCGTCCCGGCCGGGGTGGTCCAGGGCGGCGTACGCCGCGTCCAGCCGCGCGGCCTCGTCCGCACCTCCGGTGAGCTCGCGGGCGTCGAAGCCGCACTGGTCGCAGATCTCCGCCATCCGGCCGTCGACGGCGTGCCAGGTGTAGTTCACGGCGCCACCCTGGGTCGCCGATAGGCTGGGCCCGTGACCGACATCGAGATCGGCCGTGCCAAGCGCGGTCGCCGCGCGTACTCCTTCGACGACATCGCGATCGTGCCCTCGCGGCGCACCCGCGACCCCGAGGAGGTCAGCACCGCCTGGCAGATCGACGCCTACCGCTTCGACATCCCGGTGCTCGCCGCGCCGATGGACTCGGTCATGTCGCCGTCCACCGCGATCGCGCTCGGTCGGATGGGCGGGCTCGGCGTGCTCGACCTCGAGGGCCTCTGGACCCGTTACGACGACCCGACCGGGCTGCTGGCGGAGGTCGCCGGCCTCGAGGGCACCGACGCGACCCGGCGGCTGCAGGAGATCTACCTCGAGCCGATCAAGCCGGAGCTCATCACCGCGCGGCTGCAGGAGGTGCGCGAGGCCGGCGTGACCGTCGCGGGTTCGCTGTCGCCGCAGCGCACCAAGGAGCACGTCAAGGCGGTCGTCGACGCGGGCGTCGACATGTTCGTCATCCGCGGCACGACGGTCAGCGCCGAGCACGTCAGCAGCCGGGCCGAGCCGCTGAACCTCAAGGAGTTCATCTACGAGCTCGACGTCCCGGTGATCGTCGGCGGCTGCGCGACCTACCAGGCGGCGCTCCACCTGATGCGCACCGGCGCGGCCGGCGTGCTGGTCGGCTTCGGCGGCGGCGCGGCCCACACCACCCGCACCGTCCTCGGCGTCGCGGTGCCGATGGCGAGCGCGGTGGCCGACGTGGCGGCTGCTCGTCGCGACTACCTCGACGAGTCGGGCGGCCGCTACGTCCACGTCATCGCCGACGGCTCGATCGGCAGCTCCGGCGACATCGCCAAGGCGATCGCCTGCGGCGCCGACGCGGTGATGATCGGCTCGCCGCTGGCCCGCGCGACCGAGGCGCCCGGCCACGGCTTCCACTGGGGGAGCGAGGCCACGCACGCCGACCTGCCCCGCGGCCAGCGGGTCGGGTTCGAGCCCGTCGGGTCGCTGGAGGAGATCATGTTCGGTCCCTCGCGCACGGCCGACGGCACCATGAACCTCGTCGGCGCGCTGCGCCGCGCGATGGCGACGACGGGCTACACCGAGCTCAAGGAGTTCCAGCGCATCGAGGTCGTCGTCCAGCACTGACCGCTCCGCGTTGGACAAATCGGCCTGACATGTCAAATGGTGGGACGAAGGTGACCAACCGGTAGCCGCCCGCCCGGGGGCGTCCTACGCTGCCAGGATGAGTGAGCAGAGCCCTGCGGGCGGCGAGCACACCGGTCCGGTCGTCGACGGTCCCGCCGACCCCGAGCACGACGCCACCGCGGCCTACGCCCTCGACCGCACCTACGTCGCACGGCTGACGTCCCGGGTCGTCAGCACTTCCGGCAGCACCCACGCGGTGGCGTCCCCGGTCGGCGGCGCCCCGCTCGCGCACCTCCCGGTGTCGTCCGAGGACGACGTCGCCGAGGCGTTCGAGCGCGCCCGCCGCGCGCAGGCGGCGTGGGCCGGCACCTCGCTCGACGAGCGCGCCGCCGCGCTGCTGCGCCTGCACGACCTGCTGCTCGACCGGCAGGACGAGCTGATCGACCTGGTGGTCTGGGAGTCGGGCAAGGCCCGCAAGGACGCGTACCTCGAGGTCGCCCACCTCGCGCTGACCGCGCGCTACTACGCCCGCACCGCCCACCAGCACCTCGACAGCCGCCGCGTCGCCGGCATGTTCCCGGTGCTCACGCGCGCCGAGGTGCACCGGGTGCCGAAGGGCGTCGTCGGCATCATCTCGCCCTGGAACTACCCCCTCACCATGGCGCTCTGCGACGGCATCCCGGCCCTGCTCGCCGGCAACGCCGTGGTCGCCAAGCCCGACCTGCAGACCATGCTCACCGCGCTGCTGGCCGCCGAGCTGCTCGACCAGGCGGGCTTCCCGCCCGAGGTGTGGCAGGTCGTCGCGGGCAGCGGCCCCGAGGTGGGCGGCGCGGTCGTCGCGTCCGCCGACTACGTCTGCTTCACGGGCTCGACGGCCACCGGGCGGGTGATCGCCCGGCAGTGCGCCGACCGGCTGGTCGGCTGCTCGCTGGAGCTCGGCGGCAAGAACCCGATGCTGGTGCTGCGCGACGCCGACGTGCACCGCGCCGCGGAGGGCGCGGTGCGCGCGGTGTTCTCCAACGCCGGCCAGCTCTGCGTGTCGATGGAGCGGCTCTACGTCGCCGACCAGGTCTACGACCGGTTCGTCGACGCGTTCGTCTCCCGCACGCAGGCGATGACGCTGGGCGCCAGCCAGGACTGGAACGTCGACATGGGCTCGCTGATCTCCCAGGCCCAGCTCGACACGGTCACCGCCCACGTGGAGGACGCCGTCGCGAAGGGCGCGACGGTGCTCACCGGCGGGCGCGCGCGCCCCGACCTCGGCCCCTTCGTCTTCGAGCCGACGATCCTCGAGGGGGTGTCGGTCGACATGGAGTGCTTCGGGAAGGAGACCTTCGGCCCCGTCGTCTCCCTCTACCGCTTCCACAGCGAGGACGAGGCCATCGCCCGCGCCAACGACGGGCACTACGGCCTCAACGCCTCGGTCTACACCCGCGACGCCGCGCGCGGCCGCGCGGTCGCGCGCCGGATCCGGTGCGGCACGGTCAACGTCAACGAGGCCTACGGCGCGACGTTCGGCTCGCTCGGCGCCCCGATGGGCGGCATGCGCGAGTCCGGGATGGGACGCCGGCAGGGCGCCGAGGGCGTGCTGCGCTACACCGAGGCCCAGTCGGTCGCGACCCAGCGGCTGGTGCCGATCGCCCCGATGCTCGGCATGTCGGAGGAGACCAACGCGAGGGTGATGACCTCCGCGCTGCGGCTGCTCAACAAGCTGGGCCGGGCCTGACGTGGCCCAGGAGACCCACTACGACGTCCTCGTCGTCGGCTCCGGCTTCGGCGGGTCGGTCACCGCGCTGCGGCTGACCGAGAAGGGCTACTCGGTGGGCGTCCTCGAGGCCGGCGCCCGCTTCGAGGACGGCGACTTCCCGGCCACGTCGTTCGACGCGAAGCGGTTCCTCTTCGCGCCGTCGCTCGGGATGTACGGCATCCAGCGCATCGACATGGTCAAGGACTGCATGATCCTCGCCGGTGCGGGCGTCGGCGGGGGGTCGCTAGTCTACGCCAACACCCTCTACGAGCCGCTCGACGCGTTCTTCCGCGACCCGTCGTGGGCCCACATCACCGACTGGAAGTCCGAGCTCGCGCCCTACTACGACCAGGCCAAGCGGATGCTCGGCGTCGTCCAGAACCCGCGGCACACGCCGGCCGACGAGGTGATGAAGCAGGTGGCCGACGACATGGGGGTCGGCGACACGTTCCACCCGACGCCCGTCGGCGTGTTCTTCGGCGGCCCCGACGCGGAGGCCGGCGACGAGGTGGCCGACCCGTTCTTCGGCGGCGTCGGCCCGGTCCGCAACGCGTGCCTCAACTGCGGCGAGTGCATGACCGGCTGCCGGCACAACGCCAAGAACACCCTGGTCAAGAACTACCTCCACCTCGCCGAGCAGGCCGGCGCGGTGGTGCACCCGCTGACCACCGTCACCCGCGTGCGCCCGCGAGCGGGCGGCGGCTACGAGGTCACCGCCCGCTGGACCAAGGCCAAGCTCTCGCGCCGCACCGCGACGAGGACGTTCACCGCCGACCAGGTCGTGTTCTCCGCGGCGGCGCTCGGCACCCAGAAGCTGCTCCACCAGCTCAAGGGGGAGGGCGACCTGCCCGGCATCAGCGACCGGCTCGGGGTGCTCACCCGGACGAACTCCGAGTCGATCCTCGGCGCGCTCGCCCCGTCGAGCAGCACGGTCGACTACACCGAGGGCGTCGCGATCACCTCCTCGTGGCACCCCGACGACGTGACCCACGTCGAGCCCTGCCGCTACGGCAAGGGCTCCAACGCGATGGCGCTGCTGCAGACCGTGCTGGCCGACGACGTGCCCGGCACCTCGCGGGTCCGGACCTGGCTGCGCGAGCTGTGGGCCCAGCGGCGTACTGCGCTCGACCTCTACGACTTCCGGCACTGGTCCGAGCGGACCGTCGTCGCGCTGGTGATGCAGACCCTCGACAACTCGATCACCACCAAGGGCGTCAAGGGCCGCTTCGGCTGGCGGATGACCAGCGAGCAGGGCCACGGGCTGCCCAACCCGACCTACATCCCCGTCGCCTACGACGCCGTGCGCCGGATGGCGGAGAAGATGGGCGGCACGCCCGGCGGCAACGTCGGCGAGCCGTTCAACCGTCCCCTGACCGCGCACTTCATCGGCGGCTGCACGATCGGCGACTCCCCGCAGACCGGCGTGGTCGACCCGTGGCAGCGGCTGTTCGGCCACGAGGGCCTGCACGTCGTCGACGGCTCGGCGGTCTCGGCCAACCTCGGCGTCAACCCGTCGCTCACGATCACCGCGCAGGCCGAGCGGGCGATGGCGTACTGGCCCAACAAGGGCGAGCCCGACCCGCGCCCGGCGCTGGGGTCGGCCTACCGGCGCCTCGCCCCGGTCGAGCCGAAGAACCCGGTCGTGCCGGAGGCCGCGCCGGGAGCGCTGCGGCTGCCGATCGTCGGCGTGAGCTGATCCTGCTGGTGCGTCCGGGGCCGTCGGCCGCCCGCCGCCTGAGGGTGGCGGCACCCGACATCGGTGTGGTCGAGGGTGGCGGCATACGACATCGATCCGGGCGCCGACGGTGTCGTGTGCCGCCAGGGTGGGCGCGCCTGTGTCGTGTGCCGCCACCCTCGAGCGATCCCGACCGAATTCCGTCCACACGGGCCGTAACCGGGCAACGCAGGCGTCGTTGGGCGGGGTGAGGGGTCCGGCAGCTCAGCTCCCTCCCAAGGGCCGGGCACCTCGTTCCCGGCGCTGTCCTGCAGACGTCGGGAGGCAAGCATCAGGGCCCGGTCATCCTCCCTCCCCGACCGGGCCCTGGTGCTTCCCGCTCGATAGACTCCGCGCGTGACGCAGCCTGCAGAGCACGACCTGGTCCTCGTCGTCGACTTCGGTGCGCAGTACGCCCAGCTCATCGCGCGGCGCGTCCGCGAGGCGCGGGTCTACTCCGAGATCGTCCCGCACACCATGCCGGTGGCGGACATGCTCGCGCGCAAGCCGAAGGCGATCATCCTGTCCGGCGGCCCGTCGAGCGTCTACGCCGAGGGCGCGCCGGGCATCGACTCCGACGTCTTCACGTCCGGGGTGCCGGTGTTCGGCATGTGCTACGGCTTCCAGCTGATGGCCAAGGGCCTCGGCGGCGAGGTCGCCCACACCGGCGCGCGCGAGTACGGGCGTACGCCGGTCACCGTGAGCGAGCCCGGCACGCTCCTCGAGGGCCTGCCCGCCGAGCACAAGGTGTGGATGTCGCACGGCGACTCGGTCGCGCAGGCGCCGGCGGGCTTCACCGTCCTCGCCTCGACCGACGTCACGCCGGTCGCCGCCTTCGAGGACGTCGACCGCGGCCTCGCGGGCGTGCAGTGGCACCCCGAGGTGCTGCACTCCGAGCACGGCCAGAAGGTCCTCGAGCACTTCCTGCACCACATCGCGGGTTGCCGCCAGACCTGGACGATGCTCAACATCGCCGAGGAGCAGATCGAGCGCGTGCGCGAGCAGATCGGGGAGCGCGGCATCGCGATCTGCGGGCTCTCCGGCGGCGTCGACTCGGCTGTGGCCGCGGCCATCGTGCAGCGCGCGATCGGCGACCGGCTGCACTGCGTCTTCGTCGACCACGGGCTGCTCCGCGAGGGGGAGGCCGAGCAGGTCGAGCGCGACTTCGTCGCGGCCACGGGCGTCAACCTCCACGTCTACGACGCCCGCGAGACCTTCCTCGCCGCGCTCGCCGGGGTCACCGACCCGGAGGAGAAGCGCAAGATCATCGGCCGCGAGTTCATCCGCGCCTTCGAGGCCGCAGAGGTCGCGGTGCTGGGCGAGGCCGCCGAGCAGGGCGAGAAGGTCGGCTTCCTCGTCCAGGGCACGCTCTACCCCGACGTCGTCGAGTCGGGCGGCGGCGCCGGCACCTCCAACATCAAGTCGCACCACAACGTCGGCGGCCTCCCGGAGGACCTCGAGTTCGCGCTGGTCGAGCCGCTGCGCACGCTCTTCAAGGACGAGGTGCGCCTGGTCGGTGAGCAGCTCGGGCTGCCGGCCGAGATGGTGTGGCGCCAGCCGTTCCCGGGGCCGGGCCTCGGCATCCGGATCATCGGCGAGGTGACCGCCGACCGCCTCGACATCCTGCGCCGCGCCGACGCGATCGCCCGCCAGGAGCTGACCCGCGCCGGACTCGACCGCGACATCTGGCAGATGCCGGTCGTGCTGCTCGCCGACGTCCGCTCCGTCGGCGTCCAGGGCGACGGCCGCACCTACGGCCACCCGGTCGTGATCCGCCCGGTCACCTCCGAGGACGCGATGACGGCCGACTGGGCGCGCCTGCCCTACGAGGTGATGGAGCGGATCTCCACCCGCATCACCAACGAGGTCGCCGAGATCAACCGGGTCACCGTCGACATCACCTCGAAGCCGCCGGGCACCATCGAGTGGGAGTGACCCACCCCCGCTGAGCGCGCCACGAGCGGCTCGGACGCGCACCATGAAGGCAGTTCGCCGCGGTGCCGACGCGCGTCACGCCCAGCGGACCCGCGGTCGGTCGCGAACTGCCTGCATGGTGCCCTCAACCCGGTGCTCCGCAGGTCGCGCTGTCGACGCCGCGCGGGCAGCCGCGGAGGTCCGCGCCGATCAGCAGCCCGGACACGAGGGTCGTGGCGACGGCGAGCGCGAGGGCGTACGCCGCGAGCCGGCCGCTGCGGCGCCGCAGGGCGTAGCCGGCGAGGGGCAGCGCCGCGACCAGGCCCGCGACGACCAGCAGGACGCGGGTGGTCCCCGGGTCGGCGGAGACGCCGAAGCCGGCGCCGGAGCAGCCCGAGACCCCGCACAGCGTGAAGCCGGCGGCCAGCGCGGGCGCGACCGCCAGCACGACGCCGAGCACGACGAGCAGCGCGACCGTGCGACCCGAGAGCGGTGGCATCCGTCCACCCTGCCACGAACGGGGCGCGGGGCGCCTTCCACGACCGGCGGTGGGTCGGGACCTAGGGTCGGGCCATGCCGCGAGCCCTGCACCACCTGGACCTGTGGGTCGACGACGTCGCGACGGCGGAGGGGGAGTGGGGGTGGCTGCTCGCCGCCTGCGGGTGGCAGCGCGAGGAGGGCGTGCTGTCGTGGGTGCACGACGACGGCACGTACGTCTTCATGGAGCACTCGCGCGACCAGCACGGCACGCACGACCGGCTGCGTCCGGGGATCAACCACCTCGCGCTGACCGTCCCGGGGCGTGAGGCGCTCGACCGGGTGCGTGCGGAGTCGACGGAGCACGGCTGGCACGAGCTGTACGCCGACCGGTACCCGCACGCCGGGGGCGAGCAGCACGTGGCGCTCTACCTCGAGTCGTCGGAGGGCTTCGAGGTCGAGGTCGTCGCGGGCGAGTGACGTGCATCATGTGCCCGCAGGGGTGGTCCCGCGGCCCCGGGGGGCGGGTCTAGGTTTGCGGGTGGCCCACATGCACCTCGGAGGTGACTCGTGTCGTCTGACACCTTGATCGACGCAACCTGGCTCGACTACCTGCTGGTGGCGATCTACTTCGGATTCGTCCTCGGCATCGGCGTCATGGCGCGTCGCTCGGTGTCCGACTCGATCGACTTCTTCCTGTCCGGTCGCTCCCTCCCGGCGTGGGTCACCGGACTGGCGTTCATCTCAGCGAACCTCGGTGCGGTCGAGATCATGGGCATGTCGGCCAACGGCGCCGAGATCGGCCTGCCGACGGTGCACTACTTCTGGGTCGGCGCGGTCCCCGCCATGCTGTTCCTCGGCGTGGTGATGATGCCGTTCTACTACGGCTCCAAGGTGCGCTCGGTCCCCGAGTTCATGTTCCGCCGCTTCGGCACCGGCGCCCACCTGGTCAACGCGATCAGCTTCGCGGTCGCCCAGCTGCTGATCGCGGGCGTCAACCTCGCGCTGCTCGCCGGCATCGTGCACGCCCTGCTGGGCTGGCCGATCTGGATCGCGCTCGTCGTCGCCGGCGTGATCGTGCTGTCCTACATCACGCTCGGCGGG
The DNA here is from genome assembly GCF_020991065.1 of Nocardioides okcheonensis. Classification (NCBI taxonomy): domain Bacteria; kingdom Bacillati; phylum Actinomycetota; class Actinomycetes; order Propionibacteriales; family Nocardioidaceae; genus Nocardioides; species Nocardioides okcheonensis. The sequence continues at coordinate 3,677,996 of NZ_CP087710.1, forward strand.
CTCAGCGCCGCGATCTACAACGAGGTGCTGCAGTTCTTCGTGATCGTGGCCTCCCTGCTGCCGCTGACCCTCATCGGCCTGCACCGCGTCGGCGGCTGGGACGGCCTGACGGACAAGATCACCGCGGCGTCCCAGAACGCCCCCGCCGACGCCGGCGTCGCGCCGGCCGCGCAGCAGCTCGAGTCGTGGCCCGGGCAGGCCCTGTCGGGCTTCGACTCGCCTCTGCTGTCGGTGATCGGCATCGTCTTCGGCCTCGGCTTCGTGCTGTCCTTCGGCTACTGGACGACCAACTTCGTCGAGGTCCAGCGCGCGATGGCCTCGAACTCGATCTCCGCGGCCCGCAAGACGCCGATCATCGGCGCCTTCCCGAAGATGTTCATCCCCTTCATCGTCATCGTCCCGGGCATGATCTCCGCCGTCCTGGTGCAGGAGATGATCGACCTGAAGAACGGCGGGTCACCGGCCGGCGGCGCGTCGGGGGAGGGCGTCGCCTACAACGACGCGCTGCTCCTGCTGATGCGCGAGGTGCTGCCCAACGGCCTGCTCGGCCTGGCCATCGCCGGCCTCCTCGCCGCGTTCATGGCGGGCATGGCGGCCAACATCTCGGCCTTCAACACCGTTTTCTCCTACGACCTGTGGCAGCGCTACATCCGCAAGGACCACAGCGACGACTACTACCTGCGCATCGGTCGCCTCGCGACCGTCGCCGCCACCGTGATCGCGATCTTCACCGCGCGGATCGCGATGGGCTACGACAACGTCATGGACTACCTCCAGACGCTGTTCGGGTTCTTCAACGCCCCGCTCTTCGCGACGTTCATCCTCGGCATGTTCTGGAAGCGGATGACCCCGACCGCGGGCTGGGTCGGCCTGGTCTTCGGCACCCTGTCGGCGGTGGCGGTCGACCGGCTCGCCGCCGCCGGGGTCATCGACCTGCCGGGCCAGGGCGCGGCCTTCCTCGCGGCGGCGACGGCGTTCGTCGTCGACATCGTGCTCAGCGTGGTGGTGTCGCTGGTGACGAAGCCCAAGCCCGCCTCCGAGCTCAAGGGCCTGGTCTGGTCCGAGACACCCAAGGAGGACCTCGTCGACCCGGACGAGGCCGCCCTGCCGTGGTACCGGCGCACGGTGCCGCTCGCCGGCGTCGCCCTGGCCATGGTCGTCGTCCTCAACGTCGCCTTCTGAGAGAGGGGTCAGCATGTCCCACGAGACCGACGGGTCCGCCCCCCACAAGGCGGGTGCCTTCGACATCCGCAACATCATCGGCGCGCTGATGGGCACCTACGGCGTGATCCTCGCGCTGGCTGGCATCTTCGGCGACCCGGAGTACGACAAGACGGGCGACGTCAACGCCAACCTCTGGACGGGTGTCGCCCTGCTGGTCGTCGCGGGCGTCTTCCTCGGCTGGGCGCGGCTGCGCCCGATCGTCGTGCCGGCCGACGTCGAGAAGCCCGACGACGACCCGGCCCGCCCGGCGCCCTCGCGCCGGCGCCCGCCGTCGCACTGACCGGGAGCCGGTAACCTCGTCGCGATGCTTCGCGCCCGCCTGCCCCGACGTCCCCTCCGCACCCTCCTCCCGGCCGTGCTGCTGGCCGCCGTGCCCGCGCTGTCGGGCTGCCTCGGCGACGAGCCCACCGTCGCGCTGCTCGTCGCCGACGGCGCCGACGGCGCGGCGCAGGGCGTCGACGTCGAGGACTTCACCGACCGGGTCGAGGCGACGTGCGACGAGTGCCGCGTGCGGGTCTACGACGCCGAGGGCGACGTCGACACCCAGCGCAGCCAGGTCCGGCAGGCCGAGGCGGACTCCGCGGAGGTCATCGTGGTGGTCCCGGTCGACGGTGACGCGGTCGGCGACGTCTCCGGCCGCGCCGTCCCGGTCGTCGCGCTCGGCGTGCTGGTCCCCGGGGCCGACCGCTTCGTGGGTCTCGAGGACGGCGACCTCCCGGGCGGCACCGGGTCGGGCGGCAACGGCTCCGACGTCGAGGCGGCGCGCGACGTCCTGCTCGGCGAGGAGGAGTCGATGACCTACGTGCCGGTCCGGGCGATGAGCGAGCAGGCGGCCGACGTCTCCGTGGCGCTGCTCGCCGGTACGCCGGTGCCGGGCGGCGAGCGGGTCGACGGCGTCGAGTCCTGGTTCTACACCGCGCAGGAGGTCACCGTCGACACGCTCACCACGGTCCTGGTGGGGCAGGGCGTCGTGACGCTCGACGACCTCTGCTCGGGCAACACCGAGAAGCGGTGTGAGAGGTTCGGCCTGCGATGATCGAGATCCTCACCCCCGTCCAGGTCGACCGGGCCCGGCGCACCGGCGCACTGGTCGGCGACATCCTGCAGACCCTGCGCGAGCGCGCCGAGGTCGGCACCAACCTGCTCGACCTCGACCGCTGGACCGCGGAGATGATCCGCGACGCGGGCGCGGAGTCCTGCTACGTCGACTACGCGCCGTCGTTCGGCCGCGGCCCGTTCGGCCACCACGTCTGCACGTCGGTCAACGACGCGGTCCTGCACGGCCGTCCGCGCGACCAGCGGCTCGCCGACGGCGACCTCCTCACCCTCGACCTCGCGGTGCGGCTCGACGGCATCGCCGCCGACTCCGCGATCAGCTTCGTGGTCGGGGACAGCCGCCCCGAGGAGAGCGTGCGGCTGATCGAGACCACCGAGCGCGCGCTGGCCGCCGCGATCGACGTCGCCGGTCCCGGGGTCCGGATCGGTGACATCTCCAGCGCGATCGGCTCCGTGCTGACCGACGCCGGCTACCCGATCAACATGCAGTTCGGGGGCCACGGCATCGGCACGACCATGCACCAGGACCCGCACGTGTCGAACGACGGTCGCGCGGGCCGCGGCTACCAGCTGCGGCCGGGCCTCCTGCTCGCGCTCGAGCCGTGGGTCATGACCGACACCCCGGTGCTCGTCACCGACGACGACGGGTGGACGCTGCGCAGCGTCACCGGCTGCCGCACCGCGCACAGCGAGCACACCGTCGCGATCACCGAGGACGGGGCCGAGGTCCTCACCCTGCCGACCCGCTGACCCGGGTGTCGCGCCGACCGCTGCCGGCGGATCAGTGCACGGTCTCGAGCGGCGCGGCCGCCTCGGCCTCGGTGAGCGGGATGTCGGCCGAGTCGAGCCGGCTCGGCCACCAGATCTTGCCGCCGAGGTCGAGGTTGAGCGCCGTGACCAGCACCGACCGGACCACGAGGGTGTCGAGCATGACGCCGAGCGCCACGGCCACGCCGAGCTCGGCGAGGAACACCAGCGGCAGCGAACCGAGGACCAGGAACGTCGCGGCGAGGACGATGCCCGCGCTCGTGATCACGCCGCCGGTGGAGGCGAGGCCGATCAGCGACCCCTTGCGGGTGCCGTGGGTCGCGGTCTCCTCCCGCACGCGGGTCATCAGGAAGATGTTGTAGTCGATGCCGAGGGCGACGAGGAACACGAAGGCGAACAGCGGGAACCCCGGGTCGGACCCGGCGAAGCCGAAGACGTACTCGAACAGCAGGGCCGAGATGCCGAGCGCGGCGCCGAAGGACAGCACCACCGTGGCCATCAGGATGAGGGGCGCGACCAGGGCCCGCAGCAGGCCGATGAGGATCAGCAGCACCACGCCGAGGACCAGCGGCATGATCACCAGGCTGTCGCGCTCGGACGCGATCTTGGTGTCGAGGTAGAACGCCGCCCCTCCGCCGACGACCGCGTCGGCACCGTCGACCGCGTGGACCGCCTCGCGGCTGGCCTCCACGACGTCGGCCGCGGTGGTGGAGGAGATGTCGGCGTCGACGGTGGCCTCGAACCAGACCCGTCCGTCGCTGACCGGCTGCGGTGCGCCCGGCGTGCCGAGGCGGTCGATGCCCTCCAGCGCGGCGGCGACCGCGTCGGCGGCGTCAGCGTCGGTGACGACCTGGATGGTGTTGGAGTTGTCGGCCAGGCCGTGGTCGGCGAGCAGCTTCTGGCCCTTGATCGAGTCGAACTCCTTCGTGTACGTGTCCTCCGTCGACAGGCCGGAGGCGTCGAGCCGGAAGAGGCCGAGGCAGGCGAGCAGCAGCAGGCCGGTCGTGGTCAGCCAGACGCGGCGCGGCCGGTGGCTGATCGCCCGGCCGACGCGCGCCCACAGGCCGGCGGAGGTCGGCTCGGCGCTGCGGAAGGTCGGGCGCTTGGGCCAGAACACCCAGCGACCGCAGATGACCAGCAGCGCCGGCAGCAGCGTGGTCATCACGACCATCGTCACGACGACGCCGATGGCCAGCACCGGGCCGAGCCCGGCGGTCGAGTTGAGGTCGGCGAACGACAGGCACAGCATCCCGACCGCGACGGTCGCGGCGCTGGCGAGGATCGCCGGGGCGGCGCGGTGCAGCGCGAACGCCATCGCCTCGTGGCGGTCCTCGTGGCGACGCAGCTCCTCGCGGTAGCGGGCGACGAGGAGCAGCGCGTAGTCGGTGCCGGCACCGATGACCAGGATGCTCAGGATCGCCTGGCTCTGCCCGTTGACCGTGAGGCCGGCGTACTTCGCGAGGAGGTAGACCAGGCCGGTGGCGATGAAGTTGGCCGAGACCGCGCAGAGGATCGGCAGCAACCACAGGACCGGGCTGCGGTAGGTGAAGAGCAGGATGACGATGACGACACCGAGGGTGGCGAAGATCAGGTTGGTGTCGATGCCCTCGAACGCCTCGGCCGAGTCGGCGGCCTGGCCGCCGTAGCCCGCGAGGTGGACTTCACCGCCGTCGAGGGTGGCGATGTCGCGGATCTCGTCGGCGGCCTCCGGGATGTCGTTCCAGCCGTTCGCGCCGAAGTTGAGCACGAAGTAGAGGTAGGCGACCTCACCGTCGTCGGACACCAGGGTCGGCACCGGCGCTCCCTGGGCCTGGGCGGCCTGCGCCGCGGCCGGGGTCAGCACGCCGTCGCCGGTCACGCCCGCGAGCCCGGCGATCTGCGGCCCGTCCTCCTCCATCGCGGCGAGGTCGGCGTCGGTCAGCCCACCGTCGCGGTGGTAGACCACGAGCGTGGGGATGTCGTTGGGGTCGACGGTCTCCGAGAGCTCCTCGAGGACCCGGGTCGACTCGGCCGACTCCGGCAGCCAGGAGGAGGCCTCGTTGTTCTGGACCGAGGTGAGCTTGGCGGAGAACGACGCCATGATGGCCGTGAGGACCAGGACGGCCGCGAGGACGACCCACTTGGTCACTCGGCCGGTCAGGGCTCCGGCGATCTGGCGATTCATGCCGTCCAGCACAACAGCACGCACCGACATCGCGCATCGGTGATTCCCCGGAGGTCTAGACCGGGACGACCCGCATCAGCGGCTGAAGGACGGCGGCAGGGGCCGGTGCAGGTCCGCCAGCACCTCGCGCAGCCGGTCGGGCCGGTTGGTGATCAGCCCGTCGACGCCGACCTCGACCAGGTGCCGCATGGTCGGGGGGTCGTCCACGACGTAGGGCACGACCGCCAGCCCGGCCGCGTGCGCCTGGTCGACCATCGCGGGGGTGGTGAAGGGACGGTAGTCCGGGTCGTCGACGCCCGAGCGGTAGGGCGAGCCGTGCACCGGCGAGATCGCGGCGAGGCCCAGGCCCGCCGCGGTGACGACGAAGTCGGGGTCGACCGGCAGCCCGTCGAACCAGGGGGACGGCGCCGCGCCGTGCGGTCGCAGGTAGGCCGGCGACACCAGCAGGTTGCGCGCGAGCGCCGGCTCGGCGTCGTGCACCAGTGCCAGCACGCCCCAGTCGAAGCACTGCACCGCCGACCGGCCGACCAGCCCGTCGACCCGCAGCGCGTCGACCACGAGGGCCACGAAGTGCTCGCGGCTGGTCAGCCCGGACCCGTCGAGGGCGTCGTACTTGATCTCCAGGTTGAGCCGCACCGGGTCGGCCCCGCGCTCCTCGAGCAGGGCCGCGACCTGGCGCAGCAACGGCATCGTCGGCGGCAGGTCGCCGCGGGTGAGGCGCCGGATCACCCGCGCGTCGGCCAGCGCCGGGTCGTGGGCCACCACGACGTCGTCCTCGGCGGTGAGGTGGACGTCGAGCTCGAGCGTCGAGACGCCGAGGGCGAGCGCGCGGCCGAACGCCTCGAGGGTGTTCTCCGGCCACAGCCCCGCACCCCCGCGGTGGGCCTGCAGGTCGAACGCTCCGTCGGTGCTCACCCGTAGAGTCGGTCCACCACGTCGGAGTACTTCGCGTTGACCACGCGGCGCTTCAGCTTGAGCGTCGGGGTCAGCTCCTCGGACTCCGCCGTCCACTCGTGCGGCAGCAGCTCCCAGGCCTTGACCTGCTCGGGACGCGAGAGCCGCTCGTTGGCCGCGTCGACGGCCGCCTGCGCCATCGCGCGGATCTGCGGCTTGGTGGAGAGGTCGGCGAGGTCGGTGAACTCGATGCCCATCTTCGCCGCCACCAGCGGGGCGATCTCGCCGTCGAGGGTGAGGATCGCGACGACGTAGGGCTGGTTGTCGCCCAGCGCCATCGCGTGCCCGACGATCGGCGACTCCTTGAGGTAGTTCTCGATGTTGGACGGCGCGATGTTCTTGCCGGCGGAGGTGATGATCAGCTCCTTCTTGCGGTCCACGACCGACCAGAAGCCGTCCTCGTCGACCCGGCCGATGTCGCCGGTGTGGATCCACCCGTCCTCGTCGATCAGCGCGCGCGTCGCGGACTCCTGGCGGTGGTAGCCGGGGGTGTTGACCGGGCCGCGGCAGAGGATCTCGTCGTCCTCGCCGAGCCGCACCTCGATCCCGGGGTTGGCCCGCCCGACGGTGCCGAGCTTGAAGTGGCCGGGACCGTTGGAGGTGAAGGCCCCGGTCGTCTCGGTCATCCCGTAGACGTCGTAGACGTGGAGGCCGAGCCCGCCCATGAACTTCGCGACCTCCAGCGGCATCGGCGCGGCCGCGCTCGCGGCCCACGTCACCTGGTCGAGCCCGAGCAGCAGGCGCAGGAAGCCGAGGATCGCGGTGTCGGCCTCGGCGTAGGCCGCCTCCACCTCGGGCGTCATCTCGTTGCCGACCTCGTGGGCCCGGGTCCACGCCAGCCCGGCGGCCATCGCGTTGCGGACCAGCTCCTGGTTGGCCGGGTCGGGGTCCTCGGCGAGCTTGGCGGAGATGCCGGTCTTGATCTTCTCCCACACCCGCGGGACGCCGAAGAACGCGGTCGGGTGCACCTCGCCGAGCGCCCCGAGCAGGGCGGCGGGGTCGGGGATCGCGTGGACGTGGCTGCCGAGGAGGGGCGGGCCGTACGTCGCGAGCACCCGCTCGGCGATGTGGGCCAGCGGGAGGTAGCTGATGGTGCGCTGCTGGCCGTGCAGGCCGGCGGCGTCGAGGGTCGACACCGCCTCGTACATCACGTTGTGGTGGGTCAGCACGACGCCCTTCGGGTTGCCGGTCGTGCCGGAGGTGTACAGGTAGGTCGCCGGCAGGTCGGGGGTGATCCGGTCGGTCCGCTCCTCGACGGCCGCGGTGTCGCTGCCGCGCGCGAGGAAGTCGGCCCAGGTCATCGCCCGCGGGTCGTCGACGCGCTCGGCGTCGGCCAGCATGACGACGTGGCGGATCGAGTCGACCTCGGCCAGCGCGCGCTCCCAGCGGCGGTAGCGGTCGTGGTCCTCGAGCAGCACGACGACCGGTCGGGACTCGCCGGCGATGAACGCGACCTGGTCCTGGGCGAGCGTGTTGTAGATCGACATCGGCACCGCTGCGGCCGTCATCGCGCCGTAGTCGGCGAGCGTGTGGGCCGTGCGGTTGGTGGCCATCACCGCGATGGCCTCGCCCCGTTCCACGCCGAGGTCGATCAGCGCCGCGGCCACCTGCTGGGTGAGCTCCCAGGTCTCGCGCCAGGAGATCGTCGACCAGGTCGCGCCCTCGGGCACGTCGAAGCGGTCGGAGAACGCGGGGTCGTCGCCGAAGCGCTCGGCCGCCCGTCGCACGAGGGCCGGCATGTGGAGGCCGAGGATCCTGGCCTCGTAGTCCTCGCGGACGGCGAGGACGTCGGGATCGGGCTGCGTCGCGGTCATGTCCGTCTCCTCGGGATGTGGCGGGGGTCACATCATGGTGGTCGGCGCCTTGGGCTGGCTAGGGCTGGTCCGGAGGTCCCCGCACGGTGGGGGAGACTGGGCCGGCACGACCTCGAGGACCGACGACCGGGAGACGACATGGTGGCGAGCCGCTCGGCCCGCGAACGCAGGGCCGCAGCGCAGGCGGGGCCGCTCGCCCGGGTGCGGATCGACCTCGACGGCGAGCAGCAGTTCCTCTACCGGATCTCCTGCACCTCGTGCACGGCCCGCGGCGACCGGCCCTGGTCGACGCACCGCGCGGGCGGCGACAACGGCTTCATGGCGGCGATGGACCGCTGGACCTTCCACCTCGTCGAGAAGCACCCGGGTGAGGACGCGCCGTGCCTCGCCTTCCTCGCCGAGGCGCAGCAGCGGCTGCACGAGCGGCGCGAGGGCGGCGGAGCGGAGTGAGGGCCGTCAGTCGCCCTTCGGCATGAGGATCCACGCCAGGATGTAGGCGATCTCGCCGGCGCCGACGAGCCCGAAGACCACGAAGGCGAGACGGACCAGGCCGCGGGGGACGCCGAAGCGGTCGGCGAGGCCGGCGCACACGCCGGCGATGATCTTGCCCTGGCGGGGACGGACGAGCGACGAGGTGGCCATGCCCCATGTCTACCCGACCGGCGGGCAGGAACTAGGCGCCGCTCTCTAGGGTCGTCCCGTGGACGCAGACGTGGTGGTCGTGGGTGCCGGGCTGGCGGGGCTGCGATGCGCGCAGGCGCTGGTCGCGGCCGGGCGCGAGGTGGTGGTGCTGGAGGCGGCCGACGCCGTCGGCGGGCGGATCCGCACCGACCGGGTCGACGGCTTCCTCGTCGACCGCGGCTTCCAGCTGCTCAACCCGGCCTACCCCGCGGTCGGCCGCTGGGTCGACGTCGGGGCGCTGGGGCTGCAGCCGTTCGGTGCGGGCGTGGCCGCCCGCACCGAGAGCGGGCTCCGCGTGCTGGGGCACCCGGCGCGCGAGCCGCGGCTCGTCCCGCAGACGCTCCGCACCGTCGCCGGCCGGCCCGCCGAGGTGGCGGCGCTGGCGCGGTGGGCGGCGCCGCTGCTCCGCCCGCGCCGCGGCCGGCTCTCGGAGGTCGTCGCGCGCCGTCCGGACGTCGACCGGCGCGCCGCGCTCGACGGCGCGGGCGTCGACGGGCTGCTGCGCCGGGTGGCCGACCGCTTCTTCGCCGGCGTGCTGCTGGAGGACGACGGCAGCACGGCCAATCGGTTCGCGCTGCTGCTGACCTGGATGTTCGTGCGCGGCGTCCCGGCGCTCCCGGAGGGCGGGATGCAGGCCCTGCCCGAGCAGCTGGCGGCGAGCCTGGGGGAGCGGGTACGCCTCGAGCAGCGGGTCCGTCGCGTGACCGCGACGTCGGTCGAGACCGACGACGGCACGTGGACGGCCCGACAGGTGGTCGTGGCCGCGGGTGCCGCGCAGGCGACCGCGCTGGCAGGTGTGCCGGAGGTCGCCACCAAGGGCGTCGTCACGACGTGGTGGTCCGCCCCGCAGGCACCCGACACCGACCTGCTCCACGTCGACGCCCGGCGGACCGCGAAGGGGCCGCTGGTCAACGCCGCTGTCGTCTCGCGCGCCGCCCCGTCGTACGCCCCGGCCGGCCGGCACCTGGTGCAGGGCTCCGCGCTGCTCGGTCCCGCTCGGGTGACGGGCGAGGCGGAGATGCGTCGCCACGCCGGCGACCTGCTCGGGGTCGACCCGTCGCGCTGGGAGGTGGTCGCCCGGCACGAGGTGCCGGACGCGCTGCCGGTGCAGCCGGTGCCCTACCGCGACGTCCGCCCCGTCGAGGTCGACGGTCTCGTCGTGTGCGGTGACCACCGCGACACCGGATCCATCCAGGGCGCGCTCGTCAGCGGCCAGCGGGCCGCCGAGGCCGTGCTGGGGGCCCGCGCATGAGCGACGTCGTGGTGGTCGGGGCCGGACTGGCGGGGGTGGCCTGTGCTCGCGAGCTGCGCGCTGCCGGGATCGCCGTGCGGGTGCTCGACCGCGGTCGCGTCCCCGGTGGGCGGATGGCCTCGCGCACCCTGTGGGAGCGCCGGGTGGACCTGGGGGCGTCCTACTTCACGGTCTCCGACGAGGCGTTCGGGGCGGTGGTCGACGACTGGGCGGCACGCGACCTGGCCCGCGAGTGGACCGACACGTTCTGCGCCCTCGGCGACGGCGAGCCGGAGGCGAAGTCCGGGCCGGTCCGCTGGGGCGCGACCCACGGGCTCCGGACGCTGGTCGAGGACCTCGCGGCCGACCTCGACGTGGAGCGCAAGGACCTCACCGACCTGTCCGGCCTCGGCGAGGTCGTCGTGCTCGCGATGCCCGACCCGCAGGCCCGTCGGCTGGTCGGCGCGCACCCGGTGGCCGAGGTCCTGACCCGCACGTGGGAGCCGGTGCTCGCGCTCGCGGCGCGCTGGCCGTCGCGCACGTGGGACGGAGTGAGCCCGACCGGCCGGTTCGACGGCGCGTTCGTCAACGACGACCCGACCCTCGCGTGGGTCGCCGACGACGGTCGGCGACGCGGCGACGACGCCCCGGTGCTGGTCGCGCACTCGACGCCCGGCTTCGCCTCCGGCCACCTCGACGACCCCGCCGCGGCCGGCCCGGCGATGGTGGCGGCGCTGCGCCGGGTGCTCGACCTCCCGGAGCCCGAGGACGTCCACGTCCACCGCTGGACCTTCGCGCGTCCGACCGGTGAGCGCGACGAGCCCTTCGGCCTGGTCGAGGGCGACCGGCTGGTGGGGGTGTGCGGCGACGGCTGGGGGTCGACGCCGAAGGTCGAGACGGCGTGGCTGTCGGGCGTACGCCTCGGGCGCGCGCTGGCCGCGCGGCTCGGCGGGGGCTGAGCCCGACCGGCTGATCCGCGTCGTCAGGCCAGCACGGCGAGGTCGCGCTCGGCGTAGAGCCGGTGCTCCCACTCCTCGTGGAGCACCACGCGCAGGCACTGGGCGACGTCGAGTCCCTCGGCGTCGGACAGGAAGGCCGTCGCCGACGAGACGGGACGTGCCAGCCCGGCGTCGTCGAGGTCGGCCAGCACGCCCGCGACGGTCGCGCGCCGCTCGGCGCGCACGGCGAGGACGTCGTCCAGCGCGGGGCGTGCGTCGCGGTCCCACGGCACGCCGTCGACATCCGGCGCCTCGTCCCACGGGAGGTCGAGCGGGTGCCAGGGCGACGGATCGGCGAGGACCACGCCGCCCACCCAGCACGCGTGCGCGAACCCGAGGTGGCGCAGCGTCTCGACGAACGACCACTCCTCGTCGACCCGCTCGTGCAGCCGCTCCTGCGGCAGGGTGCGGGCACGGTCGAGCGTCGCGGACCAGAGCCGGTCGACCACGTCGAACGCCTCGCGGAAGCCGTCGGCGGTGGCGGGGCGCATCAACGCCCGCTCGGGCATCCGGCGGTCGAGCTCGGCCTCGACGTGGGCCGTGACGTCGACGCCGTTGACGACCAGCCGGCCGATCTCGCCGTGGATCTCCAGGTCGGGGACCTCCACGCCGGTCATCCGGACGCCGTCGAGGTAGGCCGCGCGCACCCGGGTGCCGCTCAGGTCGACCTCACGGAGCACCACGTCGCGCAGCCGCACCTCGCGCCACGTGCTGCCGCTGAGGTCGACGCGCTCGAACGTGGAGCCGGCGAGGTCCTGCTCGGAGAAGTCGGTCATGGGGCCACCGTAGGGACGGATCCGGACGAGGCGCGTCCGGATCGACCCGGTGTGGCAAACTCGTGTAATCAAGTCATGTTAAGCGAGAAAGCGGGGCGGGGATGACGACCACGGAGCAGGTGCGCGACACCGGGTGGAACCAGCGCTACGGCGAGGAGGGGGAGGAGCCGACGGCCGCGTCCGACGTCGTCCGACTGCAGCTCGCGCACCGGTCGGTGCGCCGCTTCCTGCCCGACGAGGTGTCCGAGCCCGAGCTGCGTGCCCTGGTCGCGGCGGCGCAGTCGGCACCGACCTCGTCCAACCTCCAGCCGTGGAGCGTGGTCGCGGTGCGCGACCCGGAGCGACGCCGACGGCTGTCGACGCTCGCCGCGCGCCAGTCGTTCGTCGCCGAGGCGCCGCTGCTGCTGGTCTGGGTCGCCGACCTGGGGCGCGCCCGGCGGCTCGCGGAGAGCCGGGGGAGCTCGGTCGACGCGGCCGACTACCTCGAGACCGCGCTGATCGGCTTCATCGACGTCGCCCTCGCCGCGCAGAACGCCGTGGTGGCCGCGGAGTCGCTGGGGCTCGGCTCCTGCTACGTGGGGGCGATCCGCAACAACCCCGAGGAGGTCGCGGCCGAGCTCGGGCTGCCGCCGCACGCCGTGGCGGCGTTCGGCCTGGCGGTGGGCCGCCCGGACCCGTCCGAGCACGCCGGGGTCAAGCCGCGGCTGCCGCAGCAGGCCGTGCTCCACCACGAGCAGTACGACGCCGCGCGCGCCGACGCCCACCTGGCGGCGTACGACGAGCGGCTCGCGGACTACAACGAGCGCTACGGCCTCGGCGGGGCGTGGACCGACCGGGTGCTGGCGCGGCTGGCGGGCCCGCAGTCGATGGCCGGGCGGCACCGGCTGCGCGAGGCGCTGGAGGGCCTCGGCCTGCCGGTGCGCTGACCGGCTACCCACCGACTACCAGGTCAGCTCGATCTCGACCTCGTTGTCCTCGCCGAGCTCGACCTCGACCTTGAGCCGCACCTCGTCGGGCACGGCGACCGTGACCCGACCGCCGTCGCGCGCGAACTCCACGGAGTTGTGCTTGGCGAGCGAGTCGGCCAGGGCGCGCAGCCGGGCCGCCGCCTCCTCGCGGGTCATCGTGCGGGTCTCGTCCATCTCGAAGAGGTCCATGTCCCGAACCTAACGAGCGGGTGGGCACGCGCCGGCTCGTCGGACCGGCGTGCAACCGTCCGGGCGTCCGCACCCGTCAGTGTGGGTGGAGGCAGCCGGACGCACGTCCGGCCAGGACCGGCACGGGGGTGTCACAGTGGGACCTGCAGGCAGGGACGAGGAGTTCTCGTCGTTCGTCCGCGAGCACCGGGCCGCCCTCGTGGGCGCCGCGCGGCTGCTGACCGCCGGTGACGAGGGCTGGGCCGAGGACGTCGTGCAGACGACCCTGACCCGGCTCTACCTGCGCTGGCGCCACGTCCGGCGCGCGGACAACCGGTTCGCCTACGCCCGCACCGCGCTCACGCACGCCTTCATCGACGAGACCCGGCGGGCGCACCGGCGGCGCGAGCTGTCGGCGCAGGAGCCCCGCGACCCCGGCGCGTCCGCGCCGACCGGTGCGGACCACGAGACCCGGGCCGTCGTCGCCGACGCGCTCGCCGGCCTGGCGCCGCGCCAGCGCGCCGTCGTCGTGCTGCGCCACTGGCTCGACCTCGACGTCGCCGAGACCGCGCGGGTCCTCGGCTGCAGCCCCGGGACGGTCAAGTCCCAGAACGCCCGCGCGCTCGCCCACCTGCGCGAGGTGCTCGACGTCGCGCTCCACCCCGCCACCGAGGAGACCCGATGAACGACCAGCTGCACGACCTGCTCGACCGCGTCGCCCGCCCGGGGGACCCCGGAGCCGCCGCCGCGTCCGCCGTCGACGACCTGGCCCGCGCCCGCACCGCGCTGCGCCGCCGGCAGCGGTGTACGTTCTCGGCCGGGCTCGCGCGCTCACCACCCTCGCCGTGCTCGGCGCCGGCACCGCCGTCGTCGTCGGCGGCAGCGAGCCCGCCGGCACCGATGCCGCCCCGCCGAGTGCCCCGCCGGCCGCGCCGCCGTCCGCCCCCGGCGCCGACGCCTCGGCGGCGCCCGAGCGGCAGCCGCGCGGGCAGCGCCAGCAGCGGCCGCAGCGCCCGGCGGCCGAGGAGGTGCGCCTGGTCGCGCAGCCGATGGCGGCCGGGCCGTACACGTTCGGCACCACACCCGAGGGCTGGGAGGTGCAGAACAACGAGCCGTTCGCCGTGACGATCGGGCGGATCGGGGAGACCAACCGCGACCCGGCGTCGTTCGTCGGCAAGCTCGTCATCATGCTCGACGACCTCCCGCTCGGCGGCGGCGAGCGGGTCACCGTCGACGGTCGCGAGATGGTCGTCCGCGACAACGGCGACGGCTACGTCACCGTGTCGGTGGCCACCCGGCCCGGGGAGCCGCAGGGCACCGTACGCGTCCAGTTCCCCGCCGACCTCGGCTGGACCCGCGACGCCGCGCTCACCTTCCTGTCCAGCGTGGTCGTCGGGCCCGACGCCGAGGTCGTCCACGGCTGACGACTCGTCGACGGCGTCCTAGGCTCGGGCCATGGCGGACCTCGACGCGGTGGAGGCCAGGCTCTGGCAGGCGCTCGACCGGCACCGGCCCGAGCTGGTGGACGGCACGATCTACGGGGTGCCCGCGCTGGTGTGGCCGGGCGCCACCGGTCACGACTACTTCGCCGCGGTGAAGCGCGCGAGCCGGCACGTCGGGCTCTACCTGGTCGTCGCGGACCGCCACCCCGACGTGGTCGCGGCCGCCCAGCCCGGGCTCCGGGCGTGCCGGACCGGCCGGGCGACATGGTCGTTCCGGACCCTGGACGAGCCGCTGGCCGGTGAGCTGGAGGCGCTGCTCGACGCGCTGGTGGAGCGCTACCGCGCCGAGCACGGCTGAGCCGCCCCGCTCAGTCGGGCACGCGGAACCGGCGTCGCCACGGCTCGTGGCCCTCGGCACGCGCCACGACGCGGACCACGATCCGCGAGCCGGCGAGGCGGCGGCCGATGCGGAGCCGGCGCCCGTCCTCGCCGCGCAGCCTGCTCCCGTCGGCGTACCAACGGACGCGCAGCGTGACCCCACCGACCGGCCAGCTCCCGCGGCGCACGCGCAGCACCGTTCCTGCGCGGACGTGTCCCGTCAGGCTGGGCGCGACCACGGGTGCGAGGACCGACGGGGCCGCGGGCGTCGGCAGCGGAATGGGCGTGGGCGTCGAGGTGGGCGTCGAGGTCGGGGTGGGCGTCGAGGTCGGAGTGGGCGTCGAGGTCGGAGTGGGCGTCGAGGTGGGAGTCGGGGTGGGAGTCGGGGTCGGGGTAGGCGTCGGGGTGGGTGTCGGTGTGGCGGTGGGGACCACGAGCGCCGCGGACCGGCTGGTCGCGACTGTCCCGAAGCGCGACACGGCGGTCTCCACGACCGTGATCGAGGCGCCGAGGTCGTCGGGGGAGAGGTCGTAGCGGTCGCCCTGGCCCGGGACGGGGACGCCGTCGCGGTACCACTGCCACGACCGGCTGTCCGGCCACGCCGACCAGGTCGCCCAGTCCGCGTCGATCCCGGCGTTGTTCGGCTCGGTGGTGGGGTCTCCGTAGCGCGCCAGCGCGGGGGCACCGATGGCGGTGAACGCGGCCTCGGCGAGCTCGGCGTCGACCTCGCGGTGCTGCCCGTCGGCGAGGTCGATCGGCACGGCGTCCCCGATCGACACCGCGTCGGGGTGGAACTGGTCGACGAGGTCACCGTCGGTGTCGAAGCCGAGCACGTAGCGGCCGGCGCTGAGGCCGAGGATGTCGTAGTGGCCGGCGTGGTCGGTGGTGTCGTGGGCGACCTCGGTCCACGTCCCGTCGACCTCGCGCCAGGCGCTCACGCGTGCCTGGGCCTGCTCGCCGGCGGGGTCGGTGACGTCGCCGCTGATCCCGGCCGCGTGGTCGACCGTGGCGTCGCCGACCGCGAGCTCGGTCGCGTGCGGGAGGTCGACGGTGGTGGCACCGGCGAGGTCGGGGGAGTCGTCGTAGAACTCGTGGAGCCAGGCGCCGGAGTCATCCTGGAGCTCGAGGCGGTAGGCGCCCTCGGTCAGCCCGTAGATGACGTACCAGCCGTCCCGGTCGGTGGTCCCGTGCCCGGTCGCCACGCGCTGCCACTGCCCGTCGACCTGCGTCCACGACCGCACCCAGATGCCCCGGACGCCAACGCCGGCGGCGTCCACCACGCGCCCGTACAGCGTCGAGTGGGTGGCCAGCACCGCATCGATCCCGGGGACGACCTCGAGCGGTCCGACCGCCACGTCCCTGCCCTCGTCCAGGCTGGCGGCGTCGGCGTAGACCTCCTCCGCGCGCTCGCCGCTGTAGTCCTGGAACCGCAGGCGGTACGCGCCCTCCGGCAGCCCGCCGACGTCGTAGAAGCCGGCGCTGTCCGTGTCGGCCCGGCTGACCAGGTCCCAGGCGCCCGGGCTGCCGGTCCAGGCCGTGACGACCCCTCTCGTCACGGGCTCGCCGGACTCGCCCGTGAGGTGGCCGGTGATGTGCGAGGCGGTGCTCAGTCCGACGTCGCCGAGGTCGACGGTGCTCGCGCCCACCTCGATGTCGGTGGCGGACGCGAGGTCCGCGGCACCGTCGTAGAACTCGGTCAGCGCCCGGCCCCGGCCGTCGACGAACCGCAGCCGCACGGTGCTGTTGCTCAGGTCGTCCGGCACCCGGAACGTGCCGTCGGCGCGGGTCTCGTAGGAGCTGAGCTCCACGAACCGGTCGGGGGACAGCTCGTAGAACGGGGTCACCGTCACGCCGCCGAGGACCCGGCCGTCCTCGCCGACCACGCGTCCGACGACGTTGACCTCGGCGGCCGACGCCGGAGGGGCGACCAGCGTCGAGGCGACGAGCACACCGATGACGACCATGATCCGCCGCACTGCAGCCCCCCGGCTCCCGGGCAACCGGAGCGGGTGCCGTGCGGGAAACCTAGCGGCGCGCCGTCAGGCTGTCCATGACACCCGGACCGAGGGGTGGGGCCTCACAGCCCCAGCATCCGGCCGATGATCTCCTTCTGGATCTCGGTGGTGCCGCCGTAGATGGTCTGGATGCGGGAGTCGGTGTAGGCCTTCGAGATCGGGTACTCGTCCATGTAGCCGTAGCCCCCGTGCAGCTGGACGCCCGCGTCGACCACGCGCTTCTGCAGCTCGGTGGTCCACCACTTCGCCATCGAGGCGAGCGCGGTGTCGACCGTGCCGGCGTTGAGCCGCAGCACGCAGTCGTTGATGAAGACCCGGGCGATGTGGGCCTCGGTGGCCATCTCGGCGAGCACGAAGCGGTTGTGCTGGAACTTCCCGATCGGCCGGCCGAAGGCCTCGCGCTCCTTGGCGTAGGCCAGGCACAGGTCGAGGACGTGCTCGATCGCGGCGACGGCGATGCAGCCGATCGAGACGCGCTCCTGCGGCAGGTTCTCCATCAGGTAGACGAAGCCGCGGCCCTCCTCGCCGAGGAGGTTCTCCTTCGGCACCCGCACGTCGGTGAACGACAGCTCGGCGGTGTCCTGGGCGTGCAGGCCCATCTTGGCAAGGTTGCGGCCACGCTCGAAGCCCTCCATGCCGCGCTCGACGACGAGCAGCGAGATGCCCTGGTGGCCGGCCTCGGGGTCCGTCCGGCAGACCACGACCACCAGGTCGGACAGGATGCCGTTGGAGATGAAGGTCTTCGACCCGTTGAGGACGTAGTGGTCGCCCGCGTCGACCGCCGTCGTGCGGATGCCCTGGAGGTCGGACCCGGCGCCGGGCTCGGTCATCGCGATCGCGGTGACGATGTCGCCGGACACGCAGCCGGGCAGCCAGCGCTGCTTCTGCTCGTCGGTCCCGAGCGAGGAGAGGTAGGGGACGATGATGTCGGTGTGGACGGCGAACCCGGGCCCGGAGGCGCCGGCCCGTGCGGCCTCCTCGCTGAGCACCATGTTGTAGCGGAAGTCCTTGATGCCCGCGCCTCCGTAGGCCTCCTCGACGTCGAAGCACAACAGCCCCCGCTCGCCGGCGCGACGCCACACCTCGCGGTCGACGACACCGGCCTCCTCCCACGCGGCGTGGTGGGGCGTCACCTCCTTGTCGAAGAAGGCGCGCGCGACGGCGCGGAAGTCCTCGTGCTCCTGCTCCAGGATGCTGGGGCGGTCAGGCATGGCGTGGGGTTCCGTTCAGGTCGTCGAGCATGGACAGCGGGCCGAGGTCGGCCAGGGTGTGGCCGCCGGGATAGGTCGTGGGGCGGTGGACGTACGCCGTGCGGCGCGGGGGCGCGAGCCGCAGCAGCCGGCCGCGCAGCCGCAGCCCGTCGCGGACCGCGCGCACGAACCAGCGCGGCTGCCGCGGCAGGCCGAGGACCTCGCGCAGCGGCTCGTCCATCACCGCGATCGTCACCCGTCGCAGCAGCGGGCGCAGCGGCGCGGGCGACGTCTCCTTCGCGATCCGGATCGAGGCCTCCGCGAGCCGGGTCGCCTCCGGCGTGGGGGTGAAGTGCCGTCGCTCGTGGTCGAGGAGCAGGGCGAGGTAGCCGTCGTAGGTCGTGGGCAGGTCCTTGAGCCCCATCAGCTCACCGAAGCGGGTGGTGACCTTGGTGATCGCGGCCAGCTCGTGGGGGTCGAGTCGGCGCCAGCCGTAGGCCTCGATCCAGCGCACCGGGCCGACGATGGTGGTCGCGAGGACGTACGCGAAGTCCTCGGCCGCGATGTCGTAGTGGCCGTGGATCCGGTTGAGCCGGCGCAGCGCGGCGTGCGAGCGCGGCGAGTCGATGCCGTCGAGCGTGGCCTCCTGGCCGATCAGGATGGTGTCGTCGTAGCGCTTGACGCCGTGGTCCTCGAACTCGCGGGTGTGGTCGAGCAGCCGCGCGATCGAGGGGATGCCGTAGTCGCGCAGGAACGCGATGCCGGTGCCCTGGGAGTAGTCCCAGGGGAACTCGAAGCGGGCCGTCAGCCGCAGGATCTCGTCGTGGTCGACCTCCGGGTCCAGCGTCCGGATCCGGTGGAGGTTCGCCAGGCGCCGGGAGCGGCGCGGGCTCAGGACACCCATTCCTTCACCTGGGCCACGGTGGCGGCCGGGTCGTCGCTGACGGGGGTGATGTTGAGGTCGGTCACACCGGCCTCGCGGAAGGCGGCGATCCGCTCCTTGACGTACGACTCCGGCCCGACGAGGTTGGCGGCCTCGAGCCACTCGGTCGGCACCAGCGCCTCGGCCTCCTTCTTCTTCCCCGAGAGGTAGAGGTCCTGGATCCTCTCCGCCTCCTCCTCGTAGCCGTAGGCGCGGGCGACGTCGTTGTAGAAGTTCTTGCCCTTCGCGCCCATGCCGCCGACGTAGAGCGCGAAGATCGGCCGCGCGAAGTCGAGCAGCGCCTTGGTGTCGGCCCCCTCACCGATCGCGAGCATGCCGCCGGCCATCACCTGCAGCGGGCCGAGGCCGTCGAGCCGCTTGGCGTTGCCGGCCGCGAGCGCGTCGCCCCAGACCAGGTGGGCCTTCTCGGGGTGGAAGAGGTGGGGGATCCAGCCGTCGGCGATCTCGGCGGTCTGCTCGACGTTCTTCGGGCCGAGCGAGGCGATCCAGATCGGGATGGTGTCGCGCTCGACCTTCGTGAGGATCTTGAGCGGCTTGCCCAGCCCGGTGACCGCTCCGTGCTCCTTGGTCAGGGGCAGGTGGAAGACGCCGTCGGAGGTGAGCGGCTCGCGCCTCAGCCCGCGCCGGACGAGGTCGACGACCTCCGCGGTGCGGGCCATCGGCTTCGCGTAGGGCACGCCGTGGAACCCCTCGATGACCTGCGGGCCGCTCACGCCGAGGCCGAGGATCGCGCGCCCCTGGCTGACGTTGTCGAGTCCGGCGGCCGTCTGCAGCAGCGCGCCCGGCGTGCGGGAGTAGATGTTGAGGATCCCCGACCCGATCTGCACGGTCTCGGTCTTCGCCGCGAGGTAGCCCATGAGCGTGGGGGAGTCGAAGCCGTACGCCTCCGCGACCCACACGCTGTCGAGACCTGCGCGCTCCAGCGCGACCACGTCGTCGGCGGCCTTGCGGGGGTTGCCGTCGTACATCAGCAGGGTGGCGAGGCGCATGCCGCAATCGTGACAGTTTCACTGTCACAATGGAAGGGCCGCGCTGCCTGCTGAGCGGTGTCCCACCCACATTCTCGGCGTCGCGAAGGTGGGTCAGTCACCGCTCGCAGGCGTGTCCCCGCGCGACACGCGGGCGAGCGGTGTCCCACCCACCTTTTCCGCACCAGGACTGTGGCTCACGCACCGCTCGCCCTGCGGCTCAGCGCCGCAGCTCGTCGAGGATCCGCTGGGCACGCGGCGAGGGGTACCAGGCCAGCGGCCGCTCGTGGTCCGGAGCGGTCAGCGGGCGCCGCGCGACGAGCTCGTGGCACCAGCCGTCGACCGAGACGAGGTCGCCCCAGGCGGTGCGACCGACCAGCGACTGGGCGTAGAGCGCGTCGTCCCCGCCCGGGCAGTCGTACCTGCCCGGGTCCCCGAGCGGCTCGGCCCGACGCTCGAGGTCGGCCGTCAGCACGGCGAGTGCCGCGGACGGGACGCGCACCGGCCCGCGGAACGGCGGCAGCTCGCGGGCGTCCGGTCGCCAGCAGGACACCGCGACGACCATGTCCGCGGCCGACCCGGTGAGGGAGTACGGCGTCGGCGGGTCGTCGGCCGGGCAGTCCGGCACCGGTGGCAGTGCGGTCGGGGCGTCCTGCCCCTCACGCTGCTCCTCGACGAGGGCGAGAGCCGTCTCCAGGACCTCGCTCGCTCCGTACCACCGCCCGACCCCGAGGGTCACGAAGCCGCAGCCTGCGGTGTCACCCTCGATCCGGGCGTAGCGGTCGCGGGAGAACCGCAGCACCAGGTCGTAGCCCCAGCCGGCCTGCATCGTGCAGGCCACGTCCTCGACCGGCGCCTCCTCGAGGCCGTCGAGCACGTCGCGCAAGCGGGACAGGTCGCCCTCGACCAGGTCGGTGGGTGCCGTCCAGGGCATCGAGCTGTCGTCGCGCGCGCACACCAGCATCGCCAGCGGCTCGGCGTCGAGCGGGACCACCGGCAGCTGGGTCACGTCGGTGTCGCAGGTCAGCTCGCCGCTGATCGCGTAGGCGCGGTCGACGTCCGAGCGCGGCGGCGCCGGCGGGTCCGCGCCGAGCGCCGAGACCAGCGCGACCACGGGCAGCACCAGCGCCAGCAGCGCGAGCGCGCCGACCACGAGCGTCCCCCGTCCCCTCATGCGCCGAGCATGCCGCGTCGCGGCGGCGGTGTGCTGGTCCGACACCGAACCGTGATCAGCCCTTCCCGTGCCACGACTCCCAGAGCGAGGCGTACGACCCGCCCGCCTCGACGAGCTCGTCGTGCGAGCCGAGCTCGGCGATGACGCCGTCCTCCACCACCGCGACCCGGTCGGCGTCGTGGGCGGAGAAGAGCCGGTGGGCGATCGCGATGACCGTACGTCCCTCCAGCACCCGCGCGAGCGAGCGCTCGAGGTGACGGGCGGCGCGGGGGTCGATGAGCGACGTGGCCTCGTCGAGGACCAGCGTGTGCGGGTCGGCCAGCACCAGCCGGGCCAGCGCGACCTGCTGGGCCTGCGCCGCGCTCAGGCTGCGACCGCCGGAGCCGACGAGCGTGTCCAGCCCCTCGGGCAGCGCCAGCGCCCAGTCGCGGGCGTCCACGGCGTCGAGCGCGTCCAGCACCTGAGCGTCGTCGGCCTCGGGGCGGGCGAGCACCAGGTTCTCGCGCAGCGTGCCGACGAAGACGTGGTGCTCCTGGGTCACCAGCGCGACGTGGCCGCGCAGGTCGTCGAGCGGCAGCTCGACCAGCCCGACGTCGCCGACCGTGACGCTGCCGGTGCGCGGCGGGTGGATGCCGGCCAGCAGCCGGCCCAGGGTGGACTTCCCGGCGCCGGACGGGCCGACCATCGCGATCCGCTCGCCGACCCCGACGTCGAGGTCGACGCCGTGCAGCACGTCGCGGCCCTCGACGTAGGCGAAGCGCACGTCCTCGGCGTCGAGCTTCTCCGAGGCCGGTTCGCGGCCGGACACGGAGCGGTCGTCGGGCACCTGCGCGACGCCGAGCAGCCGGGACAGCGCAGCCGCGCCGAGCTGGAGCTCGTCGAGGATCGAGACCAGCCGGTCGACCGGGTCGATGAGCATCTGGACGTAGAGCGTCGCGGTGGTGACCTCGCCGAGGGTCACCTCGCCGCGGGCGTAGAGCCAGCCGCCGAAGAGCAGCGTCCCGACGACCGGCAGCAGGTAGCTCAGCTCCATGCTCGGGAAGAACCGGGTGCGCAGGTGGAGCGTGTAGCGCTCGGCCGCGAAGGACGCGCGGCAGTCGTCGTCGCCCTGCTGGACCCGCTTGGCTCCCAGCCCGAGCGCCTCGACGGTGCGCGAGCCCTCGACGGTCTCCGAGAGCGTCGTGGTGATCTGGGAGTACGACGCGGTCTCGGCGAGGTAGCCGTCCTTGGCGCGCGCGAGGTACCACCGCAGGCCGACCACCAGCGGCGGCATCGCCAGCAGGCAGGGCAGGAACACCCACCAGCCCACCGACAGCGCCGCGGCGAAGGTGAGCACCGCGGTGACCACGGCGATGGTCCACTCCGGCAGCGCCCAGCGCACCGACCACCCGAGCCGGTCGATGTCGGAGCCGGTGCGGGTCAGCAGGTCGCCGGAGCCGGCCGCCTCGACGGTGCCGACGGGCAGCGCCAGCGTGTTGGCCACGAAGTCCTCGCGGAGCTCGGCCAGGACCAGCTCGCCCATCACCTGCGAGCGGTAGCGGGCGTAGCGGGTCAGCACCGACTGCGCGACCAGGAAGACCGCCAGCAGCACCACGATCCGGTCGACGTGGGCGCGGGTGGTGCCCTCCTCGACGGCCTGCACCAGGTCGCCGAGCAGCCGGGGAGCGGCGAGCGCGGTCAGCGCTGCGAGCACGTGGAGCCCGAGCGCGCTCCACAGCAGGAACGGGTGGCGGTGGGCGACCTGGCCGACGTAGCGGCGCACCGCACGACCGTCCGCGATCGGCAGCCTCGTCGTCACGCTCATGCGCTGACCTCCACGTCGCGCACCACGACGGCGCGGTAGTCCGGGTGGGACGCCAGCAGGTCGGCGTGGGTGCCGGTCGCGACGACCTGGTCGTCGACGAGGAAGGCGACCTCGTCGACCGCGTCGAGCAGCAGCGGGCTGACGGTCGTGACGACCGTCGTACGACCGGCGCGGTGGGCGCGCAGCCGCGAGGCGATCCGGGCCTCGGTGTGGGCGTCGACGGCGCTGGTCGGCTCGACGAGGACCAGGACCTCGGGGTCGGCGGTGAGGGCGCGGGCCAGCACCAGCCGCTGGCGCTGGCCGCCGGAGAAGGAGCGGCCCTTCTCGGTGACGACCGTGTCGAGTCCGTCGGGCAGCGCCTCGAGCACGTCCTCGGCCGAGGCGGTGGCGATCGCGGCCTCCACGCCGCCGCGACCGTGCTCGTCGAGCCGGTCGCCGAGGCGCCCGGCGAAGAGCGTGGCACCGGTGTCGGACACCATGACCCGCTCGCGCACCACCGCGTGCGGCAGGGACGTCAGCGGGGTCCCGCCGAGCGACACCTCGTCGTCCTGCTCGGCCGCGCACAGCCCCAGCCGGTCGGCGAGGTGCGCGGAGTCGTCGGGGCGCTCCGAGACGATCGCGGTGAGGGTGCCGGGGCGTACGCGCAGGCCGGAGCGCGCGTCGCGGAGCTCGGCGAGCGGGGCCGGGGTGGGCGCGGGGGAGGCCGGCTCGACGACGTCGGGGTCGAGCGCCAGCACGCGGCAGACCCGCGAGGCCGCGACCCGTCCGCGGATCAGCTTGTTGGCGAACTCGGTGGCGGTGCGCAGCGGGAGCATGAGGAAGGCGGAGTAGCCGTAGAAGGCGACCAGCTCGCCGGCGCTGATCTCGCCGGCCACCGCCGAGCGGGCGCCGAGCCAGACGACCAGCACCACGAAGATCCCGGGCAGGAAGACCTGCAGCGCGTCGAGCACCGACTGCAGGCGGGCGACCTCGACGGCGGCGGTCCGGGTCGCCTGCGACTCACGCCGGTAGCGGCCGAGGAAGACGCCCTCGCCGCCGATGCCGCGCAGCACCCGGAGGCCGCCGACGATGTCGGTGCCGGTGTTGGACAGGTCGGAACGCATCTGGCGCTCGGTGGCGCTGCGGGCCTGCAGCGGCTTGAGCAGCGGTCCCATCAGCAGGAGCAGCAGCGGCACGCCGATCAGCACCACCAGGCCGAGCTGGACCGAGGTGGTGAGCAGGATCGTCGAGACCAGGAGGAACGACACGATCGCGCCGGAGAACCGGGCGGTCACGTCCATCACGTTGCCGATGTGGTCGAGGTCGGTGGTGCCGATCGCGATCACCTCGCCGGTGCTGACCTTGCGCGGCAGCGAGCCGCCGAGCCGCACCGACTGGCGCGTGGTCAGCTGGACGACGCGGTAGGACGCGGTGAGCCAGTTGGTGACCGCGAAGCGGTGGCGCATGATGCCGGTGACGGCCTGCAGCAGGCCGATGCCGAGCATGACGCCGGCCCAGACGACCAGCTGCTGCTCGTCGCGGGCGGCCACGCCGCGGTCGATCGCCCGACCCAGCACCGCCGGCATCACCGCCTGGCACGACATCCACACGATGCCGAAGAACATCCCGCCGAGCAGCGTCTGCCACTGGCCGCGGGCCAGCCACCACAGGAAGCGACCGGGGGTGCGGTGGTCCGCCACTCCTGGATCGGGGACGGGGAGGCTGCGCACCGAGTGATCCTAGGTGGGGGCCGACCCGCTCCTCGACCGGTTTTCGACGGCAGGCCTCGGGCCAGAGGGACGCGCTCCCTCAGACCTGGACGGACCGCTCGCCTGCGAGCACCGCCGCCACCGCATCCGAGCGGGGGCTCGACCCGAGCAGGGTCGCGGTGACGAAGTCGGCGGCGAGCGACTCGAACGTACGGCCCCGGCGCAGCATCGCGTGCCGCCCGCCGACGACCTCGACCCGGCTCACGTCCACCGACGGCCGGGCACGGGCGACGAGGTCGAGCGACGCCGCGGGACGCGCGATCCGGTCGTCGGTCCCGTGCACGACCAGCACCCTGGCCTCGGTCCGCAGCCGGTCGTCAGGACGCAGCCAGGGGTTGAGCGCGACCACGGAGCGCACGGCCGGGTCGCCGGCGGCGAGCAGCGCCGCCCGCCCTCCCAGCGAGTGCCCGACGAGGGCCACCGGTAGGTCGCCGTGCAGCTCGAGGACCCGCTCCAGCGCCCACGCCACGTCCATCACCGGGGTCGTCCGGGAGTCCCAGCCGCGGTGGGAGTTGAGCAGCCGGTGCACCGCCAGGCGCCGGCCACCGGCCCGGGCGACCCGCCGGGCCACCGGCACCATCCGCAGCACCGACAGCTGCGTCGGGCTGACCGTCGCGTCGTCGCCCCGGGCGGCACCACCGTGCAGCACCAGGACCACGCCCTCGGGACGCGACGGCGTGCGGACGGGGATCAGGCGGGGACCGGTCATGGCGTCCGGCCCGTACCCCCGCCGGGCCGTCCCATCCCCGGTCGGCACCGTCAGCGCCCGAGCCCGGCCACGACCTCGGCGCCGGGCAGGTCGGCGAGCAGCCGGCCGGGGACCAGCAGCTTCGAGCGGCGCACCCCGCTCCCGAGGACGACGAGCGGCTCGTCGAGGAGCGCGTCGTGGACCAGCACCCGCCAACCGGACGGCAGCCCGAGCGGGGTGATGCCGCCGTGCTCCATGCCCGAGTCGGCCACCGCGCGGTCCATCGGCAGGAAGGAGCACTTCCGCACGTCGAGGAGCCTGCGCACGAGCGTGTTGACGTCGGCCCGGGTGTCGGCGCGGACCACGCAGGCCGCGACCCGCTCGTCGCCGCCGCGCGTGCCGGAGACGACGACGCAGTTGCCGCCGGCGCTCATCGGGACGTCGTACGCCTCGCTCATCGCCGCGGTGTCCGCGAGGTCGGGGTCGATCGCCACGACCGCGACCTCCGCGGCGCCCGGCCAGGACGCGAGCGCCGCCGCGACCGGCGGGGCGACCAGGTCGGGGTGCCCGGTCGCGGGCAGGGACTCCAGGGTGGGCAGGCTCGGGAGCGTCACGCGGCCATCATGCGGCATTCACCCAGGCGTCACCGTCCGGTCCCGTCGGCCGGTCAGGCTGCTGCCATGACGGTGACCCGCGAGGCGCTCCAGATGGCCCCGTCGTTGGTCCTCACGCCTGCCGTGGTCGCGCACCGCGGCGCCAGCGGGCACCGTCCCGAGCACACCCTCGACGCCTACCGGACCGCGATCCGGATGGGCGTCGACGACATCGAGCTCGACCTCGTCTCCACCCGGGACGGGGTGCTCGTCGCCCGGCACGACCTCGAGCTCAGCACGACGACCGACGTGGCGTCGCGTGCGGGGCTCGCCCACCTGCGCCGCACCCGCACCGTCGACGGGGTGGCCCAGCGGGGCTGGTTCGCCCAGGACCTGACGCTCGCCGAGCTGAAGACCCTGGCGGCCCGGGAGCGGATGCCCCGCACCCGTCCGGCCAACACGGCCTACGACGGCGCGGAGGGCGTGCCGACGCTGACCGAGGTGCTCGCCATGGTGGCGGCCGAGTCGCTGCGGCGCGGCCGTCCGGTCGGGGTGCTGCTCGAGCTCAAGCACGCCGACCACCACGACCGGGCGGGCCTGCCGCTCGACGAGCCGCTGCTGCGCGAGCTCGCCCGCCACGGCCTCGACCACCCGTGGGCGCGGGTGACGCTGATGTCCTTCGAGGCCGGCATCCTGCGCCGGCTCGCGGGACGGACCCGGCTCCCGCTGGTGCAGCTGCTCGAGCCCGGTGACCCGGTCACGCCGGAGGCCCTCGACCGGATCGACGAGTACGCCGACGGCATCGGACCGCACACCTCGATGGTGCTCCCGCGCGACCCGACCGACGCCACCGGCGCACCCTCCCCGCTCGTGCGCGACGCCCACTGCCGCGGGCTCACCGTCCACGTCTGGACCCTGCGCGGGGAGAACCGCTTCCTGCCGCGCCACCTGCGCCGCGGCGACGCCCCGGACGGCCTCGGCGACCTCACCGCCGCGGTCCGGGCGCTGCTCGACGCGGGCGTCGACGGCGTGATCACCGACCACCCCGAGCAGGCGCTCTCGGCCCGGCGCGAGGTCGTGGCGCTGGGGTGACAGGGAGGGCCTGCCACCGGCGTACGCTCACCTGCGTGACGCACGTGTGCACCGACGCATCGAAGGCCCTCCTGCAGCGCATCCGCGCGTCCGTGATCGGTGACGACCAGGTCATGGAGGGTCCCTACGGGCCGCGCCGGGTGACCTACGCCGACTACACCGCGTCCGGGCGCAGCCTCACCTTCGTCGAGGACTTCATCCGCCACGAGGTGCTGCCGGCCTACGCCAACACCCACACCGAGGCCAGCGGCACCGGCCTGCAGACGACGCGGCTGCGCGAGGACGCGCGCCGCATCATCCGCGACGCCGTCGGCGGCGACGACGAGACGGTCGTGGTGTTCTGCGGCGCCGGCAGCACGGCCGCGATCGACAAGCTGATCGGCATCCTCGGGCTGCGGGTCCCGGCCGGCCTCGACGACCAGTACCACCTCTCCGACGCGATCCCCGCCGACCAGCGCCCGGTCGTGTTCATCGGCCCCTTCGAGCACCACTCCAACGAGGTCAGCTGGCGCGAGACGATCGCCGACGTCGTCACCATCCACGAGGACGCCGACGGCCGGGTCTCCCTCGACCACCTGCGCGAGGAGCTCGAGCGGCACGCCGACCGGCCGCTGAAGATCGGCTCGTTCTCGGCGGCGTCCAACGTCACCGGCATCGTCACCGACACCGAGGGCGTCGCCGACCTGCTGCACGAGCACGGCGCGCTCAGCTTCTGGGACTTCGCCGCCTGCGCCCCCTACGTCGACATCGAGATGTACGGCCCCGGGGGCTCCCACAAGGACGCGATCTTCATCAGCCCGCACAAGTTCATCGGCGGCCCCGGCACGCCCGGCGTGCTGGTGGTGCGGCGCGAGCTGATGACCAACCGGGTGCCGGTGGTGCCCGGCGGCGGGACGGTCATGTACGTCAACCCCACCGAGCACCGCTACCTCGACGACCCCGCCCACCGCGAGGAGGGCGGCACCCCGGCGATCGTGGAGTCGATCCGCGCCGGGCTGGTGTTCCAGCTCAAGCAGGCCGTCGGCGTCGAGACGATCCAGGCCCACGAGGAGACGCTGCTGCGCCGCGCGGTCGAGGCGTGGCAGGCCGAGCCGACGCTGCAGATCCTCGGCAACCTCGACTCCCAGCGGCTCTCGATCGTCTCCTTCGTGGTGAAGGCGCCCGACGGCAGCTATCTCCACCACAACTTCGTCGTGGCCCTGCTCAACGACCTCTTCGGCATCCAGACCCGGGGCGGCTGCTCCTGCGCCGGCCCCTACGGCCACCGGCTGCTCGACATCGACCTCGACCGCAGCCACGCGTTCGAGGCCCAGATCGCCACCGGGTGCGAGGGCATCAAGCCCGGGTGGGTGCGGGTGAACTTCAACTACTTCGTCGACGAGGAGGTCTTCTCCTACGTCGTCGAGGCCGTCCGCCTCGTCGCCCGCGACGGCTGGCGGCTGCTCGGCGACTACCGCTTCGACCCGCTCACGGGGCTCTGGCACCACCGCACCGGACCCGTCGAGCCGCCGCTGCGCCTCACCGACGTCTCCTACGCCCCCGACGGCACGATGACCTGGCCGAGCCACACGACGACGGCCCCCGTCGAGGTGCTCCGCGAGCACCTCGACGAGGGGCGGGCGATCATGGCCGCCGCGACGCCGCCGGACTGGTCGGACCCGGCGCACCTCGGTGAGGACTTCGACGCCCTGCGCTGGTTCGCGCTGCCCGCGGGCTCACTCGGCTGAGCGCGACCGCGACGGCCACACCGTCGCGGCGAGACCGGCCGCGCCCGCGGCGATCCACGGGACCGGCATCATCCAGCGCAGCTGGCTGCCGTCGACCACGTCTGTCTGGAACAGCGCCCAGACGACGAGCAGGCCGGCGAAGGCCACGCCCATCACGAGCTGGCCGACGTTGACCGGGTGGAAGCCCGAGGGCCGGTCCGGTGCGTCGAGGGGGCCGACCATCGGCTCGTCGTAGCCGTACACGTCGGTGCCGTAGGTGTCGTAGGTGGAGTAGGTGTCGCGGTCGTCGTGCTCGGTCATCGTCGTGCTCCTCAGGCTGCTTCGCGGACGACGATCTCGCCGCCGACCAGGTCGATGGTGATGGACAGGTCCGGGGCGCCGACGCCGCCGTCGACCGTGCCGTCCTGGGTGATGTCGAAGCCGTCGCTGCTGGTGCCGAAGACCCGGCTGTAGCCGCCGACGACCCCGGTGGCGACGTCCACGTCCATGCCATCGGGGACGACGACCTCGACCCGGCCGCCGACCCCGGTGATGTCGATGTCGTGCCCGTCGAGCCCGTCGACGTCGCGCACCTGCGAGAGGTCGAGGGTGAAGGTGCCGCCGGCGAAGTCATAGCTGTCGCGGACGTCCGCCGCCGACGTCGGCGCGTGCTCGACGCGGGTGTCGCGCACGTCCTCGCCGACCGAGGCGGCCGCCGTCGCGAGCGCCGCGACCAGGCCCAGCAGGACCAGCCCGCCGGCGCGGCCCCAGAAGGAGCCGACCAGGAGCATCACGGTCGTCAGGGCGAGGGCGAGCGCCGGGTACGCGCTGTCGACGACGTCGACCCCGGCCAGGTCGACGACGCCGAGCACGCCCTCGGCCAGCGCGATGAGCGCGAGCGTGAAGAAGAACAGGATCGGCCCGCGCCGGCGCGGGTTGCGCGGGGTCCGAGGTGCCCGGGCCGGGCGGGCGTAGGACGCGTCCCAGCCCTGGTAGGCCACCGGCCCGGCGGCCGGCGTCCACGCGGCGGCGGGGTCGGTGGAGGCGTCGGTGGGGTCGTAGGTGGGG
This sequence comes from Nocardioides okcheonensis, assembly GCF_020991065.1. NCBI lineage: Bacteria > Bacillati > Actinomycetota > Actinomycetes > Propionibacteriales > Nocardioidaceae > Nocardioides > Nocardioides okcheonensis. The sequence continues at coordinate 3,707,607 of NZ_CP087710.1, forward strand.
TCGTAGGTGGGTGCCTCGCCGGTGGCGAAGGGCGGGGCCGGCGGCTCCGCGGCCCCGTAGCCGCGCGTCGGCTCGCCGGAGCGCTTGCGGTGCAGGAACCACACGACCAGCGCGGCGACCACCGCCAGCGGCCACGGGAACCAGAACGCACCGGCCCACTCGCCGACCGCGCACAGCAGGGCGAACACGCCCACGGCGGCCAGCGCGATCGACCGGTTGCGCCGGTCGAGGCCGAGCGGCTCGTCGGACGTGCCCTCCTCGGGCACGAGGATCCACGCGCCGACGTAGGCGAGCAGGCCGGCGCCGCCGAAGAAGACGGCCACCACCAGCACGACCCGCACGATGATCGGGTCGATGTCGAGGTGGCGGGCCAGGCCGCCGGCGACGCCCGCGACGTGGCGGTCGGTCACGCTGCGCCGCAGCCGCCCGAGGTCCAGCACGTCGTCGCGGGTGACCCGGGGGCCGGAGCCCGGCGGCGGCTCGGTGCCGGTGCCGGTGGAGGTGGTGCCGGTGGTCTCGTCCATGTCACCCACTCTCGCCGCTCCCGCGAACGCCCACCATCGGGGACAGCCCTGATCCGCCCCGCGCCGACCCGGGGGCGGCTCAGGGGCGCCTCGGGGTCAGTCCTCATGGTCCGGCCCCCTCGCGCCTGCCACGATGGAGCCACGATGAGCCAGACCACCACGAGCGCAGCCGGACAGCGTCCCGGCGGGACGCGCCGCGCCCACCGCGACACCACCTCCCCGATCGCGGGCGGGGTCGCGGCGGGGCTGGCCGTCCACCTCGCCGTCCCGGTGCTCTGGGTGCGCACGTTCTTCGTCGCGACCGCGCTCCTCGGCGGGTTCGGGCTGCTGCTCTACGCCGGCCTGTGGATGTTCCTGCCCTCGGGCCAGGCGTTCGAGGTGAGCGCGCCCGGGCTGGAGAGCGCGACCCGCACCGGCAAGCGCCCCGGCCGACGCTCCCGGCTGCGCGACGCCGGCCCGGCGGTCGCGCTCGGCGCGCTGTTCTTCGGCGTGGTGCTGGGCTTCGAGGGGATCTTCGGCCAGGGGGTCCTGTTCTGGCCGGTGGTGCTCGGCGTCGCGGGCATCGCGCTGCTGTGGCGCCAGGCCGACGAGGCGCAGCGCGAGCGCTGGGTCGACTCCTCGGGCCGCATCGACCCGTTCCGCGCCGTCTTCGGCAACGGCGGCTGGGCGGCGTACACCCGGATCGCCGCCGGCCTCGGCCTGGTGCTGACCGCGCTCATCGTGTTCGCCGTCGTCGCCGGGCAGGCCCGGTTCGCCGTGCCGGTGCTGGTCGCTGGCCTGCTCGGCCTGCTCGGCCTCGCGCTGGTCGTGGGGCCGTGGGTGGTGCGCCTGGTCGACGACCTCGGCGCCGAGCGCGCCGAGCGGGTCCGCACCCAGGAGCGCGCCGACATGGCCGCCCACCTGCACGACTCGGTGCTGCAGACGCTCGCCCTGATCCAGAAGAACTCCCACGACGCGACGACCGTGGCCCGGCTCGCCCGCTCGCAGGAGCGCGACCTGCGCCAGTGGCTCTTCGAGGCCGACACCGCCGACGCCACCACCCTGGCCGGCGCGCTCAAGGAGATGGCGGCCGACGTGGAGTCCCAGCACCCCGTCGTGGTCGACGTGGTGACCGTCGGCGACTGCGACCTCGACGAGGCGTTGCGACCGGTCGTGCTCGCGGCCCGCGAGGCGGTCGTCAACGTCGCCAAGCACGCCGGCACCCGGCGCGCCGACGTCTTCGCCGAGACCACCCCGACCGCCGTCGACGTGTTCGTCCGCGACCGCGGCGCGGGCTTCGACGCCGACGCGGTCGCCCCCGACCGCCAGGGCGTGCGCAGCAGCATCGTCGACCGGATGGTGCGCCACGGCGGGCGGGCGGACGTACGCTCGGCCCCCGGCGAGGGCACCGAGGTCCGCCTGCACATGCCCCGCTCCGCCCACCCGACCGACCAGGAGACCCGATGACCGAGACCACCCCCGGCCCGACCGGCCCTGCCGGACCCGTGCGCGTCGTGCTGGTCGACGACCACGCGATGTTCCGGGCCGGCGTGCGCGCCGAGCTCGCCGCGAGCGGGGCGGGCGTGGTCGAGGTGGTGGGCGAGGCCGCCGACGCGGACGCCGCGGTCGACGTGGTCCACCGGCTGCGCCCGCAGGTCGTGCTGCTCGACGTGCACCTGCCCGGCGGGGGAGGGGTCGAGGTGATGCGCCGCCAGCCGTCGCACGACACCCTCTACCTCGCGCTCTCGGTGTCCGACGCGGCCGAGGACGTCATCGGCACCATCCGCGGCGGTGCCCGTGGCTATGTCACCAAGACCATCACCGGGCCCGAGCTGGTCGACGCGATCACCCGCGTCGCGGGCGGCGACGCGGTGTTCTCGCCGCGGCTGGCCGGCTTCGTGCTCGACGCCTTCGCCGGCTCGATCGACGTCGCGGCCGTCGACGAGGACCTCGACCGGCTGACCGAGCGCGAGCGCGAGGTGATGCGGCTGATCGCCCGCGGCTACGCCTACAAGGAGGTCGCGAAGGAGCTCTTCATCTCGGTGAAGACCGTCGAGACCCACATGTCGTCGGTGCTGCGCAAGCTGCAGCTCTCCAGCCGCCACGAGCTCACCAAGTGGGCCTCCGACCGCCGCCTGCTCTGAGCGCCACCGACCCCCGACGGGGTGAGCGAGGTTTGACAAGCCCGCCCCGAACCGGTGGGGTCGACGGATGGCAGACACGGTGACGAAGCCCGACCTGGACGACGACGACAGCGAGCTCAAGCGGTCCATCACCGGGGGCCAGCTGTTCTTCTACACCCTCGGCGACGTGCTGGGATCCGGCATCTACGTCCTCATCGGCCTGGTCGCCGCGGCCGTCGGAGGTGCCTTCTGGATCGCCTTCGCCGCCGGCGTCACCGTGGCTGCGATCACCGGCGCGGCCTACGCGGAGCTGGTCACGAAGTACCCCCGTGCCGCGGGCTCCTCGCTCTACGTGCAGAAGGCGTTCGGCAACAAGGCCCTGACCTTCTTGGTGACCGTGTCGTTCCTCGCCGCGAGCTTCGCGGCGACCGGCTCGCTCGCCACCGGCTTCGCGTCGTACTTCACCGAGCTCTGGTCCGCACCGCCGGCCCTGCTGGTCTCGCTGGTCTTCGTCGCGCTGCTCGTGGTGGTCAACTACATCGGCATCACCGAGTCCGTGGTGATGAACATGCTGATGACCTTCGTGGAGGTCAGCGGCCTGGTCATCATCATGGTGATCGGCATCTGGCACGTCGCCGAGGGCCAGGCGGACTTCTCCACGCTCGGTGACATCAGCGTCTCCGGCAACCCGGCGCTGGCGGTCCTCGCGGGCGTCGCGCTGTCGTTCTTCGCGATGACCGGCTTCGAGAACACCGCCAACGTCGCCGAGGAGACGATCGACCCCTACAAGGCCTTCCCGCGCTCCATGGTCGGCGGCATGGTCGTGGCCGGCATCGTCTACGTCCTGGTCTCGATGGCGGCCGCCCTCGCCGTCCCGACCGACCAGCTCGCCGACGAGGACCTGGGTCCCGCGCTGCTGCAGGTGGTCGAGTCCGGCATCCTCCCGATCTCGACCGACTTCATGACCAAGCTCTTCACCATCATCGCGCTCGTCGCGATCACCAACACGACGCTGGTCACGCTCGTGACGCAGCCGCGCATCCTCTACGGCATGGCCCGCGAGGACGTCGTCCCCGGCGTCTTCGCCCGGATCCACCCCGTGCGTCGCAGCCCGTGGGTCGGCCTGCTCTTCAGCGGCCTCGTGGTGGCGGCGCTGCTGGTCACCGGCTACGCGGTGTCGGCGGCCGGGGGAGGGCTCGACCTGGTCAACCGGCTCGCGACCGTGACGGTGGTCTTCCTGCTCGCGATCTACGCGCTGGTCATCGTGGCGTGCCTCAAGCTGCGCGGGCACGACGAGGACGACCGCGCCTTCCGGGCCAACACCCCGCTGCTGGTGCTGGGCCTGCTCGGCAACCTCGCGATCCTCTACTACGCCGTCTACGACGACCCGCACTCGCTCTGGTGGTGCGCCGGGCTGCTGGCCGTCGGCGGGATCCTGTTCGTCGCCGAGAAGCTCTTCGGCAGCAAGGGCACCGGGACCCGCACCCCCGACCTCGACGAGACCGTGAAGGGAGCCTGACATGCACGTCGTCGTCGCCACCGACGGCTCGCGCCAGTCGCTCGCAGCCGCCAAGCAGCTCAAGTCGTTCGCCGACCCCGCCAAGATCACCGACGTCTCGGTGGTCGCGGTGATCCGTCCGCTGGCCTCGGTCGCGTTCGCCGACGACCTGTCGGAGAACAAGCTGGACGGCTCGTTCCGCGACGCCGCCCAGGGCGCCGTCGACGCGATCGCGGCGGTCTTCGACGGGTGGGGCCCCAAGGTCCACAAGCGGATCCGCAGCGGCTCGGCGGCCAACGAGATCATCAAGGCCGCCAAGCAGTACGACGCCGGCCTGGTGGTGGTGGCCGCGGGCGGTCGCGGGCTGAGCGACAGCGTCCTGGTCGGCAGCACCGCCCAGCGCGTGCAGCACTACGCGCCGTGCCCGGTGCTGGTCGTCCGGCCGGCGCCGAAGCAGAAGAAGCGCTGACGGGGAGCCTCGCGCCGGTCGCTAGGGTGTCCGCCATGGAGACCCTGCGGCTGGTGCTGCTCTTCGTCCACATCCTCGGTTTCGCCGCCCTGCTCGGCGGCCTGCTGGTGCAGCTGCGCAGTGAGCCGAAGGTCGTCAACTCCCTCATGCGCGACGGTGCGGGCACCGCGTTCCTGGCCGGTCTGCTGCTCGTCGGAGTGCTCGAGGGCCTCGGCAGCCCCGACCACGCCAAGATCGGCGTGAAGTTCGCGATCGGCCTGGTCATCCTGGTCCTGGTGATGGCCAACCTCCGCAAGCCGAGCATCCCGCAGGGCCTCTACTACGGCCTCCTCGCGCTCACCGTGGCGAACATCGCGATCGCCGTGTTCTGGTCGCCCGCGCACGCCTGACCCGGCCCGTCCCGGGTCCCCTGCACAGGCGGCGGTCGCGAGGCGGCGGATGTCGTCCCCGGCGCATAGGCTGGACGCGACATGAGCCCCACTGACGCACCGGCCGACCAGGCCCTCTTCGAGCACCGCGACCACCCCCTCCTCGACGGTCTCAACGACCCGCAGCGGGCCGCCGTGACCCATGCCGGCGCGCCGCTGCTCGTCGTGGCCGGAGCCGGCTCGGGCAAGACCCGCGTGCTCACCCGCCGCATCGCCTGGCTCATCCAGGAGCGCAAGGCCCATCCCGGGTCGATCCTGGCGATCACCTTCACCAACAAGGCCGCGGCCGAGATGAAGGAGCGCGTCGAGGAGCTCGTCGGCAAGCGCGCCCGCATCATGTGGGTCTCCACCTTCCACTCCGCGTGCGTGCGCATCCTGCGCAAGGAGATCGACCGGCTCGGCTTCAAGTCGAACTTCTCGATCTACGACGCCGCCGACTCCAAGCGGCTGATGACGCTGGTGCTGCGCGACCTCGAGCTCGACCCCAAGCGCTACCAGCCCAACGCGGTCCTCAACTGGGTCTCGGACCAGAAGAACGAGCTGCGCGACGCCGAGGACGCCGCCAAGGAGGCGCGCAACTCCTTCGAGGAGGCCTACGCCAAGGCGTTCACCGCCTACCAGCGGCGCCTGCGCGAGGCCAACGCGCTCGACTTCGACGACCTGATCATGACCACGGTCCACCTGCTGCAGGCGTTCCCCGACGTCCGCGAGAACTACCGCCGCCGGTTCCGCCACGTCCTCGTCGACGAGTACCAGGACACCAACCACGCCCAGTACAGCCTGATCCAGCAGCTGTGCGGCGTCTCGATGGAGGAGCCGGAGACCGAGGTCGCGGGGGAGCGCGTCGAGCCCAGCGAGCTGATGGTCGTCGGCGACGCCGACCAGTCGATCTACGCCTTCCGCGGCGCCGACATCCGCAACATCCTCGACTTCGAGCAGGACTTCCCCGACGCCACGACGATCCTGCTCGAGCAGAACTACCGGTCCACCCAGACCATCCTCACCGCGGCCAACTCCGTCATCGGCAACAACCGCAGCCGCAAGCCCAAGCGGCTGTGGAGCGAGGCGGGCGACGGCGAGCGGATCGTCGGCTACGTCTCCGACGACGAGCACGACGAGGCCAGGTTCGTGAGCCAGGAGATCGACACCCTCGTCGACGACCACGGCGTACGCCCCGCCGACGTCGCGGTCTTCTACCGCACCAACGCCCAGTCGCGCGTCTTCGAGGAGGTGTTCATCCGCACCGGCCAGCCCTACAAGGTCGTCGGCGGGGTCCGCTTCTACGAGCGCAAGGAGGTCCGCGACGCCCTGGCGTACCTGCGGATGCTGGTCAACACCGCCGACGAGATCTCGCTGCGCCGGGTGCTCAACACCCCCAAGCGCGGCATCGGCGACCGGGCCGAGGCCTGCATCGCCGCGCTGGCCGACCGCGACCGGACCACCTTCTGGGAGGCGCTGACCCGCGCCGCCGAGGCGCCGGGTCTCGCGACCCGCTCGCTGCGCAACATCGAGGCGTTCGTCGCGATGGTCCAGGAGCTGCAGTCGATGGTCGCGGCCGACGAGCGGCCCGACGTGATCCTCGAGTCGGTCCTCGAGCGGTCGGGCTACCTCACCGAGCTCGAGGCCAGCGACGACCCGCAGGACGGCACCCGCGTCGAGAACCTCGCCGAGCTCGTCGCCGTCGCGCGCGAGTTCGCCGAGGACCCGCAGCCCGGCCCGAGCGCCGACCCCGCGGACATCGAGGCCGGCACGGTCGCGGTGGGCCTGGGCGACTTCCTCGAGCGGGTGGCGCTGGTCGCCGACGCCGACCAGATCCCCGACGCCCCGGACGGCGACGACTCGGGCGTGGTCACGCTGATGACCCTCCACACCGCGAAGGGCCTGGAGTTCCCGGTCGTGTTCCTGACCGGTCTCGAGGACGGGATCTTCCCCCACCAGCGCTCGCTGGGCGACCAGCCCGAGCTGGAGGAGGAGCGTCGCCTGGCCTACGTCGGGCTCACCCGCGCGCAGCAGCGGCTCTACGTCTCGCGGGCGATGGTCCGCTCCGCGTGGGGCGCCCCGGCCCACAACCCGGCCAGCCGGTTCCTCGACGAGCTGCCCGTCGACCTCGTCGACTGGCGCCGCACCGCCGCCGAGCAGACCCGCTGGGGCCGCGCCGACCACACCGGCGGCTCGGTCCGGATGGGCAGCCCGACCGACGCCGGCCGCCGCAACTTCACGTCGGCCGCGATGCGCGCCGACGCGGCCGCCAAGGCCAAGCCGGCCCGGGAGATCCCGAGCCTGGCCCCCGGCGACCGGGTCGTCCACGACTCGTTCGGGATGGGCACCGTGGTCGCGGTCGAGGGGGTCGCGGAGAAGTCGGTCGCCTCGATCGACTTCGGCTCCGAGGGCGTCAAGCGCCTGCTGCTGCGCTACGCGCCGGTCGAGAAGCTCTAGCGGCCCGCGTCACGCACCGCTCGGGCGAGGACGAGGCGTACGCCGGGGGCAGCGGTGGCTGAGCCACGTTCCGCGCGTGCAGAAGGTGGGTGGCTCACCGCTCGCGGGCGCCGACGGGCGCCGACGGGCGTACGTCATGGTCGGCGGCGGCCGGGGTGACCGCGAGCCAGGACGTACGGCGTACCTGCGGGGAGTCCCCGCGGCGCTGGGGACGGGGCGGTGCGTGAGCCACGTTCCCAACGCGGAGAAGGTGGCTGGCTCACCGCTGGCGGGCGAGTCACCGCGCGCCGGGGGCAGCGGTGCGTGAGCCACGTTCCCAACGTGGAAAAGGTGGCTGGCTCACCGCTGGCGGGCGGGTCACCGCGCGCCGCGCGGATGGGCGGTGCGTGAGCCACGGTCCCAACGCGGAGAAGGTGGCTGGCTCACCGCTGGCGGGCGGGTCACCGCGCGCCGCGCGGATGGGCGGTGCGTGAGCCACGTTCCGCGCGCGGAAAAGGTGGCTGGCTCACCGCTCGGGTGCGGAGGAGGCGTACGGCGTACGCCGCCGGGCCGACCGTCAGCGGAGGAGGGTCAGGGGACGATGCCGTGCTCGACGAACGCCTGGAACGGGTCGACCGGACCGCCGCCACCGGGGCGGACCTCGATGTGGAGGTGCGAGCCGGTGACGTTGCCGGTGGCGCCGACGGTGCCGATGACCTCGCCGCCGTTGACCCGGTCGCCGACCGAGACGTAGATCGAGGTCTGGTGGCAGAACCAGATCTCGGTGCCGTCGTCGAGCGTGACGACGGTCTTGTTGCCGTAGGCGCCGTCGTAGCCGGTGGAGGTGACGGTGCCGTTGGCGACCGCCATGATCGGGTCACCCGAGTTGCCGTTGAAGTCCAGGCCGGTGTGATAGCTGGCCCAGAGGCCGTACTGACCGAAGGTCGCGGTGATCTGGTAGTTGGCGAGGGGGAGAACCCACTTGTTCTCCTTGATCTTCGCCGCCTGCTCCTCGGCCGCCTTGCGCATCTCGTCGAGCTTGGCGGCCCGCTCGGCCATCTGCTTCTCGGCCAGGGCGACGAGCTCGGGGTCGGTCTCCTCCGCACTGACGTCGGCGTCGCGGGTGTGGTCGCGGCTGGCGACCTCGCCCCGGCGGGCCAGCGCCGTGCCGGACGCGCCGATCGCGCTCGCGGCGTCGACCGAGGATCCGGAGGCCGTGAGCCGGGTCGCGCCCGCGCCGCCGGCGGCGACGGCGCCACCGGCCGAGATCGCGAGGACCGCGACCCCTGCGACTAGGGGGAGGGACGGCAGGCTGGACAGCGGGGACCGGCGCGGGGGCGTGGAGGCCCGTCGCTTTCCGGTCACGGGTGCAGCCGGAGCCGAGGTGGTGCGACGCTTGGGAGCGCGCTCCGCTCGGTGGTTGCCCATGGAGGAGTCACCAATCTGCCGGGTCAGGGGGGTCGGGTCGGCAAGACCGCGCACGACTGTAACGGAAAGATCACGGGAAAGCGCAACCCTTGCACCGATTCGTGGTGCAACTGTGGATTACGTCCGGAAGCCGGACGTCAGCGGCGCACCGCCTGGTAGCGCTCGAGGGCCTCGGTGCGCTCCTCGGCGTGGTCGACGATCCGGCGAGGGTAGTCCTGCTCGTAGCCGGTGTCGGACTTCCACGGCTCGTGGGCGGCCTTGCCGGGGAGGTGGTCGAGCTCGGGCACCCAGCGGCGCACGTAGTCGCCCTGCGGGTCGAACTTGAGTCCCTGGGTCACCGGGTTGAACACCCGGAAGTAGGGCGAGGCGTCCGTGCCGGTGCCGGCCACCCACTGCCAGCCGTGGTTGTTCGACGCGACGTCGCCGTCGATGAGCAGGTCGAGGAAGTGGCGTGCGCCGACCGGCCACCACACGTGGAGGTCCTTGGTGAGGAAGGAGGCGGTGATCATCCGGACCCGGTTGTGCATCCACCCGGTCTCGCGCAGCTGCCGCATCCCCGCGTCGACGATGGGGAAGCCGGTGGTGCCGGTGCGCCAGGCCTCGATCGCGTCCTCCGGCTCGTCGTAGCGCATCCCCTCCAGCGCCGGCTTGAGGTCGTGCCACGCCGAGCGGGGCTCCTGCCACAGCACGTCGGCGTAGAACTCGCGCCAGGCCAGCTCGGTGGCGTAGGTCGAGGCGGGGTCGAGGTCGGCGAGCAGCGAGCGCGGGTGCAGCACGCCGAGGTGGAGGTACGGCGAGAGGCGCGAGGTGCCGTCGTGGTCGGGCCGGTCCCGCTCGCTGCTGTAGTCCGACAGCCCGCCGTCGCGGAAGGTCCGCCAGCGGCGCCAGGCCGCGTCCTCGCCGGCACCCGGCAGGTCGAACGGCGCCTCCTCGACCGCGCGGTGCAGGACGTCGAGCGCGCGCTGGTGGGAGTCGGCCGGCGCCATGTCGGGGGAGCGCGGGGTGTGCGCCGGCTCGGGCCAGCCGTGCTCGCGCCAGGCCCGCGCGAAGGCGGTGAACACCTGGTAGGGACCGCCACTCCCGTTGACCACCCGGCCCGGGCCCACGGCGTACGGGGAGCCGGTGGCGACCAGCTCGACGTCCTGGCCGAGGGCGTCGTCGCGGCGCCGGCCGTACGGCGTGGTCTCGGCGGAGACGTGGACCCGCCGGCCGGCGGCCACCCGCGGCACGACCTCGCGCGGGTCCCCGTACTTCAGCGAGATCGGCACCCGCTCGGCGAGGTCGAGGACGTTGGCCGCCAGCCACGCCCGGCGCGCCGGTCCGGCCCCGTCCCACAGCGCCGGGTCGACGACGAACAAGCCCGTGACCGGTCCCTCGTCGAGCGCCGCGAGCAGCGCGGGGTTGTCGCGCACCCGCAGGTCGCGGCGGAACCACATCACCGAGGAGTCGTGCTCAGCCATGCGCTCAACGTAGCCGGGGGGTGACCACCACCACGCTCACCCGACCTCGTCGGGGGCGGTGGGGGAGGTCTAGTGTGCCGGAGGGGATACCCCTGCTCATGCCCGCAGACGAAAAGGACTGGTCACCTCGTGGACCTGATGGAATTTCAGGCGAAGGAGCTCTTCGCCAAGCATGGAGTCGCCACCACGCTCGGCGTGGTCGCCGAGACCCCCGAGGCCGCTCGCGCAGCCGCCGAGGAGATGGGCGGCGTCACCGTCGTCAAGGCGCAGGTCAAGGCCGGCGGCCGCGGCAAGGCCGGCGGCGTGAAGATCGCGAAGACCGCCGACGAGGCCGAGTCCTACGCCCGCGACATCATCGGCATGGAGATCAAGGGCCTGCGCGTCAACCGCGTCCTGGTCACCCCGGCCACCCCGCCGGTGGAGGAGTACTACTTCTCCTTCCTGCTCGACCGCTCGAACCGCTCGCACCTGTGCATCGCGTCGGTCGAGGGTGGCGTGGAGATCGAGGAGGTCGCCAAGACCAACCCCGACGCCGTGAAGCAGATCCGCATCGACGCCCTCGAGGGCGTGACCCCCGAGAAGGCCGCCGCGATCGTCGACGAGGCGAAGTTCCCCGCCGAGCTGCGCGACCAGGCCATCGAGATGGTCCAGAAGCTGTGGAAGGTCTACGTCGAGGAGGACGCCACCCTCGTCGAGGTCAACCCGCTCGCCCGCCTCGAGGGCGACAAGCTCGAGGCGCTCGACGGCAAGGTGTCGCTCGACGACAACGCCTCCGAGGTGCGCCACCCCGAGCACGAGCAGTTCGAGATCCGCGAGGAGGCCGACCCGCTCGAGGCGAAGGCCAAGGACAAGGGCCTCAACTACGTCAAGCTCGACGGCCAGGTCGGCATCATCGGCAACGGCGCGGGCCTCGTGATGAGCACCCTCGACGTGGTCGCGTACGCCGGTGAGGCGCACGGCGGCGTGAAGCCCGCCAACTTCCTCGACATCGGCGGCGGCGCCAACGCCCAGGTGATGGCCGACGGCCTCGACGTGATCCTCAACGACGCGCAGGTCAAGAGCGTGTTCGTCAACGTCTTCGGCGGCATCACCGCCTGCGACGAGGTCGCCAACGGCATCAAGGGCGCGCTGGAGATCCTCGGCGACGAGGCCACCAAGCCGCTGGTCGTCCGCCTCGACGGCAACAACGTCGAGCAGGGTCGCGCGATCCTCGACGAGCTCAACCACCCGCTGGTCACCCAGGTCGACACGATGGACGGCGCGGCCGACAAGGCCGCCGAGCTCGCCCACCAGGCCTGAGAGAGAGAACTGACAGAATGAGCATCTACCTCAACAAGGACAGCAAGGTCATCGTCCAGGGCATGACGGGCGGGATGGGCGCGAAGCACACCACCCTCATGGTCGAGTCCGGCGCCAACATCGTCGGCGGCGTCAACGCCCGCAAGGCCGGCACCACCGTCGAGCTCGGCGGCAAGGAGCTGCCCGTCTTCGGCACCGTCGAGGAGGCGATGAAGGAGACCGGCGCCGACGTGTCCGTCGCCTTCGTGCCCCCGGCGTTCACCAAGGACGCCTGCATCGAGGCCATCGACGCCGAGATCCCGCTCCTCGTCGTGATCACCGAGGGCGTCCCGGTCCTCGACACCGCCGAGGTCGTGCAGTACCTCGAGGGCAAGAAGACCCGGATGATCGGCCCCAACTGCCCGGGCATCATCACCCCGGAGGAGTCCCTCGCCGGCATCACGCCGCACACCATCGCGGGCAAGGGCCCGATCGGCCTGGTGTCGAAGTCGGGCACGCTGACCTACCAGATGATGTACGAGCTGAAGGACTTCGGCTTCACCACCGCCATCGGCATCGGCGGCGACCCGATCATCGGCACCACCCACATCGACGCCCTCGAGGCCTTCGAGAACGACCCGGAGACCAAGGCGATCGTGATGATCGGCGAGATCGGCGGCGACGCCGAGGAGCGCGCGGCGGCCTACATCAAGGAGCACGTGACCAAGCCGGTCGTCGGCTACGTCGCCGGCTTCACCGCTCCCGAGGGCAAGACCATGGGCCACGCCGGCGCCATCGTGTCGGGCTCCTCGGGCACCGCGCAGGCCAAGAAGGAGGCCCTCGAGGCCGCCGGGGTCAAGGTCGGCAAGACGCCGTCCGAGACGGCCGCGCTGATGCGCGAGGTCCTGCAGAAGCTCTGAGCAGCCCGTGGTCCGGCTCCGGCCGGGTCACTCCAGACGGCCCCGCAGGTCCTCCTGCGGGGCCGTCCGGCGTTCCGGACGGACCGCGCGGGCCGCACGGGCCGGCGGGTGGGCCTCCCACAGCAGGCGCCACACGACGTGGGCGCCGAGCAGGCGGACCGGAGCGGTCGCCGAGGCGCGCCGCGGCGACGGGAGGGTCGGGCACGCCGAGCTGGCGAGCGTCGAAGGAATGGACATCGTGATTACCCCGTTTTCATGAGCTGGCACATCGCTGGGACGGTCTCTGCGGTGGTCTCGTCGACCTCGTGAGCCTGCGGCGTCCGAGCGCGTGCAAGCACGTACGGTACGTCGCGAACGGCTCCGGGGCCGCATCGGCCCCTCATCCGGACGACCCGGCGTCGTCGTCCGGCTCGTCGAACGCGGTGAGCGCCGCGACGGTCTCGCGCAGCGGACGCGTCGTGCGGGCGACCGCGGCGTCGACGTCACCGCGCGTCCACGGGCCGTAGGTCGAGGTGACGAGCAGCGCGGCTCCCACCGGCACGACGTGGACGACGGTGGCGCCGGTGCCGGGCTCGTCGTCGAACGTGTAGGTCTGGAGCAGCGTCGTGGCGGGCCCGGGTCCGAAGGCCGAGCCGAGCACCCGGGTCTGGGTGCGGGTGCCGTCGCGCACGTCGGGTCGGTCGCAGTCGGTGGCGAGGTCGACGAACATCCGTGCCACCGTGCGGGCGTCGTCCGGGCTGCCGAGGAGCACCAGCTCGCGCGTGTCGGCGGCCTCGCCGCCGCTGTTGTCGGCGACCATCCGGTCGCGCGTGCTGAGCCCCCGGAGCGGGGCGGTGCCGCACAGCTCGAGGGTGCGCAGCCCCGCGCCGCTGCGGGCGGTCGCGACGTCGTCGGCGGGGGCTCCCATGCCGGCGGCGAGCGGGAAGTCGTCGGGGATGGTGGTCAGGGGCGGCGGCGTGGTGGCGTCCTCCTGGCCCGAGGACGTCTCGCCCGGAGCGGTCGAGGACGCGCTGCCGGTGGCGGAGGAGGCGCCCTCGTCGGCCCGGTCGCCGGAGCACCCCGTGACGAGGAGCAGGCACGCCAGCAGGCACGCCGGGGCGGCGGTCGGGAGCCGGGAGCGGTGCCTCATGCCCTGTGAGACAGCCGGGGACGCGAAAAGGTTGCGTCAGGACGCGTCGAGCGTCGCGAGGCGCTCCTGGACCCTCCGGGCGAGCGCGACGAAGTCGGGCCGCGACATCGTCATGTTCCGGTCGGGCGCGAAGCCGAGCTGGGAGACCGCGCCGCCGTCGCGCACGATCGCCATCAGGAACGGGAAGGACTGCTGGTCGTTCAGCTCGATCGACAGCGCCCACGCCTGCATCTCGGTGTCACCGCGCGACGTGGCGGCCAACGGCGTGACCGAGGTGCCGAGGTTGGCCTGGCCGCACTGCCGGATCCGGGTGCGGACCTGCTCGACGAACCTCTCGGCGGCGGCCTCGCGCATCGAGCCCACCGTCTGGGTCAGTCCGAGCTGTGCGGCGTTGCGGGTCTCGGGGAAGAGGAACGTCCGGGTCAGGGCCCTGCTGATGCCCTTGGCCTGGAAGCTGGTGCGGTCGCACCGGGTCGCGGCGTCGTTGGTCCGGGCCCGCGTCGGGTCCGGGCCGACCCAGGGGCCACGCACGGCCGTCACCGGCGGCAGGTCGACCACCGAGAGCATCCCGGAGCCCGTGCCGAGGTCGAGCGGAGGAGCGGTCCGGGTGCGGGCCCGCCCGGCACAGGCGCCCGCGCCGTCGGCGCCGCACAGCGCGTTGACGGCGGCGGCCAGCGACGTGGTCGCGTCCCTGTCGCTGACCGGCTTCCCGCGGCTGCTGACGACGGTCGTGACGAGCAGGTCGCCGGTGCGGGCGAGGGCGACCGAGACGGTGGAGGGCTGCCTGCCCCAGGTGCGGAGCCGGAACTCCCGCGCGACGTCGCCGACCCGCTTCACGTCGCGGGTCGCGAGGAGCTGGGTCCGCGGGTCGGCGCAGCCGGCGAACCACAGCGAGGCGGTCTCGAAGGCGGCGCCGGCGGCCTCGCGGTCGCGCGAGCGCTCGACGACCTGCACGGCGGTCGACGTCACCTCGGTCCGCTGCCCGCGCTGCCGGTTGCCCGTCGCGCCGTCGCCCCGCCGCGCGGTCCGCGTGGAGGAGCCCTCCCAGGTGCGGGCGAGGGCGGCGAGCCCGTCGGGATCGGCGACGGGCTCGCGCTGGCAGGGTGCGAGCAGGTCGCCGTCGGGCCCGGTGGCCGCGGTGCCCGTCTCCTCCCAGTCCAGGCCCCGGCCGAACCGGGCCGTCTGGGCCGGCCCGAGCAGGGCGGCCTCGTCGAGCACGGGCCGCCCGGACGTGTCGTCGACGGGGGCGTGGACCGTGACGCCCGGGCCCGCCTTCTCCTCGGCGAGGCTGGTGGGCTCGGTGCCGGAGCCGGTGGCGACCAGCGACCCCGAGACCACCAGCGCAGCGGTCGCCAGGCCGGCCCCGATGACGGTGTGCGTACGCCGTCGCGCCGCGCCGGCACGCCGGACGGCGGTCGCGCGGGGCCACCGGACCGACTCCAGCGGCTCGGCGAGGTCGTGCAGCAGGCGGCTGACCTCGGTGGTCGGGACGTCGCGGTGCAGCGAGAACTGGGAGGTCGCGGTCTGCAGCTCGCGCTCCACCTCGGCGCGGGGCAGGCCGACCTCGCGGCCCATGTCGGACAGGGACAGCGCGGACAGCCCGTTGAGCACCAGCAGCTCGCGCTGGCGCGCCGGCAGCTTGGCCAGCGCGTCGAGGGTGAGCCGGGTCTCGGGCGCGAGCGCCTTGTCGCGGTGCCAGATGCGCGCGGTGTGGCGACGGCGCGCCCGGCGCAGCGCCAGCGGGCGGACGTAGGCGTCGCGGTCGTCGAGGAGGGCGACCTTGCGCCAGTGGTGCCACGCCACGACGAAGGCGTCCCGCACCGCGGCCCGCGCCGCCGGTGCGTCGCCGGTCAGGGCGTAGGCCTCGTGCAGGAGTCGCGTGCGCGTCTCGACGTAGTAGGCGTCGAAGGTCTCCGGGCTCCTCATGACCGCTCCACGGTACGGGAGTGACACCAGCGCGTGCACATCTTCCCCGGGGCCGCCCGCTGCCGCCACGGCCCTGCGCCGACCGGGCGGCGTGGGAGCGCGAACCGCGCCCACGCCCGGGGGATGATGGGCCGGCCATGACGTCGCTGCTCACCCGTCCGGACACCGCGAGGACCGACCCTGCCCGCCCCCGCCCGCTGGTGCTGATCGCCACGCTGGGTGGGGTGCTGGCCGCCGCCGGTCCGCTGGTCGTGCTGCTCGCGGCCGGGGTGATCGGCTGGTTCGCCACCGACGCGGGCGTGCACGGCGCACCGCGCGACGGGATGCGGATGGGCGCGCTCGCCTGGCTCGCCGGCCACGGCTCGGGGCTGACCGTGCTCGGCGTCCGGGTGACCATCGTGCCGCTCGGCATCACCGCGATCGCGGCGTGGTCGATGTGGCGCTTCGGCCACCGCGTGGGCGACTCGCTCTCCGGCCACGGGCCCGACGCCGACCGGATCTCCGACGGCGAGCGGGACCTGACGGTCCCGACCGCGGTCGCCCTCTTCTTCGCCGGGTACGCCGTCGTGGCGGTGGTGGTCGCGACGCTCGCGGCCGGCGCCACGGCGGACCCGTCCGTGCCACGGGTGCTCGGCTGGACCGTCCTCCTCACCGCCACCGTCGCCGCTCCGGCCATCGCGACCGGCTCGGGGCGCGCCGCGATCTGGGCCGCCCAGGTGCCGGTGGCGCTGCGCGCCGCCACGGCGGTCGCGGTCGCCCTGCTGGTCCGGCTGGTCGTGCTCGGCGGCCTGCTCGTGCTGCTCGCCCTCGCGCTCTCCTTCGACGACGCGGCCACGATGACCGCCCGGCTGCACCCCAGCCCGGGCGAGTCCGCCCTCTACGCGCTCGTCAACGCCGCGTTCCTGCCCAACGCCTCCCTCTTCGCCGGCTCCTGGCTGCTCGGCCCCGGCTTCGCCGTCGGCGGCGCCACCGTCGTGTCCCCGGCCGCGGTCGTGCTCGGGCCGCTGCCGGTCTTCCCGCTGCTGGCGGCCCTGCCCGCGGTCGGCACCCCGCCGGGCTGGATGGGCGCCTCGATGGCGGTGGTGCCGCTCGTCTCCGCGGTCGTCGCCCACCGGACGCTGCGCACCCGCCTGCTCACCTGGGACCGGACCGTCCTCGCCGGCTGCGGCGGCGGGCTGGCCGCCGGCCTCGCGCTCGCGGTGCTGGCGGCGCTGTCCGGCGGTGCCGCCGGGCCGGGACGGATGCGCTTCGTCGGGCCGTTCGTGCCCGACGTCCTGGTCCACGCGGTCACCGCGTGCGGGGTCGGCGCGCTGCTCGGTTCGGCGCTGCTCGCGCTGCTGCGGTGGCGGGCCGCCGCCGCGCACGGGTCCACCGACGACGCCGACGCCGACGCGGCGTCGACGACCGCTGCTCCCGCCGAGGACTGAGGGGTGGGAGCAGGCCACAGCCACGTCCCGGGCGACTCCTCGCTCGGGCCCGCGCCCCGTCACCTCCGGGTGCTGATGTCCGCGCTGGTCGGACCACTCGTCCTGGCCACCCTCGTCGGGCTCTTCGTGCTCTGGCCCTCGGGCGACCTCGAGCTCACCACGCCCGGGGCAGACGTCCAGCGCGGCACGGCCCGCGTCGAGTCGATCGGCGCCTGCCAGCGCGACTCCGACGGCTGCCGGGCGGCCCTCGTCGAGCTGCTCAGCGGCCCCGGCGCACCGGGGGAGGACCTGGTGATCCTGCCCTACGGCCCCGGGGCTCCCGAGGTGGCGCCCGGCGACCGGATCATCGTGTCCCACGCCCCGTCCGCGCCCGAGGGGGAGCAGTACGCCTTCCAGGACTTCGACCGCGGACGGCCGCTGCTCACCCTGACGGTGCTGTTCGCGGCCGGCGTGCTGCTGCTCTCGCGCTGGCGCGGCATCGGGTCGCTGGTCAGCCTCGCGTTCACGCTGGTGCTGATCGCGGTATTCACGTTGCCCGCGATCATGGAGGGGTCGTCGCCGCTCGTGGTCGCGGTGGTCACCGCGGCGGCCAGCATGGTCGTCACGCTCTACCTCTCCCACGGCTTCACCGTGCGCTCCACGGTGGCGATGCTCGGCACCCTCGTGTCCCTGGTGGTGATCGGCGGGCTCGGCTGGGCGTTCACGACGGTCGGCCACTTCACCGGCCTGGTCGGCGAGGACAGCCAGTACATCTCCACCATCGCCGCCCAGGTCGACCTCCGCGGCCTGCTGCTCGCGGGGCTGGTCATCGGCGCGCTCGGCGTCCTCGACGACGTCACCGTCACCCAGACGTGGGCGGTCTGGGAGCTGGCCGACGTCGACCCGCACGCCACGACCCGGTCGCTGTTCGTGCGCGCGATGCGGATCGGTCGCTCCCACGTCGCCTCGACCGTCAACACGCTCGTCCTCGCCTACGTCGGGGCCACGCTCCCGCTGATGCTGGTGTTCTCGGCGCTCGAGCTGCCGTTCGGCGTCGCGGTCAGCCAGGAGGTGGTGGCCCAGGAGGTCGTCCGCGGCCTGGTCGGCGGGCTCGGGATCGTCGCCGCGGTGCCGGTCACCACGGCGATCGCGGCGCTCGTCGCGGGCCTGCTCGTCCGCGGGCGCGGCGCCGGGACGACCGGCGGGTCGCACCGCGCCTAGAATCCGGGCGTGGCACACGTCCCCGGCTCCCAGCCCGCCCGCCTCGTCGTCCTGGTGTCCGGGTCGGGCACCAACCTCCAGGCACTCCTCGACGCCTGCGCCGACCCGGCCTACGGCGCACGCGTCGTCGCCGTCGGCGCCGACCGCGACGACATCGAGGGGATCGCGCGCGCCGAGCGGGCCGGGGTGCCGACGTTCGTCCGGAAGGTGTCGGACTTCGAGACCCGCGAGGGCTGGGACGCCTCCCTGGCGACGGTGGTCGAGCGCTTCGAGCCCGACCTCGTCGTCTCCGCGGGGTTCATGAAGCTCCTCGCCCAGGACTTCCTCGACCGGTTCCTCACCCTCAACACCCACCCCGCGCTGTGCCCGGCCTTCCCCGGGATGCACGGCCCGCGCGACGCCCTCGAGCACGGCGTCAAGGTCACCGGCGCCACGCTGTTCGTGGTCGACGCCGGCGTCGACACCGGCCCGATCGTCGCGCAGGTGCCGGTCGACGTGCGCGAGGACGACGACGTCGCGTCGCTGCACGAGCGGATCAAGGCGGCCGAGCGCGCCATGCTCGTCGACGCCGTCGGCCGGATCGCCCGCGAGGGCGTCGCGGTCGAGGGCCGCCGGGTTCGCATCGGCGCCCCGGCTCGGTAGTCTGCGGCTCACACGACTGGCGCAGGTGGGCCACCACCGGGGAGTGACGCGCGAGGTGCATCGAACGCCTGGGTGCCCTCGACTCGACAACGATCCCGATCCGTCCGAGGAGTCCCGTGTCTTCCCATGCCGAGCACCGCATCCCGATCCGCCGAGCGCTCGTCTCGGTCTACGACAAGGCCGGTCTCGACGACCTCGTCCGCGGCCTGCACGAGGCCGGCGTCGAGCTGGTCTCCACCGGCGGCTCGGCCGCCCTCATCGAGTCGCTCGGCCTGCCGGTGACGAAGGTCGAGGACCTCACCGGCTTCCCCGAGTGCCTCGACGGCCGGGTCAAGACGCTGCACCCCCGGGTGCACGCCGGCATCCTCGCCGACCGTCGCCTCGACTCCCACGTCGCCCAGCTCGAGGAGCTCGGGGTGGAGCCGTTCGACCTCGTGGTGAGCAACCTCTACCCGTTCACCCAGACGGTGATGTCGGGCGCGAGCCCCGACGAGTGCGTCGAGCAGATCGACATCGGCGGCCCGTCGATGGTGCGCGCCGCCGCGAAGAACCACCCCAGCGTCGCGATCGTGACCTCGCCCGCGGCGTACGCCGACGTCCTCGCCGCGGTCGCGGCCGGGGGCTTCACCCTCGCCGAGCGCCAGCGCCTGGCCGCGGAGGCGTTCGTGCACACGGCGACCTACGACGTGCACGTCGCGTCCTGGATGGGCAACGCGCTCACCGACACCAGCGCCGGCACCGGCTTCCCCGCCTGGATGGGCGCGACCTGGGACAAGCTCGCGGTGCTGCGCTACGGCGAGAACCCCCACCAGTCCGCCGCGCTCTACGCCAGCGGCTTCCTGCCCGGCGGCCCCGGCCTCGCCCAGGCGACGCAGCACCACGGCAAGGAGATGTCCTACAACAACTACGTCGACGCCGACGCCGCCCACCGCGCCGCGTACGACTTCGACCGGCCGGCCGTCGCGATCATCAAGCACGCCAACCCGTGCGGCATCGCCGTCGCGGACGACGTGGCGAGCGCCCACCGCAAGGCCCACGAGTGCGACCCGGTGAGCGCCTTCGGCGGCGTGATCGCCACCAACGTGCCGGTGACGGTCGCGATGGCCGAGCAGGTCGCGGAGATCTTCACCGAGGTGATCGTGGCCCCGGGCTACGAGGACGGGGCGATCGAAGCGCTGCAGGCGAAGAAGAACATCCGCATCCTGGAGTGCCCGGCGCCCGCCGGCGGCGGCAGCGAGATGCGCGCGATCTCGGGCGGCCTGCTGCTGCAGCAGCGCGACGTGATCTCCGCGGAGGGCGACGACCCGTCGACCTGGACCCTCGCCACCGGCGAGGCCGCCTCGGATGAGGTGCTCGCCGACCTCGCCTTCGCGTGGCGTGCCTGCCGCGCGGTGAAGTCCAACGCGATCCTGCTCGCGGCCGACGGTGCCTCGGTCGGCGTCGGCATGGGTCAGGTCAACCGGGTCGACTCGTGCCGCCTCGCGGTCGAGCGGGCGGGGGAGCGGGCCGCGTCCGCCGTGGCCGCGTCCGACGCGTTCTTCCCCTTCGCCGACGGTCCGCAGATCCTCATCGACGCCGGCGTGAAGGCGATCGTCCAGCCCGGTGGCTCGGTGCGCGACGCCGAGGTGGTCGCGGCGTGCGAGGCGGCCGGCGTGACGATGTACCTCACCGGCGCGCGGCACTTCTTCCACTGAGCGCTGCCGGAGCGGTGCCCCACCCCACAGTCCGGACGCGTGGACCGTGGGTGGGACACCGCTCGCCGCGTGGGGGTCGGGCGGCCCTAGACTGCCTCGGGTGACGGCACAGACCCTCGACGGCGCAGCCACCCTGCGGACCATCAAGGCAGAGCTCGCCCAGCGGGTCGCCGCGCTGAAGGAGCAGGGGGTGGTCCCCGGGCTCGGCACCGTGCTCGTCGGCGACGATCCCGGCTCGCACTGGTACGTCGGTGCGAAGCACAAGGACTGCGCGGAGATCGGCATCACCTCGATCCGCCGCGACCTGCCCGCGACCGCCACCCAGGCCGAGGTCGAGGCCGTCATCGACGAGCTCAACGCCGACGACGCCTGCACCGGCTTCATCGTCCAGCAGCCCACCGGGCTCGACGAGTTCGCGCTGCTCTCCCGCGTCGACCCCGACAAGGACGTCGACGGCCTCCACCCGACCAACCTCGGCAAGCTGGTGCTCGGCGAGCCCGGTCCGCTGCCGTGCACGCCGGTCGGCTCGATCGAGCTGCTGCGCCGCCACGGCGTGGAGATCGCCGGCGCCGAGGTCGTGGTCGTCGGGCGCGGCATCACCGTGGGCCGCCCGCTCGGGCTGCTGCTCACCCGCCGCTCGGAGAACGCCACCGTCACCCTGTGCCACACCGGCACCCGCGACCTGGCCGCCCACGTGCGCGACGCCGACATCGTCGTCGCCGCCGCCGGCGTGCCGGGCATCATCACTGCCGACATGGTCAAGCCCGGCGCGGCCGTCCTCGACGTCGGGGTCTCGCGCGTCGACGGCAAGGTCACCGGCGACGTCGCGCCCGACGTCTGGGACGTCGCGGGCTGGGTCTCCCCGAACCCCAAGGGCGTCGGGCCGATGACCCGCGCGATGCTGCTGTCCAACATCGTCGAGATCGCCGAGAAGTCCGCCCGGTCGTCCGGATGACCGACCGCGACCCGAGCGGCCCGGCCGAGCCCCAGATCGAGCCGCCGGAGTCCGTGGAGCCGGTCTCCGCCGAGCCGGTCGACCCCGAGGACCCGCGCCGCTACCCCTCGACCATCGGGGGCGCGTTCTACCTGCTCGTCCTCGGCGTCGTCGGCGCCGCGCTGGTCGTGGTGGGGCTCGGCGACTGGCGCGCCGGCATCCGGCTGATGGGCGGGGCGCTGGTGTTCGCCGCGCTGGTCCGGCTGGTGCTGCGCGGCCGCGACGCCGGCATGCTCGCCGTACGCCACAAGGTGCTCGACGCGGTCGTCCTCGCCGCCCTCGGCGGGGCGCTGGTGTTCCTCGCCGGCTCGATCCCGGACCAGCCCGGCGGGTTCTGACCGAGGCGGCCGACGGTGGCGTGAGATGCGACCGAGCCGGCGCGACGTGCGCGCCGACTCGGCCGGGTGGTGCGTGAGCTGATGCCGACTCGGCTCAGATGAGGCCGAGCTCCGTGACGGCCTGGCGCTCGTCGGCCAGCTCGGCGGTCGAGGCGTCGATCCGGGCGCGGGAGAAGTCGTCGATCTCGAGGCCCTCGACGATCGTCCAGTCGCCGCCGGAGGTGGTGACGGGGAACGAGGAGATCAGGCCCTCGGGGACGCCGTACTCGCCCTGCGACACGACGGCCATCGAGACCCAGTCGTCGGCGGGCGAGCCGAACAGCCAGTCGCGGGCGGCGTCGATGGTGGCCGACGCGGCCGAGGCGGCCGAGGACGAGCCGCGGGCGTCGATGATCGCGGCACCGCGCTTGGCGACGGTCGGGATGAAGTCGTTCTCCAGCCAGGCCTGGTCGCCGACGACCTCGGCGGCGTTCTGGCCCTTGACCTCGGCGTGGAACAGGTCGGGGTACTGGGTGGCGGAGTGGTTGCCCCAGATCGTCATCTTCTTGATGTCGGTCACCGCAGCGCCGGTCTTGGCGGCCAGCTGCGAGATCGCGCGGTTGTGGTCGAGGCGGGTGAGCGCCGAGAACCGCTCGCGCGGGATGTCGGGGGCGTTGCTCATCGCGATGAGGGCGTTGGTGTTGGCCGGGTTGCCGGTGACGCCGATGCGCACGTCGTCGGCCGCCACCGCGTTGAGGGCCTTGCCCTGCGCGGTGAAGATCGCGCCGTTGGCCGAGAGGAGGTCGCCGCGCTCCATGCCGGGGCCGCGCGGGCGGGCGCCGACGAGCAGGGCGAGGTTGACGCCGTCGAAGATCTTCTCGGCGTCCGCGCCGATCTCGACGCCGGCGAGGTTCGGGAACGCGCAGTCGTCGAGCTCCATCACGACGCCCTCGAGCGCCTTGAGGGCCGGCTCGATCTCGAGCAGCCGCAGCTCGATCGGGCGGTCGGCTGCGAGGGCACCGCTGGCGAGGCGGAAGAGCAGGCTGTAGCCGATCTGGCCGGCGGCGCCGGTCACGGCCACCTTGAGAGGTTCGGAGGTCACGTCGTACTCCTCGTGAGGATGGTCTCGGTTGTCCTGCTGACGCTAGCAGCGCCGGATCGGCCGTCGTCCGCTGGTGTGCGGCTGGCATGCTGACGCCCATGACGAGGGGGACCCGCGCCGTACGCCGCCTCGCCGCGGCCGTGGTCGTCGCGGGCGCGCTGCCGCTCGCACTGTCCGGCTGCGCGGGGATCGGGCAGCCGGCGCCCTACGACTCCCCGGGCATCAACGGGCTCGTCGTCCCGACCCCGACGCCCGACCCCGACGACTTCGTGGTGGGCATCGACAACCCGTGGTTCCCGCTTGAGCTGGGCGCCACGCAGGCCCTCGAGGTGACCCGCGACGGCGCCGCCGTCGGCTCCGTCGAGACCACGGTGCTGGACGCGACGCAGGACGTCGGCGGCCTGGAGGCGACCGGCGTCACCACGGTCACCGACCTCGGCGGCGCCCGCTCGACGTCGACCAGCTGGTACGCGCAGGACACCGACGGCAACGTCTGGCTCGTCGGCGCGGACGACGACGCCTCCGGTGGCGGTGACTGGCGGGCGGGGGAGGACGGCGCCGAGGCCGGGCTGGCGATGCCGGCCGACCCGCGGCTCGGCGACGGGTGGCTCACCCGCGACGTCCCCGGCCGGGCGCGGGCGAGCCGGACCATCGAGGAGCAGACGAGCGCGCTGCTGCAGGTGCGCGACGAGGCCGGCACCACGACCCGCAGCGTGTACGAGAAGGGTGTCGGCCTCGTCGGCGTCACCGACCTCGACGCGGGCTGGACGGCCGCGCCGGGGGACTAGCGCTCAGTCGGGGCGGCGGACCTGGGTCCGGCCGTCGTCGTCGCCCTCGGGGTTGCCCCAGTGTCCCGGGGCGCCCGGCTGGCCGGGCTGGGCCGGGGCAGCGCCCCACTGGCCGGGCTGGGCCGGGGGCTGCTGCTGCGGCTGGCCCCACTGGCCGGGCTGGCTCTGCTGCGCGGGCGGCGCGGCGTAGGGGTTCGGCTGCTGCTGTGCGGGCTGCTGCGGCTGCTGGTAGGGGTCCGGCTGGCCCCACTGCTGCTGCGGGGGAGCGCCCCACGCGGAGCCGGGCTGGCCCCAGCCGCCCTGCTGGCCCTGGTTCCACTGCGCCTCGTAGCTGCCCGGCACGGGCTGGCCCTTGCGGCCGCCGCCGAAGCTGAGGCCGGAGCCCGCCACCGGCGCGGCGCCGTGGCCGAACAGGAGGGGATAGGTGAGGCCGGCGACGGCCGCGCCGAGCAGCGGGGCCACGACGAACAGCCACAGCTGGACGATCGCGTCCATGCCGGCGAAGACGCCGACGCCGATCGAGCGCGCGGGGTTGACCGAGGTGCCGGTGGCGCCCATCGAGGCGAAGTGGATCATCGCCAGCGCGAGGCCGATGGTCAGCGGGCCCATGACGGCGTTGACGGCGTTGCGCTCGTCGGTCACCGCGAGGATCACCCAGAGGAACACCGCGGTCAGCACCACCTCGAGCAGCAGCGCGGCCCACCAGGCGTAGCCCGAGCCGGCGTCGCCGAAGGCGTTCTGGGCCATCCGCCCCTCGGCGTCGAAGCCCTCGAAGCCGTGCATCAGGCCGAAGAGGACCGCGCCGGCCAGCAGGCCGCCGACGAGCTGGGCCGCGACGTAGATGCCGATCTGGTTCCACGGGAGGCGACCGCCGAGCACCGCACCCAGCGTGACGGCGGGGTTGAAGTGGCCGCCGGAGATCCGGCCGACGGCGTAGGCCATCACCACGACGGTGAGGCCGAAGGTCAGGCCGGTGGCGACGTAGTCGCCGCCGCTGATGAGGGCCGCGCCACAGCCGAAGAAGACGAGCACGAAGGTGCCCAGCAGCTCGGCGGTGAACTTCTGACCGGTGGTGGGTGTGTCTTCCACGATGTCGCTCATGGCGAAGCTGCTCCTCCAAGTCCGTAGGCCCTACCCCGCGTAGGCCACGCGAAGCCTAGCCGCGCCGGACGGCGGGTGCGAGGGTAGGCGAGTCGCCTCGCGCCCCGGCGTCAGGTATCTTGACGTCGAGAGTTCTGCCCCGTCCCGGTCAGTTCACCCGAACACCTGAGGAGCTGTCGTACCCCATGGCCAAGATCATCTACACGCACACCGACGAGGCGCCGCTGCTCGCGACGTACTCGTTCCTCCCGATCATCGCGGCCTACGCGAAGACCGCCGGTGTCGACGTCGAGACCCGTGACATCTCCCTGGCCGGCCGCGTGATCGCGCAGTTCCCCGACCGGCTCACCGAGGAGCAGCGCCTCGACGACGCCCTCGCCGAGCTCGGCGAGCTGGCCACGAAGCCCGAGGCCAACATCATCAAGCTGCCCAACATCTCCGCCTCGATCCCGCAGCTCAAGGCGACCATCGCCGAGCTGCAGTCGCAGGGCTACGACCTCCCGGCCTACCCCGAGAACCCGCAGACCGACGAGGAGCGCGAGGTCCGCGCCCGCTACGACAAGGTCAAGGGCTCCGCGGTCAACCCGGTGCTGCGCGAGGGCAACTCCGACCGCCGCGCCCCCGCCTCGGTCAAGAACTACGCGAAGTCGCACCCGCACTCGATGGGCGCCTGGAGCAGCGACTCGAGGACGTCGGTCGCCACCATGGGCCACGACGACTTCCGCAGCAACGAGCAGTCGGTCGTCCTCGAGGGCGACGACACCCTCGCGATCGTGCACGTCGGCTCCGACGGCACCGAGACCGTGCTCAAGGAGGGCCTGGCGGTCCTGCAGGGCGAGGTCGTCGACGCCACCTTCATGAGCGCCGCCCACCTCGACGAGTTCCTCGAGCAGCAGGTCGCGCGGGCCAAGGCCGACGGCGTGCTCTTCTCCGCCCACCTCAAGGCCACGATGATGAAGGTCTCCGACCCGATCATCTTCGGCCACGTCGTGCGCGCCTACTTCGCCGACGTCTTCGCCCAGCACGGCGAGCGGCTCGCCGCGGCCGGCCTGTCCGCCAACGACGGCCTGGGCGCGATCCTGTCCGGCCTCGACTCGGTCGAGGGCGGCGCGGAGATCAAGGCCGCCTTCGAGAAGGGCCTGGCCGAGGGCCCGGCGCTGGCGATGGTCGACTCCGACCGCGGCATCACCAACCTGCACGTGCCCTCCGACGTCATCATCGACGCGTCCATGCCCGCGATGATCCGCACGTCGGGCCAGATGTGGAACGCCGACGGCGAGCAGCAGGACACCCTCGCGGTGATCCCGGACTCCTCCTACGCCGGCGTCTACCAGGCCGCGATCGACGACTGCAAGGCCCACGGTGCCCTCGACCCCTCGACGATGGGCTCGGTGCCCAACGTCGGCCTGATGGCCAAGGCGGCCGAGGAGTACGGCTCGCACGACAAGACCTTCGAGGTCCCGGCCGCCGGCACCGTCGAGGTCCGCAACGCCGCCGGCGACGTGCTGATGTCGCACGCCGTCGAGGCCGGCGACATCTGGCGTGCCTGCCAGACCAAGGACGCCTCGATCCGTGACTGGGTCAAGCTCGCCGTGACCCGCGCCCGCGCCTCCGAGACGCCGGCCGTGTTCTGGCTCGACGAGACCCGCGCCCACGACGCCAACCTGATCGCGCTCGTCACCGAGTACCTGAAGGAGCACGACACCGACGGCCTCGACATCTCGGTGATGGCGCCGGCCGAGGCGACGACGTTCTCGCTCGAGCGGATCCGCCGCGGCGAGGACACCATCTCGGTGACCGGCAACGTGCTGCGCGACTACAACACCGACCTGTTCCCGATCCTCGAGCTCGGCACCAGCGCGAAGATGCTGTCGATCGTGCCGCTGATGAACGGTGGCGGCCTGTTCGAGACCGGCGCCGGCGGCTCGGCGCCCAAGCACGTGCAGCAGCTGGTCAAGGAGGACTACCTGCGCTGGGACAGCCTCGGTGAGTTCTTCGCCCTGGCCGCCTCGCTCGAGCACCTCGCGGGCTACGCCGACAACCAGCGCGCGAAGATCCTCGGGGAGACCCTCGACAAGGCGACGGAGACGTTCCTCAACGAGGACCGCTCGCCCGGTCGCCGGCTCGGCACGATCGACAACCGCGGCTCGCACTTCTACCTCGCCCTCTACTGGGCCGAGGAGCTGGCGAAGCAGACCGACGACGCCGAGCTCGCCGCGGCGTTCGCCGAGTTCGCGGGCTCGCTGCGCGCCGACGAGCAGACCATCGTCGACGAGCTGCTCGCGGTGCAGGGCAAGCCGGCCGACATCGGCGGCTACTTCCGCCCCGACCCGGAGAAGGCCGCCGAGGTCATGCGCCCCTCGGCCACCTTCAACGCCGCGCTCGCCACCCTCTGACCGAGCGCGACCCGCGTCACACGACGGGCTCCCGGGGAACAATCCCCGGGGGCCCGTCCTTGTCGGAGGTGATGACCACGACTGCGCCTGCCGCCGACCCGACCGCCGACGACCTCGACGTCCCCTCGGTGACCGCGCGCCACTTCGCCCTCGCGGTCCTCGCGCTGGCGATGGGCGGCTTCGCGATCGGCACCACCGAGTTCGTCACGATGGGCCTGCTCCCGCAGATCGCGGGCGGCGTCGACGTGTCGATCCCGACCGGCGGCCACGTCATCTCGGCCTACGCCGTCGGCGTCGTGGTCGGTGCGCCCGTGCTGGCCTTCCTCGGTGCCCGGCTGCCGCGGCGTGCGCTGCTGGTCGCGCTGATGGCGGCCTTCGCCGTCGGCAACGGGCTGAGCGCGCTCGCCACGTCCTACGAGCAGCTGATGGTCGCCCGGTTCGCAGCCGGCCTGCCGCACGGCGCCTACTTCGGCGTCGCCTCGCTGGTCGCGGCCAGCATGGCCCGCCCCTCGCGCAAGGGCCGCGCGGTCGCGCAGGTGATGCTCGGCCTCTCGGTCGCCAACGTCATCGGCGTCCCGGCCGCCACGGTCCTGGGCCAGGAGCTCGGCTGGCGGGCCGCCTTCTGGGCCGCCGCGGGCCTGGCGCTCGTCACCCTCGCCCTGGTCGTGTGGTTCGTGCCGTCCGTCCCGGGCGACGCGGACGCGAGCGGACGCCGCGAGCTGGCGGCGTTCAAGGTCCCGCAGGTGTGGCTGACCCTGCTGGCGGGAGCGGTCGGCTTCGGCGGCATGTTCGCCGTGTACTCCTACATCGCCCCGGTCGTGACCGACGTGGCCGGGCTGGGGGAGCGGTCGGTGCCGGTCTTCCTGCTGTCCTTCGGCCTCGGCATGGTCGCCGGCACCTGGCTGGCCGGGATCATGGCCGACTGGTCGATCTTCCGCTCGCTCATCATCGGCGGCACCGGCATGGCCGGCACGATGCTCGCGTTCTGGCTCACCGCACCGCACGGCTGGGCCGCGCTGCCCGTCGTCTTCCTCATCACCACGCTCGGCTCCGTGCTGGTCGTCAACCTCCAGCTGCGGCTGATGGACGTCGCGGGCGAGGCCCAGACCCTGGGTGCGGCGATGAACCACGCCTCGCTCAACATCGCCAACGCGCTGGGCGCCTGGCTCGGCGGCGTGGTGATCGCCGCCGGGTGGGGCCTGCGCGCCCCGGCGCTGGTGGGGCTGGCGCTGTCGCTGGCCGGCGTGGCGATCCTGCTCGTGTCGGCGCGGCTGCACGTGCGCGCGCAGGCCTCGCACGTGATCTGAATTTTCGTGGAGTTAACACTCCCGGAACCCTTGCGTAGCCCGGCCTTGGAACGATCCAATCAGTGGGGGGCGGAACAGTCGCCCCGGGGACGCACGAAGGGGACCGCCATGGTGGACGAGGACAAGATCGCCGAGGAGATGGAGCGCCGCCGCCAGCTCGCCGACCGCAACGTCGGGGACGTGGTCAGCCTGCTCGAGCGACGCCGCGAGCTGCGGGGGGTCTACCCCGCGGCCGACCTGGTCGCCGACAACGTCGGCTGGGTCGTCTGACTCCTCGACCGGGCGGCTCGCGCCCCCGACTCAGCGGAAGCCGGGGAGGGGGCGCGAGGACCACGTGGTACCGCCGTCGTCGGAGCAGGCCAGGTCGTCGCGCCTGCCGCGCTCGGTGAGGACGCAGGTCCCGTCGGAGGTCTCGACCACGCCGCGGTCGTAGGACGACAGCTGGGTGGGCATCGCGCTGCCGTCGGGGTCGATCCGCACCAGGTGGTGCGAGGCGGTGGTCAGCCAGGAGGTGCCGTCGGGGGCGACCGCGACGCCCGAGAGGTCGCGCGGGAGCTGCCAGGCCCGCCGGGGTCCCTCGCCCCACCCGAGGCCGCGCGCCGCCTGCCAGGTCGCGCCGCCGTCGCGGGACGTCCGGACCGCCAGCAGCGGCACCTCGCCGGTGTCACGGTCGTCGCCGAGGTCGACCAGGACGAGCCGGTCGCCGTCGCCGGCGAGCAACCGCCCGGTCGTCGCGTCGGCACGGTCGGCGGTGCCGGGGGTCCAGGTCCGCCCGGAGTCGTCGGACACGGCGACCTCGGAGCGGCCGTCCTCGAGGTCGACCACGACGGCCAGGCGTCCGGTGGAGGTGACGTGCGCGCCCCAGAGCCGGGTCGTGCCGGCCGGGACCGGGACGTCGACCAGCTTCGTCCCGCGCAGCAGCCGGACGGCGCCGCCGACAGTGACGGCGGTGTCGCCCCGCGCGGACACGGCGGTGCCGGGGTTGCCCGGCCCGGTGTCGACCACCGGCTGGAGGCTGGCATCGGGACCGACGACGACCGGGCCCGTCGCCTGCTCCACGAGCCAGCCGCCCGGCACGGGCTGGAGGGAGCGGACGTCCCCGTCGAGCAGCGTGCCGACGACGTCCGGGCCCTCGCGCACGACGACCGCCGAGCGGCATCCGCTGGCGCCGGCCTCGCCGGTGCAGTCGACCCACAGCGCCGCGACGGCGTCGGCGGACGCCGACACGGCGAAGACGTCCGCGCGGCCCGCCGCCACGAGGCTCCGCACCGCCTCCGGCAGCCGGTCGTCGACCTCCGGTCAGGGGCGGTGGCGCCGGGCCGGCGCGGGTGGACCGCAGCGCGCGGGCAGCAGCACCACCGCCGTGACACCGCCCGAGCGCGACGGCCGCGGCCGCGCGGACCCCCGCGGCCCGACGACGGCGGCGCCGGGCCGTGCGGGCCCGGTCGAGGACCTCCTCGAAGCCGGGCTGCGGCGCCCGCTCGGCGACGGCGTGCGGCAGGTCGGTGGGCAGGCTCATCGGGTGCTCCTCTCGGTGTCGGTCTCGGCGAGCAGCGCCGCCAGAGCCGTGCGTCCGCGGGCCAGGCGCGCCTTGACGGTCCCGACGGGCGCGCCGACCGCCTCGGCCACCTCGTGGACCGGCAGGTCGGCGAGGTGGTGCAGGGCGATCGCCTCGCGCTGGGCGGCCGGGAGGCGGCGCAGCGCGGCCAGCAGCACCAGGCGGTCCTCCGGCAGGTCGGCGTAGGCCTCCTCGGCGACCAGGCGGTGGCTGACGTCGCGGAAGAACCGGCTGCGCCGCCAGCGGGTGCGCGAGACGTTGACCGCCACGGTCCGCAGCCACGCCTCGGGGTTGTCGGCGGCGAGGAAGGAGCGCGAGCCGACCGCGCGGACGAACGCCTCCATCACCACGTCCTCGGCCTCGACCGGGTCGCCCGTGACGCCGGTGAGCTGGCCGACCAGGCGCCGGTAGGAGGTGGCGTACACCTCCTGCACGCGGTCCACCCCGCTCGTCCGGGCCATGGCCCACCCTCCCACCGCGTCGTCCGTCCCTGCCATGACGACCCGTGGGGAGGCGTCCCGGTTGCGTCCCGGTCGGCTCAGCCCTTCACGGCACCGGTGCTGGTGTTCATGATCCGCTTCTGGGCGAGGAGGAAGACGATCGCGACCGGGATGGTCATCAGGGCGGCCGCGGCGAGCTTGAGCGGGTACTTGGTGCCCTGGCCGAGCTGGTTGGAGGCCAGCTGGGCGACGCCCTTGGTGAGGTTGGTCAGCTCGGGGTCGTTGGCCGCGACGATGAAGTGGCTCAGCTCGTTCCACGAGCCCTGGAAGGAGAGGATCACGATGGTGACCAGCGCGGGACGGGCCATCGGGAGCACCACCGACCAGAACAGCCGGAAGGTGCTCGCGCCGTCGATGCGGGCCTGCTCCTCGACCGACACGGGGATCGACTCGAAGAAGTTCTTCATGATGAAGATCCCGGCGGCGTCGACCAGCAGCGGCACGACCAGCCCGGTCATCGAGTTGAAGATCCCCAGCTGGTTGATGACCAGGAACTTCGGGATCAGCAGCACCACGTTGGGCACCGCCATCACCCCGACCAGGACCGCGAACATCACGGTGCGGCCCCGGAAGTGGATCCGGGCCAGGGCGTAGCCGGCCATCGAGTCGAAGAGCACGCGACCGGCGGTGACGACGAGGGTGACGACCACCGAGTTGCGGAACCACAGCGGGAAGTCCGACTGCGTGAACAGCTCGCGGTAGGCCGCGGTCGTGAACGTCTCGGGCAGCAGCGAGATCGGGCTCGCCGCCGCCTCGGGCTCGGTCTTGAACGAGGTGGCGACCTGGATCAGGAACGGCGCGACGTAGACGACGGCGAGCAGCACCAGGACGGCGTAGAACCACCACACGGGACGCCGGGTCGTCATGACTTCTCCCTCAGTGCCCACCGCTGGAACAGCGTGAGGACGACGATGATCGCGAAGAGGATGAAGGCGATCGCCGCGCCCTCGCCCCACCGCTGGGAGTTGAACGAGGTGGAGAAGGACAGGTACGCCGGGGTGAGCGTCGTCTTCGCGGGCCCGCCCTGCGTGCCGGTGTAGATCTGGTCGAAGACCTGCCAGGTCCCGATCAGCCCGAGGGTGAGGACGGTGAACATCGTCGGTCGCAGCATCGGCACGGTCAGGTGCCGGAACCGCTGCCAGCCGCTGGCGCCGTCGACCATGCCGGCCTCCTCGATCTCGTCGCCGATGTTGTTGAGGGCCGCGATGAACAACAGCATGAAGGTGCCCGAGGTGGTGAAGACGGCCAGCAGGATGAACGCCGACATCGCGAACGAGGGTCCGGCCAGCCAGTCCCACCAGCTGATCCCGAGGGCCCGGTGGTCGGTCAGGAAGGCCGGTGCGTCGACCCCGACGGCGCCGAGCACGGTGTGGAAGACGCCGCGGGCGTCGCCGAACCAGTTCGGGCCGTCGATGCCGACCCAGCCCAGCATCGCGTTGACCACGCCGGTGCTGTTGAAGAGGAACAGCCAGAGCACGGTGATGGCGACCGCGCTGGTGACCGACGGGAAGTAGAACGCGGTGCGGAAGAAGCCGCGTCCCTTCAGCGCCTTGTGGTGCACCAGCACCGCCAGACCGAGCGCGACCGCGGTCTGCAGCGGCACGACGAACAGCACGTAGTAGACGTTGTTGCGCATCGCGGTGCCGAAGTCACGCTGCTGCAGGCTCCCGCCGCTGAGGATGTTGGCGTAGTTGTCGGTGCCGACGAACCCGACGTCGGAGGAGAACGGGCTGCCCACGCCGCGCCAGTCCGAGACGCTCACCCAGAGCGCCATGAGGACGGGGAAGGCGAGGAAGACCGCCAGGAGCAGCATCGCCGGGGAGACGAAGAGCCAGCCGTCCCGCGTCTGCCCCCGGCGGATCGACGAGGCGCTCACTGCCCGACGACGGCCTGCATGGACTGCTGGACCGACTCCAAGATGGCCTGCGGGTCGCCGTCCTGCAGGCCCTCGAGCTGGGCGTTGAAGTCGCCGATGACGTCGGCCGCACCCTCCTGCGCGGGCGGGTTCTGGGCGTACTCGGCGCCCGCCACGAACGGCTCGAAGCCGGGCCGGTCGGCGGCGTACTGCTCGGCCGCGCTCTGCACCGACGGGATCACGCCGAACGCGTCGGCGAAGGCCAGCTGCTGGTCGACGGACGTGAGGTGCTCGACGAGCGAGACCGCGTCGTCGGTGCTGCCGCTCTGCGCGGCGATGCCCCAGCAGTTGGTGAAGGCGAGCGTGCCCTTGCCGGCCGGGCCCTCCGGCAGCTCGGCCACCGTGTAGCCGATCTTCGGGAAGTCGTTCTCCATGGCTCCGGCGATCCAGTTGCCCTCGATCGTCATCGCGGCGAGCTCCTTGCCGAACGCCTCGCCGCCCCAGCCGGCCCCGAGGGTGGAGGAGTACGCGGCGACGCCGTCCTGCATCATCGACTGCACGAACTCGAGGGCCTCGAGGTTCTCCGGGCTGTCGACCGTGGCCTCGGTGCCGTCGTCGTTGACCATCGCGCCGCCGGCCTGCGGGAAGAAGGAGCCGACGCGCTGGTACTCCGGGCCGAAGGCCAGGCCGACGGTGTCGCCCTTGGTCAGGGTCTTCGCGACGGCGGCGAGCTCGTCCCAGGTGGTCGGCACGTCGGCGTCGGTGAGGCCCGCGTCCTTCCAGAGCCGGGTGTTGATGACCAGGCCGAGGGTGGAGAAGTCCTTGGGCGCGCAGTAGAAGTCGCCGTCGACGGTGAAGGCGTCGACGAGGGTGGGGTAGAAGTCGTCGGCGTTGTCGAGCTGGTCGCCGTAGGCCAGCAGCGAGCCGTTGGCGGCGAAGCCGGCCAGGGTGTCTGTCGAGACGTAGAAGACGTCGGGCGGGTTGTTGGACGTGAAGCCCTGGCTCAGTTCCTGGGGCAGGTCGGTCGCGGCCTGCACGGTCGCGTCGGTGCCGCTCTCCTCGGCCCAGGCGGCGACGGCCTCCTTCACCGCGGCCGTCTCGGCCTCGCCGGAGGAGCCGATGAGGACCTTCAGCGGGCCGCCGTCACCGCCGCCGTCGGAGGACGACCCGCCGCCGTCGTCGAAGCCGCTGCCTCCGCACGCCGCGAGGGTGAGCGAGGTGGCGAGGGCCAGGGCGAGGGCGGGTACGGCGCGGTGGCCGGGCAGGCGCTTCATGGTGTCTCCTCCGAGGGTCGGGTGGGGGATGGGGTGGGGGATGGGGTGGGGGGTGGCGTGGGGGACGGGTGGGTGCCGCTGCCGGACGGCCCGCGCAGGCTCGACTCGCGGACGACGAGCTCGGGCTGGAGCAGCGTCTGCGGGGGCTGGTCCGCGCCGCGGACCATCTCCTCGATCGCGGTGACGAGGTCCTGGGCCACCTGCTCGAGCGGCTGGCGCAGGCTGGTCAGGCCGGGGGTGGTGAGGGCGGCGGCGGGGGAGTTGTCGAAGCCGGTGACGGCGACGTCGCCGCCGGGGCGCAGCCCGCGGTCGGCGAGCGCGCGCAGCACGCCGAGGGCGAGGGTGTCGGACGAGCAGGTGATCGCCGTCGCGGGATCGGTCCGGTCGAGCAGCCGGTGGGCGGCGGCGCGGCCCTGGTCGAAGTCGTCGGCGACCTCCTCGAGCAGGTCGTCGGCGAGGCCGAGCTCGGCACAGGCGCCACGCCAGCCGGCCCGACGGTCGCGACCGGTGTCGGACTCCTCGGGCCAGCCGACGTGGGCGATGCGCCGGTGCCCCTGGGCGGCGACGTGGGCGGTGGCGGCGTGCAGCCCCGCCCGTCCGTCGACGTCTGCCCAGGCGAGGTCGGCATCGCCGTCCCAGGAGCGACCGAACATGGCGAAGGGCACGCCGACGTCGCGCAGGGCGGCGACGCGGGAGTCCCCCCGATGGGCCCCGGTGAGCACGAAGGCGTCGACCGAGGTGGTGCTGAGCAGCTCGCGGTAGGCCGCGACCTCGTTGTCCTCGCCGTCGGCCTGGCACAGGATCAGGTGGCAGCCGGTCGCGGCGGCCGACTCGGCGAGGGCGTGCAGGAACTGGTCGAACAGCAGGGCCGCGCGGTCGTCGCGCGACGGCTCGACCCGGATGCCGATCAGCCGCGAGCGCTGGTTGCGCAGGGCGCGCGCCGACCGGTTGGGGCGGTAGCCGAGCTGCTCGACGGCGGCGAGGATCCTCGCGCGGGTCTCGGGTGCGACCCGGGCGGGGTTGTTGAGCGCGTTCGACACCGACTGCGCCGACACCCCGACGAAGCGGGCGACGTCGCTGAGCGTGACGTGGCCGTGGGGGACCGGTCCGCGGCCGTGGGGGCGGGCGTCCGCCGTCGGCTGCTCGTCGGGGCGGTCGTCGGGTGCGGACACGGTGCCTCCTCTCGTCCGGGTCGGGGCAGGGGTTGCGGTGCGATGGATGTTTAGCGATAAAATCGCGGATGTGACGGAGGCTACACACGACATCGCGCCCACGACAACCCCCTCGGGAGCGCCTTCCCTGCAGCCGCTGCTGCACGACCTGGCGTCCTGCGTGGCCGCGCCGGGGGTGCTGCTGACGGCGCTCGACGGGCAGCTGCGGCGTGGTGGGGTGAGCGGCTGGTACGTCGCCGACACCCGCCTGCTGGACCGCTGGGAGGTGTCGGTCGCGGGGTCCGACCTCGACGTGGTGCGGGCGGAGAACCGCGGGGCCGAGCGGCACGCCTTCACCTACCTCGCCCGCTCGCTGGGCGACCTCGCGATCGCCGACCCGACCGTGCGGATCGACCGGGTCCGCGTCCTCGCGGCCGACGAGGTCCGCGAGGAGCTGACGCTGCTCTCGACGGCGCCCGAGCCGGTCGCGGTCGAGCTCCGGGTCGACCTCGGCACCGACCTCGCCCCGATGCCCCACGTCAAGCAGGGGCACGCGACCGAGCCCCGCACGGCCGCCGCCACCGACGACGGCCTGGCGTGGGACGGGCCCGACGGGTCGGTGCGGGTGGTGGCGGACGGCCAGCCCCCGCAGGTCGACCCCGGCGCGGGCCGGCTGGCCTGGCGGCTGGTGCTCGAGCGGGGCGTGCCGCAGGTGGTCCGGCTCCGCGCGACGACCACCGTGCCCGCCCTCTTCGGCAGCGGGCGACCGGCGCCGTGGGCGACCGCGGTGGAGGCCGGCGACGTACGCCTCGAGCGGGTCGTGCAGCAGGGGCTCGCCGACCTCGCCGGGCTGCTCCTCGACGACGACGGCGACGCCTTCCTGGCCGCCGGCAGCCCGTGGTTCCTCACCCTCTTCGGCCGTGACTCGCTGTGGGCCGCGCGGATGCTGCTGCCCCTCGACACGGGTCTCGCGCTGTCCACGCTGCGGGTGCTGGCCCGACGCCAGGGCCGGGTCGACGACCCGGCCACCGAGGAGCAGCCGGGGAAGATCCTCCACGAGGTCCGCGGGCAGGTCCTCGACCTCGGCGAGCAGCGGCTGCCCCCGCTCTACTACGGCTCCGTCGACGCCACCCCGCTCTTCGTGTGCGTGCTGGCCGACGCGCTGGAGTGGGGCGCCGACCGCGACGAGGTGCGCGCCCTCGTGCCGGCGGCGCGCGCCTGCCTGGAGTGGGTGCTCGCCCAGGCCCGCGAGTCCGGGTGGCTCACCTACGTCGACCACACGGGGGAGGGGCTCTCCAACCAGGGCTGGAAGGACAGCCACGACAGCATCCAGTTCGCCGACGGGCGGCTGGCGGAGGCTCCGATCTCGCTGAGCGAGGTCCAGGCCTACGCCCACGAGGCGGCGGTGCGGGGCGCGGCGCTGCTCGCCGAGCTCGGCGCCGAGCCGGTGCCGGGCCTCGACGCGTGGGCCGCCGACCTCCGGTCCCGGTTCGCCCGGGACTTCTGGGTGGACTCCGACGACGGCGGTCACGTCGCGGTCGCGCTCGACCGTGACGGCGAGCGCGTCGACTCGGTCGCGTCCAACATGGGGCACCTGCTCGGCACCGGGCTGCTGGCACCGGACGCCACCGCACGCGTCGCCGCGCTGCTCGCCGACCCGGTGCTCGACTCGGGCTTCGGCCTGCGCACGCTGACGTCGCGGTCGCCGCGGTTCTCCCCGCTCAGCTACCACGGTGGCACGGTCTGGCCCCACGACACCGCCATCGCCGTGCGCGGGCTCGCCGCGGAGGGCCGCTACGACGAGGCCGGCGCGCTGGCGGCCGGGATCGTGCGCGCCTCGGAGTTCGTCGACCACCGCCTGCCCGAGCTCTACGGCGGCGACGCGGCGGCCGATGTGGCCCAGCCGACGGCGTACCCCGCCGCGTGCCGACCGCAGGCGTGGGCGGCGGCCGCGCCGGTCGCCTGCCTGGTCGCGCTCAGCGGCCTGCGGACCGATCCGGCGACGCGCACGCTCAGCCACCCGGCACGGACCACCGGGGCCCTGGGCGGCTGGACGCTGCGCGGCCTGCGGCTCGGGCCCGACGCGTTCGACCTGTCGGTCGACCCCGACGGCAGGGTGGGGATCACCCTGCCGCCGGGCAGCCCGCTCGTGGTCGAGCAGCGGGCCGACGACGCCTGAGGCCGCTCGGGCCCCTCAGCCCGCGGTCAGATCGCCCAGCAGTTGCTCAGCTGGGGCAGGCCGGCGAAGCGCGCCTCGAAGAACGGCAGCGCCTCGGCGGTCTGCGGCACGATCCCGCCGACGTGGAGCGGTGCGAGGTTGGTGGAGAAGCGCACGTTGGCCCCCTTGCCGCACCACGACCGGGCCAGCTGCTTGCCCACGGCGTACGGGATGACGTCGTCGAGGGCGGAGTGGGTGACCAGCACCGGCACGGTCGGCCTGATGGTGCCGATCCGCTGCGCCTCGACGATCGACCTGAACGGCTCCTGCTGGATCAGCGTCGACATCGGCTTGCCGCTCGCGCTGAGCGTCGACGACTTCACGAACGCGTGGTTGAGCAGGTCGAACACGCACTCCTGCTCGATCTGGTCGCTCACCGCGCGGCCGCGGGCGTTGAGGTACGGGCCGAGGTCGACGTCGTAGCTCGCGGACAGCCCGCGCAGCGCGAAGAACGCGAACGCGGAGTAGAGCCCGCCGTCGAGCGTGGTGGCGACCGTCGCCAGGTCGGCGGGGACAGCGCCGACGACCGCACCCCTGACCCTGAGGTCGGGGGCGTAGGTCGAGGCGAGCTCGACGGCCGACGCGGCCGCGCCGCCGCCCTGGGAGTAGCCCATGATCCCCACCGGGCTGCTGCTGCTCAGGCCGGTGCCGGGGAGCCGCTGGGCGGCCCGGACGGCGTCGAGGGTCGCGCGTCCCTGGGAGACCCGGTCCATGTAGGTGTGCACGCCGGCGGTGCCGAGGCCCTCGTAGTCGGGCATCGCGACGGCGTAGCCGCGCAGCAGCAGCGCCTCGATGCCGATGCCCTCGTACTCGATGCCCTCGGAGAACAGCCGCGACGGCGCGCAGCGGTCGGCCAGCCCCTGGGTGCCGGGGGCGTAGCCGATGACCGGCCGCGACCCGACGCCGATCCACGGCGTGGTCGGCACCAGCACCGTGCCGGAGGCGGCGATCGGCCGGCCCGCGCGGTTGGTGGTGCGGTAGAGCACCCGGTTGGCGTTGCGGACCAGGCTCGTCGCGTCGAGCGGGTCGAGCAGGAAGGTCATCTTCTCGCTGCGGATCACCGCCCCGTTGGTCGCGGGCAGGGTGGCCGGGGCCTCGTAGAACGCCGGGCGGGGTGGCTCGGGGACGACGGCGCCGGCCGACGTCGTGCCGAGCGCGCCGAAGGCGAGCGTGGTGGTGAGCAGGGTGACGAGTGACGCGATCACGCGGGCCGTCCGACCCCGAGAGCGGGTACGACGACGAGATGCAGCGACTGCCATGGATGGGTTCCCTCCTCGGCCGGACCACCCGACCGACGCTCGGAACCTACTGGTGAGTCACATCACACCGCAGTGTGACGTCCGTCACGTTGCAGTGCGTCAGTAGACCATGCCCATCGCCTCGCGGACCTCGGCCAGTGTGGCCTC
Organism: Nocardioides okcheonensis; assembly: GCF_020991065.1. Lineage (NCBI taxonomy): Bacteria > Bacillati > Actinomycetota > Actinomycetes > Propionibacteriales > Nocardioidaceae > Nocardioides > Nocardioides okcheonensis. Next base: position 3,746,114 of record NZ_CP087710.1, read on the forward strand.
GGCGACCTCGTTGGCCCGCTCGTTGCCGCGGCGCAGGACGTCCTCGAGGTGGCCCGGGTCGGCCTCGAGCTCGGCGCGTCGGGCGCGCAGCGGGGCGAGCTCGGTGTTGATCGCGTCGGTCAGCCGGGCCTTGAGCGCGCCGCCGCCGCCGTCACCGATCTCCTCGGCGACGACGGCCGGGTCGAGGCCCTCGCACAGCCCGATGAGGGTCAGCAGGTTGGCGACCTCGGGGCGCGCGTCGGGGTCGTAGGTGATGACCCGGTCGCTGTCAGTCCTGGCGCCCTTGAGCTTCTTCGCGGTCTCGTCGGCGCTCATCCGCAGCTCGACCACGTTGCCCTTGGACTTGCTCATCTTGGTGCCGTCGGTGCCGAGGATCAGCGGTGCCTCGGACAGCAGCGCGCCCGGCTCGGGGAACACCGGGGCGTAGCGGTCGTTGAAGCGCCGCGCGATCACGCGGGTCTGCTCGAGGTGGGGGAGCTGGTCGCGCCCGACCGGCACCACGTTGGCCTTGCAGAACAGGATGTCGGCGGCCTGGTGGACCGGGTAGGTGAGCAGCAGCCCGCCGATCGAGGTGATCCCGGCCGACTTCGCCTCGTCCTTGACCGTGGGGTTGCGCTGCAGCTCGGCGACGCTGACCAGGCTCAGGAACGGCAGCATCAGCTGGTTGAGCGCGGGGACCGACGAGTGGGTGAAGATCGTCGCCTTCTCGGGGTCGAGCCCGGCGGCGATGTTGTCGAGCAGCAGGTTGCGCACGTTGCCCGCGATGTCACCGGCGACCTCGCGGTCGGTGATCACCTGGTAGTCGGCGATCAGCTGCCAGATCTCCGCGCCGCTGTCCTGGAGGCGGAGGCGGTTGCGGATCGAGCCGAAGTAGTGGCCGACGTGCAGCGCTCCGGTCGGACGGTCCCCGGTCAGCATCCGCAGCGAGGCCGGGTCGGTGGCCATCTGCTGCTCGATCGCCTCGCTGCGGGACTGGGCGGCGCGGAAGGTGTCACTCACGACGCACGAGCCTACTAAGCGGCCGTCGGGCCCGGCGAACCGGTTATGTAGGGTCGGTGGGGTGCCGACCATCGGAGTAGCCATCGCGATCCCCGAGCCGTGGGGGAGCGAGCTCCAGGACTACCGGACCTCCGTCGGGGACACCACCGCGACCCAGATCCCGACCCACATCACCCTCGTCCCGCCCGCGCGCGTCTCCGACGAGGAGCTGGCGTCGGTGACCCGGCACCTGGCCTGCGCCGCGGGCGCCGTCGAGCCCTTCGACATCCACCTGCGCGGCACCGGCACCTTCCGCCCCGTCTCGCCGGTCGTCTTCGTGACCCTCGCGGAGGGCATCTCCTCGTGCGAGCTGCTCGCCGACGCGGTCCGCAGCGGGCCGCTGGCGGTCGACCTGGAGTTCCCGTACCACCCGCACGTCACGGTCGCCCACCACCTCGACGACCCCGCCCTCGACCGCGCCTTCGACGAGCTCGCCGACTTCGAGTGCCGCTTCGCCGTCGACTCCTTCAGCCTCTACGTCCACGACGACGAGGCGGGCTGGCAGCCCACCTCCCACTACGACCTCGGGTGACCTGATGCCGCTCCTCGACACCGTCAAGCAGCGCGTCGCGGAGGTTCGCGAGCGCCGCCCCTTCATCGACCACCTCGTCCGGATGGTCGAGCACTACGGCTTCGTCAACGGCAGCGCCCTCGCGGGCGCCGTGACGTTCTTCGGCTTCCTCTCGTTCTTCCCGATCCTCGCGCTCGGCTTCGCGGTGGTCGGCTGGGCCGCGCGGGTCTATCCCGACGCGCAGGGCCAGCTGGTGGACGCCATCCAGTCGGTCCTGCCGATGGTCGTGGAGGACGACCCGAAGCCCGGGGAGATCTCCATCGAGGCCTTCCAGACCGGCGCCGGCGCCGCGGCCGGGCTCGGCGTGGTCGGTCTGCTCTACTCCGGGCTCGGCTGGGTGTCCGGCCTGCGCACCGCGCTCCAGGCGGTCTTCGAGACGCCGCGGCGCGAGCAGCCCGGCTTCGTGGGCGGCAAGCTCAAGGACCTGCTCGCGCTGGTGCTGGTCGGCGTGGTGCTGATGGTCGCCGTCGCGGTGTCCGCCGCGGTCAACTGGCTCTCGGGCGAGATCCTCTCCTGGATCGGGCTCGACCAGGAGCTGGCGCCGCTGGTGGGGCTCATCGGGGTCGCGGTCGGCCTCGCGGCCAACTCGCTGCTGTTCTTCGCCATCTTCAAGGTGCTCGCCGACCACGACACCCCCGACCGCTCGCTGTGGAGCGGCGCCCTGCTCGGCGCGGTCGCCTTCGAGCTGCTCAAGCAGGCTGCGGCCTTCCTCCTGGCCTCCACGCAGGGCCAGCCCGCGTTCGCGGTCTTCGGCATCGCCCTGGTGCTGCTGATCTGGATCAACTACTTCTCTCGCGTCGTCCTCTTCGCCGCCGCGTGGGCCCACACCTCGGTGGAGTCGCGCGAGCGCCGCGCCGCGCAGGCCGCCGCCGCGGGGCGCGCGGAGGGTCCGCAGATCGACGTCGCCGCAGCAGCGGCCGGCGGCGTACGCCCCTCCGCGCCCGCCGCGGACCACCGCTCCTCGAAGGCCGCCTTCGCCGCCGGTGCCGCCTCGATGCTCGGCCTGGTCGCGCTGGTGCGCCGCCGCCGCTGAGGTTGCCCCCGGCCTCGCCTGCCTGCCGCTGGGGCCGCCGCACGCCTGAGCGGTGTCCCAGCCACATTTCCGGGGGCCGAAGTGTGGGTCAGCCACCGCCCCTTCGGCCTGTCCACCGTGCCGCCCGCCTGAGCGGTGTCCCAGCCACATTTCCGGGGGCCGAAGTGTGGGTGGCGCACCGCTGGGGGACGGACGTACGTGGGCCGCTGGCCGTCCACAGGGGCGCGTACGAGCCGGTCGTCCCCAGGGTGCCCGGCGGCCGGGTGCGCGCCCGGCTCCGGGGTGGCGGAATCAGCGGATGCTCCGACTCCCCGATCTCGTCCTCCACGGTCCGGTCACCCGCTCGGCGGCGCTCGACGCCGGTGTGCCGGCGCGCGTGCTCGAGGGCACGCGGTTCCACCGGATCCACCAGGGCGTCTACGTCCACCGCGACCACGAGATGTCCTGGGCCGACCACGTGCAGGCCGCGCAGCTCGCCCTGCCGGACGGTGCCCGCACGACCGGGACCACCCGACTCCGCCAGCTGGGGCTCGGGGTCGGCGCGCCGTTCCCGCTGCACTTCGTGGTCGAGGGCGACCTGCACCTCGTCCTCGACGGCGTCTTCCTCCACCGCACGGTGAAGATGCCGCCGCACGACGAGTCCGGGGTCAGCATCGAGGCGGCCTTCGTGGCGTTCTGCGCCGAGGCCAGGCTGATCGACGCGATCGGTCTCGGTTGCTTCCTGCTGAACAAGCACCACCTCGACGGGACCCTCCTCGAGCGGCTGCTGGACGCGGAGCCGTGGCGCGCCGGCGCCCGCGAGGCGTCGTACGTCGGCCCGTTCCTCGACGACCGGCCGCGCTCGATCCCCGAGGCCGAGCTTTTGGCCTACGTCACCTTCTCCGGCATCGCGATGCCGGACGTCAACCAGGAGGTCGAGCTCCCCGACGGCACCGTGCTGACGCCCGACCTGTGGTTCGCGGCGCAGCAGCTCGCGGTCGAGTACGAGGGCGGTCACCACCAGGACGACCGGCCGCAGTACCTCGCCGACATCGACCGGTACGCCGCCTACCGCCGCACCTCCACGGCGTACGAGCAGGTGACCAAGGAGCTGATGCGCGCACCGAGGGCCACCGTCCGGCGGATCCACGCAGCGCTCGTCGCGCGGGGGTACGACGGTCCGCCGCCGGACTTCGACGGCCTGTGGCTCGACCTGTTCCGTCCCCTGTCCGAGATCGTCCGCCGGGTGCGCATCGCGTGATCGGGCGGTGTCCCAGCCACAGTCGGGCGATCGGGAATGTGGGTGGCGCACCGCCCTGCCCGCGTGTCGTACGGGGCGCGCCGACGAGCGGTGGCCGACCCACAATCGGGAGCACGAAAGTGTGGGTGGGACACCGCTCGGGCGGGTGGCGCACCGCTCGGGCCGAGGGAGCGGGCGGACGGAGACGCGACGAGGGCCGGGGGAGACCCCCCGGCCCTCGTGCGGTGGAGCGTACGGCTCAGTGGCCGTGGCGGATCGCGGTGCGCAGGTCCTTGTTGAGCTGGGAGATCACGTCGAGCGGGATCTCCTTGGGGCAGGACGCGGTGCAGGCGCCGATGTTGGTGCAGCCGCCGAAGCCCTCGGCGTCGTGCTGGGCCACCATGTTGACCACGCGGGTGTCGCGCTCGGGCTGGCCCTGGGGGAGCAGGCCGAGGTGGGTGATCTTGGCGCCCATGAAGAGCGACGCGGAGCCGTTCGGGCAGGCCGCGACGCAGGCGCCGCAGCCGATGCAGGTCGCGACGTTGAACGCGCGGTCGGCGTCGTCCTTGGGGACCGGCACCGAGTGCGCCTCGGGGGCCGCGCCGGTGTTGACCGAGACGTAGCCACCCTGCTGGATGATCCGGTCGAAGGCGCTGCGGTCGACGACGAGGTCCTTGATGACCGGGAAGGCGTCCGAGCGCCACGGCTCGATGGTGATCGTGTCGCCGTCGGAGAACGAGCGCATGTGCAGCTGGCAGGTCGTGGTGACCTCCGGGCCGTGCGCCTCGCCGTTGATCATCAGCCCGCACGAGCCGCAGATGCCCTCGCGGCAGTCGTGCTCGAACGCGACGGGCTCCTCGCCCTGCTCGTTGAGCTGCTCGTTGAGCACGTCCAGCATCTCGAGGAACGACATGTCGGGCGACACGTCGGCGAGCTGGTAGGTGTGGATCGCGCCGGTGGACGCAGCGTCCGGCTGGCGCCAGATCTTCAGGGTCAGGTTCATGCTCACTTGTAGCTCCGCTGCTTCATCTCGATGGCGGTGTAGACGAGGTCTTCCTTGTGCAGGACGGGCGCGGCGTCGGCGCCGGCCCATTCCCACGCGGCGACGTAGGCGTACTCGTCGTCGTGGCGCAGCGCCTCGCCGTCCTCGGTCTGCGACTCGGCACGGAAGTGCCCGCCGCAGGACTCGCGCCGGTTGAGGGCGTCGATGCACATCAGCTCGCCGAGCTCGATGAAGTCGGCCACGCGGCCGGCCTTCTCGAGCGACTGGTTCATGGTCTCGGCGGCACCGAGGACCTTCACGTTGCGGTAGAAGTCGTCCTTGAGGGTGCGGATCAGGTCGATCGCCTTCTTCAGCCCGTCCTCGGACCGCTCCATGCCGCAGTACTCCCACATGATGTTGCCGAGCTCGCGGTGGTACGAGTCGACGCTGCGGGTGCCGTTGACCGACAGGAAGTGGTCGATGCGCGACTGCACCGACTCGCGCGCCTCGACGACCGCGGGGTGGTCCTCGGCGATCGGCTCGAACGGGCCGTCGGCGAGGTAGTCGCGGATCGTGTGCGGCAGCACGAAGTAGCCGTCGGCCAGGCCCTGCATCAGCGCGGAGGCGCCGAGGCGGTTGGCGCCGTGGTCGGAGAAGTTGGCCTCACCGGTGACGAACAGGCCCGGGATCGTCGACTGCAGGTCGTAGTCGACCCACAGCCCGCCCATGACGTAGTGGACCGCGGGGTAGATGCGCATCGGCACCGAGTACGGGTCCTCGCCGGTGATCCGGGCGTACATGTCGAACAGGTTGCCGTACTTCGAGGCGACCGCGTCCTTGCCCAGGCGCTGGGTGGCGTCGGCGAAGTCGAGGTAGACGCCGCGGCGCACGCCGTCGACCTCGGGGCCGACGCCGCGGCCCTCGTCGCAGACGTTCTTGGCCGCGCGCGACGCGATGTCGCGGGGGACCAGGTTGCCGAACGAGGGGTAGATCCGCTCCAGGTAGTAGTCGCGGTCCTCCTCGGGGATGTCGCGCGGGTCCTTGTCGCAGTCGGCCTGGTTCTTCGGCACCCAGATCCGGCCGTCGTTGCGCAGCGACTCCGACATCAGGGTCAGCTTCGACTGGTGCGAGCCCGAGACCGGGATGCAGGTCGGGTGGATCTGCGTGTAGCAGGGGTTGGCCATGTAGGCGCCCTTGCGGTGCGCGCGCCACGCGGCGGTGACGTTGGAGCCCATCGCGTTGGTGGACAGGTAGAACACGTTGCCGTAGCCGCCGGAGGCGAGGACGACGACGTCGGCGAGGTGGGTCTCGACCTCGCCAGTGACCATGTCGCGGGCGATGATGCCGCGGGCCTTGCCGTCGGCGACGATCAGCTCGAGCATCTCGTGGCGCGAGTACATCGAGACCGTGCCGGCCGAGATCTGGCGCTCGAGGGCCTGGTACGCGCCGATCAGCAGCTGCTGGCCGGTCTGGCCGCGGGCGTAGAACGTGCGGGAGACCTGCACGCCGCCGAAGGAGCGGTTGTCGAGCAGGCCGCCGTACTCGCGGGCGAACGGGACGCCCTGCGCGACGCACTGGTCGATGATGCTGGCGCTGACCTCGGCGAGGCGGTGGACGTTCGACTCGCGCGAGCGGTAGTCACCGCCCTTGACGGTGTCGTAGAAGAGGCGGTGGACCGAGTCGCCGTCCTCCTTGTAGTTCTTGGCGGCGTTGATGCCGCCCTGCGCGGCGATCGAGTGCGCCCGGCGCGGGGAGTCCTGGTAGCAGAAGGACTTCACGTTGTAGCCGGCCTCGCCCATGGTGGCGGCGGCGGACGCGCCGGCCAGACCGGTGCCGACGATGATCACGTCGAGCTTGCGGCGGTTGGCCGGGTTGACCAGGCGGGCCTCGAACTGGCGCGTCTGCCAGCGCTCGGCGATCGGGCCGGCGGGCGCCTTGGTGTCGACGATCGGCTCACCGGGGGTGTAGTAGCCGGCGGCGTCGTCGTAGGACTCGCCGGACGGGCCGGTGGTGACCTTCATGTCGATGTCGTTGCTCACGAGCACGGACCCCTTACTTGGTGATGATGCCCGCGAGGACACCGAGCGGGACGAGGGAGAAGCCGATCGAGATGACCAGCGCGACGACGAGGCCGGCGGCCTTGGCGCGCTGGCGCTTGGCGGCGTTGCCGGTCCAGCCGAGCGTCTGCGCGGCGCTCCAGACCCCGTGGTGCAGGTGCAGGCCGAGCGCGACCATCGCGACGAGGTAGATCACGGTCAGCCACCAGACGTCGAAGGTGTCGACGAGCAGGTTGTACGGGTCGTTCGTGGCGCCGCCCTGCGGGTTGACCTTGCCGATGGTGAAGTTGAGCAGGTGCCAGACGAGGAAGACCAGGATGGTCACGCCACCCCAGCGCATCATCAGGCTCGAGCGGCTGGCGCCCGGGTTCTTCTTCACGACGTACTTCGTCGAGCGCGCGCTGCTGGCGCGACGCCACAGCGTCACGGCGCAGTAGACGTGCACGACCAGCGCCGCGATCAGCCCGACGCGCAGGATCCACAGCACCCCGCTGTGGGGGAGCATCGGCTCGCCGATCTCGCGCAGGTGCTCGGCGTAGTCGTTGAACGCGTCGTGCCCGGCGAACGCCTTGAGGTTGCCGTACATGTGCGCGAGGACGAAGCCGATGAAGACGACGCCGCTCACCGCCATCCCGAGCTTCAGGGCGATGGTGGTGCGAGAAGCCCGCGCACCCTTGACGAGAGTCGGACCCTGGGTTCGGGGGCCGTTGATTTGGGTTGCCACATGTTCACGGTATCGCGGCCTCCGCCCTCGCGACGCGCCGAGTCGGTGTGAGGTTTTCGTGCGCGCGTCGGGTGTGACGTACGCCACGGGCCGGGCGGGGCGCCGGTGAGACCTATCCCATAGGTGCGGGCGGTGTCCGTCGGGTGACGAGCGTCCTATCCTGCGCTCATGACAGACCCCGATCGCGGCCTGGACGGCGGGCTCGACGAGCCCGAGGAGCTGCAGCCCGAGGAGGGCTCGCTCCGGCTGGTGGGCGACGGCGACGCCTACGACGTCCACGCCTGGGAGGCCGCCACCGCTGCGGTGCTGCGCAAGGCCCGCCGGCTCGGTGAGGACGCGCCCGACGCCGACGTGTGGGGCGCGCTGACCCGCACCACGCTCGACGGCATCGAGGTGCCCCCGATCGGCCAGCCGTCCGACCTCGAGGGGCGCACGACCGCCGGTCGCCCGACCCGCTCCGGCCCCTGGGACGTCCGCACCCAGGTCGAGGTCGTCGACGCCCGCGCCACCAACGAGGCCATCCTCCAGGACCTCGAGAACGGCGCCACCTCCGTGCTGCTGCACCTCGACGGCGACGACGCCCCCGACTGGGCCGCCGTGCTCGACGGGGTGCTGCTCGACCTCGCGCCCGTCGTGCTCGACCGCCCGTCGCTCGCCCAGGTCGAGTCGTTCGCCGCCTTCCTGGAGGGCGTGGAGGGTGCGCTGCACCCGGCCACCAACCTGTCCCTCGACCCGCAGACGCTCGAGATGCTGCCGCACCCGGTGCGCGAGGACGGCGTGACGGGTCGCAGCCTGCTCGTCCCCGTCGTGCGCCGCGCGATGCAGCTCGGCGTCCGGGCGCTCGTGGTCGACGGCACCGCGCTCCACGACCAGGGCGCGAGCGACGCGCAGGAGCTCGGCTGGACCGCCGCGACCGGCGTCGCGTACCTCCGCCTGCTCGCCGACGAGGGCTTCTCCGCCGAGCACGCCGCGCGGTTCGTCGAGCTCCGCCTGGCCGCGACCGACGAGCAGTTCCCCACGATCGCCAAGCTCCGCGCGGCCCGGCGCGTCTGGGCGCGGGTGCTGGAGGCGAGTGGAGTGGCGGGCGCCGACGGCGCGGTGTCGCTGCACGCCGTGACCAGCCGCCCGATGACCAGCAAGCAGGACCCGTGGGTCAACATGCTGCGCGGCACCGTCGCCGCGTTCGCGGCCGGTGTCGGCGGCGCCGACGCGGTCACGGTCGTCCCCTTCGACGAGCGGCTGGGCATGCCCGACGCGTTCGGTCGCCGGATCGCCCGCAACACCTCCTCCCTGCTGATCGAGGAGTCCCACGTCGCCGCGGTCACCGACCCCGCCGGTGGGTCCTACGCCGTGGAGCGGCTGACCGACGACCTCGCGGTCGCCGCCTGGGCCGAGCTCGGCCGGATCGAGGCAGCGGGCGGGGCGTTCGCCGACGAGGCCCGCGCGGGGGTGAAGGAGCGCTACCGCGCGGTCCGCGCGGCGCGCGACGCCCAGGTCGCCGACCGCTCGCGCCCGATCACCGGCGTCTCGGAGTTCCCGAACCTCGGCGAGGTGCTGCCCGAGCGGGACCCCGTCCCGTTCCGCCACGCCCGCCACTACGACTGGGCGTTCCAGGACATGCGGAGCGAGCCCGCCGAGCGCCCGGCCTTCCTCGCCACGATGGGCCCGGTCGCCGCCCACACCGCGCGAGCCACCTTCGCCACCAACCTGCTCGCCGCCGGCGGCGTCGCCGTCGAGGCGGCCGGCGCCACCGCGTCCGTGGACGACGTGACGGCGGCCTACGCCGGTCAGCCGGTCGCCGTGCTCGCCGGCACCGACGCGGCCTACGCCGAGTGGGGAGGCGACCTCGTCGCCGCGCTGCGGGCGGCCGGGGCGTCCTACGTGGTGCTCGCCGGCAAGCCGGGCGAGCGGACCGTGACCGACGTCGACGACTCGTGCGCCCTGGGGGTCGACGCGCTCGGCTTCCTCGGCCGGATCCGAGAGGAGCTCTCGAAGTGAGCATCCCGAAGAACTTCGCCGACGTCGCCCTCGGAGGTTTCGAGGCTCGCTCCGCTCGCACCTCAACCACCGAGAGCGCTGGCGAGTCCTGGGCCAGCCCGGAGGGGATCGACATCCTCCCGGTCTACGGTCCCGAGCACCTCGAGGGCCTCGACGGCCTCGACACCTGGCCGGGCCTCGCGCCGTTCCTGCGCGGGCCCTACCCGACGATGTACACCACCCAGCCGTGGACGATCCGGCAGTACGCCGGCTTCTCCACCGCCGAGGAGTCCAACGCCTTCTACCGCCGCAACCTCGCGGCCGGGCAGAAGGGGCTCTCGGTCGCCTTCGACCTCGCCACCCACCGCGGCTACGACTCCGACCACCCGCGGGTGCGCGGCGACGTCGGCATGGCGGGCGTGGCGATCGACTCGATCTACGACACCCGCACCCTCTTCGACGGCATCCCGCTCGACGAGATGTCGGTGTCGATGACGATGAACGGCGCCGTGCTGCCCGTGCTCGCGCTCTACATCGCGGCGGCGGAGGAGCAGGGGGTCAAGCCGGAGCAGCTCGCGGGGACCATCCAGAACGACATCCTCAAGGAGTTCATGGTCCGCAACACCTACATCTACCCGCCGGCCCCGAGCATGCGGATCATCAGCGACATCTTCGCCTTCACCTCGCAGCGGATGCCGCGCTTCAACTCGATCTCGATCTCCGGCTACCACATCCAGGAGGCCGGGGCGACGGCCGACCTCGAGCTGGCCTACACGCTGGCCGACGGCGTCGAGTACATCCGCGCCGGCCTCGGCACCGGGATGACGATCGACCAGTTCGCGCCGCGGCTGTCGTTCTTCTGGGCGATCGGGATGAACTTCTTCATGGAGGTCGCCAAGATGCGGGCGGCCCGGGCGCTGTGGGCGCGGCTGGTCGACGACTTCGACCCGCAGAACCCCAAGTCGCGCTCGCTGCGCACCCACAGCCAGACCTCCGGCTGGTCGCTGACCGCGCAGGACGTCTTCAACAACGTCGGGCGCACCTGCATCGAGGCGATGGCCGCGACCCAGGGCCACACCCAGTCGCTGCACACCAACGCCCTCGACGAGGCGATCGCGCTGCCCACCGACTTCTCGGCACGCATCGCGCGCAACACCCAGCTCCTGCTGCAGCAGGAGTCCGGCACCACCCAGGTCGTCGACCCGTGGGCGGGCTCCTACTACGTCGAGAAGCTCACCCACGACCTCGCCGAGCGCGCGTGGGGGCACATCCAGGAGGCCGAGCGCGCCGGCGGCATGGCGAAGGCGATCGAGCAGGGCATCCCCAAGATGCGCATCGAGGAGGCCGCCGCCCGCACCCAGGCGCGGATCGACGCCGGCCACCAGAAGGTGATCGGCGTCAACACCTACCGCCTCGCCGCCGAGGACAAGCTCGACGTGCTCCGCGTCGACAACGACGACGTCTACCGCCAGCAGGTCGCCAAGCTCGAGCGGCTGCGCGCCGAGCGCGACGACGACGACGTGCGCCGCACCCTGGACGCGATCACGGCGAGCGCCGAGCGCGGTCCGGCCGGGGACGGCTCGCTCGACGGCAACCTGCTCGCGCTCGCCGTCGACGCGGCGCGCGCCAAGGCCACGGTCGGGGAGATCTCCGACGCGCTGGAGAAGGTCTACGGCCGCCACCAGGCGGTGATCCGTACGATCAGCGGCGTGTACCGCGACGAGGCAGGCACCGCCCCCGGCGGCAAGGTCGCCGAGGTCATCGCCGCCACGGAGGAGTTCGAGGCCGAGGAGGGCCGCCGCCCCCGCATCCTGGTCGCCAAGATGGGCCAGGACGGCCACGACCGCGGTCAGAAGGTCGTGGTGACCGCGTTCGCCGACCTCGGCTTCGACGTCGACGTGGGGCCGCTGTTCTCCACGCCCGAGGAGGTCGCCCAGCAGGCGGTCGACGCCGACGTGCACGTCGTGGGCGTCTCCTCGCTGGCGGCCGGCCACCTCACCCTGCTGCCGGCGCTCAAGCAGGCGCTGGCCGAGCAGGGGCGTCCGGACATCATGGTCGTCATCGGCGGCGTGATCCCGCCCGACGACGTCGAGACGCTCCGGGAGATGGGCGCCGCCGCGGTCTTCCTCCCCGGCACCGTCATCGCCGAGTCGGCCCTCGACCTGATCGCCCGGCTGCGCGAGCAGCACGGGGCCGGCCCGGGAGCCTGATGCCCCGTCCGGTCGACGTCGACGCCCTCGTCGCGGGGGTGCGGGACGGGCAGCGTGCCGCCGTCTCGCGCGCCATCACCGTGGTGGAGTCCTCGCGCGCCGAGCACCGGCTCGCGGCCCGCGAGCTGCTGACCGCGCTGGCCGAGGTCGAGCGTCCGCCGGCGGTGCGCGTCGGGATCTCCGGCGTCCCCGGGGTCGGCAAGTCCACCTTCATCGAGTCCCTCGGCGGACGGTTGACGGCGGCCGGCCACCGGGTCGGCGTGCTGGCGGTCGACCCGTCCTCGGTGCGCACCGGCGGCTCGGTGCTCGGCGACAAGACCCGCATGTCGACGCTGGCGGTCGACCCCCGGGCCTTCATCCGGCCCTCGCCGTCGGCCGGCACGCTGGGCGGCGTCGCCCGCGCGACCGCCCAGGCGATGCTGGTCCTGGAGGCGGCCGGCCACGACGTCGTGCTCGTCGAGACCGTCGGCGTCGGCCAGTCCGAGGTCACCGTGTCGCGGATGGTCGACACCTTCTTGTTCCTCACCCTCGCCCGCACCGGCGACCAGCTCCAGGGCATCAAGAAGGGCATCCTCGAGATCGTCGACGTGGTGGCGGTCAACAAGGCCGACGCCCAGGGCGGGCAGGACCACGCGGCGGACGCCCGGGTCGCCGCCCGCGAGCTGGCGGGCGCGCTGCGGCTGGTCCGCGGCCACGACGAGTGGGCGCCGCCCGTGGTGACCTGCTCCGGACTCACCGGCGACGGCGTCGACGACGTCTGGGACCGTATCGGCCAGCACCGCGACCACCTCGGCGCCGACGGGCTGGCCCGCAAGCGCGCCGAGCAGCAGCTGGAGTTCACCTGGGCGCTGGTCCGCGACGAGCTCGACCAGCGGCTGCGCTCCTCCGCGGGGGTCGCCGCGGTGCGCGACGACGTACGCCGCGCGGTGCTCGCCGGTGAGCTCCCTGCGCCCCTCGCGGCGGACCGGCTGCTCGCGGCCTACGACGCCGATCCCCGCTGACCGGTTGTCCAGGTCCGGTCCGGCGTGCCCGGGCCAGTCGCTACTCTGGGAAGGTCATGGCCGATTCCCCCTCCACGCTCGTCATCGCCGAGACCGTCGACAAGTACGCCGACGACCTGCTCGCGATGCGTCGCGACCTGCACGCCCACCCCGAGCTCAGCTGGACCGAGTCCCGCACCTCCGACGTCGTCGAGTCCGCCCTCGAGGGCTGCGGCTGGACCGTCACCCGCCCCGACGGCGGGGGAGTGCTCGCCGAGATCGGCAGCGGCGGCGGGCTGGTGGCGCTGCGGGCCGACCTCGACGCCCTGCCCGTCGACGACCTCACCTCCGACCCGTGGAAGAGCACCGTGCCGGGCGTGGCCCACGCGTGCGGCCACGACGTGCACACGACCGGCCTGGTCGGGGCCGGCCTCGCGCTGGCCGAGGTCGCCGCGCGGGGGCTGCTGCCGGGTCGGGTGCGGCTGGTCTTCCAGCCTGCCGAGGAGGTCATGCCCGGCGGCGCGCTGCACCTGATCAGCAGCGGGGCGCTGGCCGGGGTCGACCACATCTTCGGCCTGCACTGCGACCCCAGCCTCGACGTCGGACGCGTCGGGCTGCGTGAGGGTCCGCTCACCGGCGCCGCCGACGCGCTGACCGTCAAGCTCACCGGGAAGGGCGGGCACACGTCGCGCCCGCACCTCACCGAGGACCTCACCTTCGCGCTCGGGAAGGTCATCACCGAGCTGCCCGCGATCCTCAGCCGCCGCCTCGACCCGCGCGCCGGGGTCAGCGTGGTGTGGGGAGCCGTGCGCGCCGGGCAGGCCCACAACGTCATCCCGCACACCGGTGTCGTCGCCGGCACCGTGCGGATGCTCGACGCGGTCGCGTGGGCCGACGCCGAGCACCTCATCCGCCAGCTGATCACCACGATCATCGCTCCCTACGGCGTCGCCGCCGAGGTCACCTACCAGCGCGGCGTGCCGCCGGTCGTCAACCACCCGGTCTCGACCGCCATGCTCGGCACCGCCGTCGACGCCGTGCTGGGCCGCCACGGCCACGTGTCCACCGCCCAGAGCCTCGGCGGGGAGGACTTCGGCTGGTACCTCGACTCGCTGCCCGGCGCGATGGCGCGCCTCGGCACCCGCACGCCAGGCGGCCCCACCTACGACCTGCACCAGGGCAACCTGCGCGTCGACGAGGCCGCGACCGGCATCGCGGCGCGCGTGCTGGCCGAGGCGGCGGTCACCGCCCTGTCAGCCGCCGGCTGACGCCTCCGTGCGCGACGGCGCGCACCGGCCGAGCGGCACGCCGAAGGTGAAGGTGCTGCCCTCGCCGGGCGTCGACGCCACCTGCAGGCACCCGTCCATCAGGTCCGCGAGCGCACGGCAGATCGCCAGCCCCAGCCCGATCCCGGCCCCGGGGCGGGCGTCGCGGGCCGTCGAGCGGGCGAACGGCGCGAAGAGCGTGCGGAGGTGCTCCTCGTCGATGCCGGGACCGGTGTCGGTGACAATGAACTCGACCCACTCGTCGGCGGCGTGGACGTCGCCGGGGTCGAGGGAGTGCGGGCGGGTCCGGACCCGCACCTCGACCCGTCCGGTCGCGGTGAAGGTCAGCGCGTTGCGCACCAGGTTGGCCACGACCTGCCGCACCCGGCGCACGTCACCGGCAGCGTTCGCCGGCACCGCGTCGTCGACCGACAGCACGAGGTCGAGCCCGCGCTCCCGGGCGAGCGGGACCGCCCACGCGGCGACCGCGTCGACGACCGCGCGCGGCTCGAAGGGGCGTACGTCGAGCACGGTCTGGTGGGTCTGCAGCCCGGAGAACTCCAGCAGCTCGTCGACCAGGTGCATCAGCTGGTGGCTGGCGCGCTGGACCATGTCGAGGTAGTGGCCCGACCCGGCGGGGGAGTCGGCGTGGACCAGCAGGTCGGTGGCGCCGACGAGGGCGGCCAGCGGGGTGCGCAGCTCGTGGCTGACGGTCGCGAGGAACAGCGTCTTGGCGGCGTTGGCCTCCTCGAGCTCGCGCAGCACCTGCTTCTCCCGGGTGATGTCCTCGGTGACGCCGTGGACGCCGACCACCTCCCCGCCCTCGAGGATCGGGATGCCGGTGCAGCGGAAGTCGACGACGGCGCCGTCGACCCGCACGACGCGCGCCTCGACCACGACCGGCTCACCGGTCATGACGTGCTCGAAGGCGTCCTGCATCACCGCGTGGTCGGCGGGGTGGATCGTGTCGGCGAAGTGCGTCCGCCGCATCTGCTCCAGGCTCAGGCCGGTCATCGCGCAGGCGTGCGCGTTGGCCTCGGTGTAGAAGCCGTCGCGGTCGACCGAGAACACCGCGTGCGGGTGGTGGGCGACCATCGACGCGTAGCGCGCGCTGCCCTGGGCCAACGCGCTCTCGCCGAGCGAGTCCCGCTCCCCGAGCGGGCGCCGTCGATCCGCCATCCGTTCCTCCGTCGTGTGCCGCCGAGCCGACCGGCCCAGTCAACCACGACGGAGGAACGGGGACGCTACTGCGACTTGTAGGGCACCCCGTCGGCCGCGGGCGGCCGCGACCGGCCTACCAGGCCCGCCACCGCGAAGATGGTGACGAGGTAGGGGAGCATCAGCATGAACTGGCTCGGGATGTCGGAGCCGATCGCCGACAGCACGCCCTGCAGGTTGGACGCGAAGCCGAACAGCAGCGCCGCCAGCGTGGCGCGGATCGGGTCCCACTTGCCGAAGATCACGGCGGCGAGCGCGATGTAGCCGGCGCCGCCGGTCATCTCGCGGTTGAAGCCGGCGACCGAGACGAGGCTGAAGTACGCGCCGCCCATGCCCGCGATCGCGCCGGCGAGCAGGATCGTGCGGTAGCGGGTCCGGTTGACCTTGATGCCCACCGTGTCGGCGGCCTTCGGGTGCTCGCCGACGGCGCGGACGCGCAGGCCCCACCGGGTGCGGTAGAGGGCGAAGGCGACCAGCGCGACCACGGCGTAGAGCACGTAGACCAGCGCGGTCTGGCGGAACAGGATCGGACCGATGAGCGGGATGTCGCCGAGCACCGGCAGCGGCACCGCGCGGAACCGCTCGGGGGAGTTGAGCGAGTCGGCGTTGGGCGTCAGGACCTGGCGGAACAGGAAGTTCGTCATGCCGACGACCAGCACGTTGAGCACGACGCCGACGATGACCTGGTCGACGAAGTAGGTGATCGCGAAGAGCCCGAGGACCAGCGCGATCAGGGCGCCGGCGACCATCGCGGCCACCAGGCCGGCCCACAACGACCCGGTGAGGGACGCGGTGACCGCCGCGGCGAAGGCGCCGAACAGCAGCTGGCCGTCGATGGCGATGTTGACGACGCCGGCGCGCTCACCGAGCACGCCGCCGAGGGCGCCGAACACGAGCGGGATCGCCAGCGAGATGGCGCCGCCGAGGAGGCTGACGACCTGGATCCGGCTGCCCGCGGCTTCCCAGCCGAGGAAGCCGACCATCCAGGCCACCGCGAAGGCGATCGGCAGCCACATCGGCTGGCGGACGTGGGCGAGCATCCGGCGCACGGCCTCCGCGGTGAGCGCCAGGCACACCACCAGCATCACCCAGGCGGTGGCGACGGCCGGGACGACGATGTCGGGCAGCGTCACGAAGTCGCTGTCGGTCGCCAGCCGGAACGTCGTGTCGCCCGAGCGGGAGGTCAGCAGCAACCGGAGCGCGAGGAGCACGGTGATCGCGCCCAGCACGACCGGCAGCTTGCGGGTGCCGGCGGTGCGGACGGGCGTGACGGCGGGGTCGGGGGCGAGGCCGCCGCTCTCGGGCGTCGGCTGCTCGGTCACGGTGCTCACTTGGCCTCCTGGGCGGGGAGCCGGAAGATGGCGCGCACCAGGGGCGGCGCGGCGAGGAAGAGGACGATCAGCGACTGGACGACCAGGACCAGGTCGACCGAGATGTTCTCGGAGGCCTGCATGGTGAAGCCGCCCGCCTTGAACGCGCCGAACAGGATGCCCGCGGCGAGGATGCCGAGCGGGCGCGAGCGACCGAGCAGCGCCACGGTGATGGCGTCGAAGCCGATGCCCGCGTCGATGTCGGTCGAGACGCCGCTGGTGACGGTGCCGAGCACCTGGTTGACGCCCGCGAGGCCGAGGAGCGAGCCCGCGATCATCATCACGACGACGTAGGTGCGCCCGACGTTGATGCCCGACGCGCGCGCGGCGTTCGGGTTCTCGCCGACGGCGCGGATGCGGTAGCCGAGGGTGGAGCGGGAGAGCAGCCACCACACGACGAGCACGGCGACGAGCGCCAGCACGAAGCCGAGGTGCAGGTTGAACCGGTCGCCCAGCACCTTGGGGAGGATCGCCGACTCCTTCATGGGCGGCGACTTCGGGTTGACCGACCCCGGGGTGGCGAGCAGCCACTCCTTGGTGAGCGCCCAGAACAGCAGGTAGTAGGCGACGTAGTTGAGCATGATCGTGACGATCACCTCGTGTGCGCCGGTGCGGGCCTTCAGCAGTCCGGCCAGGCCGCCCCACAGGCCGCCGACGACCATGCCGACGAGGATGGCGAGCGGCAGGTGGACGATCATCGGCAGGTCGAGCTGGAAGCCCACCCACGCCGCGGCGCCGCCGCCGAGCAGCATCTGGCCGCGGCCACCGATGTTGAACAGCGCGGCGCGGAACGCGATGCCGACGCCGAGGCCGCCGAGGATCAGCGGTCCGGCGAACTTCAGCGTCTCGGTGAGCGGACGCCACTGCTGGGCCGGGTCGTCGACGAGGTTGTTGAAGACCGCGCCGCGGAACATCGCGCTGTAGGCGCCGGAGACGGCGTCCCAGACGGCGCTGAAGAAGTCGCTCGGCCGGGCGGTGACGTAGCCGATCGTCTCGCGCACGTTCGCGTCGGTGCTGGCGATCATCACCGAGCCGACGAGGAAGGCGAGGAGGACCGCGAGCACGCCGGACAGCGCGTCGCCGGACGCGATCTCGCGCAGCACGCTGCTGGAGCGCTCGCGGGGCGCGGCGCTGGCGTCCTCGGCCGCGTCGACCTTCGTGTCTCCGGGCTCGGGGGTGCCGGGCTCGGGGGTCGGGTCGGGCTGGGGCTTGTCGGTGTCGGTCACGCGACCACGTCCTTCAGGTCCTTCGGGCGTTCGCCGGTCATCATGAGGCCGAGGGTCTCGCGGGGGGTGTCGGCGGGCACGATGCCCACGACGTGGCCGCGGTAGAGCACCATGATGCGGTCGGCCAGGGCCACCACCTCGTCGAGCTCGGTGGAGACCACGAGGACCGGGATGCCGCTGTCGCGGGTCGCGACGACCTGCTTGTGGATGAACTCGATCGAGCCGACGTCGACGCCGCGGGTCGGCTGCGCGGCGACCAGCAGGCGCAGGTCGCGCGAGAGCTCACGGGCGACGACGACCTTCTGCTGGTTGCCGCCGGAGAGGTTGGCGGCCAGGGAGTCGATGTCGCGGGCGCGGACGTCGTACTCCTTGAGCTTCTTCTCCGCGAACGCGCGCAGCGCCGAGATGCGCAGCGAGCCGTTGCGGACGAAGGGGGACTTGAAGCTCCGGTTGAGCATGAGGTTCTCGGCGATGGTGAAGTTCGGCACCAGGCCGTCGACCTGCCGGTCCTCGGGGATGAACCCGACGCCGGCGTCGAGGATCTTGCGGGTGCTGCGGCCGACCAGCTCGTGGCCGTCGAGGGTGATCGACCCGGACACGTCGTCCTGGAGGCCGAGGAGCGCCTCGGTGAGCTCGGTCTGGCCGTTGCCCTGCACGCCGGCGACCGCCAGCACCTCGCCGGCGCGGATGGTGAAGGTGATGCCGTCGACCTGGACGTGACCGGCCGCGTCGACGACGCGGAGGTCCTTCACGACCAGCGCGTCCGCGCCGAGCGTAGGCGCGTCCTTGTGGACCACCAGCTCGACGGGGCGGCCGACCATCATCGAGGCGAGCTCGGCGTTGCTGGCCTTGGGGTCGGCCTCGCCGACGACCTTGCCGTGGCGGATGACCGTGATCCGGTCGGCGACCGCGCGGACCTCGCGCAGCTTGTGGGTGATGAAGACGATGGCCTTCCCGGCCTCGCGGAGCTGGCGCATGATGTCCATCAGCTCGTCGGTCTCCTGGGGCGTGAGCACCGCGGTCGGCTCGTCGAAGACGAGCAGCTCGGCGTCGCGGGAGAGCGCCTTGATGATCTCGACCCGCTGCTGGACGCCGACGGGGAGGTCCTCGACGACGGCGTCGGGGGAGACGTGGAAGCCGAAGCGGTCGGAGATCTCCGTGACGCGGGCGCGGGCGGCCTCGACGTCGAGGGTGCCGGCGAACCCGGTGGACTCGTTGCCGAGCATCACGTTCTCGGCGACGGTGAAGACCGGGATCAGCATGAAGTGCTGGTGGACCATGCCGATGCCGGCGGCCATCGCGTCACCGGGGCCGGTGAAGTGCTGGACCTCGCCGTCGAGCTCGATCTCGCCCTCGTCCGCCTTGTAGAGGCCGTAGAGGACGTTCATCAGCGTCGACTTGCCGGCGCCGTTCTCACCGAGCAGGCAGTGGATCTCGCCGGGCTCGACGGTCAGGGAGATCGAGTCGTTGGCCACCACGCTGCCGAAGCGTTTGGTGATGCCTCGCAGGACGAGTCTCATGGCATCGCATCCTAGGGGTCGGAACGTCCCGGACATGATCTCCGGGGTCTGGTACGGGGGAGGGGCCCGCGAGGGCGCGGAGAAGGGTAACCGCCGCGCCCCCCGCGGCTCGTGCCGCAGATGTGCCAAAGGTGTGCGGCGTTCTCTGGCAGGTCCGTGACACGCACGAGGGAGGCCGACGCGTGCGTCGGCCTCCCCCGTGGTGGAGCAGGTGTGCGGGCGATCAGCCCAGGTAGGAGTTCACCTTGATCGAGCCGTCGATGATGCCGGCCCTCACGGTCTCCAGCTTGTCGGCCAGGCCGGCGTCGACCTTGTCCTCGAAGTTGTGGAACGGCGCGATGCCCACGCCGTCGTTCTCGAGGGTGCCGATGTAGGGCGCGAAGTCGAACTCGTCGTCGCCCGCGGCCTTGACGGCCTCGTAGGTCGAGACCTTCATGCCCTTGAGGATCGAGGTCATGACGTAGTCCTGGGTGGACGGGTCGGTCTCGTAGAGGTCGGCGTCGACACCGATCATCGCGATGTCCTTGCCGGAGTCCTCGATGGCGGTGATGGCGCCCTGGTAGATCGGGCCGCCGACCGGGAGGATCACGTCGACGTCCTGGTCGAGGACCTGCTTGGCGGTGCTGGTCGCGGCCTCGTTGGCCTCGAAGCCACCGGTGAAGGAACCGTTCTTGCCGTCCCAGCCGACGACCTCGACGTCCTTGCCGTTCTCCTCGGCGTAGTACTCCGCGCCCTGCTTGAAGCCGTCCATGAAGATGGTGACGGTCGGGAAGGGCATGCCGCCGTAGGTGCCGACCTTGCCGGTCTTGGTGTAGTCGGCGGCCGCGTAGCCGGCCAGGAACGCCGCCTGCGCGGTGTCGTAGAGCAGCGGCTTGATGTTCTCGACGTCGGCCTTGCCGTCGAAGGTCGCGCCGTCGTCGCCGCCGTCGGCGGAGTCGTCGATCAGGACGTACTCGATGTCGGGGTTGGCCTTGGCGGACTCCTTGGTCGCCGAGGCGAGGGCGAAGCCGACCGTGACGATGACGTCGCAGCCCTGGCCGACGAGGCTCTCGAGGTTGGGGGCGAAGTCGTTCTCGCTGTTGGACTCGACCGCCTTCAGCTCCACGCCGAACTCGTCGGCGGCCTGCTTGGCGCCCTCGAAGCCGAGCTGGTTGAACGACTTGTCGTCGAAGCCACCCGCGTCGGACACGATGCAGGGCTGGAAGTCGCTCGCCTCGGCGTTGCTGCCGGTGTCGCCGTTGCCGTCCTCGGCGGGCGCGTCGCCGCACGCAGCCAGGCTGGCGCCCGCGAGCAGCGCCACGAGGCCGTTCGCGACGACCTTCCTCGTCTTGGTCACAATGCCTCCAAATTCATGCACCCCGGGGTGGGGTCAGCGTTCGGGCGTCATGATGCCGGGCGGGGAGGTGTAGGTCACGCGATCCGGGACTTCCGAAATCCGTTTGAGACCTAAAACCGGCCGGACATCTTTCGGCGGAACCTGCCGATGACCGTGGCTTCGGCGTATGCGCCACACTGTGCGCGTGGAACAGACGGACTGGGACCAGCTGCGGGCAGCCGCGACCGACGTGATGCGGCACGCGTACGCGCCGTACTCGCAGTACCTCGTGGGCGCCGCCGCGCGGGTCGACGACGGTCGCACGGTCGTGGGCTGCAACGTGGAGAACGCGGCCTACGGCGTCGTGCTGTGCGCGGAGTGCGGTCTGGTGTCGCAGCTCCACGCCACCGGCGGGGGCCGGCTCACCCACTTCGTGTGCGTCAACCGCGACGGCGAGGTGATCATGCCGTGCGGCCGGTGCCGCCAGCTGCTCTTCGAGCACGGCGGCCGGGACCTGATGGTCTGGACCGTGACCGGCGTCCGGCCCATGTCCGAGGTGCTGCCCGACGCCTTCGGGCCCGACGACCTCGCCCACACGACCAGCACGACGACAGAAGAAGGAACCAGCTAAGTGGCCGCACACGACGCCGTCGAGGTGATCCTCGCCAAGCGCGACAAGCAGGAGCTCTCCGACAGCCAGATCGACTGGGTGATCGACGCCTACACCCGCGGCGAGGTCGCCGACGAGCAGATGTCGTCGCTCGCGATGGCGATCCTGCTCAACGGCATGAACCGCACCGAGATCGCCCGCTGGACGGCGGCGATGATCGCCTCCGGCGAGCGGATGGACTTCTCCTCCCTCTCCCGCCCGACCGCCGACAAGCACTCCACCGGCGGCGTCGGCGACAAGATCACCCTGCCGCTCGCCCCGCTCGTCGCGGCCTGCGGCGTGGCCGTCCCGCAGCTCTCCGGTCGCGGCCTCGGCCACACCGGCGGCACCCTCGACAAGCTCGAGTCGATCCCCGGCTGGCGCGCGGCGCTGAGCAACGAGGAGATGTTCTCGATCCTCGAGGACGTCGGCGCGGTCATCTGCGCGGCCGGCGACGGCCTGGCCCCGGCCGACAAGAAGCTCTACGCCCTGCGTGACGTCACCGGCACGGTCGAGGCGATCCCGCTCATCGCCAGCTCGATCATGAGCAAGAAGATCGCGGAGGGCACCGGGGCGCTGGTGCTCGACGTCAAGGTCGGCAGCGGCGCGTTCATGAAGGAGCTCGGCTCCGCGCGCGAGCTGGCCGAGACGATGGTCGCGCTCGGCACCGACGCCGGCGTGCACACCGTCGCGCTGCTCACCGACATGGCGACCCCGCTGGGCCGCACCGCCGGCAACGCGGTCGAGGTCGCGGAGTCCGTCGAGGTGCTCGCCGGCGGCGGTCCCGCCGACGTGGTCGAGCTGACCCTCGCGCTGGCGCGCGAGATGCTCGCCGGCGCCGGGCGTGGCGACGTCGACCCGGCCGACAAGCTGGCCGACGGCTCGGCGATGGACGCCTGGAAGGCGATGGTCCGCGCGCAGGGCGGTGACCCCGACGCCCCGCTCCCGCAGGCCCGCGAGAGCCACGTCGTCCACGCGCCGTCCTCCGGAACCCTCACCCGCCTCGACGCGATGGCGGTCGGGATGGCCGCCTGGCGCCTCGGCGCCGGTCGTGCCCGCAAGGAGGACCCGGTGCAGGCCGGCGCCGGCGTGGTCTGGCACGCGCGCCCGGGCGACACCGTCACCCAGGGCGACCCGCTGTTCACCCTGCACACCGACGAGGCGGACCGCTTCGGCCGCGCGCTGGCCTCGCTCGAGGGCGGCTACGACATCGAGGACGGCGCGTCCTTCACGCCCGGCCCGATCGTCCTCGACCGGATCGGCTGACCGGGCGTACGCCCTCAGGCCAGCAGCAGCACCACGTGCTGCGCGACGCAGGCCGGCTTGGCCTGGCCCTCGATCTCCACGGTGTGTTCGACGACGAGCTGCTTGCCCGCGGGCAGGTCGCGGACCTCGCCGAAGCGGACGTGCGAGCGCAGCCGGCTGTCGACCGGGACGGGGGAGGGGAAGCGCACCTTCTCCATCCCGTAGTTCAGCCGCGCGCCCGGCGTCTCGAGGCGGAACACCTGCGAGGCGAAGTGGGGCAGCAGGCTGAGGGTGAGGAAGCCGTGCGCGATCGTGGTGCCGAACGGGCCGGCCGCGGCGGCCTCGGCGTCGACGTGGATCCACTGGTGGTCCAGGGTGGCGTCGGCGAACGCGTCGATGCGGGACTGGTCGACCGTGAGCCACTCGCTGGTGCCGATCTCCGACCCGGAGGCGGCCGCGACGTCCTCGAGCGTGGTGAAGGTGCGCATGGGCACGAACATAGTGCGCGCCCGATGACGGGCACTGGTTGGATGTGCGGATGAGCACTCCCACGCGCGACCAGGTGCTGGCCGCCCCCAAGGTCCTGCTGCACGACCACCTCGACGGCGGGCTGCGTCCGCAGACCATCGTGGAGCTCGCCGCCGAGATCGGCCACGAGCTCCCGGCTCCCGACGCGGAGTCGCTCGGTCGCTGGTTCACCGAGTCCGCCGACTCGGGCTCGCTGGTGCGCTACCTCGAGACCTTCGACCACACCGTGGCGGTGATGCAGCACGGCCCGGCGATCGCGCGGGTGGCCCGCGAGTGCGTCGAGGACCTCGCCGCCGACGGCGTGGTCTACGCCGAGGTGCGCTACGCGCCGGAGCAGCACGTGTCGGCCGGGATGACCCTCGACGAGGTCGTCGCCGCCGTCCAGGAGGGCTTCGACGCGGGCATGGCGGCGGCGGGCGGCCGGATCGTGGTGCGCCAGCTGCTGACCGCGATGCGCCACCAGGCCCGCTCGATGGAGATCGCCGAGCTGGCGATCGCGTGGCGCGACCGCGGGGTCGCCGGCTTCGACATCGCCGGCGCGGAGGCGGGGTTCCCGCCCACCCGCCACCTCGACGCCTTCGAGTACCTCCAGCGCGAGAACGCCCACTTCACCATCCACGCCGGCGAGGCCTTCGGGCTGCCGTCGATCTGGGAGGCGATCCAGTGGTGCGGTGCCGACCGGCTCGGCCACGGCGTACGGATCATCGACGACATCACCGTGGGCGACGACGGCTCGGTCGAGCTCGGTCGGCTGGCGGCCTACGTCCGGGACAAGCGGATCCCGCTGGAGATGTGCCCCAGCTCCAACATCCAGACCGGCGCCGCCGAGTCGTTCGACCAGCACCCGATCGGGCTGCTGACCAAGCTCCGGTTCCGGGTGACGGTCAACACCGACAACCGGCTGATGAGCGGCACGTCGATGACCCGGGAGATGTTCGGGCTGGTCGAGGCCTTCGACTACACGCTCGAGGACCTGCGGTGGTTCACCATCAACGCGATGAAGTCGGCCTTCCTGCCCTTCGACGAGCGGCTGGCGATCATCGAGGACGTCATCAAGCCGGGCTACGCCGCGCTCAGCGGCGAGTAGCCGAGGAACCGGCGGTCAGCTCGGCGTAGGCCTGGTCACCGGTCGCTCGGCGGCAGCCCGCGCGGAGGGCGTGGGCGACCACGCGCTGCTGGTCGCGCATGAGCGCCAGCCCGCGCCGGACGAGCACGAGCGGCGGCTTGCGGTGCTCGCGCAGGTCGCGGGTCAGGCGGCGCCAGAAGGTGACCGCCGGGTGCTGGGTGATGCAGTACGCCGCCGCCAGCATGCCCTCCTCACGGCACGCGGCCACCACGTCGGGCGCGAAGATCCCCTCCGCCACGAACCGGTCGGCACCCCCGAGGTCGACGGTGCGGGAGCCGCACCGGCCGTTCTGCGCGATCTCGTAGACGGGCACCTCGCTGCGACCGGTGGCGCACAGCTCGCGCAGCGCCGCCAGCGCGTCGTCGCGGTGCCACGACGCCGGGTCGTCCCAGTCGACCAGGCCGGCGTTGGCGCCGTGGTCGATGCGGGGGAGGGTCGGGTCGTCGCCGTCCTTGTAGAAGTCGTCGAGGCGGAGGACCGGCAGGCCGAGCCGCTCGGCGAGGCGGGACTTCCCGGCGCCGCTCGGCCCGGCCAGGACGATCACCTGGGCTGTGCTCATGCTCACGTACTCATTTCCTCGTTCGCCCACGGGGGCTGTGGCCGAGGACTAGTCTCGCCCAGACCCCGGATCGATGTTCTTGTGGGAGGACCTCATGAGTCTGGACGACTCGACGACCGCGCCCGAAGGCGCGGACACCACCGGCGGTCGGCACCGGCCTGCCGGTCCCGGCGGCCGCACCCTGCTGCTGGGCGGCCTCGCCCTGCTGCTGGTCGTCGGCGTGGCCGGCTTCTTCGCGCTGGGCGGTGACAAGGGTGCCGAGGCCTCCGACTGCGTGTCCGAGAAGGTCACCCTGACGACTGCGCCCGTCATGGAGGACCTGGTCCACCAGGCCGTCAAGGACGTCAACGCCGACGAGCCGTGCATCGACATCGTCGTCACCGCCGGCACCGTCAAGGACGTGGTCGCGCTGCTGGCCGACCCCAACGCCGAGCTCCCCGAGATCTGGATCCCGGACAGCCCGACCTGGAAGGGCCAGCTCACCTCCGCCGGCTGGACCGGCACGCCGGTCGCCGAGGTGCTCGCCCAGACGCCCGTCGGCCTGGTCGGCGGCCCGGCCGCCAAGGCGCCCGCCTCGTGGGCCGCTGCGCTCGACGGGGGCTCGCTCGCGATGTCCGATCCGAGCGCGCAGGGTGCCTCCGCGCTCGCGCTGCTCGCGCCGTACGCCGAGATGAAGGCCACCGGTGAGACCGCCCTGACGATCGAGGAGAAGACCGTCCCGGTCGCGCAGACCTTCGGCGAGCGCGCCGTCGAGGGCGCCTCCACCGAGGCCGACCTGTCGACGATCGCCGCGTCCAGCACCCAGCTCGTCCCGGCGACCGAGCAGGCCTACCTCGCGGCCCGCCGCAGCAACGACCAGCTCACCCTGGTGGCGCCCCAGACGGGCGTGCCGATGCTGCAGTACCCGCTGGTCGACGTGAACCGGGGCAACCTGGACGTGATGGCGTCCGGCGGTGACCTCTCGGCCCGGGTGGCCCGCGCGATCGGGCGCTGGTTCACCTCCGGCGCCGGCGTCGACGCCATCGCCGCCGCCGAGCTGCGCGGCCCCGACGGCGCCCCGCTGCCCAACGGCATCGGGCTCGGCGACTCCCGCGTGCTGGCGAAGGTGGCGCAGAAGACCACCGACGACACGCTGCGCCAGTGGCGCGTGCTCTCGGTCCCGTCCAGCATCCTCGCGGTGGTCGACCTCTCCGGGTCGATGAAGACCGCGATCGGCGACACGACCCGCATCCAGCTCGCGGTGCAGGCCTCGCAGGTGGCGCTCGACGCGTTCCCGGCCCAGGCCCGGATCGGCATCTGGGGCTTCTCGAAGAACCGCGGCGAGGGCGGGGTCTCCTACCAGGAGTACGCCACCCTCGACCGGCTCGACGCCGACGCCGGCGCCGCCGGCACCCACGGCGAGGTGGTGCG
The DNA here is from genome assembly GCF_020991065.1 of Nocardioides okcheonensis. NCBI lineage: Bacteria > Bacillati > Actinomycetota > Actinomycetes > Propionibacteriales > Nocardioidaceae > Nocardioides > Nocardioides okcheonensis. Next base: position 3,772,336 of record NZ_CP087710.1, read on the forward strand.
CAAGGAGGCCGACGCCCTCGTCGGCCGGGTCCGCGGCGCGACCGGCCTGATGGACACCACCCTCGCGGCGTACAAGTACGCGCAGGAGAAGTGGGACCCGGCGTGGTTCAACTCCGTGGTGATCTTCACCGACGGCGCCAGCGACGACTCCAGCTCGCTGTCGCTGGAGTCGCTCGTCAACCAGCTCAAGTCGGTCCGCGACCCGGCCAAGCCGGTCAAGGTGATCATCATCGGCATCTCGCAGGACTCCGACACCGGTGAGCTCGACCAGATCGCCGCGGCGACCGGTGGTCAGAACTACCTGGTGAACAACCCCAACGAGATCCTCGGGGTGCTCGCCCAGGCGCTGCTCAACCGCTGACCCGGCACACGACGAAGGCCCCCACGCATCGCGTGGGGGCCTTCGTCGTGCTCGGGGCCTGCTGTTGGCCGGGGTGTCACGCCACAGGGGGCGTGCAGGCGCGGCCGACCACGTCCACCCACAGCTCTGGGTGGGTCGCCCAGAAGTCGTGGGGAGCGTCCGGCACGACGGAGAAGCGCCCGTTCGGCAGCAGTTCCGCGAGCTGCTGCAGCGGCCATGACGGACGTACGTCGGCTCCGGCTGCGACGAGGTTGACCGGCACCGTGCAGTCGGCCAGCCGCCGCCACAGGTCTGGCCGATGGATCCAGTCGGTGAAGGACGCGCTGAGCGAGCTCCACACGTCAGCGGCGACCTCAATCGGCACGTCCGGCTCGAGGGGCGCACCGGCCTCGTACGCCTCCGACCACGTGCGGTCGCGCTGCGGCCCGCGTCCCGCGATGCCGATGACCCGGGCGATCGACTCCGGGTGGTCCAGCGCGTAGCGGACCGCGAGGTCACTGCCCCACGAATGCCCGAGCACGGTCCACGTCTCGACACCAGCCTCGCGACGTACGGCCTCGAGGTCGGCGATCGCACGCTGCATGTCGTGGGCGCCGCCCCCGGACCGACCGACGCCGCGCGGTTCGGGGAACCAGCACCGGTGACCCGGCACGGCCAGCTCGTCCCGCTCGAGGTACTGGACACAGCCCGGGCCGCCTGTCAGCACGACCACGTCGGGCCCGCTGCCCGTCACCCCGACGTGCAGGACGACACCGTCCACGTCCACCCACCGTGACTCCACCGCGCGAGGCTACCGACCCCCGCGCCACGTAGGCAGCTCGGCGGTCGACCGTCGAGGTCCACGCTCGATGTGCGACCGGCGCCGTCGAACTGCCTACTTCCGTCGGTCCAGGGGCGTGGGACGCGCGTGCCGACACCATGAAGGCAGTTCGGGGCAGGACCGGTGGTTCCCACGCTCCGCTCCGCTCTGACGACTGCGAACTGCCTGCATGGTGCGCGGGTGACGCAGCAGAAGGCCCCCGGAGATCACTCCGGGGGCCGTCGCTGGCGGTGAGGCGTCTCAGACGCCGATCGGGTGCCAGATCGTCTTGGTCTCCTGGAACCGCGTCATCCGGTCGAGGCCGGGCTCGGCGAGCCAGTCGGTGTCGGGCTCGGGGCGGCGCACGCGCTTGAGGTTGTCGGCCGCCGCCACCTCGAGGTCGGTGGCGAGCGCCTCGTCCTCCACGCCGGTCAGGTCGATGCCGTTGACGTCCATGTGGGAGGCCAGCCAGGGCGCGATCTCGGCCTGCGAGCCGGTGAGCACGTTGACGACGCCGCCGGGCAGGTCGCTGGTGGCCATCACCTCGCCGAGCGTGACGGCGGTGAGCGGGTGCGGCTCGCTCGCGACCACGACGACGGTGTTGCCGGTGACGATGAGCGGCGCGACGACGCTGACCAGCCCCAGGAGCGGGCTGCGGGGCGCGACCACGGCGATCACGCCGCTGGGCTCGGGCGTCGACAGGTTGAAGTACGGCCCGGCGACCGGGTTGGCGTTGCCGACGACCTGGGTGAGCTTGTCGGCCCACCCGGCGTACCAGACCAGACGGTCGATCGCGGCGTCGACGGCGGCGCGGGCCTTCGCGGGCGAGATGCCCTCGGCGGCGCGCAGCTCGGCCTCGAACTGCTCGCGGCGGCCCTCCAGCACCTCGGCGATGCGGTAGACGACCTGCGCGCGGTTGTAGGCGGTCCGCCCCGACCAGCCGCCGAACGCGGCGCGGGCGGCGACGACGGCGTCGCGGGCATCCTTGCGGGAGGCCTGGGAGGCGTTGGCCATCAGGCGGCCCTTGGCGTCGTTCACGATGTAGGACCGTCCGGACTCGGAGCGGGGGAACTGCCCGCCGATGTAGAGCTTGTACGTCTTGCGCACGTCGATGCGGCTCACGCGTCCGCTCCCTTCAGGTAGGCCTCGAGACCGTGGCGGCCACCCTCGCGGCCGTAGCCGGACTCCTTGTAGCCGCCGAACGGCGAGGTCGGGTCGAACTTGTTGAACGTGTTGGCCCACACCACGCCGGCGCGCAGCCGGTTGGCCATGGAGAGGATCCGCGAGCCCTTGTCGGTCCACACGCCGGCCGACAGGCCGAACGGGGTGTTGTTGGCCTTCTCGACCGCCTCGGAGGGCGTGCGGAAGGTCAGCACGGACAGGACCGGGCCGAAGATCTCCTCGCGGGCGATCCGGTGGGCCTGCGAGACGCCGGTGAAGACGGTCGGGGCGAACCAGTAGCCGTTGGCGGGCAGGTCGCACGGGGCCGACCAGCGCTCGGCGCCCTCGGCCTCGCCGATGTCGGACAGCTCGCGGATCTTGGCGAGCTGCTCGGCGGAGTTGATCGCGCCGACGTCGGTGTTCTTGTCGAGCGGGTCGCCCACGCGCAGCGTCGCCATGCGGCGCTTGAGCCGCTCCATGACCTCGTCGGCCACGGACTCCTGCACGAGCAGGCGCGAGCCGGCGCAGCACACGTGGCCCTGGTTGAAGAAGATGCCGTTGACGATGCCCTCGACGGCCTGGTCGAGCGGGGCGTCGTCGAAGACGATGTTGGCAGCCTTGCCGCCGAGCTCGAGGGTGACCTTCTTCTCGGTGCCGGCGACGGCACGCGCGATGGCCTTGCCGACCTCGGTCGAGCCGGTGAACGCGACCTTGTCGACGTCGGGGTGCGCCACGATCGCGCGGCCGGTGTCGCCGGCGCCGGTGACGATGTTGACGACGCCCGGCGGGAGGTCGGCCTGCTGGCAGATCTCCGCGAACAGCAGCGCGGTCAGCGGGGTGGTCTCGGCCGGCTTCAGCACGACGGTGTTGCCGCACGCGAGGGCCGGGGCGATCTTCCACGCCAGCATCAGCAGCGGGAAGTTCCACGGGATGACCTGGCCGGCCACGCCGAGCGGGGTGGAGCCGTAGCCGGAGTACTCCAGCTTGTCGGCCCAGCCGGCGTAGTAGAAGAAGTGGGCGGCGACGACGGGGATGTCGACGTCGCGCGACTCCTTGATCGGCTTGCCGTTGTCGATCGACTCCAGGACGGCGAGCTCGCGGCCGCGCTCCTGGATGATCCGGGCGATCCGGTAGAGGTACTTGGCGCGCTCGGCGCCCGACATCCGCGACCAGACACGGGTGTACGCGCGACGGGCGGCCTTCACGGCCTCGTCGACGTCGGCGTCGGTGGCCTCGGCGACCTCGGCCAGGACCTCCTCGGTGGCGGGGTTGACGGTCTTGAACGCCTTGCCGTGGCCGTCGACGAACTCGCCGTTGATGAACAGGCCGTAGGACGGCTTGATGTCGACGACGGCGCGCGACTCGGGGGCGGGGGCGTACTCGAAGGGGGTGCTCATCGGCCTCAGTCCAGCGTGAAGTAGTCGGGACCGGAGTAGCGACCGGTCGTCATCTTGGTGCGCTGCATCAGCAGGTCGTTGAGCAGCGTGGAGGCGCCGAAGCGGAACCAGTCGGGGTCGAGCCAGTCCTGCCCGGCGACCTCGTTGACCATCACGAGGTACTTGATGGCGTCCTTGGTGGTCTTGATGCCACCGGCGGGCTTCACGCCGACCATCTGGCCGGTCTGCTCGCGGAAGTCGCGGACCGCCTCGAGCATGATCAGGGTCACCGGGAGGGTGGCGGCGGGCTGCACCTTGCCGGTGGAGGTCTTGATGAAGTGGCCGCCGGCCATCATCGCCAGCCAGCTCGCGCGGCGGACGTTGTCGTAGGTCTGGAGCTCGCCGGTCTCGAAGATCACCTTGAGGTGCGCGTCGCCACAGGCCTCCTTGACCTGGGCGATCTCCTCGAAGACCTCGAGGTAGCGGCCAGAGAGGAAGGCGCCACGGTCGATGACCATGTCGATCTCGTCGGCGCCGGCCTCGACGGCGTCGCGGGTGTCGGCGAGCTTGATGTCCATCGCCGCCCGACCGCTCGGGAACGCCGTCGCGACGGCCGCGACGTGGACGCCGCTGTCGCCGAGGGTCTGCTTGGCGGTGGCGACCAGGTCGGGGTAGACGCAGACCGCCGCGGTGGCCGGGCAGGTCGGGTCGGCGGGGTCGGGACGCATCGCCTTCGAGGCGAGCGCGCGGACCTTGCCGTGCGTGTCCTGGCCCTCGAGCGTGGTCAGGTCGACCATGCGGATGGCCAGGTCGATGGCGTACGCCTTCGCCGTGGTCTTGATGGAACGGGTGGCCAGACCGGCGGCGCGGGCCTCGCACCCGACCTGGTCGACCCCCGGGAGGCCGTGGAGGAAGCGGCGGAGCGAGGAGTCGGACCGCACGATGTCGTCGAAGGCACCGTGGGTCGAGGGGGCGCTCGCCGTTGAGCTGGGAGTGGGTGTCACCGACCCAGCATAGAGTTGGCCGCGAACGGCCCGACAATCCGCGGAGGGCCAAGGTCTGCCCAAATCGGAGGCTCTTCCATGTCACGCGTGCAGCAGGACCAGGACCCGGTCGTGGAGCGGTTCCACGCCACCAGCGGCCGGGTGACCGGCTGGATGGCGCTGGTCCTGGCCGCGATCGTGGTCGTGGCCGGCGTGGTCTACCTCGACGACGGCTTCCCGGCGTGGGTGATCGGCGTCGCGCTGCTCGGCGGCGTGCTCGCGTGGGCCGCGATGCTGCGCCCGGCGCTCTGGGCGACCGGCGACCACCTCGTCATGCGCAACCTCGCCGAGACCGTCCACATCCGGCTCGCGGCCGTCGAGGAGATGGCCGTGCGCCAGGTCCTCGCGGTCCGCGCCGACGACCGGCGCTGGGTCTCCACCGTCGTCGGCCGCTCGTGGCGCAAGGCCATCCGCTCGGGGAGCGGCCCGGGGGCGGGGGCGGAGCCCACGGAGGGCATGGCCTACGCCGACTTCGTCGAGCACCGCCTCCACGAGCTCGTCGACCAGGCCCGCACCGCCGCCGGGGTCCGGCCGGGGTCGCCGGAGCAGCTCGCGCTGCCCGACGCGGTGCGGCGTCGGCGCGACGCCCTGCCGCTCGCGCTGATCGGCGCGTCCGTCGTGGTGCTGGTGCTCACGTTCGTGCTCTGACCTCGGCGTCGTGCCGGGCCTCGAGGCCGTCGAGGACCAGCGCCAGGCCGTGGTCGAACTCGTTGCCGTAGGCGTAGTCGCGCCCCGACACCTGCTCGGCGACCATCTCGGCCAGGTGCGGGTGGTCGACCAGCGCCCCCGCGATCCCGGCCAGGAACTCCTCGGTGGACTCGCCGGGCTCGAAGGGCAGGTTCACCTCGGTGAGCACGAAGCCGTAGGTGTAGGCGTCGAGCACCGAGAAGGCGTGCGCCGCCAGGGCCACCGTGAATCCCGCGGTGCGCAGGCAGCCGAGCACGGAGTCGTGGTGGCGCAACGACGCAGGGCCGGGGGAGCGGCGCGACTCGATGAGGCCGAGCCCCCACGGGTGCGCGGCGAGGACGCGCCGTGCGGAGTGGGCGCGGGTCTCCATCTCCGCGCGCCAGGGGAGTCCCGCGGTCGGCGTCGCGATCTGGGCGAAGAGCCAGTCGGCCAGGCCGTCGAGCAGGGCGTCCTTGCTGGCGACGTGGTGGTAGAGCGACATCGCCTCGACCCCGAGCTCGCGCCCGACGCTGCGCATGCTCACCCCGCCGAGGCCGGCGGCGTCGGCGACCCGGCCCGCCGCCTCGACGACGCGCTGGTGGGTGAGGGGTGGTCTGGACACGTGGTGCTCCTCGGGTGGCGTGACTTACGGCCGTAAGGCTACTCTGGTGCCACCAGGCTTACGGGTGTAAGGGAGAGTGGCGATGAGGGCAGCGGTGGTGGAGCGGTACGGACCGCCCGAGGTGGTGCAGGTGCGCGACGTCCCCGCGCCGGACGTGCGCCGCGGGCGGCTGCTGGTGCGCGTGCGCGCCACGGCGGTGACCTCGGCCGACGGCCGGATCCGGGCGGCCCGGTTCCCGCGCGGGTTCGGCCCGTTCGCGCGGCTCGCCTTCGGCGTACGACGACCGCGGCGCACCGTGCTCGGCGGTGTCTTCTCGGGGGTGGTCGAGGAGGTCGGTCCCGGCGTGAGCGGCTTCAGCGTCGGCGACGAGGTCTGCGGCATGACCGGTGTCTCGTTCGGCGGCCACGCCGAGCTGGTCTGCGTCCCCGCCGCGAAGACCTCGCGCAAGCCCGCCGGCGTCTCGCACGAGGACGCCGCCGGCGTGCTGTTCGGCGGTGCCACCGCCCTGCACTTCCTGGGTGACCGGGTGCGGCCGGGCCAGCGGGTGCTGGTCAACGGTGCCTCGGGGGCGATCGGCACGGCAGCCGTCCAGCTCGCCCGGAACGCGGGCGCCCACGTCACGGCCGTGTGCAGCGGCCGCAACGCCGACCTGGTGCGGTCGCTGGGCGCCGACGAGGTCGTCGACCACACCACGACGTCGGTGCTCGACCTGCCCGCCACCCACGACGTGGTCCTGGACACGGTCGGGAACCTCGACCGGCACAGCGGACGACGCCTGCTGGCGCCGGGCGGCGTGGTGCTCCTGGCGGTCGCGGGCCTCACCGACGTGGTGCTGGCCCGCGGTGACGTCCGGGCGGGCACGAGCGCCGAGGACCCCGCCGTGTTCGACCGCCTGCTCGCCCTCGTGGCCGCCGGCGACCTCGACCCGGTGGTCTCCCGCACGCTGCCGCTCGACGAGGTCGTCGAGGCGCACCGCGTGGTCGACTCGGGCCGCAAGGTCGGGAGCCTGGTCCTCACGCCCTGAGCGCGGCCCGGCGGGCGGCCTCCGTCCCGGGCGTGGGGAACCAGCGCGCGACCACGGCGGACTGGGCCAGCGTCCACGTCGAGCTCATCACCCAGTAGCCCAGCAGCGCGACCGGCACCACCCCCGCCGACAGCAGCACGCCGAGGGCCGACAGGGTCGGCATCAGCCGCTGGGCGGTGGCCATCGCCTCCGGCAGGCCGTCGGTGACGGTGTTGGGCAGCACGAAGAAGTGCTGGGTGGCGAAGGACAGCGCGGCCGCCGTGGCGGCCAGCGCCACGACGACCACGAGGTGGGCGGCGCCCGAGCCGAGGTAGCCGTGGGTGGCGAGCGAGACGCCGAGCACGGAGGCGGTGCCGAGCGACGACACCAGCGAGGGCGTCATCGCCCCCACCGCGGAGCCGGACGCGACCTCGGACAGCAGGTGGTAGAGGCCGATCCACACGGGCAGCTGGACGAGCAGCGGCAGGCAGCCGAGCCGGCTCACGCCGTGCTCGGCCGAGAGGGCGCGCCGCTCCTCGACCATGGCGCGGAGGCTGTCCGCGTCGGTCCGGCCGCGGTAGCGCTCCGCGAGCTCGCGCAGGTGCGGCCGGGCGCGGGCGCCGGCGTGGGCCTGGCGCACGCCGTGCACGACGAAGGGCAGCATCGCGGTGCGGACGAGGACGACGACCACGGCGACGCAGGCCAGCCAGGTGACCGCGGACGCGGGGTCCGCGCCGAGCGAGGTGAGGGCGTCGTGGGCGGTCGCGAGGACCGCGGCGAGGGCGTGCTTGACGGGTTCGAGCAGGGACATGAGGGCTCCTGGGACGGGAGGGACGGGGTCTGCGGACGTCGCCGGGGCGACGGGTCAGACCAGTCCAGGAGCGCGCGGACGCAGCGGGTGGTGCACCACGTCGGTGGTGCGGCCGGCCAGCACGAGCGGCACCGACGCCGCGCGGCGGCGTGGCCGGAGCGCGTGGACGCCTGCTGCCGGCACGGCGCGCAGCGCGCCGTGGCCGATCGGTGCGGCGGCTGCGACGAGGACCGCCAGCAGCACGACCGCCTGCGCGGCCAGCTCGGGCATCGCCGGGGCGAGGGACGCGCCGGCCACGACGGACAGCACGAGCGCCGTCGCCACGTCGAGACAGGTCCTCACCACGTCGCGAGCCTAGCCGGTGCGCGGACGGTCAGTCCTGGGCGAGCACGACGACGCGGTCGCCCGGCCCGGTCGTGAGGGTCGTCGACTTGGACGGGTTGACCCGGACCCCGAACTCCGCGCCGGTCTCCGACAGCGAGTCGGACTTCCAGCCGATCGCGACCTCGCCGCGGCGGACGGCGCCCTCGACGACGGTGGCCCACGCGACCTCGACGCCGGGACGGACGTACCACTCGGCCGGCCGCAGGTAGATCTCGGCGCCGTCGGCACCGAGGAGCTCGGCGAAGACCGCCTCGAGCCGGGCGTCCTCCGAGAGCTGGGTGACGATGAGGCTGACGAACTCGCCGCTGACCACGACGTCGTCGATGTCGGCGACCTGGGCGAGCACCCGGTTGCGGTCGTCCATCATCTCGCTGACCACCGCGGTCTCGCCGTCGAGCCGGGCCAGGATGTCGCGGACGTGCAGCAGGGTGACGAGGGTGCGCGCGTCGGCCGCCTGCGGCGCGAGGTCGTCGGAGTAGCACAGCACGATGACCTGGTCGAGGCCGGCGACGACGTGCTCGTCGAGGGTGGCGCGGTCGGTCGTCACCCCGCGCACCACCTCGACCGCGAGGTGCTCCAGCGGCGGGACGCGAGGCTCGCCGTGGGAGGTGAGCACGGTGATCGTCGAGCCCGGCGCGGCATACCGGTCGAGCTCGCGCAGCATCAGCGGGGCACGCTCGTTCCAGCCGATCATCACCGCGCGGCCGGGGTGCTGGTCGACCGCCGTGGTCTCCCCGAGGTGTGCCTCGACCGGCGGTGCCAGGGCGGCGCCGGCGGCGTCCAGCACGGAGTCGTCCTCGGCCACCAGGACGAGGGCGTGCCCGGCGATCACGGTGTCGGGCGGCGGGCAGAGGCGGCTGCCCCCGGGGCCCACCAGCCCGATCAGCGAGGCGCTCTCGAAGCGGTGCTGGGCCGCGCCGAAGGTCAGCCCGTCCAGCTCGTGGTCGGCGAGGAAGTAGATCTCGTCGCCGTCGTAGTCGAAGAGCTCGACGTAGACCGCCGACGCACCCGACTGGCGCGAGGTCTGGACGACCAGCTTGGCGACGGTCTCGCGGATGTCGAGCAGGGTGGTGCGCTCCGCACCGACCAGCCGCGCCGCCTCCAGGTTCGTCGGGTTGCGGATCTCGGCGACGATCCGCGGCCCGTCGCCACCCTCGTGGGTGAGCGCGAGCAGCGTCTTGATCACCTCGGCGTCGGGGTCCTCCGAGCCCGACGGCGCCAGCAGGATGACCGAGCGGGCCGCGTGGTGGCCCGAGACGGCGAGGTCGTCGACGTCCATCGGCGACCCGCTGCGGCACACGATCCGGGTGCCGCGCGGGTCGGGCACCTTGGCGCGGATCTCCTCCTCCATCTCGACCTTGTCGCGGTCGGCGAGGACCACGACCACCGGGCGTCGCCGGCTCTCGTTGGCGATCGCGAGCTCGCGCAGGATCGTGAAGATCGACTCCGACCAGCCGAGGATGACGGTGTGGTCGCGCTCCAGGACCAGGGAGCGCCCGCGCTGGAGCTCGGCGATCCGGGCGTCGATGCCGGCGGCGATGACGCCGATCAGCGCGCTGACGATGAACAGGCCGCCGACGGTGAGCACCAGCATGGTGAGGACGTAGCGCCACGGGCTGCCGGCGTCGCCGGCCACCGTGCCCGGGTCGAGGGCGTGCAGGAGCGCGTTGAAGACCTCGTCGCCGAGGCTCCCGCCCGCGTCGCCGCGCAGGCCGAGGCCGATGGTCAGCAGCGCGAAGACGACGATGAGCACCAGGGTCAGGGCAGTGAGCCAGGCGATGAGGGCGGGCGTCCCCCGCGACATCGAGTTGTCGAAGAGGTAGCGCGCCCGGTCGCGCCAGCTCGGCGCGGGGACCGCCCGTCGGCCGGTGGAGGCGGTGGCGCTGGTGGAGGCGCTGCTGGAGGAGGCGCGCTCACCCATCGCGCGGGTGGTGCGCGTGCGGAGCTGGCGACCGGTCTGTCCCATGGCGCTCATGGTGGGGCAGCGGCCCGTGCCGTGCAGGCCGTTCCGCGGAATGGGGCAGATCCGTCTAGCGCAGCTCGTACGCCCCGAGGTCGGGTCGACCGCGGACGGGTCGGCGGGTCGAGCCGGCCGGGTGGACGTACTCCAGCCGCGGGCGCCAGCGGGCCGGCACGCGGACGCCCCGGTCGACGGCGGGGGAGGAGGCGACCAGGCGGTAGTCGCCCGACGCGGGGTCGACGAACGCGCCACGCCGGACGCGGCGGTTGGCCCGGGCGTCCGCGCCCTCGCCCGCGGTCAGGTCACCGGGACCGACGAGCAGGTTGTTGCGCAGGACCGCCCGGCTGCCGATGGCCAGCGACAGGAAGGTGCCGCTGGAGCGCCGGTTCACGAAGGTGTTGTGCACGACGACGATCCGGTGCGACGGGTTCGTCAACCCCTCGGCGCCGTAGGAGACGAGGGTGGAGTTCTCCGACCGCGGGCCCTGGACGACCACGTTGCCGGCCACGAGCGACCGGCCGCCGTTCGGCAGGTCGATGGAGTAGCTCGCGGTCGCGTCCGCGTCGTCGAAGAGGTTGCCGACGACGGTGGTGCGGGCGGCCCGCGACTTGAGCTCGTGGCCGACGTCCGCACCCCAGAACCAGCTGCCGGTGACGGTGAGCGAGCGCACGGCGCCGACGTAGAGGTTGTGGGTGTAGCCGTCACCGCCCCCGTTGCGGAAGAAGCGCGAGCGGCGGATGACGATGTCGCTGGCCGGGTCGGCGCCGGTGAGGATGCCGTCCTGGTTGTCGTGGAACCAGCTGCGGGTGACGGTGAGGTCGGTGCCCTCCTGCCGGATCCCTGCGCCGTTCTGGTCCGGCACCTCCGCGCCGCTCATCTCGACGCGGTCGACCCGGGTGCGGTCGCCGGCGATCACCCAGATCGCCTTGCCCTGGGCGTCGTTGCCGTCGGCGCGCAGGTGGGCGCGTCCGCCGACCCCGCGCAGCGTGAGGTCGTCCTGGGTCCAGGTCGCGACGTCGCCGGAGTAGGTCCCGGCGTCGATCAGCACGGTGTCGCCGTCGCCGGCCACCGCGGCTGCGGCGCTCGGCGTGGCGAGGTCGCGGCCGGGTCCGACGTACCAGGTCCGCGGTGCCCGCTCGGCCGCCGCCGAGGGCACGGCCGCAGGGGCGGGGGAGGTGGCGAGCAGCCCCGACGTGAGGGCCAGGGCCAGGGCGGTGGTGGCGGAGGCCCGCTGTGCCCGCACCTCAGCCACCGAGGGGCTGCCCGAACGCGACGCCGCGCAGGTCGGCCTTGATCGCGTCGAGGCGTCCCGCGGCCGAGATGCGTGCCGCGTCGACGCCGTCGTCGGCGCCGGCCTCGACCGGGACGACCACCTCGAGGTAGCACTTGACCTTGGGCTCGGTGCCGCTCGGACGGACGATGACCCGGGCGCCCTCGGCGAGCGAATACCGCAGGCCGTCGGTGGGCGGCAGCAGGTCGGTGCCCTGGGACAGGTCCTCGGCCCGCTCGACCGCCAGCCCGCCGAGCTCCTGCGGCGGCGCGGACCGGAGCCGGTCCATCGTGGCCGGGATGTCGGCGAGGTCCTCGAAGCGCACCGACAGCTGGTCGGTGGCGTGCAGGCCGTGCTCGCGGGCGATGTCGTCGAGCAGGTCGACGAGGGTCCGGCCGTCGGCCTTGGCCTGCGCGGCGAGCTCGCAGACCAGCAGCAGCGCGGACACGCCGTCCTTGTCCTTCACGTGCTCGGGGTCGCAGCAGTAGCCGAGCGCCTCCTCGTAGCCGAAGGCGAGGCCCTCGACGCGGCCGATCCACTTGAAGCCGGTGAGGGTCTCCTCGTGCGGCTGCCCGGCGGCTGCGGCCATCTTGCCCAGCAGGCTCGAGGACACGATCGAGTTGGCGAAGGTGCCGGTGCGGCCCCGGGCGATCAGGTGGTGGGCCAGCAGCGCGCCGACCTCGTCGCCGCGCAGCATCCGCCAGCCGTGGGCGTCGGGCACCGCGACCGCGCAGCGGTCGGCGTCGGGGTCGTTGGCCACGACGAGGTCGGCCCGCTTCGCGGCGGCCAGCGCGAGGGCGAGGTCCATCGCCCCCGGCTCCTCGGGGTTGGGGAAGGAGACGGTCGAGAACTCCGGGTCCGGGTGCTCCTGCTCCTCGACCACGTGGGGCGCGTCGAAGCCGGCGGTCTCCAGCACCTGGGCGACGGTGGTGCCGCCCACGCCGTGCAGGGGGGTGTAGACCACGGACAGGTCGCGGGGGCCGTCCTCGGCCAGGCCTGCGACGGTGTCGAGGTAGCGGTCGACGATCTCCTCGGACACCAGCGTGCCGCCGTTGCCGCGCGGCAGGTCCGCGAGGGCGCCCACGGCGGCGATCCGCTCGGCGATGCCGCTGTCGGCGGGCGGCACGATCTGGCTGCCGTCGCCGAGGTAGACCTTGTAGCCGTTGTCCTGCGGCGGGTTGTGGCTGGCGGTGACCATCACGCCGGCGGCGCAGCCGAGCTCGCGGATGGCGAAGGCCAGCAGCGGGGTGGGCAGCGTCCGGGGCATGACGAGCGCCTTGAAGCCGGCGCCGGTCATGATCTCGGCGGTGTCGCGCGCGAAGACGTCGGAGTTGTGCCGGGCGTCGAAGCCGATGACGACCGAGCCGCCGGCGTGGCCGGTGTCGCGGAGGTAGGCCGCGAGGCCCGCGGCGGCGCGGGTGACCACCACGCGGTTCATCCGGTTCGGGCCGGCACCGAGCGCGCCGCGCAGGCCGGCCGTGCCGAACTCGAGGGTGCCGGCGAACCGGTCGGCGAGGTCGGTGTCCTCGCCGCGCTCGGCGGCGGCGACGACGGCCTCGAGCTCGGCTCGGGTCTGGTCGTCGGGGTCCTCGGCGGCCCATGCGCGGGCGTGCTCGATCAGCTCGGTCGGTGCGGTCATGGCGGCACCGTATCCCCACCGCTGTCGGTCGGTGCTGCCACGCTGTCACGATGATCGATCACCTGGGCATCAACTGCACCGACCTCGCCCGCGCGGCGACGTTCTACGACCGGGTCCTGGGCGTGCTCGGCCACCGGCGCGTGATGGACGTCGAGGTCGCCATCGGCTACGGCACCGAGGGCCCCGACTTCTGGATCAGCACCTTCGACGGAGTCGGCCCGAACCGCGAGGTCCACGTCGCCTTCACCGCCCCCGACGCCGCGACGGTGCGGGCCTTCCACGCCGAGGCGGTCGCCGCCGGGGCGGAGTCGCTGCACGAGCCGCGCCTGTGGCCGGAGTACCACCCCGGTTACTACGGGGCGTTCGTCCGCGACACCGAGGGCAACAACGTCGAGGCCGTCTGCCACTCCGGCGACTCCTGACCGCCCGGCAGGCGGGTGGGCAGCTCGCGGGTGCGGACGATGTCCGCGGCGACCAGCGCCAGCTTGCGGTTGAGCTCGTTCGACGCCCGCCTGAGGTAGTCCATGGCCTGGCGGGGATCGATGTCGAGCCGCTCCATCAGGACGCCCTGGGCCTGGCCGATGACCAGCCGGCTCTCCAGCGCGGCGCGCAGCTGCTCGATCTCCGTCTGCGCTGCACCCTGCGCGTCACTGGCGGGCGCGGTCATCGGGGACCGGCCGGTGCCAGCGTCCTCAGCGCCCCCGTGATCAGGGCAGCCGCCGGTTCCCCCGACCCCATCTCCGCCTCGATGCGCCGGTGGTCGAGTCCGTCGAACCACGCGAGGTGCACGGCGCGGGCCTGCGGGCGGGTGAGGCCGGACGCACGCAGGAACGGGTCGTGCACCTGGCTCATGACGGGCGCGCCGGGGGAGCGGTGGGCGAGCCGGCTCGCCGGCACGGCGAGCCGGCGCGCGGTGCCGAGGACCCAGGCCGCGGCGCCCGAGCTGGCGGGGTCGTAGGTCGCCGCACGGCGCCACACCTCGAGGAAGGCGTCGCAGGAGATCCGCTCCGCCTCGCCGGGGTCGCGCACCAGGCACGAGACCAGGCCGAACACGCGAGGGGCGAGCCGGTCGTAGAGATCGGTGAAGGCCGAGCGGTCCCCCCGGCCCGACCTGACGAGCAGCTCGTCGAGGGACGGGGGCCGCCCGTCACCGACGTGGGGTGTAGCTCCAACGGCCACAGGTGCCCTCCCAGACTTCCTGCTGCGGCATCATGCCTTGTGCACAAACCACTGGTGCACAAGGTATACGGCGTAGGGCAGACTGTGCGCATGAGGACGACCAAGGCGCCGCCGCTGGATGACCAGCTCTGCTTCGACCTCTACGCCGCGTCCCGCGCGGTGACGGCTGCCTATCGCCCCGTCCTCGACCAGCTCGGGATCACCTACCCGCAGTACCTGGTCCTGATCGTGCTCTGGGAGCACCAGAGCCGCACGGTGCGCGACCTGGCCGCGCGACTCCGGCTGGACCACGGGACCCTCACGCCGCTGCTCAAGCGGATGGAGGCGGCGGGCCTGGTCGAGCGTCGCCGGGACCACACCGACGAGCGCCTGGTCGTCGTGTCGCTGGCGGGCAAGGGGGAGGCGCTGCGCCGCCACGCCAAGGCGATCCACTGCGACATGGTCGACCAGCTCGGCCTCGCCCCGGCGGAGTTCGAGGAGCTGCAGGACACCCTGCGCACCCTGACCGCCCGGGTCTCGTCCCCGACGTCGTGAGCGCCACCGTCCTGTCGGTCAACGCCGGGGCGCTGGCCCCGGTCGCCGGCCTGCGCCGACCCAGCGGCATCCGCAAGCACCCCGTCGACCGGATCACCGTGCGCGACCCCGGGCCGAAGCACGGCGGCCTCGGCAGCGGGGTCGTCGGGGACGAGATCGGCAGCCGCAAGCACCACGGCGGCGAGACGCAGGCGGTCTACGCCGTCGCCCGCGAGGAGCTCGACTGGTGGGGCCGTGCGACCGGCCGGGACCTCGCCGACGGGATGTTCGGCGAGAACCTGACGACCAGCGGCCACGAGGTCGACGACGCCGAGATCGGCGAGCGGTGGCGCGTCGGGGCCGTGCTGCTCGAGGTGTGCGGCCCGCGCATCCCGTGCGCGACCTTCGCCGCCCACATGGCCGAGCCGCGGTGGGTGCGGCGCTTCACCGAGCGTGGCCGCACCGGCGCCTACCTCGCCGTCCGCGAGGCGGGGGTCGTCGAGCGCGACGACCCGATCGAGGTCGTGCACCGACCCGGCCACGGGCTCACGGTGCCGATGTTCTTCCGGGCCAGCATGGGCGACCGCGACCTGGCGCGGGTGCTGCTGGAGGCCGGCGTGCTGCCGCAGGTCGAGCACGACTGGCTCGCCTCGCGGGTGTGAGGCCCGCCCCCGGCCGGAGCCGGGGACGGACCGCCGTGGATCAGGACAGCGCGGCGACCGCGGCGTCGTAGTCGGGCTCGTGCCCGATCGCGTCGGTGAGCTGCGCGTGCAGCACCGTGCCGTCGGTGTCGAGGACGACGACCGCGCGGGCGAAGAGCTGGTCCCAGCCGCCGCCGTCGATGGCGACGCCGTAGTCCTGGCCGAACGAGGAGCGGAACGCCGAGCCGACGAGGACGTCCTCGATGCCCTCGGCGCCGCAGAAGCGGGCCTGGGCGAAGGGCAGGTCTCGCGAGACGCAGACGACGGCCGTGTTGTCGAGGCCGGCGGCGAGCTCGTTGAACTTCTTCACGCTCGCCTGGCACACGCCGGTGTCGATGCTCGGGAAGATGTTGAGCACGACGCGCTTGCCGGCCACCGAGGAGTCGGTGAGCGGCTGGAACTTCGCGTCGACCAGCTCGAAGCCCGGCGCCTTGGCGCCGACCGCGGGCAGCTCGCCGACGGTGCTGACGGTGGTGTCACCCAGTTGTGTGGTTGCCATGGGCCCATCCTGCCGCAGCAGTGCACGGCTCTTGCGCGCCGCCCTACAGTGCGGACGTGACCCGTGACGAGAAGCAGGACCGCACCGCCGTCATCGTCGAGGTGCTCCGCGACGCCTTCGCCCCGCTCATGCGGGCCGACCCCGCGGCGTTCCGCGCGAAGTACCGCAAGATGGCGCGCGACCCGCACGCCTTCTACCGCGGCACCGCCTGCCTGTTCTACAACGACGTCACCGCCGAGCCCGACGACTGGTCGCGCCACGGCGCGGAGCGGATCTGGATCCACGGCGACCTGCACGTGGAGAACTTCGGGACCTACCTCAACTCCGACGGCCGGCTCGTCTTCGACATCAACGACTTCGACGAGGCCTACCTCGGGCGCTTCACCTGGGACCTCCAGCGCTTCGCGGCGAGCCTGGCGCTGCTGGCGTGGCAGAAGGCGCTGCCGGAGGACGCGATCCGCAAGCTGATCGCCCACTACGCCCGCTCCTACCTCGCCCAGGTCAACCACTACGTCGAGTCCGACACCGACGACGACTTCGAGATCACCCTCGGCACCGCCCACGGGCCGGTGCTCATCGCGCTCGAGGAGGCCCGGGCGATGCGCCGGGCCGAGCTGCTCGACGGCATGACGGTGATGACGAAGGGCGTCCGGCGCTTCGCCGAGGACGCCTCGGTGCGCCGGCTCGGCCGCGAGGAGCGCAGCAAGGTCGTGGCCGCGTTCAAGGCCTACCTGGAGACGATCCCGCAGTCCAAGCGCTTCGACCGGGCGCTCTTCTACGAGCTGCGCGACGTCGTCGGCAAGTCCGGCTTCGGCATCGGCAGCGCGGGGCTGCCGGCCTACAACGTGCTCGTCGAGGGCTACAGCCAGGCCCTCGACAACGACGTGGTGCTGAGCATGAAGCAGGCCAACGTCCCCGCGGTGAGCCGGTTCGTCGACACCGGGGAGGTGGAGTCGTACTTCGGCCACGAGGGCCACCGCACGGTCGTGAGCCAGCGGGCCCTCCAGGTCCACACCGACCCGCTGCTCGGGCACACCAGCATCGACGGGGTCGGCTTCGTCGTCGCGGAGGTCTCGCCCTACGAGGTCGACCTCGACTGGGACGAGATCAACGAGCCCGCCGACATGCGCGCCGTCGTCGAGCTGCTCGGACGCGCGACCGCGAAGATCCACTGCGCCTCCGACGAGGACAGCCAGCAGGACCTGGTCGACTTCCAGGTCGAGGAGGCGATCGCGAAGTCGCTCGAGGGTCGCCGCAAGGACTACGTCAGCTGGCTGTGCGACTGGGGCATCGCCTACGCCGAGCGGGTCCGCGAGGACCACGCGCTGTTCGTCGACGCCTTCCGCGAGGGCCGGGTCGGGATCGCCGCGACCTGACCCCCGCGGGGCGGTCCCTCGTCAGGCGTCGATGCTCGACATGTCGCCGTAGCGCTCGCCGGCCACGGCGCCCCGGGGGACCGCCTGCTCGAGCGAGGCGAGGTCGTCGGCGCTCAGCTCGACGTCGGCGGCCGCGACGTTCTCCTCGAGGTAGCGCACGCGCTTGGTGCCGGGGATCGGGGCGACGTCCTCGCCCTGGGCGAGCACCCACGCGAGCGCGAGCTGGCCGGGCGTGCAGCCCTTGTCGGAGGCCAGCCGCTCGACCTGGGCGACCAGCGCGAGGTTGGCGTCGAGGGCGTCGCCCTCGAAGCGCGGGAAGCGACCGGCGGCGCGGGAGTCGCCGGACTCGAGCGACTCGCGTGTCACGGCGCCGGTCAGGATGCCGCGTCCCAGCGGGGAGTAGGGCACCAGCCCGATGCCGAGCTCGCGGACCGTGGGGAGCACCTCGTCCTCGAGGTCGCGGGTGAAGAGGGAGTACTCGCTTTGCAGCGCCGTGATGGGGTGCACCGCGTGCGCCCGGCGGATGGTCGCGGCCGACGCCTCGGACAGGCCGAGGTGGCGGACCTTGCCGGCCTCGACCAGCTCCTTCATCGCGCCGACGGTCTCCTCGATCGGGACCGACTTGTCGACGCGGTGCTGGTAGTAGAGGTCGATGTGGTCGACGCCGAGCCGCCCGAGCGACGCGTCGCAGGCCGCCCGGACGTACTCCGGGGTGCCGTTGATGCCCACCCACGAGCCGTCGGGGTTGCGCTCGTTGCCGAACTTGGTGGCGAGCTGGACCTCGTCGCGGCGGTCCTTGATCGCGCGGCCGACGAGCCGCTCGTTGGTGAACGGGCCGTACATGTCGGCGGTGTCGAGGAAGCCCACCCCGAGGTCGAGCGCGCGGTGGATGGTGTCGATGCCGGACTGCTCGTCGGGGGTGCCGTAGAACTCCGACATGCCCATGCAGCCGAGGCCGAGGGCGCTGACGGTGAGCGGGGAGGTGGTGCCGAGCGTGCGCTTCTGGAGGGTCATGTCCTCCACCCAACGCCTTCGAGCGCGCTCCAAGTCAACCCCCGTCGGCGGCGTGCGTCACGCCGACGGGCGCACCGCGTTCTCGTAGATCGCGATCTTGTGGTCGATCGCGCGCAGGTGCGACGTCACCTCGGCGAGCTGCTGCTCGACGGTCTCGCGGTGCGCGAGCAGGAGGGCCAGGCGTTCGTCCTCGTTGCCGGCCCCCTCGCGGACCAGCGCGGCGTAGCGCCGCACGTCGCGGATCGGCATGCCGGTCGAGCGCAGCCGGGTGACCATCTGGATCCAGCGCAGGTCCTCGTCGGTGTAGCGCCGGTGGCCCGACGGCGCACGGTCGACGGAGTGCAGGAGCAGGCCGTCGCGCTCGTAGTAGCGCAGGGTGTGGGCGGTCAGCCCGGTCTGCTCGGCGGCCTCGGCGATGCTCAGGCTGGTCACCGCACCAGTGTCCGACCTGGAGTGCGCTCCAAGTCAAGCGTGCCGGTGCGGGACGGTCAGCCGCCGAGCGCGGGGCGGTGGAACCGCTCGAGCGCGAACGGCCCTCCGACGAAGCGAGCCTCGTCCTCGTCCTCGGCGCGCGCGACCACCTCGGCGGCGTACGCCTCGGCGTCGTCCTGCGGCTCGTAGCCGAGCCGGCGCCCCGGCTCGAGGTCCCACCAGCCGCGCGTGTTGGCACTGATGCCGTGGAGGACCGCATAGCCGGGGGAGGGGGCCGTGAGCGCCGCGAGCACCATCCGCACGGCGTCGCCGGGCGAGAGCCAGGTCGACAGGGCGCGCACCGTGCCGGGCTGCTCGAGGAACGAGCCGATCCGGCAGGCCACCGCGTCGATGCCGTGGCGGTCGACGAACAGCTGCAGCAGCGCCTCCGCGGCCACCTTGGCGACGCCGTAGTAGGTGTCGGGGCGGGGCAGGGCGTGCTCGGTGAGCTCGCCGTCGGCGCGCGGGGTGCGGCCCACGGCGTGGTTGGAGGAGGCGTAGACCATGCGCGGGACGCGGTGCGCGAGCATCGCGTCGAGCAGCGCCGCGGTGGTCACCACGTGGGAGGTGAGCTCGGTCGGCAGCGACGCCTCGTCGGGGAACCCGGCGAGGTGGACCACGGCGTCGAGGTGCTCGGCGGCGAGCACGGCCTCGACCGCGTCGGCGTCGGCGCAGTCGGCCTCGTGCCACGCGAAGGTGGTGCCGTCGGGCGCCGGCACCAGGTCGAGGCCGACGACCTCGTGCCCGGCCGCGACGAGGCCGGGGCAGACGGTGCGGCCGAGGCTGCCGGCGGCGCCGGTGACGAGGACGCGCACGTCAGATCCGGGTGACGACCTGGCTGAGCAGGCCGCCCATCCGGCTCGCGGCGGCCTTGCCGGCCTCGAGGACCTCCTCGTGGTTGAGCGGCTCGCCGCTCAGGCCCGCGGCGAGGTTGGTGACCAGGCTGATGCCGAGGACCTCCATGCCGGCCTCGCGGGCCGCGATCGCCTCGAGGGTGGTGCTCATGCCGACCAGGTGGCCGCCCAGGATCCCGGCCATCCGGACCTCCGCGGGGGTCTCGTAGTGCGGGCCGGGGAACTGCACGTAGACGCCCTCGTCGAGCGAGGAGTCGACCTCCCGGCACATCGCCCGCAGGCGCGGGCTGTAGAGGTCGGTGAGGTCGACGAAGTTCGCGCCGACGATCGGGCTGGTGCCGGTGAGGTTGATGTGGTCGGAGATCAGCACCGGCTGGCCGGGCTGCCACCCCTGCTTGAGCCCGCCGCACCCGTTGGTGAGGACGATCGTCGAGCAGCCCGCGGCCGCGGCCGTGCGGATCGGGTGGACGACCGCCGCGACGCCCTTGCCCTCGTAGAAGTGGGTGCGCGAGAGGAAGACCAGCAGGTTCTTGTCGCCGTTGCGGATCGAGCGGATCTTGCCGCTGTGGCCGGCGACGGCCGCGGCGCTGAAGCCGGGCAGGTCGGTGGTGTCGATCTCGGCGGTGGCCTCGCCGAGCGCGTCGACGGCCGGCAGCCACCCGGAGCCCAGCACGAGGGCGATGTCGTGGCGCTCGACGCCGGTCAGCTCGGCGAGCTTCACGGCGGCGTCGGAGGCGAGGTCGTACGGGGAGCGGGCGTCAGCGCTGTTCACGCGGCGAACTCTAGACGGTGCGACGGCGCCCGCCGCCGTCCCCTGCACGGCAGCGGGCGCCGCCGGCACACGGTGCCCCTGCAGGTCCAACGCGGGACCGCGCGGAAGGTCACACGGGGGCGGGCGCGGCGCCGCGTCCGGGCCGGGTCAGAGGCCGGTCGAGCGGCACGCGCGGCGGCGCAGCGCCGCGACGTAGTCCTCGGGCGCCCCGGCGGCCTCGGCGGAGTCGGCGAGCACGCCGAGGTAGGACGCGGAGGGCAGGCCGCCCTCGTAGGCGTCGAGGACGTAGGCCCAGACCACGAGCGGGCCGGTCATCGTCTGCACCCGCACCTTGGTCTTGCGGTAGAGGCCGGTGTCGGCCGCCTCCCAGCCGTCGAGGGCCTTCTCGTCCTCGGGCGTGACGTCGTAGACGGCCACGAAGACCTGCTCGAACGGGTCCTGGACGATCGTGGACAGGGCGCCGTCCCAGCCGTGCTCCTCGCCCCCGAAGGTCAGTCGCCAGCCGGTCAGCCAGCCGGTGGAGTGGAGGATCGAGTGCGGGCAGCGCTCGCCCATCCGGGCGGGATCGAGGTTCGTCCCGTAGGCGGCGTAGAGCGTCACGGGATGAAGGCTACCGAGCCGTCGCCTCCCGGTGTGCCGTCGCGGGGGCGGACAACTAGGCTGGGGGTGTGACCGACACGCACTTCGACACCCTCGTCCTCGGCGCCGGCCCCGGTGGCTACGTCGCCGCGATCCGCGCAGCCCAGCTCGGCCAGAAGGTGGCCGTGGTGGAGGAGAAGTACTGGGGAGGTGTCTGCCTCAACGTCGGCTGCATCCCCTCCAAGGCGCTGCTGAAGAACGCCGAGCTCGCGCACACGCTCCAGCACGAGAAGGCGAAGTTCGGCATCGAGGGCGACGCCACCATGGCGTTCGGGCCGACCCACAAGCGCAGCCGCGACGTGAGCGCCGGCATCGTCAAGGGCGTCCACTTCCTGATGAAGAAGAACAAGATCACCGAGATCGACGGCTGGGGCACGCTGACCAGCGCGACCGGGATCGACGTGGAGAAGGACGGCCAGAAGACCGGTTACACCTTCGACAACCTGATCATCGCCGCGGGCGCGACCGTGCGCCTGGTGCCGGGCGTCGAGCTCAGCGAGAACGTCGTCACCTACGAGGAGCAGATCCTCACCGACCAGCTCCCCGAGTCGATCATCATCGGCGGTTCCGGCGCGATCGGCGTCGAGTTCGCCTACGTCATGGCCAACTTCGGCGTCGACGTGACGATCGTGGAGTTCCTCGACCGGATGGTGCCGACCGAGGACGCCGACATCTCCAAGGAGCTCGCCAAGCACTACAAGAAGCTCGGCGTGAAGGTGCTGACCTCCACCGCCGTCAAGAACGTCGAGGACACCGGCTCCGGCGTGAAGGTCACCGTCGCCCCGGCCGCGGGCGGCGACGAGCAGGTGCTCGAGGCCGGCAAGTTCCTCGCGGCCTTCGGCTTCGCGCCGCGGGTCAAGGGCTACGGCCTGGAGAACACCGGCGTCACCGTCACCGAGCGCGGCGCGATCGAGATCGACGACTTCGGCCGCACCAACGTCGAGAACGTCTACGCGATCGGCGACTGCACCGGCAAGATGATGCTGGCCCACGTCGCCGAGGCGATGGGCATCGTGGCCGCCGAGACGATCAACGGCGCCGAGACCATGCCGGTCGCCTTCGACTTCGTCCCGCGCGCGACCTACTGCAACCCGCAGATCGCGTCCTTCGGCTACAGCGAGGCGCAGGCCAAGGAGAAGGGCTACGACGTCAAGACCGCGTCCTTCCCCTTCACCGCCAACGGCAAGGCCATGGGCCTCGGCGAGCCGATCGGCTTCGTCAAGGTCGTCGCCGACGCCGAGCACAACGAGATCATCGGCGCCCACATGATCGGCCCCAACGTGACCGAGCTGCTCCCGGTGCTCACCATGGCCCAGCAGTGGGACCTCACGGCCGACGAGGTGGCCCGCAACGTCTTCGCGCACCCGACCCTGGGCGAGGCCGTCAAGGAGGCCGTCCACGGCATCGCCGGCCACATGATCAACTTCTGATGGCCGACCACATCGTCATCGTCGGTGGCGGTCCGGGCGGCTACGAGGCCGCCCACGTCGCCGCCCAGCTCGGCGCCGAGGTGACCGTCGTCGACACCGACGGCGTCGGCGGCTCCGCGGTCCTCACCGACTGCGTGCCGAGCAAGACGCTGATCGCCACCTCCGAGCTCATGGCCGACCTGGCCGGGGCGCGGGAGCTGGGGGTGAACTTCCGCGACCACGAGGGTGACGCGGCGACGTCGATCGCGGTCGACCTCGGCCGGGTCAACGCCCGCGTCAAGCAGCTCGCCGCCGACCAGTCGGCCGACATCGCCGCGCGCCTCGAGCGCGACGGCGTACGCGTCGTGACCGGTCGCGGCCGGCTCGGTCCCGACCTCACCGTCACCGCGACGACCGCGGACGGCGAGGAGGTGCTGCGGGCCGACGCGATCATCGTCGCGACGGGCGCGGCGCCGCGCACGCTGCCCAGCGCGCAGCCCGACGGCGAGCGGATCCTCACCTGGGAGCAGGTCTACGACCTGACCGAGGTCCCGGAGAAGCTGATCGTGGTCGGCTCCGGCGTCACGGGCGCGGAGTTCGCCAGCGCCTACCTCTCCCTCGGCATCGACGTCACCCTCGTCAGCAGCCGCGACCGGGTCCTGCCCGGCGAGGACGCGGACGCCTCCCTCGTGCTGGAGGAGGTGCTGACCCGGCGCGGGATGAACGTGCTCGGGAAGTCCCGCATGCAGTCGGTGACCCGCGACGGCGACGAGGTCACCGTCACCCTCACCGACGGCCGCACGGTGACCGGCAGCCACTGCATCCTGGCCCTCGGCTCGGTCCCGAACACGGCCGACCTCGGGCTCGAGGAGGCGGGCGTCGCCACCGACGAGGGCGGCTTCATCACCGTCGACCGGGTCTCGCGCACCACTGCCCGCGGGGTCTACGCCGCCGGTGACTGCACCGGCGTGCTGATGCTCGCCTCGGTGGCCGCGATGCAGGGCCGGATCGCGATGTGGCACTTCCTCGGCGACGCGGTCGCGCCGCTGGACCTCAAGAAGGTCTCCAGCAACGTCTTCACCTCGCCCGAGATCGCCACCGTCGGCTGGTCGCAGCAGGCGGTCGACGCCGGCGAGATCACCGCCGAGGTGGTCACCCTGCCGCTCGCGGGCAACGCCCGGGCCAAGATGCAGGGCGTGCGCGACGGCTTCGTCAAGCTGTTCTGCCGCCCCGGCACGGGCATCGTGGTGGGCGGCGTCGTGGTCGGCCCGCGAGCCTCCGAGCTGATCCACCCGGTCTCCATCGCGGTCGCCGAGTCGCTGACCGCCGACCAGCTGGCGCAGGCCTTCACCGTCTACCCCTCGATGAGCGGGTCGATCGCCGAGGCCGCGCGCCGGCTGCACCGGGTCTGACACCGGAGCCGGACCGGACCCGGGCCTCGGGGCCCGGACCGGGCTGGCAGGCCGGGCACCACCACGACCAGCGGTTGGCGGCGTCGCCGGCGACCTCCTCGGCCGTGCTGACCGGCCCGCCGCACCGGCGGCAGCCGCGCCGCTGCCGCCCGACGACCCAGTGGTCGTCGCCCTTCGCCGAGGACCCGGTCGTCACCTGGTAGGCACCCTCGACGGTGGCCGAGTGGCGCAGCATGGTCGCGGCGCGCCCCACCAGCCGCTCGACGTCGACGTCGCCCACCGGCGTCCAGGGGCTGACACCGGTGAGGAACGCCAGCTCGTTGGCCCACAGGTTGCCGAGGCCGGCCATCCGGCGCTGGTCGAGCAGCGCGCTCACCAGCGGCAGGGCCGGGTCGGACCCGACGCGGCGCACCGCCTCCTCGGCGTCCCAGTCCTCCCGCAGCGGGTCGGGACCGAGGTGTCCGACGAGGTCGTGCTCGCGGTCGGTCGGCACCAGGTCGAGGTCGTGGAGCCGCACGCCGTGGACGGTGCGGTCGTCGTCGAGGGTCAGCACCAGCCGCACGTGAGGCTGGACCCGACCGGGCAGGCGCTTGCCGGCGGCGAGCGTCGACCAGGAGCCGTCCATCCGGAGGTGGCTGTGGAGCGTGGCCGCGGGGGAGCCGTCCGTGGCCGACAGGCGGGTCAGCAGGTGCTTGCCGTGGGTGTCGTGGCCCAGCACCGTGCGGCCGGCGACGTCGCGGGTGGCCAGGCGGGGAGTGCGGAAGTCCGAGCGCACGACCGTGCGACCGGCGAGCTGGCGGTCCAGCCGGCGGGCGAGCTTCCAGACGCTGTCTCCCTCGGGCACCCGTCCAGTGTCACAGGCGGGAGGTCAGGTCCCGAAGCCGCCGCCGCCGGCGCTGCGCGCGCTGATCTCCACGGCGGCCTGGTCGACGACGCGGCGTGCTCCGTCGCCGTGCCGGCCGCGACCGACCGCGGTGAGCGCGCGGCGCGACACCTCGGCGACGCCGCCCGACTCGTGCCACGGCACCCAGCGGTCGCCGACGCGGACCATCCGGACCTCGGGCTGCTCGTCGCCGGCGAGGCGTCGGGCGTCGGCGGCGCACACGGCGACGGTGCGGGCGACACCGCCCGGCGGCGCCCACTCGACGTCCTGCACGGCGGGTCCGTGGCGCGGGTCGAAGAAGCAGGGCTCGCGGCGCTGGGGGAGCGGCTCGCCGTCGCGCAGCGCGAGCACGGCGGCGCGGTGGAAGCGCGCGTCCGCGGCGAGCTGCTCGACGGCGACGACGTCCTCGACCGTGGTGCTGGCGGCGAGCCGGGCCTTGGCCTGGTCGTAGTGCTCGAGCGCGCGGCGGTAGTGGTCGCGCGCGGCGGGGTCGAGGTCGTCGGCGAGGGTGTCGACGTGGAGCCCGGCGACCTGCTCGCCCAGCACCGTGACGTCCTCGTCCATGATCCGCCGCGCCACCCGCCAGCGATCCGTGGCGGCCAGCTCCTCCTCGCGCCTGCGGCGCCGTCCCCCGAACATGACCGGCAGTCTGCCACGGGCGGCAGCCGGCGCCCGGTCAGTCGCCGCCTCCACCGCCTCCGCCGTCACCCCCGCCTCCGTCGAAGCCGCCGTCGCCACCGACCCCGCCGCCGTCACCCCAGCCCGAGTAGTCGTGGCCGCCGATCATCCCGCCGTCGGTCCAGGCGCCGGGGTCGCTCCACGCCGCCGCGGCAGGCAGCTGCGCACCGGCCTGCCCGGGGGCCCTGCCGACGTACGCCATGGTGAGCCGCTCGGCCTCGAACCGGCCCTCGGCGACCAGCTCGGCGTACCACCCGCCGGCCCACGCGGCGTAGCGAGGACCGGAGGCGAACCACGCCACGCGGCGGTCGCCGAGGCGGACCAGGCGGACGTCCGGCTGCTCGCCCGCGACCAGCCTCTCGGCGTCGCGGAAGCACACCGGGATGCTGCGGGCGACCCCTCCGGTCGGAGCCCACTCGACGTCCCGGGCTGCCGGGCCGTGGGCGGGGTCGAAGAAGCACGGCGGTCGACGGGTCGGTCGCGGGTCGCCCGCCTGCGCCGCGAGCACGCAGGCGTGGTGGAACCGTCCGTCGGCCAGGGTGCTGGTCACTCCCGCGACGTCGGCGGTCGAGGAGGCGCGGGCGAGCACGGCCTTGGCCTGCTCGTAGTCGTCGAGGGCGTGCTGGTAGTCGGCCCTGGCCCGGTCGTCCAGGTCGGCGCCGAGGGTGTCGAGGTGGAGGCCGGTGAGCTCCTCGCCGAAGCGGGTGACGTCCTCGTCCGCGGCCCGGCGCACCAGGCGGAACGCGTCCAGCTCGGCGAGCTCGCGCTCGCGCCTGTCCCGACGGCGCCGACCCATCATCGGCCCAGTCTCCCACCTCCGCCGACCCCCTGCGGGCTCTCAGCAACCGCCTGTACGCTCGGTGGTTCTGTTGCCGACCCCCGGGGGAGGAGCCGACATGACGCTCACCCGCACCGCACTGGCGTTCGCCACGAGCGCGCTGCTCCTGCCCGCGCTCGCCACCCCGGCCGCCGCCGGCGAGCAGCAGCGCCGTCAGGTCGAGACCTGGACGACCCCGGGCAGCACGGCGATCACGATCACCGGGCACGGCTACGGCCACGGCCACGGGCTCTCGCAGTACGGCGCGCAGGGCGCCGCCCTCCAGGGGCTGACCTGGCAGCAGATCGTCGAGTTCTACTACCCCGGCACGACGTGGGGCGAGGTGCGCGGCAAGGTGCGGGTGCTGATCACCGCCGACACCGGTCGCGACGTGCAGGTCGTCGCACGCCCCGGCATCAAGGTGACCAGCCTCGCCCGCGACCGCTCCTGGCGGCTCCCGTCGCTCCCGGCACGCAAGTGGCGCCTGGTCGCGAAGGGCGGTGACACCCTCGTCCAGCGCACCACCGGCTCGCGCTGGCGGACCTGGAAGCGGGTCCCCGGCGAGGCCGAGCTCTCCTCGCGCAGCGGGCCGCTGACCCTCGTCACGCCCACCGGGCGCCGCGACTACCGGGGCTCGCTGCAGTCGGTCGCGCCGCGGCAGGGCAAGCGGCAGACCGTCAACCGGCTCGGCATGGAGGCCTACCTGCGCGGCGTGGTCCCGCAGGAGGTGCCGGCGCTGTGGCAGCCCGCCGCGGTGAGCGCCCAGTCGGTCGCAGCCCGGACCTACGCCGCGTTCGAGCGCTCGCACCCGTCGGCCGGGCACTACGACCTGTGCGACACCTCGCAGTGCCAGGTCTACGGCGGCGTCGACGTCGAGCACCCCGCCGCCACCGCGGCGATCCAGGCCACGGCGAAGCAGGGGCTGACCTACGAGGGACGGCCGGCGTTCACCCAGTTCTCCGCCAGCAACGGTGGCTTCTCCTCGGCCGGCTCGATGCCCTACCTGGTGGCCCAGCCCGACCCCTACGACGGCGTCGACAACCCGAAGTGGTCCACGTGGACCACGACGATCGACGACACGCAGGTCGAGGCGCAGTGGCCCGCGATCGGCGACCTGACCGGCATCGAGGTCACCACCCGCGACGGCAACGGCGACTGGGGCGGCCGGGTGGGTGACATGGCGTTCGTCGGCACCACCGGCACCGTCCGGGTCGACGGTGACACGGTGCGCACGGCGTTCGGCCTGGCCTCGGACTGGTTCACCTTCGCGGTGACGCCGCGGCAGAGCGGCCGGGCGCGCCCGTGAGGCGGGTGCGCCGGGTCGCCGCACTGCTCGCCGTCCTCGTCCTCGGCACCGCCGGGTGCCAGGCGGGGGAGGCCGCGGGGGACGACGACCCGCTGCCCGACCCCGTGGTCGACACCGAGGTGACCTCCGACGTCGACTACGTCGCCCTCGGCGACTCGTTCTCGGCCGGACCGTTCATCGGCACCATGCGCACCGACCCGACCGGGTGCGCGCGCTCGCACGACAACTACCCCGCGTTCCTCGCCGACTGGCTCGACGTCGCCTCCTACACCGACGTCACCTGCTCCGCCGCCACCACGGCCGACCTCACCGGCACGATGACGATGTTCGACGGCAACACCACCGGCCCGCAGCTCGACGCGGTGACCCGCGGGACGGACCTGGTCACCCTGGGAATGGGTGGCAACGACTTCGGCATCTACGACGCGCTCATCGGCTGCCAGGAGGGTCCGGCCGCCGCGTGCCCCGTCGACCGGCTCCGGGCCGACACCGCGAAGGTCGCCGACAACGTCCAGCAGGCGGTCCGCCGGATCGGCCGCCGGGCGCCCGACGCGACCGTCTACGTCGTCGGCTACCCCGACATCCTGCCGACCGAGGGCACGTGCGGCGCCGTGGGCGTCGACGCCGCGACGCTCGGCCCGGTCGCCGAGGTGGCCGGCCTGCTCAACGACGCCCTCGCGCGCGGCGCGCGCCGCGGAGGGGCGCAGTACGTCGACATGGAGGCGGTCTCCGAGGGACACGACGTGTGCGCCAAGGGGCGCGCCTGGGTCAACGGCCCGCGCTTCCGCGCCGGGGTCGCCGCGCCGTTCCACCCCAAGATCAACGGGATGCGGGCCGTCGCGACCGAGGTCTACCGCGCGGTCACCGGCGAGGAGCCGGAGGTCACCGAGTACGCCGAGCCCGACCCCGACGTGGTCGTGCTCAACGAGCCCGAGGGCTGAGCGCCCGGAGGCTCCTGACCAGCACCGGCACCATCACGGCCGCGGCCAGCAGGTGCAGCCCCACCAGGGCGGCCCCGGTGGCGACGTCGTCCGCCCACACGACCGGTGGGACGAGCGAGAGCGCGGTCAGGGCCGTCGCCACCTGGAGGAACCGGTCGGCCGGCCGCGACACCCACCGCGACAGGAGGCCGGCCAGGGCGAGCCCGGCGAGGCACGACACCCCGGTGACGACGGCGATGCCGGAGACGGGGACGACCTCGCCGCCCTGCACCACGTAGTCGGTCCCCGCTGCCCGCAGCAGCGCGGCAGCAGCCGCGGTGACGGTGCTCGCCGCGGCCGCGGCGAGGAGGCCCGGGAGGAGCAGCCGGCTCGGTGCGCGGACCGGGGCGCGGGTCGACGCGCTCACGGGGTCACCGCGCCGTCGGTGAGGCGCTCGGGGAGCCCGAGGTGGGGGAACTGCTCGGCCCCGAAGGTGGTCACCTCGGTGACGGCACCGCCGGAGACCCGCAGCACGTCGAGGGTGAGCGGCAGCCACGCGTCGGCGGCGTCGTCGCGCAGGTAGTACGCGACGGCGGGCTGCCGGTTGACCGCGGTGGGCAGCGGCCGGAGCCCGGTCATGCCCTCGTAGCCGTCCGCGACCCAGGTCGCGACGACCGCCTCGCGGCCGACGACCAGGCCCTCGGTGGGCGGCATCGCGAACCTCACGTCCTCGCGCAGCATGGTGGCGATCGTGGCGACGTCGGCGGCCACGCTCGCGTCGGTGAACCGGCGGACCAGGTCGACGGTGGCCCCGTCGGTGGCGGCCCCGGCCCAGTCCTGGCGCTCGCGCGGGAGGCGCTCGCGCATCGCGGCGCGCGCCCGCTGCAGCGCGCTGTTGACCGACGCCACGGAGTCGCCGAGCAGGTCGGACACGTCCTTCGCGGGCCAGCCCAGCACGTCGCGGAGCAGCAGCGCGGCGCGCTGGCGCGGGGCGAGGTGCTGCAGGGCGACCAGGTAGGCGAGCTCGACGGTCTCGCGGGCGAGCGCGCTGGCCTCCGGTCCGTCCGCGTCGTGCGCGGGAAGCTCGTCGAGCAGGCGGTCGGGGTAGGGCTGCAGCCACGGCACCTCGCCGCCGGTCGCGGGGGCGGGCCGACGCGCGGCCAGGGCATCGAGGCAGGTGTTGGTCGCGATCCGGTAGAGCCACGCCCGGAAGGTCGAGCGCCCGGCGTAGGTGTCGCGGCGTCGCCATCCCCGCAGGAACGTCTCCTGCACGGCGTCCTCGGCATCCTCGAACGACCCGAGCATGCGGTAGCAGTGCACGTGCAGCTCGCGGCGGTGCCGCATCGCGTGCGCGGTGAAGGCCTCCTCGTCGATCTCCGTCAGGTCGTCCACGACCGGCTCCCGTTCCAGTGTCTCCACGGCTCTCGCCATCCTCTCGTGACGTCGGTGTCACGGGTATGACGGTCCGGGGCGCCGGAACTCATCGCCTGGGGGTGGATCAGCCGATCACCAGCACCAGGTCGCCGCCCTCGGCGGCCTTGGTGGCAGCGATCACCACCCGCTGGACGGTGCCGGCGACGGGGGCGGTGATGGAGGCCTCCATCTTCATCGCCTCGATGGTCGCGACGGTCTGGCCGGCCTCGACGGTGTCGCCCTCGGCGACCGTCACCGTGACGGCGCCGTCGTAGGGGGCCGCGACCTGGCCCGCCGAGCCGTCGGCCCGCTCCGCGGAGGCGACGTCGGCCGAGACGCTCCGGTCGCGCACCTGCACGGGCCGCAGCTGGCCGTCGACGGTGGCCATCACCGTGCGCAGGCCGCGCTCGTCGGCCTCGCTGATCGCCTCGAGGCCGAACAGCATCTCGCGGCCCTCGCGGACCCGGACGCGGTGCTCCTCGCCGCGGCGCAGGCCGTAGAGGTAGTCGATGGTCGAGACGCCGCCGAGGTCGCCGTAGGTCTCGCGCGACTCGTGGAAGGCCGCCGTCGGACCGGGGAAGAGCAGCTCGTTGAGCGTCGCGCGGCGCTCGGACGACAGGCTGGCGCGCTGCTCGTCGGTGAGCGTCTCGGCGGGCTGCTTCCAGGTCCGGCCGGCCAGCGCCTTGCTCCGGAACGGCTCCGGCCAGCCGCCGGGCGGGTCGCCCAGCTCGCCGCTGAGGAAGCCGACCACCGAGTCCGGGACGTCGTAGGACGCCGGGTCGGCCTCGAACTCCGCCGGGTCCGCGCCCGCGGCGACGAGGGCGAGGGCGAGGTCGCCGACGACCTTGGACGACGGGGTCACCTTGACCACGTTGCCGAGGATGTCGTTGGCGGCGGCGTACATGTCCTCGACCTGCTCGAACTTCTCGCCGAGGCCCAGCGCGATCGCCTGCTGGCGCAGGTTGGAGAGCTGGCCGCCGGGGATCTCGTGGCGGTAGACACGTCCGGTCGGGGCGGGCAGCCCGGACTCGAACGGCGCGTAGACGCGGCGCACGGCCTCCCAGTAGGGCTCCATCGCGTTGACCGCCGCGAGCGAGAGGCCGGTCTCGCGGGGGGAGTGGTCGGTCGCGGAGACGAGCGCGGACAGGGCGGGCTGGGAGGTGCCGCCGGCCATCGAGGCCGCGGCGCCGTCGACGGCGTCGACGCCGGCGTCGATCGCGGCGAGCAGCGTGGCGAGCTGGCCGCCGGGGGTGTCGTGGGTGTGCAGGTGCACGGGCAGGTCGAACCGCTCGCGCAGCGCCGTCACCAGGGTCCGTGCGGCGGGCGCGCGGAGCAGGCCGGCCATGTCCTTGATCGCCAGCACGTGGGCGCCCGCCTCGACGATCGACTCGGCGAGCCGGAGGTAGTAGTCGAGCGTGTAGAGCTTCTCGTCCGGGGAGGAGAGGTCGCCGGTGTAGCACAGCGCGACCTCGGCGACCGAGGTGCCGGTGGCCCGGACGGCGTCGATCGCCGGGCGCATCTGGGACACGTCGTTGAGGGCGTCGAAGATCCGGAACACGTCGATCCCGGTCTCCGCCGCCTCCTGGACGAAGGCCTCGGTGACCTCGGTGGGGTACGGCGTGTAGCCGACCGTGTTGCGTCCGCGCAGCAGCATCTGCAGGCCGATGTTGGGGATCGCCTCGCGCAGCGCGGCGAGCCGCTCCCACGGGTCCTCGTTGAGGAAGCGCAGTGCGACGTCGTAGGTCGCGCCGCCCCAGCACTCGACCGACCACAGCTGCGGCGTGGTGCGGGCGACGTGGTCGGCGACGGCGAGCAGGTCGCGGGTGCGGACGCGGGTCGCGAGCAGCGACTGGTGGGCGTCGCGGAAGGTGGTGTCGGTGACCGCGACGGTGGTCTGCGCGCGCAGCCGTCGGGCGAACTCCTCCGGGCCGACCGCGCGCAGCAGCTGGCGGGTGCCGTCCGGCACCGGCTGCGACCGGTCGAGCCGGGCGAGCTTGCTGACCGGGTCGACGGTGACCGGGGCCGCGCCGTGGGGCTGGTTGACGGTGACGTCGGCGAGGAACTCCAGCAGCCGGGTGGCGCGGTCGCCGCCGACCTGGGCCTTGAGCAGCTGCGGGTGGTCCTCGATGAAGGAGGTGGTGACGCCGCCGGCGGCGAAGTCGGGGTCGGCGAGGACGGCCTGCAGGAAGCCGACGTTGGTCGAGACGCCGCGGATGCGGAACTCCAGCAGGGCGCGCCGGGCCTTCTGCACGGCGGCCTCGAAGGTGCGGCCGCGGCAGGTGAGCTTGGCGAGCATCGAGTCGAAGTGGGGGCTGACCTCGGCGCCGGTGTAGGTCGTGCCGCCGTCGAGGCGTACGCCGGGGCCGCCGGGGGAGCGGTACATCGTGATCCGGCCGGTGTCGGGGCGGAAGCCGTTGGCCGGGTCCTCGGTCGTGATCCGGCACTGCAGCGCGAAGCCCCGGGGCGCGACCGAGTCCTGGGTGAGGCCGAGGTCCGCGAGCGTGGCGCCGGCGGCGATCCGCATCTGCGCCTGCACGAGGTCCACGCCGGTGACCTCCTCGGTCACGGTGTGCTCGACCTGGATGCGGGGGTTCATCTCGATGAAGACGTACTTCCCGGACGGGTCGAGGAGGAACTCGACGGTGCCGGCGTTCCGGTAGCCGATCTCGCGGGCGAAGCGGACCGCGTCGGCGCAGATCCGGTCCCGGAGGTCGGGGTCGAGGCTCGGGGCCGGGGCGATCTCGACGACCTTCTGGTGGCGGCGCTGCACCGAGCAGTCCCGCTCGTAGAGGTGGATCACGCCGCCCTCGGAGCCGGTCCCGTCGGAGAGGATCTGCACCTCGATGTGGCGCGGGTCGACGACCGCCTGCTCGATGAAGACGGTCGGGTCGCCGAAGGCGCCCTCGGCCTCGCGCATGCAGGTCTCGATCGCCTCGCGCAGGTCGGCACGGTCGTCGACGCGGCGCATGCCACGCCCGCCGCCGCCGGCGACGGCCTTGACGAAGAGCGGGGCCTCGATCCGCTCGGCCGCCGCGACCAGCGCGTCGACGTCGGTCGACGGAGGCACCGACTCCAGCACCGGGACGCCCGCGGCCTTCGCCGCGGCGATGGCGCGGGCCTTGTTGCCGGTGAGGGTCAGGACCTCGGCGCTGGGGCCGATGAAGGTGATGCCGGCGGCCGCGCACGCCTCGGCCAGGGCGGGGTTCTCCGACAGGAAGCCGTAGCCGGGGTAGACCGCGTCGGCGCCGCAGTCGACGGCGACCCGCACGATGGCCTCGGGGTCGAGGTAGGCGCGGACGGGGTGGCCGACCTCGCCGATCTGGTAGGCCTCCTCCGCGCGCATCCGGTGCTCGGAGCCCCGGTCCTCGTGCGGGAAGACGGCCACCGTGCGCACGCCGATCTCGCGCGCCGCTCGGAAGGCCCGGACTGCGATCTCGCCACGGTTGGCGACGAGCACCTTGGAGAACATGGGGCGCAACCTACCGAGGTACGCGTGTGACGTGGGTTACTCGTCCGTACCGTGGCTGGCCGCTCAGGCCGCCGCCGGCACCTGGGCGCGCCACCACGCGACGGTCGCCGCGAGCCCGTCGGCGAGCGGGGTGGGCGCGAGGCCGAGCCGCTCCTCGCTGCGGCTGGAGTCGAGCACGAACGGCGCGGTGAACATGTACGACGTCTCCGCCAGCTCGCGCATGTCGCGCGAGACCAGGCCGACCGCCGTCATCAGCGCGCCCGGGATCGAGGACGTCCGCGGGACCGGGACGCCCCCGGCGGCCGCGACCATCTCCACGAGCTGCTGCTGGGTGAGCGCCGGCGCGGTCGGGGCGTGCAGGAACGAGTTCCACAGGTCCTCGCGGGCCGCCGCGCGGACCATCGCGGCGGCGAGGTCGGGCACGAAGGTGAACGAGTGGGGCTGGTGCAGGCTGCCGGCCACGCGCATCGTGCGCCCGGCCAGGACGGTCGGCACCATGCGCTCGCCCGCGTGGGCGTTGCGGACCAGCGGGCCGTAGAAGTCGGACGCCGCGACGCTGACGGTGGGCGTGGGGGAGGCGTCGCGCTGGGCGAGCAGGTCGGTACGGACGCCGAGCTTGCCGCCGGACGCCGCGCGGGGGAGGTCCTCGGTGATCGGCCCGTCCACCGGGCCGTAGGAGTAGAGGCTCTCCGGGAACACCACGACGGCGCCCGCGCGGCCGGCGGCCTCGAGGACGACCTTCTCGGCCAGCGGCAGCTCGGCGCGCCAGGTGCGGGCGTCGTAGCGCGAGCCGTGGATGCAGTGGTGCACCGCGACCGCGCCGGCGAGGGCCTCGTCGAGGTGGTCGGGACGCGACACGTCGACCCTCCTCCGCTCGATGCCCGCGTGCTCGGGCCCGGAGCCCGAGCGGGTCAGCAGGCGGACCTGCTCGCCGGCCTCGGCGAGCTGGAGGGCGACGGTCGAGCCGACGGGACCGGCTCCGGTGACGACGTGGACGGACATGGGTGCTCCTCGGGATCCAAAGAGAGAGCGGTGCTCTCGGTGAAGCAAGCATGCATCGATGGAAGGGCGAAAGCAAGAGCGGTGCTCTCTTCAGATAACACCGCTCGCTCCTGTGGCACACTGGGCGGCATGTCGGAGACCTCGCCCCGCGCCCGGGCGCGCGAGCAGACCATGCGCGACATCGTCCGGATCGGCCGGGCCCACCTCGCCACGGACGGCGCAGCCGCCCTGTCCCTGCGGGCGGTGGCGCGTGACCTCGGCATCGTGTCGTCCGCGGTCTACCGCTACGTCGCGAGCCGGGACGAGCTGCTGACCCTGCTCGTCGTCGACGGCTACGACGAGCTCGGCGACGCCGTCGACGCCGCCGAGGCGAAGGTCGCCCGCGCCGACCACGCCGGCCGGATGCGGGCGATCGGCCGCGCCGTGCGCGCGTGGGCCGTCGCCGAGCCGGCGACGTACGCCCTGCTCTTCGGCAGCCCGGTCCCGGGCTACGAGGCGCCGGCCGAGCGCACCGTGGTGCCGGGCACGCGGGTGATCCTCCGGCTCGTCGCGGTGTGGGAGGACGCCTGGGCGGCCGGAGTCGCACCCGCTCCCGGGGCCGGGGTGGCGCCGCGGCGGCTCGCGCGCGACCTCGCCCGGCTCCGCCGGGACCTCGCCCTCACCGCCCCCGACGAGCTGGTCGCGCGGGGCATGCTGGCGTGGGCGGCGCTGTTCGGCTGCGTGAGCTTCGAGGTCTTCGGGCAGTACGGCGCGGACACCTTCACCGACCCGAAGGACATCTTCGAGCACCACCTCGACGTGCTGGTGGCGACGGTCGGCCTCGGCTAGCGGCGCCAGGTCGGGCGAGGCGAAGTCGCGCCAACCTCTACGGGGCGCTGGAGCGTTCTCCCTGTGAGAGGTTGCAGCACGACATCACCAGCGGGGGGACCGGGGAGTGGACGACGAGGGGTTCACCGACTGGGCAGCGGGCTGCCAGCAGTCCCTGCTGCGGTCGGCCTACCTGCTCACCGGCGACCTGCACCGTGCGCAGGACCTGGTGCAGGAGGCGCTCGTCAAGGTCGCGCTGCGCTGGCACCGGCTCCGCGACCAGGACCCCACCTCGTACGCCCGCCGGATCGTCGTGCGCGACAACGTGAGCTGGTGGAGGCGTCGTCGGGAGACCGTCGGCACCGACGCCGACCTCGCCGTGGGCGACGGAGCGAGCAGCGATCCCGCCGCCGCGCTGGTGGTGCGGCAGGCCCTGATGCGGCTCACCGCCGCCCAGCGGGCGGTCGTCGTCCTGAGGCACCTCGACGACCTCTCCGAGCGCGAGACCGCCGAGATCCTCGGCGTCAGCATCGGGACGGTCAAGAGCCAGAACGCCGCCGCCCTCGCGCGGCTGCGGACCGGCGCCCCGGAACTGCTCGACCTCACCGGAGGGCACCCATGAACGAGCTGCACGACCTGCTGGCCGGCGCGACCGATCGCGTCGAGAACCCTCGCCTCGAGCACGCGGCGCTCCGGGTCGCGCGGCGTCGGCGCACGCGCCGGCGAGGTGCCGCCGCGGCGGCGGCCGCGTCCGCCCTGGCCGTGGCGGTCGTCGTCGGCGTCCAGGGCGTGGGTCGCGTCGGCTCGCCCCAGCCGGCCGCCCCCCACGCGCACGGCGCCCACACCGACCCCACCCCCGCGCCGAGCCCGTCCGTCCGTGACGACGACGTCGCGAAGGTCTGGCCGGAGTGGGATCCCCGCGAGGTCGACCGGCTGCCGGCCGCACCCGACCGGGTGGCCCCCGCGCTCCCGCGCACGATCGCGCCCCCCGCGTCGTCCCCGCCGCTCGCCGACGCCCCGATCGACGCCGCGGTCGTCGCGGTGGAGCAGGACGGCGTCGCGCAGGTGCTCGGCAGCGGGGGTGAGTGGCGGACCGTGCCGGTCGCCGGCCGGCACCCCGTCCTCGCGCTCAGCCCGAGCGGCACCCGGCTGGCGATCTCCTACTACCCCGACGGGGACCCGTCCGGCCACGACTACGGCGTCACGACCTACGACCTCGCCAGCGGCAGTGCTGCGTACGTCCCCGTCCCGGACGGCTTCGTCCCGCGCGACGACACCGGCTGGTCGTTCCGCGACGACGACACCCTGCTGCTGGTCACCGGCGCCCGGGCGTACGCCGTCGACGCCGCCTCCGGGGAGACCTCGGAGACGTTCGCCCCGAGCGGGATCGAGTCGACCCTGGACCCCGACGGCGCCTGGCTGACCAGCGCCGACTTCGACCAGCCCAACGTCCTCACCGACTACGCGGGAGGCGCCCCGCGCGAGGTGAGCATGGACCTCACCGGACGGCTGTCGCGCCTGCAGGCCAACGCGGACACGGTGGTGGGGACGACCTACGACGACCAGCAGTACAGCGTGGTGGTCGCGGACCGCGAGACCCTGACCCCACAGCACCGGTTGCCCGTGCTCGACCCGGAGGCCAACTACAGCAACTGGGGCCTCAGCACCCTCGCCCTCACCGACGACGGCACCGTCCTGCTGCGCGTGGCGAAGATCGACCGGTCCGGCGGGCACGGTTCGCGCGTGGTCGCCTGGCGACCCAGCACCGGCGAGCTGTCGGTCGTGAGCACCACCGACCTGACGGTGGAGGCGCTCCTCGTCTACGCCACCGGCGCGCTCCGCGCGTCCGGCTAGGCCCGGGACCCGCCCAGCGCCCGCCCGACCGCCCGCCCCGAGAAGATGCAGCCGCCGAGAAAGGTGCCCTCGAGCGCGTTGTAGCCGTGCACCCCGCCGCCGCCGAACCCGGCGACCTCGCCCGCCGCGTACAGCCCCGGGACGGGGGTGCCGTCGGCGGCCAGGCAGCGGCCGTCGAGGTCGGTCTCCAGGCCGCCGAGGGTCTTGCGGGACAGGATGTTGAGGCGCACGGCGATGAGCGGGCCGTGGGCGGGGTCGAGGATCCGGTGGGGCTTCGCCACCCGGATCAGCTTGTCGGTGCGGCTGCGGCGGGCGTTGTGGATCGCCATCACCTGCACGTCCTTGCTGAAGTCGTTGGCCACCTCGCGGTCCCGGGCGACGATCTCGCGCTCCAGGGACTCGGCGTCGAGCTTCGGCCCCCGCGCCAGCTCGTTCATGCCGGTCACCAGCTCGTCCAGCGAGTCGGCCACGACGAAGTCGACGCCGTGCTCCTTGAACGCCTCGACCGGTCCGGGCGCGCCCTTGGCGAGCCGGCTCTGCGCGAGGAACCTGAGGTCCTTGCCGGTGATGTCGGGGTTCTGCTCCGAGCCCGACAGGGCGAACTCCTTCTCGATGATCGACTGGGTCAGCACGAACCACGAGTAGTCGTGACCGGCGGCGAGGATCTGCTTCATCGCGCCGATCGAGTCCGCGCCCGGCACACCGGACATCCCCTCGAGCCGCCTGCCGGTGGCGTCGAACCACATCGACGACGGGCCGGGCAGGATGCGGATCGCGTGGTCGGGCCAGACCGGGTCCCAGTTGTGGATGCCCTCGACGTAGGCCCACATCCGGTCCTTGTTGACCATCGTCGCGCCGGCCGCCTCCGCGATGCCCTGCATCCGTCCGTCGACGTGGGCCGGGACGCCGGAGATCAGGTGGTCGGGGGCCGGGCCGACGCGGTCGGTGGGCCAGTTGCGGCGCATCAGCTCGTGGTTGTGGCCGATGCCGCCGGAGGTCACCACGACGGCGGGGGCACGGAGGTCGAAGTCGCCCACCACGTCGCGGTTCGACCGTACGCCGCGGGCCGCGTCGTCCTCGGCCAGCACCGCGCCGCGGACGCCGACGACCGCGCCGTCCTCCACCACCAGCTCGTCGGCGCGGTGGCGGAACGCGAAGCGCACCAGCCCGGCCTCCTCGGCGCGCTGCACCGGCTCGGCGAAGATCCGCACCACCTCGGGGCCGGTGCCCCAGGTGAGGTGGAAGCGCGGCACGGAGTTGCCGTGGCCGAGCGCCCGGCCGTCCCCGCGCTCGGCCCAGCCGACGAACGGGAGCGAGCGCAGGCCGAGGGCGCGGAGATAGTCGCGCTTCTCCTCGTGGGCGAACCGGACGTACGCCTCGGCCCACCGCTGCGGCCAGAGGTCCTCGCCGCGGCCGGGGCCGTCGGTGCCGTCGCCGAGCCGGTCGAACTGCGCCGAGCCCTGCCAGTCCTGCCAGGCCAGCTCGGGGGAGTCCGTGATGCCCATCCGGCGCTGCTCGGGGCTGTCGACGAAGAACAGCCCGCCGAGCGACCACCACGCCTGCCCGCCGAGGTTGGCGCGGTTCTCCTGGTCGAGCACCAGGACCCGCTTGCCGGCCAGCGCCAGCTCGTGGGTGGCGACGAGGCCGGCCAGCCCGGCGCCGACGACGATCGCGTCGGGGGTGAAGTCGTTCATCGGGTCTCCTGCTCGTAGCGGCTGACGATCATCTCGGCGAGCAGGCGCAGCGCCCGCTCCACCGTGCGGCCCGGTGGTGCCGCGGGGTCGGGGTCCAGGGCGGAGAAGGCCAGCCCGTCGAGGAAGTTGACGACGATGCTCAGCACCGGGGCGAGGTCGTCGGCCGGCAGCCGGGCGGCCCAGAGGTCGCCGGCGACGGCGAGCATCCGCTCCTGCAGCGACTCGCGCGCCGGGACCAGCGCGTCGCGGAGGTCGGCGTCGGCGCGGGCGGCCACCAGCAGCTCGCGCCAGGTCTGGTTGGCGGGGGAGAGCACGGCGGTGCGCAGGTGGGCGAGGACGTCCGTGACCGCGTCGACGCTCGCCACGTCGGAGCCGACCGTCGTGCGGAACTCCTCGACGTTGCGCCGCGCGACGTGCTCGGCGGTCGCCACCAGCAGCGCCTGGCGGGTGGGGAAGTGGCGGAACAGCGCGCCCTGGCTGACTCCGGCGCGCGCGCAGACGGCCGCGGTGGACGTGGCGGCGTACCCGCTCTCGGCCAGGCACGCCGCCGTCGCGTCGAGGAGCGCGGCGATGGTGCCGGCGCGGCGCTCGGCCTGCGTACGACGGACGGGCGCGGTGGTCATGCGCCCAGTGTCACATAGAAAGCGAGTGCTCGCTATCTAATGTTTGCCGGGGCGGTGTCCCAGCCACCTTTTCGGGCAACGGAATGTCGGTGGCACACCGCTCGGGGGTGCGCCACGGTCAGGTACGCCACGAGCGGTGCCCCAGCCACACTCTCGGACGACGGAGTGTGGGTGGGACACCGCTCGGCGGGGAGAACAGGCGGGCGGCGGACGTCAGTCCTTGATCTCGCAGATGACCGCGCCGTTGGTGACGGTGGCGCCGACCTCGGCCTGGAGGCCGGTGACGGTGCCGGCCTTGTGGGCCTTGAGGGGCTGCTCCATCTTCATCGCCTCCATGACCACGATGACGTCGCCCTCGGCGACGGTGGCGCCCTCGTCGACCGCGACCTTGACGATGGTGCCCTGCATGGGGGAGGTGACGGCGTCGCCGGAGGCCGCGGCGCCGGCCTTCTTCGCCGAGCGCTTGCCGGCCTTCTTCGCACCGCCGCCGGCGCCGCCGACCGCCAGTCCGCCGAGCCCGGCCGGGAGGACGACCTCGAGGCGGCGGCCGCCGACCTCGACGGTGACCTTCTGCCGCTCGCCGGCCTCCTCGCCCTCGGCGACGTCGCCGGAGTAGGGCTCGAGCTGGTTGTCGAACTCGGTCTCGATCCACTGCGTGTAGACGGTGAACTCGCCCTCGCCGGACGGGGTCGACGCGCCGACGTAGGCCGGGTCGGAGACCACGGCTCGGTGGAACGGGATCACGGTCGGCATGCCGTCGACGACGAACTCGTCGAGGGCGCGGCGCGAGCGCTCGAGCGCCTGGGTGCGGGTGGTGCCGGTGACGATGAGTTTGGCGATGAGGGAGTCGAACGAGCCGGGGACGGTCTCGCCGTTCTCGTAGCCGCCGTCGAGGCGTACGCCCGGACCCGACGGCGGCGACCACGCCGAGAGGGTGCCGGGTGCGGGCATGAAGTTGCGGCCGCCGTCCTCGGCGTTGATGCGGAACTCGATGGAGTGGCCGCGGATCTCGGGGTCGTCGTAGCCGAGCTCCTCGCCGGCCGCGATGCGGAACATCTCGCGGACCAGGTCGATGCCGGTGACCTCCTCGGAGACGCAGTGCTCGACCTGGAGGCGGGTGTTGACCTCGAGGAACGAGATGGTGCCGTCCTGCGCGACGAGGAACTCGCACGTGCCGGCGCCGTGGTAGCCGGCCTCCTTGAGGATCCGCTTGGAGGAGTCGTAGAGCTCGGCGAGCTGGGCGTCGGTGAGGAACGGCGCGGGCGCCTCCTCGACCAGCTTCTGGTTGCGCCGCTGCAGGGAGCAGTCGCGGGTGGAGACGACGACGACGTTGCCGTGCTGGTCGGCCAGGCACTGGGTCTCGACGTGGCGCGGCTTGTCGAGGAACTTCTCGACCAGGCACTCGCCGCGACCGAACGCCGTCACGGCCTCGCGGACCGCGGACTCGTAGGCGTCGGGGATCTCCTCGAGCGTGCGGGCGACCTTGAGGCCGCGCCCGCCGCCGCCGAAGACGGCCTTGATCGCCACCGGCAGGCCGTTGGCCTTCGCGAACTCGACGACCTCGTCGGCGTCGGCGACGGGGTCCTTGGTGCCGGGGGCGAGCGGGGCGTTGGCGCGGTCGGCGATGTGCTTGGCCTTCGCCTTGTCGCCCAGCGCCTCGATCGCGGCGGGCGGAGGGCCGATCCAGACGAGCCCGGCGTCGATGACGGCCTGGGCGAAGTCGGCGTTCTCGGCGAGGAAGCCGTAGCCGGGGTGCACAGAATCAGCGCCGGAGTCGGTGGCGACCTTGATGATCTTGGCGATGTCGAGGTAGGAGTCGGCCGGCGTCGCGCCGCCGAGGGAGTGGGCCTCGTCGGCGAGCCGCACGTGGAGCGCGTCGCGGTCGGGCTCGGCGTAGACCGCCACGGAGCCGATGCCGGCGTCCTTGCAGGCGCGGATGACGCGGACGGCGATCTCGCCGCGGTTGGCGATGAGGACCTTCTTCAAGCTCACGCGGGACTCCTGGCGGTGACACGGGATGGGGCGGCCGGGTGGCCGGGGTGGCGTACCGCTGGGCAGGCTACCGCGACCCGAGCACGGCCCGACCGACAGCATGGTGCAACGGACGTACGACGCGTCCGAAGGCGATGCCGACGGCCAGCGAGGCCCCCAGCGCGAGCCACGGGTGGCCGGCGTCCTCGAGTGCGGGGTAGACCTGCCAGTGGGTGAGGTAGATGAACAGGCTCGCGCCCGCGAGCACGCCCGCAGCCCGCGCCAGCCGCGCGGGCACCGGCACGTGCGGCAGCCACAGCATCAGCAGGAAGCCGCCCAGCACGATCGCCTCGCGGTGCGGCTGGCCGAAGAACCCGACGGTCAGCGCGGTCGCCAGCGCGGACACGAGCAGGCGGCGCCGGGTGCTGTCAGCCCGGGCGCCCGCCCAGCCGAGCGCGAAGAAGAAGGCCACCACGAGCGTGGTGTAGCGCTCGGTGTGGCCCGCGCGCAGGCCGACCTCGGCGAATCGCGCGAGCGCGGCGAGCGCGAGCACGGCGAGCGCGAAGCGGAACGGGTCGCGCCGCTCGAGGCGGTGCAGGGCCGGCACGCAGGTGAGCGCGAGCGCGCCGACGGTGAGCCAGACGAGCGACTCGAGGAACCACAGCTGCCACCGGTCGTCCCACTCCGAGGAGCTCACCAGCTCGCGCACGAAGAACGTGGTGGCCCAGTCATAGCTGCCGAGGACGAGCGCGACGGTCCCGACCCACAGCACCGACGGCACGACCAGCTGCGACAGCCCGGCGAGGCCGTGGCGCAGCCGGACGCCGGCGCCACCGGCGGCGGAGAGCTGGAAGCGGGCGAAGTTGAAGCCGGCGAGGGCCAGCAGCAGGTGGGCGCCGCCCTCGAGGCGGACCAGGTCGACGTGGCTGGCGACCACGAAGAGGATCGCCAGTGCCCGCAGGGCGACCGTCGTGTCGAGGCGGGCCCAGCGCCGGCGGGAGCGGACCCGGCCGCGCCCGCCTCGTCGGCCAGCCGCTGGAGCTCGCCCACGGTGCGGGTGTGCCAGCCGGCCGGGAGGCCGCCGGGGAGGTGGTCGGCGAGGCGCGTGGCGAGCTCGACGTAGGACAGCGAGTCGCCGCCGAGGGCGACGAACGAGTCGTCGGGGCCGGCGTCCGGGCGGCCCAGCACGCGCGCGAAGTCGGCCCGTACGTCCCGGGTCGCGCGGTCCGCGGCCGGCCCGCGGGTCGCGGCCTCCTCGGTCGCGGCGAGCCCGAGCAGCGCGGCGCGGTCGACCTTGCCGCTGGCGGTGAGCGGATCCTCGGCGAGCAGGTGCACGACGACGGCGTGGGCCGGCACGCCGCACTGGTCGGTGACGAGGGTGCGGGCGGCGCCGCGGTGCCGCCCGTGGCGCAGGAACACGTGCACGGCGCGGTCGGTCGCGACCACCCGGGCGTGGCGGTCGACCTCGGCGGCGAGGTGGCGCTCGACGGCGTCGAGGTCGAGGCGCAGGCCGAAGACCTTGCCGTAGCGGTTGCGCCGGCCGACGACCTCGAACAGCCCGTCGACCTCGCGCGCGAGGTCCCCGGTGCGCAGGTCCTCGACCTCGCGGCCGCGGGCCAGGTCGGCGGGGGCGTGCGCGTAGCCGAGCATCACGTTGGGCCCGGAGTAGCAGAGCTCGCCGACCCCGGGGCGCTCGTCGACCGACTCGTCGAGCCAGAGCCGGCCGCCGGGCACGGCGACGCCGATCGCGCCGGGGTGGTCCTCGGCCAGGTCGGGCGGCAGCCACGCCATCCGGGCGGTCGCCTCGGTGGCGCCGTACATCACGACGAGGTCCCAGCCGCGCTCGCGGCCGGTGCGGCTCCAGTGGCGTACGGCCTCGGGCGCGAGCCGTCCGCCCGCCTGGGTGACCTGCCGCAGCGTCGGGAGGTCGCGGTCGGCGAACCCGCTCGCGTCGAGCAGGTCGAAGGTGTGCGGGACGCCGGCGAGGCTGGTGGCACCGCTGCGGGCGAAGAGGTCCCAGAAGCACTCGTC
Organism: Nocardioides okcheonensis; assembly: GCF_020991065.1. Taxonomy (NCBI): domain Bacteria; kingdom Bacillati; phylum Actinomycetota; class Actinomycetes; order Propionibacteriales; family Nocardioidaceae; genus Nocardioides; species Nocardioides okcheonensis. The sequence continues at coordinate 3,815,738 of NZ_CP087710.1, forward strand.
GACCACGCTCAGGTCGGTCAGCACCACGCTGGCGCCGGCGACGAGGTGGGAGTGCAGGACCGAGAGGCCGTAGCAGTAGTGCAGCGGGAGCGCGGTGATCGCGCGGTCGTCGGGGCCGAGACGGAGGTAGTCGGCGATCGCGGCGGCGTTGCTGGCGACGTTGTCGCGCGAGAGCCGCACCAGCTTGGGCGAGCCGGTGGTGCCGGACGTGCTGAGCAGCAGCGCGAGGTCGGGGTGCAGGTCGTGCGCGCTGGTCGCGCGGCGCACGTCGTCGGGCTCCCCGGACACGCAGACCACGTCGGGGTCGTAGGCCGCGACCACCGCGTCGCGCTGGGCGGGGCGGGCGTCGGGCACGACGAGGGCGACGTGGCCGTGCTGGAGCGCGGCGAGGTAGGCGACCAGGGCGTCGAGCCGGTTGGCGCCCTCCACCAGCACGAGCCGTCGCGCCGGACCCCAGGCCCGCGCGCGGTCGGCGACCCGTCGGGCCAGGTCTGCGTGGCTGAGGGTGCGGTCGCCGACGACCACCGCCGGTGCGTTGCCGGCGGGGGCGTGGTCGAGCACCGGCCGCGCCGACGGCCGGGTGGGCGTGAGCGTCACGTCAGCGCGGGGGGAGCGGCGGGGCGGTAGGCGCGGACCAGGCCGGTCACGCGGAGGTGCACGGTGTCGCCGGTGGCCGGGTGGCGTACGCCCGCCATGCGGGCGAGGACCGACGTGCCGTCGTCGAGACGGACCTGCACGGCGCAGTCGTGGCCGTAGTAGCTGAGCTCCTCGACCGTGCCGCGGACGCCCTCGGCGTGGGCGAGGTCGACGTAGATCTGCTCGGGGCGGATCATCAGCGACACCGGTCCGGAGCCGGGCTCGGTGAGGACCACCTCGCCGAGCGCGCACTGCGCGCGGCTCGCGGTGGCGGTGCCGGGGAGGACCACGGCGCGGCCGACGAACTCCGCGACCTGCGGGTCGGAGGGGGAGAGGTAGACCTCGCTCGGGCTCGCCGACTGCACCAGCCGGCCCGAGCGCATCACCGCGACCTGGTCGGCGAGGGACAGCGCCTCGTTCTGGTCGTGGGTGACGAGCAGCGCGGTCGTGTTGCTCGCCGCGAGGGCGCGGCGCACGGCCAGGGAGGTGGTGCCGCGCAGGCTGGCGTCGAGGGAGGAGAACGGTTCGTCCAGCAGCACCACCGCGGGCTTGGGGGCGAGCGACCGGGCGAGGGCGACCCGCTGCTGCTGGCCTCCGGAGAGCTCGTCGGGGCGACGGTGCCGGAAGTCGGCGGGGAGCTCGACGAGGTCGAGCATCTCCGCGACGCGGTCGTCGCGCTCGCGCCCGCGCTCCTCGCGCGGCAGGCCGAAGGCGATGTTGGCGGCGACGTCGAGGTGGGGGAACAGCGCGCCCTCCTGCGGGACGTAGCCCACCCGGCGCACCTGCGGCGGCATCGGCTTCACGCCGTCGCCGGCGACGACGGTGTCGCCGAACGCGATGGTGCCGGCGTCGGGCAGCAGGAAGCCCGCGATCAGGCGCAGCAGGGTCGTCTTGCCGCAGCCGGACGGGCCGAGGACGGTCGTGAACGACCCGTGCGGGACCTGCAGCGACACCTCGTCGACGGCACGCGTGGACGTACGGCCGGGGCCGCCCGCCGCGAACGTCTTGGTGACGCCGGTGATCGTCAGGGAGCTCATGGGGTGGCCTCCTGGAGGGAGAGTCGCTCCTGCCGCATGAGCAGCACCGTCGCGGGGATCGAGACGAGCACCAGCAGGAGGGCGTAGGGGGCGGCTGCTCCGTAGCGGAGCTCGGAGGACGCCGACCAGAACTCGGTGGCCAGGGTCCGGGTGCCGATCGGGGAAAGCATCAGCGTGGCGGTCAGCTCGGTGGAGATGGCGAGGAACACCAGTGCGGCGCCGGCGCCGAGGCTGGGGGCGATGAGCGGCAGGGTGACCCGGCGCGCGGTGGCGAGCGGCCCGGTGCCGAGGCTGTGGGCGACGTCGTCGAGCACCGCCGGGGCCTGCTCCAGCCCGGCGCGGACGGTGACGACCGCACGTGGGAGGAAGAGGATGACGTAGGCCGCCACGAGCAGCGCGGCGGTCTGGTAGACCGGCGGCACGAGGCGCAGCGACGCGACCACGAGGGCCAGGCCTACGACGATGCCGGGCAGGGCGTTGGCGACGTAGGTGCTGCGCTCGATCAGGGTGGAGACCCGTCCGCGGTGGCGCACCGCGAGCCAGACGACCGGCACGGCGGCCACGGTCGCCGCGATCGCGCCGGCGAGCGCGAGGACGACGGTGGCGACCAGGGCCTCGGTGAGGTCGGCGAGCGGGAACTCGGTCGAGGTGCCCACCACGAGCCAGCGCACGAGGGACCAGGCCGGGACGCCGACCGCCAGCGCCACCACGCCGGCGAGGACCCCGAGCGTCGGCCAGCGCCACGCCCCGAGGGACAGCGGCACGCTGCTCCGGGCCGCGCCGCGTCCGACCCGGGCGTACCGACGGTCGCCGCGCAGCCGCAGCTCGGCGAGCAGCAGGACGAGGCAGAGCAGGACCAGCACGCCGGCCATCGCGGTCGCGGCGGCGCCGTTGAAGGTCGAGCCGTACTGGTCGTAGATCGCGGTCGTGAAGGTCGGGAAGCGCAGCAGCGACAGCGCACCGAACTCCGCCAGGAGGTGGAGGCCGACCAGCAGCGCACCGCCCAGCAGCGCCGGGCGCAGCTGAGGCAGCACGACGGTCGCCAGCGTGCGGGCGCGGGAGTGCCCGAGCGACCACGCCGACTCCTCCAGCGCCGGGTCGAGCCGGCGCAGCATCGCGACCACGGGCAGGTAGACGAGCGGGTAGTAGGACAGCGTCACGACCAGGAACGCCCCGCCGAAGCCGTGGACGCTGCGGTCGAGCGAGACCCAGGCGTAGCCGTTGACGAACGCCGGGACCGCGAGCGGTGCGACGAGCAGGCCGTGCCAGGCGCGCCGCCCCGGCAGGTCGGTGCGCTCGACGAGGACCGCCAGCACGACGCCGAGGGCGGCGGTCGCGGCCATGCAGGCCCCGGCGAGGGTGAGGGTGTTGCGCAGCAGCTCGCCGATCCGCGGGCGGGCCAGGAGCTGCCAGAGGTCGACGGGGCCGATCACCACGACGTAGGTCGCGACGTAGCCCAGCGGGACGAGCGCGAGCAGCGCGACGACCGCCCCCGCTGCCAGCAGCAGGGGCGGTGTGCGGCGCTCGGTGGCGCTCAGAGCAGTCCGGCCTCGGTCATCAGGTCGGTGACCTGCGGGCCGTTGAGGCTCGCCACGTCGACCTGCGGCGGGTCGAGCTCGTCGAACGGCTTCACGTCGGGGTTGAGGCTCGCGTCGGGGTTGAGCGGGTACTCCAGGGCGTACGACTCGGCCATCGCCTGCTGGGCCTCGGTGCCGGTGAGCCAGGTGATGAACTCCTCGGCGGCGTCCTGGTGCTCGCTGCTGGCGAGCATGCCGGCGCCGGAGATGCTCACGAACGCGCCGGGGTCCTGGTTGCCGAAGAAGTGGAGCGCGGAGCTGTCGGAGTCCGAGCCGTTCTCCTCTCGGTCGCGGTACCAGTAGTAGTGGTAGGCGATGCCGGCGTCGACCTCGCCGGAGTCGACGGACTGCATGACGACGAGGTTGTTCTGGACGATCTCGCCGTTCTCCTTCAGCCCGGCCAGCCAGTCGGCCGTGGCCTGCTCGCCCTCGAGCTCGAGGACGGCGGAGACGATCGCCTGGAAGTCGGCACCCGTCGGCGAGAAGGCGACGCGGCCCTTCCACTCGGGCTTCGCGAAGTCCAGGATCGAGGCGGGCATGTCGGCCTCGGTCATCGAGTCCGTGTTGTACATCGCGACGGTCGAGCGGGCGAGGAAGCCGGTCCACGTCCGGTCGGCCGGGACGTACTGGTCGGGGATCGTCGCGGTCGCGCTGTCGGGCAGCTCGGCGAACAGGCCGGCGTTGTCGACGATGCTCATGGCCGGGGAGTTCTCGGTGAGGAACACGTCGGCGGGGGAGTCCTCGCCCTCCTCGACGATCTGGTTGGCCATCTCGAGGTCCTTGCCGTTGCGCAGCTCGACGTCGAGGCCCGACTCCTCCTCGAACAGCGGCACCAGCTCGTCGAGCAGCTGCTCGTGCTGGGCGTTGTAGACGACCAGATCGGGGGAGCTGAACAGGCCGCACCCGGTCAGGGTGGAGGCGGTCAGGGTGACCGCGGCCAGCGAGACGGCGGCGCGGCGCAGGGTCGGACGCGAGGAAGACGACACGAGGGATCCTTTTGTTTGCTTAGGCTCACCTAACTCTAGCGCCGCGCACCGTGCGGGACGGAATCGGGCCCGCCCGCCCGGACGGCCACGGCATGGGCTGGGTCACACCGAGGGTTAGCGATCGCTAACCTCGGCCGGTATCCTCGCGGTCATGACCTTCGAGCTGTCCCCCGAGCACGAGCAGTTCCGCCGCAGCGTCCGCGACTTCGCCGAGGCCGAGATCGCCCCGCACGCCGCCCAGTGGGACCGCGACCACCACTTCCCGACCGACGTCGTGCAGAAGATGGGCGCGCTCGGGCTGATGGGCCTCACCGCGCCGGAGGAGTTCGGCGGCGCCGGGATGGCCGGGGAGGACGGCGGCTTCACCTCGCTGTGCCTGGCGATCGAGGAGATCGGGCGGGTCGACCAGTCGATGGGCATCACGCTCGAGGCCGCGGTCGGGCTGGGCATCAACCCGATCCTCACCTACGGCACCGACGAGCAGAAGAAGACCTGGCTGCCCGACCTCGTCGCCGGCGAGAAGCTGGCCGGCTTCGGCCTCACCGAGCCCGGTGCCGGCTCCGACGCCGGGGCGACCCGCACCAAGGCGGTCCTCGAGGACGGCGAGTGGGTCGTCAACGGGGCCAAGCAGTTCATCACCAACTCCGGCTCCTCGATCACGTCGGTCGTGACGGTCACCGCCCGCACCGGCGAGCGCGCCGACGGCCGCCCGGAGATCTCGACGATCATCGTCCCGTCCGGGACGCCCGGCTTCACCGCCGAGAAGGCCTACGACAAGCTCGGCTGGCACGCCTCCGACACCCACCCGCTGTCCTTCTCCGACGCCCGCGTGCCGGAGTCGAACCTGCTCGGCGAGCGCGGTCGCGGCTACGCCCAGTTCCTCGCCACCCTCGACGACGGCCGCGTCGCGATCGCCGCGCTCGCGGTCGGCTGCATCCAGGCCTGCCTCGACCTGTCGCTGCAGTACGCCGGCGAGCGGCAGACCTTCGGCGGCCCGATCGGTCGCAAGCAGGGCCTCGCCTTCCAGGTCTCCGACCTGCAGGTCATGCTCGACGCCTCGCGCCTGCTGACCTACAAGGCGGCTGCCATGAAGGACGCGATGGACGCCGGCAAGGACGTCTCGATGGCCGCCTTCAAGCAGGCTGCCGCCGTCGCCAAGCTCTACACCACCGAGTCGGCCGTGACCGCGACCCGCATCGCCACCCAGGTCTTCGGCGGCTACGGCTTCATGGAGGAGTACCCGGTCGTCCGGTTCTACCGCGACGCCAAGGTGCTCGAGATCGGCGAGGGCACCTCCGAGGTCCAGCGGATGCTCATCGCCCGGGGGCTCGGCCTGCCGGTCGAGTGAGGGGACTCCCCGCGACGGTGGAGCACCCGGCCGGACCTAGCGGCCGCGGGCTCCACTGATCTCCCCCTCCCGACGGATCCCGGCGGGGCGCGGGCGTCGTACCCTCGCCCCCATGCCCCGCCTGAGCCAGCGCCTGAGCCAGCGCCTGCTCGACTGGTTCGGCGTGGACGACGCGTGGGAGCGACCGCGCCCGCCGGTCGGGCGCCCGGACGCGGTGCTCGCCCTCACGGTGGAGTCGGTGAGCCTGCTCGCGCTCGAGCTGGTCCGCAGCTCCGGCGGCTTCGAGCACACCGACGTCCCGGTCTGGGCGCAGTGGCTGGCGGTCTCCAGCGGCGCCGCGCTGCTGCTCGGTCGCCGGCGCTGGCCGCTCACGGTGGCGCTCCTGGCGGCCGCGCACATGTTCGTCGCGGGCGTCACGATGCCCGAGGTGATGGGTCAGCTCTCGCTGCAGATCGTCTACTTCGTCGCCCTGCTGTCCGGGGTCGCGTGGGCCCGCGACCGCCGGGCGATGGTGGTCGTCGTCGGCACCATCGTGCTGTTCATGTTCGCCTGGATCGGGTGGCAGTTCGCCCTCGGCTCCTCGATCCAGGAGTGGCTCGACGACGAGGACCTGAGCGAGCAGATCGGGGTGTTCCCCCCGATCCCGGCCGCGATCGCCATCACCTTGCTGATCAACGTCATCTACTTCGGCGGCGCGATCGTCGGCGGCGGCGTGTCCTGGCGGGCCGCGCGCCAGCGCCACCGGCTCCAGGAGCAGGCCAGCACCATCGCCGCCCAGGCCGGACGGCTGCGCGAGCAGGCCGTCGTCGACGAGCGGCTCAGGATCGCCCGCGAGCTCCACGACGTGGTCGCGCACGGGGTGTCCGCGATGGGCATCCAGGCCGGCGCCGCCCGCCGCGTCCTCGACCGCGACCCCGACGCCGCTCGCCGGGCGCTCGCGAACGTCGAGGACGCCTCCCGGGACGCCGTGACCCAGATGCGGCTGCTGCTCGGCACGCTGCGCGAGGGCGTCGGTGACCGGGCCGACGCCCCCGCCGACGACGCCGCGCGGGCGCCCGGGGCGACCGTCGCCGACCTCCCGTCGCTGGTCGCCGCCGTATCGGGGGAGGGCCTGTCGGTCAGCCTCGACGTGGTGCCCGACTGCGAGGTCGTCGCCGAACGCGTGCCGCGCGGCGTCGGGCTCGCGGTCTACCGCACCGTGCAGGAGGCGCTCGCCAACGTGCGCCGTCACTCCACCGCCGACGCCGTCTCGGTGGTGGTGCGGGTCGACGCGGAGGGCTCCTACGCCGAGGTGGAGGTGGTCGACAACGGGCGCTCGCGACACGGCACCTCGGGCAGCGGCCTGGGGCAGCTCGGCATCCGCGAGCGCGCCGCGACCCACGGGGGGCACGTCGAGATCGGGCCGCGCGTCACCGGCGGCTACCGCGTCCGGGTGCGCTACCCGCTGGAGGGCCGGTGACCGAGCCGCTGAAGGTCCTGCTCGTCGACGACCACGCCATGGTGCGCTCCGGCTTCGCGATGGTGCTGTCGGTCGAGGACGACATCGAGGTGGTGGGCGAGGCGGCCGACGGGCTCCAGGCGCTGGAGCGGGCCCGTGAGGCACGACCCGACGTGGTGCTCATGGACGTCCAGATGCCGCGGATGGACGGGATCGAGGCCACCGGTCACCTGGTCGCCGAGGACCTCGGCCGCGTCGTCATCGTCACCACCTTCGACCGCGACGACTACCTCTTCGCAGCCCTCGAGGCGGGCGCGAGCGGGTTCCTGCTCAAGAACGCCGGCCCGGAGCAGCTGCTCGACGCCGTCCGCGCGGCCGGGCGCGGCCACGCGCTCCTCGCGCCGGAGGTGACCCGTCGGGTGATCGGCAAGATGGCCGCCGCGCGGTCGGGGACCGGCGCGGAGCGCCCCGAGCCGGCGGAGCTCGCCCGGCTCACCGCGCGCGAGCGGGAGGTGCTCGTGCTCCTCGGCCGCGGGCTGTCCAACGGCGAGGTGGCGGCCGAGCTCGTGCTGGGCGAGGCGACGGTCAAGACGCACGTGTCGAACGTGCTCGCCAAGCTGCACCTGCGCGACCGGGTGCAGGCCGTCGTCTTCGCCTACGAGGCCGGCCTCATCCACCCGACGGACTGACGGTTCCGTCGCGCGGGGGATCCCGCGGACGGCGCGCGCGCCTAGCGTCGTCGTCATGTTGGAGATCAGGGAGCTCACCAGGCGGTTCGGCGACGCCACGGCAGTCGACCACGTGTCCTTCGAGGTGCCGGCCGGTCAGATGACCGGCTTCGTCGGCGCCAACGGCGCGGGCAAGACCACGACCATGCGGATGGTCATGGGCGTGCTCGGCATCGACGAGGGCGAGGTGCTGTGGCAGGGCCGTCCGATCACGCGGCTCGACCGCCGCTCGATCGGCTACATGCCGGAGGAGCGCGGCCTCTACCCCAAGCAACCGATCCTCGACCAGCTCGTCTACGTCGCCCAGCTCAAGGGCATGGCGCGCACCGCCGCCCGCGCGGAGGTCACCGACCTGCTCGAGCGGTTCGGCCTGGGCGAGCGCGCCAAGGACCACCTGGAGAAGCTGTCGCTGGGCAACCAGCAGCGGGTCCAGATCATCGCGTCGGTGCTGCCGCGCCCCGCGGCGCTGGTGCTCGACGAGCCGTTCTCCGGCCTCGACCCGGTGGCCGTCGACTCGATGGTCGACCTGCTGCGCGAGTACACCCGCGACGGCGTGCCCGTGCTGTTCTCCAGCCACCAGCTCGACCTCGTCGAGCGCCTGTGCGACCGGCTGGTCGTGCTGGCCCAGGGACGCCGGGTCGCCGCCGGGACGGTGTCGGAGCTGCGCGACGCGGGGGTGCCGCGCTTCCGGCTCGTCCTCGGCGGCGACGCCGGTTGGGTCCGCGACCACACCGGCCTCGACGTCCTCGACCTCGACGGCAGCACCGCGCTGGTCGAGGTCCACCACGAGGGCGCCGAGCAGCAGCTGATCACCGAGGCGACCCGCAGGGGCGCCGTCCACGAGTTCGTCCGGGTCCGCCCGGCGCTCAGCGAGATCTACCGGGAGGCCACCGCATGAGCACCGCACCGCACGACCAGCACGAGGCACGTCCGGCCGCCGCACGCAGCGACGAGCCCGCCTGGCTCCTCGTCACCAAGCGCGAGGTCGTCTCGCGCATCACCGACAAGTCGTTCGTCATCGGCACCGTCCTCATGGTCGCGATGATCGTCGGCGTCCTCGGGTTCACCGCCTGGCAGGACGGGCGCACCAACGAGGTCACCCTCGCGGTCACCCCCGACGCCGTCGCGATGGGCGAGGCCGTGGTCGACCTCGGCCCTGACGTCGACGAGAAGGTCGACGTGACCCTCGTCGACGTCGACGACGCGGACGCCGCCGAGGCGCTGCTCACCGAGGGCGAGGCCGACGCCTGGCTGCACCCCGTCGACGACGGGTGGGAGCTGACCACCGAGTCGAGCGAGGACGGCTCGCTCACCGACGTGGTGACCGCCGTGGTGCGCCAGCAGGTGCTGGCCGACAACGCCGCCGGGACCGGCGTGACCCTCGACCAGCTCGAGGCGGGCAGCACCGTCAGCACCGACTTCGTGCGCGGCGACGCGGAGAAGGCGGCGGTGGCCGAGGTGGTCGGCTTCGTCTTCGTCTTCCTCTTCTACTTCGCCGCGCTCGTCTTCGGCATGCAGCTGGCCAACTCGGTGATCGAGGAGAAGCAGAGCCGGATCGTGGAGATCATCGCCGCCGCCATCCCGCTGCGGCAGCTGCTCGCCGGCAAGGTGCTCGGCAACACCGCCCTGGCCCTGATCCAGGTCCTCGTCTACGCCGTCGTCGGACTGATCGGCATGTCGTTCACGTCCTACAAGTCCTTCGTCCCCGACCTCTCCGGGCCGGCCGCGTGGTTCATCGCGTTCTTCCTGGCCGGGTTCGTGGCGCTGGCCTGCCTCTGGGCGGTCGCCGGGTCGCTGGCCTCGCGCACCGAGGACCTGCAGGCGACCTCGACGCCCCTGACGATGCTGATGCTGGTGATGTTCTTCGGCGGCCTGTCGCTGGAGGGCCGCGCCCAGGTGATCGCGTCGTACGTCCCGCCGGTGTCCGCGGTCGTGATGCCCAAGCGGATCCTCGCCGGTGGCGTCGAGTGGTGGGAGCCGCTGCTCGCGCTGGGGCTGCTGGCCGCGTTCGCGGCGGTCACCGTCTGGGCGGGCGAGCGGCTCTACCGCCGGGCGCTGCTGCAGACCGGTGGCCGGGTCACCCTGCGCCAGGCGTGGTCCGCCGCGGAGTGACCCGCGCACCTCACCAGAGGTGCAGCAGCGACGAGGTCCCGGCCACGACGGCCCAGAACCGCACGCCCCGACCGATCAGGCCGGTGGCGATGAAGATCCAGAAGTTGACCCGCAGGGTCCCGGCGAGGACCGCGGTGACGGCGTAGGGCGGGAAGCCCGTCGCCGCCGAGAACAGCAGAAGGCCGGCCGTGAACCACGGCCGGCCTTCTGCGCGTGCGTGCCACTTGTCCAGGGACGCCTGCGCCTTCGGCTTCTGCAGCTGGCGGTGCACCCACGGGGCGCGGTCGACGTGCATGCCGCCCCAGTACCAGAGGATCTTCCCGATCATCTGCCCGATCGTCGCCGCGACGACGAGCCCCCAGAAGTGGGTCGGAGCCTGGGTGATCGCACCACCGAGGAACAGCTCGATGTTGATCAGGGGAACGAGGGCGGAGGCGATGGAGACGCCCAGCACGCTCCAGAAGAGCATCAGGCCGGGGTCCCCGGGACCGGGAGCCCGATGCGGACCAGGCGGTGCAGCGAGACGCACTTGAGCACCAGCAGGGCCGAGGCGATCACCAGGCCGACCCACATCCAGCCGGTGACCAGCAGCAGCACCGCGAAGAGCGCGCTGTTGACGGCCTTGGCGGGCTTCGACCAGTTCCACAGCCAGGTCGGACGGTCGACCACGAAGAAGTAGTTGGGGCTGCGCACCGGCCAGGCCAGGAAGGCGATCGACAGGAAGCAGTCGACGACCATGAACTCGGCGAGGTAGACGAAGATCGCGGGGGAGAGGTCCGGCTGGAGCCACGCGAGGCCGACGTAGAAGGCAGCGGCGTTGAGCCGGTCGCACATGATGTCGAGGACGGCGCCGATGCGGGTCTCGCAGTCGCGCACCCGTGCGTAGAAGCCGTCCAGCATGTCGCCGACCCAGTAGACGACCAGCGCCACGACGAGCAGCGTCAGGCTCTGCTGGTGGGCGGCGACGGCGGCCAGCACGACGGAGGCGACGGTGCGGACCGCCGTGATCACGGTGGCGCCGGTCAGCAGTCGCTCCTCGCGGACGCCGTACCGGTCGTCGGGGTCGCTGACAGGCTGCGCCTGCACCCCTCCCAGCAGCACGTTCCCCACGTCCGTGATGCTATCGGGTGGCGCTGGCCGACCCGCTCCACAGGTCGGGCCAGGCGTGCCCCAGCTCCTGCACGAGCTCGCGCAGGAGGGGCAGGCTGACGCCGACGACGTTGCTGTGGTCGCCGTCGATGCCCGTCACGAAGGCCGCTCCCAGGCCGTCGATCGTGAAGGCACCGGCGACCTGCAGCGGCTCGCCGGTGGCGACGTAGGCGTCGATCTCGTCGTCGGTGACGTCGGCGAAGCGGACCACGGTGGACCCGGTGGCCGCTGCCACGCGCCCCGAGGACGCCTCGCGGAGGCAGTGCCCGGTGTGGAGCACGCCGGACCGGCCACGCATGGTGCGCCAGCGCGCTCGTGCCTCGTCGGGCTCGTAGGGCTTGCCGAGCGCCTCGCCGTCGAGCTCGAGCACCGAGTCGCAGCCCAGCACCAGGGCGTCGACGGGCACGTCCGGCCGCGCCGCGACCGCCGCGCACTTCAGCTCCGCGAGCTGGAGCGCGAGCTCGGCCGGCGGCAGGCCGGCGACCTGCGTCTCGTCGACGCCGCTGACCACGACGGTCGGGTCGACCCCGGCCGCCCGCAGCGTGGCGAGCCGGGCGGGGGAGGCGGAGGCGAGGACCAGGGGCACCCGAGCCGTCACAGCCGCTCCAGCGCGGTGCGCAGCGGGTCGAGGCCCAGCGAGCCGAGGTCGAGGGCGGCGCGGTGGAACGCCTTGAGGTCGAAGTCGTCGCCCTGGCGCCGCCGGACCTCGTCGCGGGCCTCGAGCCAGATCCGCTCGCCGACCTTGTAGGACGGGGCCTGACCGGGGAGGCCGAGGTAGCGCTTGACCTCGAACTGGATGAACTCGTCGTCCATCCGGCAGTGCAGCCGCATGAACTCCAGGCCCAGCTCCGGGGTCCAGGTCTCGCCGGGGTGGAAGGCCGTGCCGCCGGCGCCGAGCCGGTTGTCCTCGGGGATGGTGAGCTCGAGGTGCATGCCGATGTCGACGATGACCCGCGCCGCGCGCAGCGACTGGCCGTCGAGCATGCCGAGCAGGTCGGCCGGGTCGTCGAGGAAGCCGAGGTCCTCCATCAGCCGCTCGGCGTAGAGGGCCCAGCCCTCGCCGTGGCCGCTGCACCAGCACATCAGCCGCTGCCAGCGGTTGAGGGTGTCGCTGCGGTAGGCGGTCTGGGCGACCTGGAGGTGGTGGCCCGGGACGCCCTCGTGGTAGACGGTCGTCACCTCGCGCCAGGGGTGGAAGTCCTCGATGCCGTCGGGCACTGACCACCACATCCGGCCAGGCCGCTCGAAGTCCTCCGAGGGGCCGGTGTAGTAGATGCCGCCGTCGTTGGTGGGCGCCAGCATGCACTCGATCCGGCGGACCGGCTCGGGGATGTCGAAGTGGACCCCCGCCATCTCCTCGAGGGTCCGGTCGGCGAGCCGCTGCATCCACTGGCGGAACTCCTCGCGGCCGTGGACGACCCGCGCGGGGTCGGCGTCGAGGTGGGCCACCGCACCGTCGACGTCGGCGCCCGGCAGGATCCGGTCGGCGGTCGCGTGCATCAGGTCGGACAGGCGCTGCAGCTCGGTCCAGCCCCAGGCGTAGGTCTCGTCGAGGTCGACCTCGGCGCCGAGGAAGTAGCGGCTGGCCAGCGCGTACGCCTCGCGGCCGACGCCCTCCTTCTCGCGCCCCTGCGGCTCGAGCTCGTCGCTGAGGAAGAGGCCGAACGCGGCGGTGGCGGCGCTCGCCGCACCCGCGGCGGCGCGCAGCGCGCTGTCGTCGGCGCGGCCGAGGCGCTCGACGAGTCCGAGGTAGAAGTCGCCGGCGTCGCCGGCCTGGCCGGTCCAGCGGCGCACCTGCTCGGCCACCTCTGCGTACTGCCGGGCGGCGACGACGTTGCCCTTGCGGGCCTCGTCGGACAGCGTCACCCGCAGCCCCTCCAGCGCGGCGGGGACCGCCTCCAGCCTGGCCGCGATGGCGGCGACGGCCTCGTCGCCCTCGGTCGGCATCAGGTCGAACACGCCGCGGATCTCGTGCAGCGGGCTCCACAGCACCGACATCCGCGACCGGTTGACGCCCGCCTCCTCGAGCTCGATCTCGAGCCGGGTGCGCTCGAGGAACGCGTCCTGGGCCGCCGCCTCGCGGTCGTCGACCGGGGTGGCCGCCTCCACGGCGGCGACCACGCGGCGCGCCAGCTTCAGGCGGGCGTCGAAGCCGGCGGGCGAGAAGTCGGTCATCTCGTGCTCGTGGCCGGCGACCCCGATGGAGGTCGCGGTCAGCGGGTCGAGGGCGCAGTAGTCCTCGACGAAGGCGTCACAGAGGGCATCGATGGTCCGGGTCACGGGGCGACCCTATGCCGAGGCTCGGACGTCGGTCAGCCGGTTTCGTCGCCGACGGTGGAGCCGACGGCCGCTAGGTCGGGCCCGTCGCTCCACCGTCGCCGAGCGCGCAGGCCGGGCCGCACGGTCGAGGCACACCGACCCACCCTCGTCGCCGGAGCACCTGCGCGACGATCGCGGCCAGGCGGCACGGCTCGAGGACCTGCGCCCAGCCGGGGCGCAGGGTGAGGTGGTCGTCGACCGACGCGTCGAGGTCGCGCTGCAGGTCGGACCACCGGTCCACCGCATCACGGTGCCCGAAGGCCCCGTCGAGCTCGACGAGGACCCGCTCGGGTGCGTACCGCACGTCGCGGTGCACGACGCCGGACGCGGTGTCCTGCCGCAGCTGGCGCTCACCGAGCGGCAGGCCGTGGGCGCGCTCGACGTCGCGCAGGTAGCGCTGCTCCAGCACGGACCTGGCGCCCGAGGCCACGTCCGCCAGGACCTCGCCCAGGAACGCCCGCCGTGGCAGTCGGGGCAGCCGGCCGACGGTCTGCGCCAGCCGCTCGGCCGTCGTCAGTCCTTGGTGGACCGCGTCGGAGAGCAGCGCGACGGCGCCGGCCGGGTCCCGGTCGGCCGCGGCCTTGAGGAGGGCGAGCTCGACGGCCACGCGCGGTGGGCGCCGGTTCGGCTGCACCCACTGCTCGTGCTCCGCCACCCGCTCGACCACGACGCCCTCGGGCGGACGGATCCGTCGGTCGTGACCCACGACCAGCCGGACCGGTTCGGTCCCCGTGCCGCCGGCCCGCCGGTCGCGGGTCATGCCGTGCGCGTCGAGGGCCGACTCCCGGTGGAGTGCGGCCGGCGCACACGCGAGCACGGCCGCCCAGCGGCGCTGGGCGCGGGTGGGGCGTGCGCCGTGGTCGACGTAGACGCCCGGGTGGACGACGAACAGCTCGCGCCGCGCGACCAGGCGGCGTACGTCCGCGCGCGAGGCACCCAGCTCGACGAGCTGCGACCGGGAGACCACGCCGTCCTGCGCCCGGAGCAGGCGTGCGAGGCGGTCCTGGTCCAGGGAGCTCGTCGAGCGCTTCGGCATCCTCCGACGATCGCCCCGGCGGCGCCCCGGACACCACGGGGCGCGACCGATCTGTGGACGGTCCCGGCGACGGTGGAGCGTGCGGCCGCTAGGTCGGGCCCGTCGCTCCACCGTCGGTCAGGTCGTCCCTCAGTGCGGCAGGCCGCTCGCGCGCCAGGCGCCCGCTCCGGGGCGGTGGGTCTGGCGTACGCCGCGGGCGGGGAGGTTCCACGACGGGCGCGGCTTCCTCGGCGGCTCGCCGCCCGCCGACCCCAGCGCCGAGAAGACCGCGACCAGCGCGGCGACCTCCTCCGGTGTGGCGTCGGGGTTGACGACGCGGAGGAGGGGTGGCTGGTTCTGGTCGATGTCTGCGTTCATGCTCACCTCGTGGGTTTCGTCGCGCGGGCCCGGCTTCGCAGGCTCAGCCGGGGCCGCTTGCTCAACCTCGTCTCCGTTCGGTGCTCGCTCCTGCGTCGCGAGCCCCGAGTCGCTTGATCACAGCGGGATGTTCCCGTGCTTCTTGGGCGGGAGGGTCTCCCGCTTGGTGCGCAGCAGGCGCAGCGCGCGGACGATCTCGAGGCGGGTCTCGTGGGGGGAGATCACGGCGTCGACGTAGCCGCGCTCGGCCGCGATGTAGGGGTTGGCGAGGGTGGTCTCGTACTCCTCGATGAGCTCGGCCCGCTTCGCCTCGACGTCGCCGCCGGCGTCCGCGACCTTCTTCAGGGTCTTGCGGTGCAGGATGTTGGCCGCGCCCTGGGCGCCCATCACGGCGATCTGGGCGGTGGGCCAGGCGATGTTGATGTCGGCGCCGAGGTGCTTGGAGCCCATCACGTCGTAGGCGCCGCCGTAGGCCTTGCGGGTGATGGTGGTGACCAGCGGGACGGTGGCCTCGGCGTAGGCGTAGATCAGCTTGGCGCCGCGGCGGATGATGCCGTCCCACTCCTGGTCGGTGCCGGGCAGGAAGCCGGGGACGTCGACGAAGGTCAGGACCGGCAGGTTGAAGGCGTCGCAGAACCGCACGAAGCGGGCGGCCTTCTCGCTGGCGTCGATGTCGAGGGTGCCGGCGAACTGCATCGGCTGGTTGGCGACCACGCCGACCGACTGGCCCTCGACGCGGCCGAAGCCGATGAGGATGTTGGGCGCGAACAGCTCCTGGACCTCGAGGAACTCCTCGTCGTCGAGCACGGCGGTGATGACGTCGTGCATGTCGTAGGGCTGGTTCGGGGAGTCCGGGATCAGCGCGTCGAGCGTGCGGTCGAGGTCGGTGACCTCCATGTCCGGCGCCTCGTCGTAGGTCGGCGCCGGGTCCAGGTTGTTCTGGGGAAGGAACGACAGCATCGACTTGACGTACTCGATCGCGTCCTCCTCGTCGCTGGCCATGTAGTGGGCGTTGCCGGACTTGGTGTTGTGGGTGCGCGCGCCGCCGAGGTCCTCCATCGTGACGTCCTCGCCGGTGACGGTCTTGATCACGTCGGGGCCGGTGATGAACATCGCGGAGGTCTGGTCGACCATCACGGTGAAGTCGGTGACGGCGGGGGAGTAGACGTGGCCGCCGGCGCAGTTGCCCATGATCAGGCTGATCTGCGGGATCACGCCGGAGGCGTGGACGTTGCGGCGGAAGATCTCGCCGTAGAGGCCGAGGGAGACCACGCCCTCCTGGATGCGGGCGCCGGCGCCCTCGTTGATGCCGATGATCGGGCAGCCGGTCTTGATCGCGAGGTCCATGACCTTGGTGATCTTCTCGCCGTAGACCTCGCCCAGCGAGCCGCCGAAGACGGTGAAGTCCTGGCTGAACACGCAGACCATCCGGCCGTTGACCTCGCCGTAGCCGGTCACCACGCCGTCGCCGTAGGGGCGGTTCTTCTCCAGCCCGAACGCGGTGGAGCGGTGCCGGGCGAGCTCGTCGAGCTCGACGAAGGTGCCCTCGTCGAACAGCATCTCGATCCGCTCCCGGGCGGTGCGGCGGCCCTTGGCGTGCTGCTTCTCGATCGCCTTCTCGGAGCCCGCGTGCACGGCCTCGTCCAGCCGGCGCTCGAGGTCGGCGAGCTTGCCGGCGGTCGTGCGGATGTCGATGCCTGTGTCCTGCGAGGGGACGTCGGTGCCCTCACCCGGCTGTGCACTCACGCGGTGGCCTCCTGGTCGGTCGAATCTGGTCCGTCCGGCAATCTAGTGCCCATGACCGCCGCGCTCCCACCTCGCCCACCCCTCGACGTCGACCGGATCACCGCCCCGGCGGGCTGGCGGGTCGAGGTCGAGGAGGCCACGCCCTCGACCAACGCGGCGCTCGCCGCGCGCGCCCGGGCGGGCGAGGAGCCCGGCCTGGTGCTGGTCACCGAGCACCAGACGTCGGGCCGCGGCCGCCTCGACCGGGTGTGGGAGACGCCGCCGCGCTCGTCGCTGACCTTCTCGGTGCTGCTGCGCCCCGACCTGCCGGCCGACGCGTGGCCGTGGCTGCCGCTGCTCACCGGCTACGCCGTCCAGGCCGCGCTCGCCGACCGGCTCCCCGACATCGGGCTCAAGTGGCCCAACGACGTCCTGGTCGACGTCGGCGAGACCGGCGCCGGGCGCAAGGTCGCCGGCATCCTGGTCGAGCGGATCGAGACCGACCTCGGGCCGGTCGCGGTCGTCGGGGTCGGCATCAACGTCGACCAGACCCTCGA